>DWZH01000093.1 GCA_019118275.1 Candidatus Brachybacterium merdavium | reverse complement strand
CCTAGGGATCAGCGACGCCCCTGGACCGCGAACGGGCCCCGGCGTGTGCCGGGGCCCGTCCTCGCATCTGCGATCCGTGGCGCAGGATCACTCCTGCTCGGCTGCGACAGCTTCCAGACGCTCGAGCTCCTCCTCGGCGATCGCCGGGTCGAGCTTGACGAACACCGGGGTGGGCTTGGAGACCGGGGCACCGACTGTGACCGGACGGTGCTCCCACGCGGGCACATCGGTGTAGTCACCGGTGATCACGGGATAGCTGGGGCCGCCGTCGAGGTCCTCGACCTCCTCGATGCGCGGCAGCGGCGCCATCTGCCGCTCCCCGCCCAGCGTCTTCTCCACGGCGTTGGCGGAGAACGGCAGGAACGGGGCCAGCATCGTGTTCAGGTCGGTCACGGCCTGGGCGAGCACGTGCAGCACGGTCAGCAGACGCTCACGCTGCTCCGGGGCCTTCAGCTTGAACGGCTCGGTCTCGGACACGTAGCGGTTGGTCTCGCCCACCAGGCGCATCGCCTCGGCGATGGCGGAACGTTGGTGGTGGGTCTCGATGTAGTGCCCGACCGTCCCGAAGCCCTTGCGGATCGAGGCCAGCAGCTTCTCGTCGATCTCCTCGAGGTCGCCGGCCGCCGGGATCTCGCCGACGTTCTTGGCGATCATCGCGGCGGTGCGGTTCACGAGGTTGCCCCAACCCGCCACCAGCTCGTTGTTGGTGCGGGTGACGAAGTCGACCCAGGTGAAGTCGGCGTCCTGGTTCTCGGGGCCGGCGGCGCAGATGTAGTAGCGCAGTGCGTCGGGCTGGTAGCGCTCGAGCATGTCGCGCACGTAGATGACCACGCCCTTGGAGGAGGAGAACTTCTTGCCCTCCATGGTCAGGAACTCGCTGGAGACCACCTCGGTGGGCAACTTCAGCTCACCGAACTTCCCGGGCCGGCCGCCCTTGTCTCCCTTGCCGTTCTGGGCCAGCAGCTCGGCGGGCCAGATCTGGGAGTGGAAGACGATGTTGTCCTTGCCCATGAAGTAGTAGGCCAGGGTGTCGGGGTCGTTCCACCACGTGCGCCAGGCCTCCGGGTCGCCGCTGCGGCGCGCCCACTCGATCGAGGCGGAGAGGTAACCGATCACCGCGTCGAACCACACGTACAGGCGCTTGTTGGGCTGGTCCTCCCAGTCCGGGACCGGAATGCCCCAGTCGATGTCGCGGGTCATCGCGCGCGGCTTGATGTCCTCGAGGATGTTCTGGCTGAAGCGGATCACGTTGGGCCGCCACAGGCCGGTCTCCTCCCGTTCGTCGAGCCAGTGCTCCAGCTCCGCGGCGAGGGCGGGCAGGTCCAGGAACCAGTGGGAGGTCTCGACGAACTCGGGGGTCTCACCGTTGATGCGGGAGACCGGATCGATCAGGTCGGTGGGGTCGAGCTGGTTGCCGCAGGCGTCGCACTGGTCGCCGCGGGCCCCGGGGGTGTTGCAGATGGGGCAGGTGCCCTCGATGTACCGGTCGGGCAGGGTACGGCCGGTGGACGGCGAGACGGCGCCGCTGGTGAGCTGCTCGATCATGTAGCCGTTGTCCCGCACGGCCACGAACATGTCCTGCACCACCTGGTAGTGGTTGCGGGTGGTGGTACGGGTGAACAGGTCGTAGGACAGGCCCAGTGCCACCAGGTCCTCGACGATGGTGCGGTTGTTGCGGTCGGCGAGCTCTCGGGCGGGCACGCCCTCTGCGTCGGCTGCCACCAGGATCGGGGTGCCGTGCTCGTCGGTGCCGGAGATCATCAGCACGTCGTGGCCGGCCATGCGCATGTAACGGGAGAAGACATCGGAGGGGACGCCGAAGCCGGCGACGTGGCCGATGTGGCGGGGACCGTTGGCGTACGGCCAGGCGACCGCTGACAGGACTGTGCTCATGGCAGATGATTCTACGGAGTGTGCAGCGTCGCTGTGGGACCCCTGATATTCGGGTGACCGGGCGCAGTGACGACAGCTACCGTGGGTGGCATGTTGAGCACCTCGGCTGGGGCCTCGATGATGGCCCGCCCCCGCACCCGCCGCTGACGGCGGCGCTGCACCCCGACCTCACGCCGCCGACCGGAACCTGACCGGGCGGCGCTTCCGCCTGCCCGGTGACCCTCCACCGGAAGGCTCGACATGACCCTGAACACCCAGCCCCTCGCCGCTGCCGGCGCGCCGCATCTGCGCGCCCGCGGGCTCCGTCTCGCCCGGGGCGGACGCGTCCTCCATGACGGCATCGAACTCACCCTCGCTCCCGGCGATCGTCTCGCCGTGGTGGGGGAGAACGGTCGGGGCAAGACCACACTGCTCGAGGCGCTGGCCGGCGTCCTGGAGGCTGACGGCGGCACCATCGAGCGCCACGGCTCCTTGGGCGTTGTCCGCCAGGAACTGGTGATCACCACGCAGCCGGGCGCGGCTGGTGGTGCGCAACCTGCCGGCGTCGAGATCTCCCGCACCGTCGGCGATCTGCTCGACGAGCTGCTGGAGCGGCCGCTGGCCGCCCTGGCCGAGCTCGATGACGCCGCGGAGTCGCTGGCCCATGACGACTCCCCGGCAGCCGCTGCCCGGTACGACGCGGCGCTGGCCACGGCCATTGCTGCAGAAGCCTGGGACGCCCCGCGGCGCCTGGAGGTCGGCCTCGAGGAGGTCGGGGCGATCACCGACCGCACTCGCCCGCTGGTCACTCTGTCGGTCGGTCAGCGCTACCGGGTCCGACTGGCCGGCGTGATCGCCGCCGGCGGGGATCTGCTGCTGCTGGACGAGCCGACCAACCACCTCGATGCACGGGGCCTGGACTATCTCACCGCCATGCTGCGCGCCCACCCGGGGGCGCTGGCCGTGGTCTCCCACGACCGGGCGCTGCTCGGCGAGGTCGCCACGGCCTACCTCGATCTGGATCCCACGATGGATGGCAGTCCGTTGCTGGTCAGCGGGGGTCTGGAGGCCTGGCAGCTCGCTCGGCGGCGGGCCCGCGCCGCGTGGGAGGATGCCTATCGCGTCCAGCGGGAGGAGCATCACCGGCTGAGCGGCCACGCCGATGCTGCCAGGTCACGGCTGTCGACGGGATGGCGGCCCGACAAGGGGACCGGCAAGCATCAGCGCCAGTCCCGTGCCCCCGGCATCGTGCGGGCCATGAACGAGCGCATCCAGCGCCTCGAGGAGCACCGGCTGGACGTGCCACCGCCCCCGCCGCGACTGCACCTGACCGATTCGGGCACCCCGGCGGGTGTACCGCTGCTGCGGGCCGACGCCGTGCGCGTGGATCAGAACGCCGTGCGCGTGGATCAGCCTGAGTGCGTGGAGCAGGCCGAGTCCGCAGCGCCGCCTACGGATCCGGAGTCCGCAGGAGCAGCCAGGCCCCGTCTGGAACGGACCACGCTGCGGCTCGAAGGCGGGGATCGGCTGCTGGTGGTCGGACCCAACGGTGCCGGCAAGACCACCCTGCTGCGGGTGCTGGCCGGTGAGGTCCGGCCGACGGCCGGGACGGCGCGTGTGCTGGGACGCGCGCGCATCGCCCTGCTCGTACAGGAGGATGAGGGGCCGTCGGCTCCGAGCGCGTCCCCGGAGGCGTGGAGCTCGTCGGCTCCGTGGACGGAGCATCCGCCGGGCCGGGACCAACCTGCCCACCGGGGCAGCCCGGGGGAGCGGCGACGACGTGCTCTGAGTCGACTGTTCGCAGCACGGCCCGACGTTGCGCTGCTCGACGAACCCACGAACCATCTGGGCATCAGCGGTGTCGACGACCTGCTCGCGGCGCTGGAGTCCACATCCGCAGCGATTGTGGTCGCTACCCACGACCGCTCTGTTCTGCGAGCGCTGTCCCACTGGCCCCGGCTCGAACTCGGGGACCCAGCCCCGTCCCGCTGATCAGCCCGCAAGCCCGCCCGAGCCCCGCCACGACGCTCGGCTGGGAACCGGGTGCGGCATCCGGGTAGGAGCCGGGGCCGCACCCCGATACGCTGTCTTCATGAGCACCGAAGGACTCGCAGCAGCGCAGCAGAAGATGGCCGACGCCGGGGTCGCGCAGACCGCGATCGACGTCTTCACCCACTACTACGGGCAACTCGAGGAGGGGGTGACCGGATCGATCCCCGAGGACACCATCGAGCCCTATCTGGACCCGCCCCACCTCGAGGACATCTCGATCGACCCGGCCCACGCCAAAGAGGTCTTCGACCAGCTGGTGATCATCAACCTCAACGGCGGCCTGGGCACCTCGATGGGGATGGACAAGGCGAAGTCCCTGCTGCCGGTGCGTGACGGGAAGACCTTCCTGGACATCATCGTCGAGCAGGTGCTGGCCGCCCGGCGCGGTACCTTCTCCCGGCTGCCGCTGATCTTCATGAACTCCTTCCGCACCCGTGCGGAGACCCTCGAGGCGCTCGAGAAGTATCCCGATCTTCGGGTCGGGGACCTGCCGCTGGACTTCCTGCAGAACAAGGAGCCCAAGCTGCGCGCTGACGACCTCACCCCGGTCGAGTGGCCCGAGGATCCCGACCTGGAGTGGTGCCCGCCGGGCCACGGCGACATCTACACCGCCCTGCAGACCTCCGGCCTGCTCCAGCAGCTCCTGGAGCAGGGTTTCAAGTACGCATCCGTCTCGAACTCAGACAACCTCGGCGCGGTCCCCAGCCCGGTGATCGCCTCCTGGTTCGCCTCCACGGGCGCCCCGTACGCGGCTGAGCTGTGCCGTCGCACCCCCGCCGACCGCAAGGGCGGCCACCTCGCAGTGCGCAAGAACGACGGTCGCCTCATCCTGCGCGACACCGCGCAGACCCCGCCCGAGGAGATGGACTACTTCACCGACGAGCACCGTCATCCGTTCTTCCACACCAACAACCTGTGGTTCGACCTGGAGAAGCTCGACGCCGTGCTCAAGGAGCGCAACGGGGTGATGGGACTGCCCCTCATCCGCAATGAGAAGAACGTCGACCCCTCCGACAAGGCCAGCCCGGAGGTCTACCAGATCGAGTCGGCGATGGGCGCGGCCATCGAGGTGTTCGACGGCGCGACTGCGATCGTGGTGGGACGCGACCGGTTCCTCCCGGTCAAGGCCACCAGCGATCTGCTGCTGATCCGCTCGGACGTCTACGCCCTGGACAACCGGCACGCGCTGGTCCAGCAGGTACCGGACGTCCCCGACGTCACCTTGGCTTCGGCGCCGTACAAGCTGATCGATGACTTCGAGCCTCGCTTCCCCCACGGCATCCCGTCCCTGAAGACTGCTCGCAGCCTGGACGTGCAGGGCGACTGGACCTTCGGCGCCGATGTGACCGTGTACGGCGACGCCGTGCTCGGCGAGGAGGGCGGCGAGGTGCCCGGGGGCGCCCGCGTCGGTTCGGTCGCCGCGGACTGACCGGACGCTTACCCGTACGCCGCGCTTACGGGGACGCCGCGCTTACGGGTACGCCGCGCCCACCCACTGTGCTGCGTCGCCAGCTCGACGCCCATCGAGTTCGTCGGCTCCCTTAGAGGGGTCGGCTTCCATCGAGGGGTCGCTTCCTGTCGAGGGGTCGGCTTCCATCGAGGGGTCGCTTCCTGTCGAGGGGCCGGCTTCCGTCGAGGAATCGGCCTCCGTCGAGGGATCGGCTCCCATCGAGTGTCTAGTTCGAGGGGTATTGGCACCGGCAGAGGCCCTTGAACTCCACACTCGGTGGTCGGCAGTCAGGAGCGTGAGGAGCGAGCCGGCGGGCAGACCTTGCCCGTCCGAGCTCTGCCGCGGGGCCGTCGTCGTTAGAGCACCGGCGCTGCTGTGGAGGAGAGAGCTCTCAGGCGCCGATGAGCAGGCTGTTGGGGACGGGTGACGGGGGCAGGGGTCTGCCCGTCCATCCTGTCGGCATGGTCAGGAGCCCGACACCGTTGCCCGCTGGGCTGGGCCATGCCGTGTTCACGACCCGTGAGGCGCGAGGACACGGAGTCTCTCCGGATCGGCTCCGAGCCGGTGATCTCGTCTCGCTGGGGCGTGGTCTGTGGGCGCTGCGGTCTAGAGAGGTCACCGAGGCGGAGATCGTCGCGGCTCACTGCCGGGTGCATCCCGCGGCATTTGCGGCCGGGATCACGGCAGCTCACCTATGGGATTTCCCGTTGCCTGGAGCACTGGGGGACAAGGTGGTCACTGCACCGGTGAGATCCGCCCGCGCTGATGGGCAGCTGGTGCAGACCTCCGAGGTCGGCACCGTCGATCGTCGTATCCACCTCGCGACGACCGCGTGGCGGCCCCTGGGGACCGACTTGATCCGATGGAGCGGGTCCTCGCTTTCCAGGGATCAGCTCAGTGCTCTGGTTCCCTTGAAACAGGTTGCCGTCGACCAAGTCGTCCCCCTCACCTCGCGCATCAGGACCCTTCTCGACCTGGGAAGCGTGCTGCAGCCGGAGGCACTGACCGTGATCGGAGACCATCTCGTGCGTCGGCCCCGGCCTCGCTTCGAGGGGCGTACCCAACCCTTCGCCACGATCGAACAGCTCCAGACCGCGGCCGAAGAACACACAGGTCGTGGTGTTCGAGCCGTACGGGCCGCGATGAAGATGGTGCGAATGAGCAGCGATTCCCCGGCAGAGACCCGCCTGCGCTTGGCATTCCTTCGGGCAGGGCTCCCGGAGCCCGTGGCAAATTCCAGGTTGCGTGTGGCTGTCGCGCCGGGCGACGGACTCATCGACCTGGGGGAGCCCGATCTGCAGTGGCCGCAATGGCGTGTCGTGCTCGAGCATGAGGGACCGAGTCATTTGCGCCCCGAGCAGTTGGCGAGAGATATCGAGCGCACCGAGCGTCGTCGTGACGCGGGGTGGCTGGAGGTCAGGACCACGGCCAGGGACCTGCGCCATGAATGCCGATCGGCGATCGTGCGGACTCGCGCTGCGCTGGCCAGCCGCGGATGGAGAGGGTGACGGGCTGGGGTCACGCTTGTCGTCCCTGAAGAGGGCCAGGTCACTTTCGTCGTCCCTGAAGAGGGCCGGTAGGGGATCTTGGGGCGGTCGATGGTGGCTCGCGTTCCGAATGTGGAGTTCGCGGGGGAATAGCGGGGGCATTCGCCCGTGAACTCCACTCTCGGTGCGTGGGAGCCGGTGGGCCGGACACCTGAACCTTCGGTAACCGGTGTGTAGCTGGAGGTGGGCGGATCGGTCACGGGGGTGCCTGATCGACCCTGTGATCAGCTGAGACGCCTCCGGGTCACCCAAGACGCCTCCGGGACACCCAAGAGCCTCCGCGTCACCCAAGAGCCTCCGCGTCACCCAAGATGCCTCCATGGGGCCAGGCCATAGCGGCAAGTGCCAGTGAACGAGCGAAACCGGAATGCTCGAGCAGGTGGATGCCCGGCGGTCTGACTCGGTTCCTCCGCGGCCCGCCAGTAGGGCTCGGAACGGGAACGGCCCGGCGGTCTGACTACGTTCCTCCGCGGCCCGGCGAGCGGGTTCGGAACGGGGACGGCGCGGTCGTCGGCCCAGCAACGGTCACGTCCCTACGCGTTGGGCCTGTGGCTGGTCGGGGTGGGTCTTGACCAGCAGGTTACCCACCGGGGGCTCGGTGAGCCAGCGCGTGAGCGAGACAACGACGCCTCGGGAGAGCACCAGGGTGATCGCCGCTCCGAGGGCCACCAGCACCAGAGGCACCCACCAGTTGTCGATCCAGGTGAACGGCTCCTCGATGTACCGGACCGGCAGCAGCACCAGAGGGTGGAGCAGATAGATGGTCAGCGAGCGCGTGCCGATCATGGTCCAGAACGTTCCGCGCCGCGGGGTCATCAGCAGCAGGGCGATGGTCCCGATCATTCCTGTTGCGAGGATCAGGGTCTGCATCAGCATCGCGAGCGGGGTCTCGTACGGGCCGTCGGCATAGCTGCCGCGGAGGAAGAACCTGGAGGCGGAGAACATATCGTGGGTGAGGACCGAGAACGACAGCCCTGCTGCCAGCACTGCTGCGCCGATCCACACCCGGCCGGGCAGGTTCTTCAGCCTCCGCAGCATCTGCGGCGTGGTCGCCAGCCCCAGGGTGAAGAACGGCATCATCTGGAAGAAGCGGCCCAGCGTGAGCGTGCTGTCGAGATCGGGGTCCAACGGCGTGATCATCGCGATGGCGACGGTGAACACCAGCGGATAGCGCAGTATCCGCAGCACCGGGGTCACCAGGCGCCACATCAGCAGTGCGAGCAGGAACCACAGCGTCCAGGCGGGCGTGACGACCTGCAGCTCGAACTGATGGCCCAGCAGCAGCATCTTCGCGAGCTCGTGCAGCACCTGGAAGATCAGGAAGGGGACGACCATCACCGTCAGCAATCGTCGCACCTGCCGTGGCTCGTTGCGGTACGAGCGTGAGAGGTATCCGGAGATCGCCACGAACGCGGCCATGTGGAAGGAGTAGATCCAGGTGTACAGAGCGCCTCCGGCCGTTTCTGTCGTCACCTCGAACGACTCCAGAGTGTGCCCGATCACGACCAGGGCGATGAGGATGCCGCGGGCATTGTCCAGGAAGGGGTCGCGGGTCCTAGCAGCGGGCAGCGGTGCCGTGGGTTCGGGTTCCCTCGGCTCCGAGGTCACGGGCGGTGCCGTGGGTTCGGGCGCCGTGAGCTCCGCGGCGGCGGGCGGCGGTGCCGTTGGCTCCAAGGCTGCGAGGTGGGAGCCCGGCCGAGAACCCGCATCGTCGGCCCCGGTTGCTGGCCGGATGCCTGCGCCACTGGCAGGGACACGACGGGAGTGGACGTCGGGGCGCTCCCGTGCGGGAAAGGCGTCGGTCATGGGGTCACCTCGATGCTCGCGTTGGCAACAGACGCGCCAGGTTACGTCGCCGGGAGAGCCACCGCATCGAGACTCGCCCGACACGCCGCCGGATCGACGGAGCGGGCGGCATGGCTGGGGCCCATACGGAGCGGACTGTGAGCGGCACCGTCCCGCAGCAGGGCAGGAGAGTCGGGCCAGACGGCCTCAGGCCGGGAAGCCTCGGGCCGGGCCGTGCAAGGCGGCAGTCTCAGTCCAGACGGCCTCAGCCCAGGCCAGGGGCCTCGGCCCAGACGGACTCATGCCAGGCATACCCAGATCCGGCGGCGTTGCTCAGGGTGCTCCGCGCTCCCAGCCGAGCCCACCGGTCAGGTCCAGCTGCTCGGGCAGGGGATTGCCGTACCGGTGATCGGTGGCGCTGATCGCCTGTTCGCGCAGGAACGTCAGCAGTTCGACGCGTCCGCTGGTGACCACCGGCGCGTCGTACAGCGCCACCTCGACGCGAGCCGCGATCGCCTCCCGCAGTTGCGCATCAGCGGATCCGAGAAGACGGATCCGCGAGTGCTCCAGGGTGTCGATCCGGGCGGCGAAGGTCCTCGCGTCCTCGACGCGGATGTCCCGCTTCGCGACCCCCTCCCGCTCGGCGGCCGCGGCGAGTTCCCGCGTCGCCACCGACAGCTCCACCGGGGCCGCGGCGGTCGCGGCCGCGTGCAGCACCCGTGACAGAGCTGCCGTCGAGGCGCCGTCAGCGGCGCGGATCATCACCGGCAGCGGCAGGTAGCGCAGCACATTGATCTCGCCGTGGAGGTCCTGGATGTCGCGGGGTGCGAAGGTGGTGGCCATGTGCTCGCGGTCCGAGTGTCGTGCCTCGTCCACCCATGCCTGATCGTCCGCCCGTGCCGGATCGTCCGCCCATGCCGGATGGTCCGTTCCTGCCGGATGGTTCGTCCCTGCCGGATGGTCCGCCAGTGCCGGATCGTCGGCCCTCGGATCGGCGACGTCCATCAGATGGATCAGATAATTGGGCCCGCCGGCCTTGCTGGTCTGACCGATCGAGGAGCGCTTCCAGCCGCCGAAGGGCTGGCGCTGCACGATCGCCCCGGTGATCCCGCGGTTGACGTACAGGTTCCCCGCCTCCACGTGCTGGGTCCACCAGGCGATCTCGTCCTCGTCCAGGGAATGCAGGCCGGCGGTGAGCCCGTAGTCGGTCCCATTCTGCATCCGGACCGCCTCGGCGAGGGTGCGGGCGTGCATGATCCCCAGGACCGGACCGAAGTATTCGGTGCGGTGGAACTCCGAACCATCCCGGACGCCCTCGCGCACGCCCGGGGAGAACAGGCGTCCCTCTTCGTCCAGCTGCTGCGGGCGGGCCAGCCACGTCTCTCCCTCGCCCAGCTCGGTCAGGCCCGCGGCGAGCTTGTCACCGGGAGGCTCGATCACCGGCCCCATCTGCACGGTGGGATCCGTCGGTGCCCCCACGTGCAGGCTGAGCACCGCATCGGCCAGCTGCGCCGAGAAGCGCCGCGAACGCGACACCGAGCCGACGGTGATCACCAGGCTGGCAGCGGAGCACTTCTGCCCGGCGTGCCCGAAGGCGCTGGCGGCCACGTCCTGGGCCGCCAGGTCCAGGTCGGCGTGCGGGGTGACCACGATGGCGTTCTTGCCACTGGTCTCGGCCTGGATCCGCAGCTCGGGACGCCAGGAGGCGAACAGCTCGGCCGTCTCGAAGCCACCGGTGAGGATCAGCTGATCGATCCGCGGATCGGAGACGAGGGCACGACCGACCTCGTCCTCGGGCACATCGATCACCGTCAGCACCCCCTCGGGGACCCCGGCCTCCCGGAACAGGCGGCCCAGCAGGGCCCCGCAGCGGCGCGCCTGGGGCGCCGGCTTCATGATCACCGCACTGCCGGTGACCAGCGCCGACAGGGTGCTCCCGGTGGGGATCGCGACCGGGAAGTTCCACGGCGGGGTGACCAGCGTCAGCGGGCGCGGGCTGAAGATCACGCCCTTCTCCCGGTCGAGCCGTTCAGCCTGCTCCGCGTAGTACAGCGCGAAATCGATCGCCTCGCTGACCTCGGGGTCGCCCTGCTCGAAGGTCTTGCCGGTCTCGGAGGCCATCACCTCGAGCAGCTCGGCGCGGTGCCCCGCGAGCATCCGGGCCACGCGGCGCAGGACCATGGCGCGCTTCTCCATGCCCAGCGTCCCCCAGGAGCGCTGGGCCGCGAGGGCGGCGGAGATCGCCTCCTCCACACCGCCCAGGTCCTCCACGCGCGCCGCCTCGGCCTCTTCGATCCCCAGCTCGGAGCCGCGGATGCGGCGGGTGACCAGATCGGCCCACTCCTGGTTCGCCGCCGTGGACACGTCGGTGTCAGGGGTGTTGCGGAAGGCCCCCGGCACCGCAGGCAGCGCCGCGGACCCCAGTTCGGGAAGCCCCCTCGCGGTCTCCGCGGAGCGGTCCTGGTCGCGATGGGTGCGGACCGAGGTCTCCTCCAGGGCCTGGACCAGGGACCGCGAGAAGCGCTCCCACTCCCGGTCGAACAGCTCCGGGGAGGAATCCAGCTCGAAGGCGGCCGACATGAAGTTCTCGCTCGAGGCGTTCTCCTCCAGGCGCCGCACCAGATAGGACACGGCCACGTCGAACTGCTGGGGCGCGACCACCGGGACGTACAGCCGCATGGTGCCGGTGGCCTCGCGCACCACGGCCTGCTGGGCGGGGGCCATACCGGCCAGCATCTCGAACTCCACCCCGCCCAGCGGGCCCGGTGTCACCTGGCGCTCGAGCATGAGCAGATGAGCGAAGGCGACGTCGAACAGGTTGTGCCCGGCCACCCCCAGCCGCACCGCGGCGAGCCGTTCGTCATCCAGCGCCTCCATCAGCATCCGCTTGTACTGGGCGTCGGTGTCCTGTTTGCTCAGCAGCGGCGCCTGCGTCCAGCCGTGCACGGAGGCATCGACCTTCTCCAGGGCCAGGTTGGCCCCCTTGACCAGTCGCACCTTGAGCGGGGCGCCGCCTTCGGCCACGCGCCGCTCGGCGAAGGCTCGGATCCGGGCCATGGCGTCGGGGGCGTCGGGCAGATAGGCCTGCAGCACGATCCCGGCGGGCAGCGCAGCCAGCTCGGGCCGATCCAGCAGCTTCTCGAACACCTGCAGCGTCAGCTCCAGGTCCCGGTACTCCTCCATGTCCATGTTCAGGAACGTGGGTTCCGCGGAGCGCGCGGCATCGAGGTACAGGGGCAGCAGCGTCTCCACGATGTGATCGACGGTCTGGGAGGCGGCCCACAGGGGCAGGTGGTCCACGATCGAGGAGACCTTGATCGACACGTAGTCGACATCGGGACGCGCGACCAGCTCCCGCACTCCGGCCAGGCGCCGGGCGGCTTCCTGGCCGCCGAGCACCGCCTCGCCGAGCAGATTGATGTTCAGCGCGGTCCCGTCAGCGGTCAGCTTGGCGATGGACCGGGTCAGCGGCGCCTCCCGGGCGTCCAGGATCAGGTGCGAGACCATCGAGCGCATCACCCGGCGGGCCATGGGCACCACCAGGTGCGGGGCCACGCGCGAGGTGCTGCCGCCGAGCTCCACCACCCGCCGCAGCGGGGCGGGCAGGAAACGTGGCGGGTCCTGGGCGAGGCGCCGCAGCTCCACGGCCGCCGCCCTGGGATCCTCGGGCCGGATCACCCGGTCGACGAAGGCGAGTGTGAACTCGAGCCCGTGGGGGTCACGCAGCAGGTCGGACAGCAGCTTGGCCGGAGCGGGCACGGAGCGGGTGCGCGCCGCCTGCAGCCAGGAGCGCACCTGCTCGGCCACGTCCTCGATGGTGATGTCGGTGGTGAGGTGCTGGGCGGGGTTCGACGGGGACAACGCGGTCTTCTCCTCGGTCACCATGATCAACGGTGAATTGATGCAGCCGGGGCGTCCTCGCCCCATGCTCTGATGGTAGATCCTCGCGGGTCCGCGGGTCCGACCGTTCTCGGACCACTGAGGTGGGCCCGAGCGTTCTCTGGCCACATGGTTCAGAGGCCGGGGGTCGGACCACTTGGTTCAGGGACGGGGACTCACGCACCCATGTGACACGATGCCGTGCACGACGTCCGCCGCTTAGAGGAGACAGCGATGAAGAAGTTCATTTTCCTGGCCGGTCTTGCCGTCGGCTTCGTGCTCGGTTCCCGGATGGGCCGTGGACCCTACGAGTCCCTCGAGCGCACCGCCCGGCAGGTCGCCGACGATCCGCAGGTCCAGCGCCGCGCCGCCCAGGCCCGGGAGACCGCCGGCAGGGTCGCCCAGGACGCGGCTGAGACGGCCAAGGAGAAGGCCCCCGAGGTCGCCTCCAACGTTCAGGACACCGTGGCGGGGGCTGCCACCGCGGCGAAGGGCCGGCTGTCCTCGGATGACGGCGGCACCGGGTCGGGGAATGAGGCCTCGGCCGACCTCGACGCGGAGGGCTCGACGCTCAAGGCGCAGTCCGAGGAGACCGCGAACGCCGCCGGTGACGGCGAAGTGGGCGAGGATCGCCCGCTGAGCTCCTGAGGCCGCCCCGCACCGACCCGGAGCGCGCGGGCCTCACCCCAGCACGGTGACTCCCGCGCGCTCCTGCTCGTCCATGAAGCAGGGCCCGCACAGCGACTCGTAGGTCACGTGCGCACCGTCGATCGCGACCTGCTCGCCCTCGAACACGAATCGCCCGTCCACCACTCGGCAGTTGAACTCCGCCTGGGAGCCGCAGCGGCACATCGTGGGCAGCTTCTCCACGTTGTCGGCCAGCTCCATCAGCCGCGCCGCGCCCGGGAAGGCCTGGGTGCGGAAGTCGGTGCGCAGCCCGAAGCAGATCACCGAGATCCCGTCCTGCTTGGCCACCCGCAGCAGCTGCGAGATCTGCGAGGGCTGCAGGAACTGGGACTCATCGACCAGCACGCAGTGCAGCCGGCGCACCCCCTTCTCATCGGCCACCGCGTGGATGCGGGCCCGCAGATCGTCCTCGGGCCGGGTGAGCACGTCCACCCGGCGGCGCGCTCCGCCCCGTGCCACCACCCAGTCCTCGCCCTTGGTGTCCAGGGCGGGTTTGACGGTGAGCGTGGCCAGGCCGCGCTCGTCGTAGTTGTAGGCGGTCTTGATCAGGGTGTCGGACTTGCCGGAGTTCATCGCTCCGTACTTGAAATGCAGCTTGGCCATGCGGTCTCTCCGGGATCAGGGATGGGCGGGGGTCGGGACATGGCCCGGAACGGGGGAGCGGGGCGCGGCCCCGGCTCAGAAGGAGTCCAGGACGCTGGGCCGTGGACCGGCCAGCAGGGTGTCCAGGAAGTGCTCGGCCGACGGGTCAGCGCTCGCCCTCAGGCCCAGCCGACGGGCGTCAGCCAGGCGTCGCCCCCCGGTCAGCAGCAGGGAGGCGGCGTGGATGTCCAGCACCGCTGCGCCGAGCTCGGCCGAGCCCGACGGGTTCGTCGGATCGTCGTCGACAGCACCTTCCTGGGAGACGCCCACGGTCCCCTCGGTGGCCGTGACGATCCAGGTACCTTCGGCGCGGCAGGACCCCGCCGGGACCGTGCCGTCCTCGACCACCAGGCGGATCGTGCCCTGCAACCCCGCCGGCGCCGGACGCGCCCGCAGAGCGGCAGCAGTGTCGATCACCCGCATCATCACCAGGGGCAGCACCTGCGGATCGGGTCGCAGCCGCCCGCCGGGCAGCACGTCCAGCAGCGGATCCTCGGTCAGCAGCCGCACCCGGACCAGTTCGGTGACCGTCGACCAGGAGCCCAGCGAGCGCAGCAGCTCCGAGCGGTCGGCGCGGGTGCGCCCCAGAGCTTCGTGGACCTCCAGGCCCACACCGTCGTCGCGCTCGGGCACCCGCGTCCACGACAGGTAGCCGTGGTCGCGACCCTGGGAATCCTCCAGCAGCAGACCCTGCCAGCCCTCTGCGGGCAGGCCACCGGGGAACAGGGGGCCCTCGCGCCGCAGCATCGCGTTCTCACCGGCCGTCAGCTCCCGGTACAGCGCCCGCAGCCGCGGCATGGTCTCCTCGGTCACCGGCACCAGTCGGCGATCCGGGGCCGGGCGGAGGCGCTGCAGGTCCACGAGCGGCACGATCATGGCGTTCCCCTGGGCGACCACCTGGTACCCGTAGCGGCGATAGATCCCCGGGTTCGACGGATACAGCATCGAGAAGGCCATGCCCTCCTGGGCGCAGCGGTCGATGACCGCGCTCAGCATGCTGCCGAACAGGCCGTCCCCCCGATGGGCAGGGTGGACGGCGAGACCGGCGATCCCTCCGCAGGTGGCGACTCCGCCGCCGAGACTGATGGTGTCGTGCCGGATCCTGGCCCCGGCGGCGATCACGCCGTCGGCCCCTCCGGGCAGGGCGGCGGAGTCGATGCCCAGCGGGGTCTGTCCGGGGGCGAAGGGGCGGGCCTCGGTCGCGACCGGGCCGCCGAAGGCCCCGCCGGACAGGCGTCGATAGGCCACGAAGTCGTCGGCCGTCAGGTCTCGAACACGCATGGAGGAGAGTCTAGAGGGGTGCAGAATGTGACTCCGCACGGGTCTGCCCCTGCCAAGGGGCCGCCCTGCGGCATACTGACTGCGGCGCACCCGAGTCCGGAGGAGGAACCGTGAGCCCACGTCGTGATCGACAGCGCACGAGTGCGCCCCGCAACGGTGCCCGCAAGCCCTATACGCGCGCCAGCAGCGCACAGAAGACGGGCCGGCAGAGCCTCTCGCGCCGTCTGTCCGAGGGCGATCCGCGCAGCGACCAGCACCCGGCCCGTCGGATCCCGGTGGGACTGTCGACCTCCTCCGTGTTCCCCGCCGGGGTCGAGGAGTGCTTCAAGCTGGCCGCCAGCATCGGCTTCGACGGCGTCGAGGTGATGGTCTCCTACCCCCAGGACAGCCAGGATCCCGAGATCCTGCGCCGTTACTCCGAGCGCTACCAGCAGCCGATCATGTCGCTGCACGCGCCCACCCTGTTCTTCCTGCAGCGGCTCTGGGGCGGGGACGCCTGGATCAAGATCGAGCGCACCGTCCAGATCGCCCGCGAGCTCGGCGTGCCCACCGTGGTGGCGCATCCACCGTTCCGCTGGCAGGGGGCCTATGCCCGCGACTTCGTGGCCGGCGTGGCCGAGCTGGAGGAGCGCTACGGGGTCGCGATCGCCGTGGAGAACATGTACCCCTGGCGGCTGGGGGTGCGCGAGCTGCTGACCTACCTGCCCGACCACGACCCCACCGACGAGGACTACGCCCACGTCACGGTGGACCTCTCCCACGCGGCGACCGCCGGGGACGATGCGCTGGCGATGATCGACCGGCTCGGTGACCGCCTGACCCACCTGCATCTGGCCGACGGCTCCGGCAAGACCACCAAGGACGAGCACCTGCCGCCCGGCGAGGGGAACCAGCCCTGCGCGGAGGTGCTGCGCCGCCTGGCCAATCGCGGCTGGCAGGGTTCGGTGCTGCTGGAGATCAACACCCGGGGCCTGGGGGGTCCGGGGGAGCGCGAACGGGTGCTGCGCCAGTCCCTGCTGTTCGCCCGACACCACCTCGGACACCACCTCAGCCACCAGCTCGACGAGTCCCGGGATGCGAGCACCGAGGGGCCCTGATCCCGACGTGTCATCGGACACCACCCGGCTCCGCCCTCAGGCACGAGTGGGACAATGATCGGCGCATGTGCCCGACCGGGTACGGCCCCGGGCCCCGTGCCTCGGCCGTGCGAAGCCGGGACCGCCCGAACACGAAGCACACGACGAACGAGGTAGCGCACGCAGATGGGGAACGGGAACACAGGATTCGTCCACAGGAACGCGAGCCTGCTCTCGGTCGAGATGTCTCTGCCGCAGGTCGCCGTCACCTCGGACGAGATCGATGAGATGCTCTCTCCGGCCCGCAAGCGCCTGCGCCTGCCCAAGGGCGTCCTGCAGCGCGTGGCCGGTGTGTACGAGCGGCGCTGGTGGAAGGACCCGGACAACGGCTGGAGACAGGGTGTGGTGCTCGCCGCCGAGCGCGCCATGGCCAAGGCCGGGATCATGCGCGACCAAGTCGGTCTGCTGATCAACGCCTCCGTCTCCCGCCAGCACCTGGAGCCGGCGGTCTCCACCTCGATCCACCACGCGTTGGGCATGCCCAGCAGCTGCATGAACTTCGACATCACCAACGCGTGCCTGGGTTTCGTCAACGCCATGACCATGGCCGCCGGCATGATCGACGCCGGTCAGACCAAATACGCCCTGATCGTCGGCGCGGAGGATGTCGAGAAGGTCCAGCGCGGGACCATCGACCGCCTGAACTCCAAGACCTCCACGCGTGATGACTTCAACAATCAGTTCGCCTCTCTGACCCTGGGCTCGGGCGCCGCCGCCGCGGTCATCGGACCCGCCGACGAGCATCCCGAGGGCCACCGGCTCAAGCTCACCCAGGCCCGCGCCGGCACCGAGCACCACGAGCTGTGCGTGGGGAACATGGAGGACATGCGCACCGACTCCGCCGGTCTGCTCGAGAGCGGGATCGGCCTGATCCTGGACACCTGGAAGGGGGCCAACGACGCCGGCCTGGACTTCAAGAGCGTCGACCACGTGGTCCCGCACCAGGTCTCCATGGTCTACACCCGCAACTTCTCGAAGATCACCGGAGTGGAGATGGAAAGGATCCAGGTCAGCTTCCCCGACTGGGGCAACATCGCCGCGGAGGCCGTGCCGATGACCCTGGCCAACGTCCAGGACGAGATGAAACCGGGGGAGCGCGTGCTGCTGATGGGCGTCGGCTCCGGCCTGAACACCGCGATGATGGAGGTCCAGTGGTGACCACGAGCAGCACCGGACGCCGCCGAGCCGCCGCACCCGGGGTTCCCGGGATGCCGGGCGTTGACCCGCGGATCAGCCGCACCCTCGAGGTGCGCGACCACGCCGGCGAGCGGCGCCGTTGGCACCTGTTGGACTCCGGGCCGTGGCTCGCCGAGCGCGGCATCACCCCGCGCGGCACCCTGCTGGCCGTCCACGGCAACCCCACCTACTCCTTCCTCTATCGCACGCTCGTGCGCGAGGACATCCCCTGGCGCCTGATCGCCGTGGACCAGCTGGAGATGGGCTGGTCCGAGCGCACCGGCACCACTCGCCGGCTGCAGGACCGCATCACCGATCTGTCACTGCTGACCGACGCCCTGTCGATCCGCGGTCCGGTGGTCACCGTCGGCCACGACTGGGGCGGCATCGTCTCCGTCGGCTGGGCGCTGGACAACCGCCACGACCTGGCCGGGATGATCCTGAGCAACACCGGCATCCACCAGGAGATCGGCGAGAGTCTGCCGCGCGCCCTGCAGTTGGCCACCACCCCGGCCGTGCTGCCCGCGACCACCTCTCTGACCGACGCCTTCATCCGCACGACCCTGTCGCTGTCGAGCCCCGCCCTGCCCAGGGACGTCCAGCAGGCCTACCTCGCCCCGTACCGCAGCCGCGACCGCCGCAAGGGCATCCAGGACTTCGTCGCCGACATCCCCGCCAGCGCCGACCATCCCTCCCGAGCCACCCTCGAGCGCCTCGCCGAGGGCGTCCGCGAGCTGCGCGTGCCCACTCTGTTCGCCTGGGGGCCGCGCGACATCACCTTCTCCGACCGGTACCTGCGGGACCTGCTCGAGCGGGTCCCGCACGCCGATGTGCACCGCTATGAGAACGCCTCCCACCTGGTGTGGGAGGACGCTGATGTCGCCGGGACCGTCGCCGAGTGGCTCGCGGACCGCTTCCCCGCCTCCGCGGAGCCGGGCACCGAGCCACCCGCCTGGCGCCCCGTCTCGTCCTACGCCGAGCAGGTGCCCGTCCAGCCCATCAGCGCACCGATCGCACGGCTGGCCGCCGACCCGGCCCACGCCCATCGCCCCGCCGTGGTGGAGATGCCCGGGGACAACGGCTCCGGCCGCGAGATCTCCTGGTCGCTGCTGGACCGCCGGGTGGACGACATCGCTTCCGGCATGCTGGCCCACGGCATCCGCCCCGGTGACCGGGTCAGCCTGCTGATCCCCCCCGGCGCGGACCTGACTGCCGTGCTGTACGCCTGCTTCCGGATCGGCGCGGTCACCGTCGTGGCCGACGCCGGTCTCGGAGTGGACGGCCTGACCCGCGCGACCATCGGCTCCCATCCCGACTGGTTCATCGGCATCAAGCGCGCCCTGGTCGGTGCCCGCGCCATGGGCTGGCCGGGCCGGCGCCTCAGCGTCGAGCAGCTGCCCACTGTCGACCGCACCGTGCTGGGTGTGGAGACGTCGATCGCACAGCTGGCCACCTCCGGCTCGCAGATGCGCGAGCTCGGGGCCCCGCTGGACGCCCCGTGGCCGGATCCGGACGCGGACGCCGCGATCCTGTTCACCTCCGGATCCACCGGGCCCGCCAAGGGCGCGGTGCTGACCCACCGGCAGGTGAGCGCCATGTTCACCGCCGTCGGCGACACCCTGCAGCTGGATCCCGAGCGCGGACTGGTGGCCGGTTTCGCGACCTTCGCGCTGCTGGGCCCCGCGCTCGGGGCCCCCACGGTGGTCCCGGACATGGACATCACCCGGCCCGGTGAGCTGACCGCCACGGCACTCGCCCAGGCCGTGGCCGCCCTCGGCGCCCCGGCCGTGTTCACCGCTCCTGCGGCGCTGCGCAACATCCTGGACACCGCCTCCGAGCTGGACGAGACCGACCGGGCCGCCCTGGCCCGTGCCGCGAGCTTCTTCTCGGCCGGCGCCCCGATCCCCGCGCACCTGCTGCGGGGGCTGCGGGAGCTGATGCCCGAGGCGCGGGCCCTGACGCCCTACGGCATGACCGAGTGCCTGGCCGTCGCCGCGATCGACCTGGACGGGATCGAGGCCGCCGGCCAGGGCGATGGGGTGTGCGTGGGCAGCCCGGTGCCGCGGGTGCGGATCGCCATCGCCGTCATGGACGAGCTCGGGCGGACCACCGGTGAGATCACCGAGACCGCCGGGGTGCGCGGCGAGATACTGGTGCGCGCCCCGCACGTGCGCGACCGGTATCTGATGCTGTGGGGGACCACCCATGAGTCCATGCGCTTCGAGGGCTGGCACGCCACCGGCGACGTCGGCCACCTCGACGACGCCGGACGCCTCTGGGTCGAGGGCCGCGCCGGTCATGTGCTCGCCACGGCCGGCGGTCTGTACACGCCCGTCCAGGTCGAGGAGGCCGCCGAGACCGTGCCCACCGTGCGCCGCGCCGGCGCCGCCGTGGTCGGCCCCCGAGGCACCCAACAGGTGGTGGTGATCCTGGAGACCGAGGAGGGCTACCGTCCCGGCGGCAGGCCCGCCCGGCCCCGCCCGGCCGGCACCTCCCTGCAGGAGGCGGTCCGCCGCGCCGTACGGGAGCGCTCGGGCGCCGAGGTCACCGCGGTGTTCACCACCCGCGCCCTGCCCACCGACATCCGCCACAACTCCAAGATCGACCGGACGGCCCTGTCCCGCTGGTCCGAGCAGACCCTGCGCGGTGAGAAGGCGGACGCCCTGTGAGCGCCCGCACCGTCCTGGTCACCGGTGCCTCCGGGATGCTGGGCGGCGCCGTCGCCGCCGCCCTGCGGGACCGCGGCGACACCGTGCGTGCCTTCCAGCGCCGTCCCGCCGGCATCGAAGGTGTCCAGGACGTCCAGGGCTCGCTGAGCGAGCCCGCGGACGTCCGCCGGGCGGTCCGCGGCACCGACGCGGTGATCCACCTGGCCGCGAAGGTCTCCATCTCCGGCCCGGAGCACGAGTACCGCGCGATCAACATCGACGGCACCCGGCACGTGGTCGAGGCGATGGCCGGCCAGGGAGGCGGAGATCTGGTCAACGTCTCCTCCCCGTCGGTGGCGCACCTGGGCCGGGCGATCGTCGGCCTCGATGCCACCCCTGCTGATCCCGAGCGGGCCCGCGGCCCCTACGCCCGCACCAAGGCCGCCGCCGAGCTGCTGGCCATGGCGGCCGACGGGCACGAGGGCATGGCCGTCACCTCCGTGCGTCCCCACGTGGTGTGGGGCCCGGGGGACACCCAGCTGGTGGGCCGGATCGTCGCCCGTGCCGCCGCCGGGCGGCTGCCGCTGCTGGACGAGGGCATGGCCCTGATCGACACCACCTACGTCACCAACGCCGCGGAGGCGATCGTGGCGGCGTTGGACCGGATCGACGAGGTCCACGGGGAGAGCTTCGTGGTCACCAACGGCGAACCCCGCACGGTGCGCGACGTGTTCGCCGGCTTCTGCGATGCCGCGGGCGTGCCGCGGCCCCGGCTGCACGTGCCGGGCGCGCTCGGTCGCCTGGCCGGCCGGGTGGTCGAGAAGGTCTGGGAGGTCCGTCCCGGCTCCGATGAGCCGCCGATGACCGAGTTCCTGGCCGAGCAGCTGTCGACGGCCCACTGGTTCGACCAGCGCCGCACCCGAGAGCGCCTGAAGTGGACCCCGTCGGTGACCATGGACGAGGGCTTCGAGCGCCTGGCCGCGTGGTACCGCGAGAACCCCTTCCCTGGCTGAGCAGCCCTTGTCCTTCTGATCACCAGCCCCTGTCCCTCCGAGAGGAACCGGTTCTGCCATGACCGAACGCGACACCGACGGAGCCGACCGCTCCGGGACGCCTGCGGACGCTCGTGAGCCCGCTGGACCGGTTGAATCCGCGGATCCCGCAGACGATGCCACCGGAGAGCTCACCGAGGCGCAGCTGCTCGCCGAGATCGACGCCGAGCTCGCCGCGGAGATCGCGGCCAGGCCGCGTGCCGGCACCATGCTGGTCGGTACGGTGCTGCTGATCGGTGCCCTGGTCGGCTGGATCGCCTCCCTGAACCTCACGGTCGACAAGATGTACCTGCTCGAGCACCCCGACGCTGAGCTCGCCTGCGACATCAACCCCCTCATCTCCTGCGGGAACGTCATGATGACCTGGCAGGCCGAGGCCCTGGGCATCCCCAACATGGCGATCGGCCTGGGCGGTTTCGCGATCATGGGAGTGCTCGGCGCCGTGATGCTCTCTGGTGCCGCCCTGCCCGCGTGGATGCACTGGGCACGATTGGGCGGGATGGCTTTCGCGCTCGGCTACGTCCACTTCCTGGCCTACTCGGCGATCTTCGTGATCCGCTCGCTGTGCCCCTGGTGCATGGTGGTGTGGGCCGTGACCGCTCCCATGTTCTTCGCGACCCTGGCCCGCGCCGTCGAGAGCGGGGACCTGCCGCTGCCACGGCCCCTGGCCGGGGTGCTGCGCCGCTGGGTATGGCTGACCATCATCTGGTACCTGCTGGTGATCATCGTGATCGCCGTGGCGTTCCTGCCCCAGTGGCTGGTGATGCTCGGCATCAGCTGAACGCCGCCGCGTCAGCCGACCACCCCCGCCCTGAGCGTCAGAGCATCTCCAGCGCGCCCGGGATCGCCAGGGAGATCTGCGGGATGAACACCACGACGAACAGGCCGATGAAGATCGAGAGCAGGAAGGGCAGCAGTCGTCTGATCACCGGCTCGATCTCGAGGTCGGCGATGCGTGCACCGACGAACAGGACGTTGCCCACCGGTGGCGTGACCACCCCGGCCGAGAAGGCGTACACCACCATGGTGCCGAAGTGGATGGGGTGGACTCCGATCTCGGACACGATCGGGGCGAAGATCGGAACGAAGATCAGGATGGCGGGCGTGGGGTCCATGAAGGTTCCCACCGCCAGCAGGATCACCATGATGATGATCAGGATCAGGGTCGGGTTCGCGGTCACGCCCAGGATCAGGTCGCCGATCAGATCGGGGACCCGGGCGAAGGCCATCACGAACGACAGTGCGGAGGACACGCCCACCAGCAGCATCACGATCGAGGTGGTGCGGCCGGCGTCCACCAGGATGCCGGGCAGGTCCTTGATCCGCAGAGTGCGGTAGATGAACCCGAGGAACAGGCAGTAGACCACGGCCACGGCGGCCGACTCTGTGGCGGTGAAGAAGCCGCTGAGGATGCCGCCGATCACGATCACGATCATGAGCAGCGAGGGCACAGCACGCCAGATGGTCTTCAAGGCGAGTGCGAACGTCAGCTGCAGCTCGTTCCCCCTGGCAGAGGCGACCCGGTGACGCTTGTGCGTCAGCGCCACGACCGCCATCACCGACAGGGCCCAGATAATGCCCGGACCGACACCGGCCATGAACAGCGCGGCGATCGAGGTGGAGGAGACCAGCGAGTAGACGATGAACGTGTTCGACGGCGGGATCAGCATGCCGGCCGGGGCGGACGCCACGTTCACGGCGGCGCTCCAGGGTTTGCTGTAGCCGTCCTTCTCCAGGCGCGGCCCCATCACCGATCCGACGGCGGCTGCGGAGGCGACGGCGGCGCCCGAGACGGCACCGAACATGGAGTTGGCCACGACGTTGGTGTGTGCCAGCCCTCCAGGGAGGCGTCCCACGACCACCCGTGCGGCGTCCACCAGGCGCCCAGCGATCCCCCCGCGGTTCATCAGCCCGCCGGCCAGGATGAAGAAGGGGATCGCGAGCAGCGTGAAGCTGTTGATCCCGGTGAACACCTCGGAGGCGGTGTTCATCGTCGTGGTGCTCGGATCATTGCCCAGCAGCACGAAGATCGCGATCACCGAGGTGACGCCGATGACGACGGCGATCGGCACACCCAGTGCGATCCCGACGATGATGCCGATCAGCAGGATCAAGCACGCGATAGCGGTGACGTCCATGGTCACTTCTCCTTCGGATCGGTGCCGTTCGAGGAACGGTCGCCCTCGTCGGGCGGCCCAGCTCCTTCGGTTCCACCGATCTCACGGTGACCGGTTCGGGAGCCGTGATCGCCCTCGGACTCGACTGGCTCCTCGGTGACGAGCAGGGACTGCTGCGCCGCCTGGTTGATGCCGGGCGTCTCCGGGACCTCGTCCTCCGTCCGCGGCTTCAGAGCGGTCAGGGGCCCTTGACCGCGCAGATCCTCGACGAGATGCACGAGCGCGATCAGTGTGATCACCACACCGGTGATCGGCAGCACCAGGTAGGCCATGCCGATCGTGCCCGGCAGCGCGGTGAGCTGATGGGACCAGGTGTTCTGGGCGGCGCCGAGGCCGCCGATGACCAGGATGCCGACCGCGAAGATCAGGATCGCCAGCTGGATCACTACGGCCACCCCCTTGCGGACCGGGCGGGGCAGACGGTCGACCACGAAGGTGACCGCGATGTGGCCGCGCTCGGCGAACACCAGGGTGGCGCCCATCAGCGAGGTCCACACGAACACGTACCTCGCCAGCTCCTCCGTCCACGCCGCGGGATTCTTCGTCACCTCGCGGGTGAACACCTGCCAGACCACCGCGAGCACCATGATGGCGAACAGGATCGCGGTCGCGACCGCGAGGGACCTGGTGACCCCCGCTTTGACGACGTTCATGTCGGTTCCCTTCTGCATGGTGACGGAGCCGGGCCGGATGAGCCGGCTCCGTCGCATCTGCCGGTGATCAGCTCTGGGCGCCGCGCACTGCGTCCCACAGCGCGGTCTGGCTCTCCGAGGTCAGGAACTCCTCGGGTAGCACGGACAGCGCCTCCTGGAAGGCATCGGCGTCGACCTCGTTGATCTCGGCACCCTCGGCCTCGGCGTTCTCGAGAGCCTCGGCGGTCTGCTCCTCCCAGAGTGAGGTGTGCTCCTCGACAGCGGCGGCCCACCCCTCGTCGAAGGCGGCACGCTGGTCGTCGTCCATGGAGTTGAGCGTGTCGGTGTTGATGATCAGGTAGTCCGTGCCCACCAGGTGACGGGTGAGCGAGAGCGTCGGGGCTACCTCGTGGTGAGCCTGCGTGTAGTAGGAGATCTCGTTGTTCTCAGCGGCGTCGATGACACCCGAGTTCAGCCCCGTGTAGACCTCGCCGTACGAGAGCGGAGTGCCAGTGGCACCGAGGGCAGCGGCCATGGCCAGGTGCAGATCGGACTCCTGGACGCGCAGTGACTGGCCGGAGAGATCGTCCGGGGTCAAGATCGGGCCCTGGGTGGTGTACACACTGCGCTCGCCCTGGGTGAACCCGCCGATGACGGCGATGTTCTGTGACTCCTCGAGCGAGGCGAATAGATCGCCGACGATGCTCTCGTCGCCGAGGACGCGGATTTGGCCCTCGATGTCGTCGAAGCCTCCCGGCATGTTCAGCACCAGGAAGTCCTCGTTGAGATTCTCCAACTGCGTGCCGGAGACGATGGACATCTCCACGGAACCGTTGGAGACCATCTGGAGGGTCTCCTGCTGCGCACCGAGGGTCTCGTTCGGGTAGACGTCGATCGACCAGGCACCGTCGGTGGCTTCGTCGAGGGCCTCGCCGAAGTTCTCCAGCGCTACGAAGGAGGGATGGTCCTCGGTCTGGTTCAGCGCCAGACGCATGGTGGTTCCCGAACCGCCGCCGGACGTGCCGCCACTGCCGCCACAGGCTGCGAGGAGAGCGGCCGTACCGGCGACCCCGCCGGCCCCGAGGAGGGAACGTCGCGTGAAGGGACGAATAGTCATGAAGTCCTACTCTCATCGTCGAGTGGGGGACGGTGGGGTGCATCGCTGCGGTCCCGGAGCGTCGGCCCCGTGTCAGTTCTTTCCTCGAGTCTGCCCATCGGTGGCTTCGACGAGCCCTTGTTGCACCAGGTTGCCGACGGGCAGCACTCCCCTCATGCCTCTATATCATCGTTACCACCTGCACCGTTTCGTCGATGGTCACGTTCTGGTGTCTCCTCCCCAGGGGCTGTCCGTCCCCGAGCCACGGCCATCGATAACGGTCGGCGGGCTAGCTGTCTACGGTCGCGGCCATGGGAACTCAGCACGGGCGGCGGCGGGGCGGTCGAGGGGGACGGCACCGGGACGCACGCCGCCCTCTCGTGCTGCTGCGCCGGAACGAACCGCGCCGCAGCTCCCGGGCGGCGGCACTGCCTGCACCTACGCCCGCGGCGCTGGTCGGGATCGCGGTGCTGGTGCTGATCGGTCTCGGTGCGGTCCATCTGTCGGGCAGCGGGTCAGCCGTCCCCCTCCACGAGGCTGCGACAGCATCCCCTCCCGCCGTGGAGCTCGACGAGACCGCCACCGCAGAGCCAGGGGCGGAGGCCGAGGAGAAGATGCCCGCTGTGGCGGGCGGGACGGCCCCCGCGGAGCGCGAGGACGGGGCCGGATCCTCCAGCGGCGATGACGCCGGCAGCAGCGATGCCGGGCCGGTGGTGGTGCACGTCTCCGGGGCCGTCGAACGTCCCGGCTTGGTGGAGCTGCCGGCCGGTGCCCGGGTGGATGACGCTGTCCAGGGTGCGGGCGGTGTCACCCCCGAAGCGGACCTGGCTGCCGTGAATCTCGCCCGCGGCCTCGTCGACGGGGAACAGATCCATGTGCCCGAGCCCGGGGAGAGCCCGCCGGTGGCCCTCGGGGACTCGGACGGGGGAGAGCTCGCCGCCGACGGAGCCTCCGGCGGCGCCGACAGCGACGGACCGATCGATCTCAACACCGCCGGGCCGAGGGAGCTCGAGGAGCTGTCCGGTGTCGGCCCGGCCATCGCTCAGCGCATCATCGACCACCGGGAGAAGAACGGCCCCTTCCGTTCCGTCGATGATCTGCTCGAGGTCTCTGGCATCGGCCCGGCGACCTTAGAGAAGATCCGTGACCAGATCACGGTGAGCCCGTGATCGTGACCGTCACCAGGACCGCGACCGGCGCTCAGGGAGGCCGGTGATGCGCCGCTCCGATCTGCAGCTGCTACCCGCCGCGACCGTGGTGTGGGCACTGGCGGTGCTGGGCATCACCGTCGGCGCGGCGGCAGGAATCGCCGGGGCTGCCGTGATCGTCTCGCTGGCCCTGGCCGCAGTGATGCTCCTGGGCGGTACCCGCACCGCCCACGCGGTGTTCGCCCACCTGGGGGTCATGGCCCTGGCGGGGGCACTGCTGTTCCCGGCGCTGCAGCGCCACACCGCGGCCACCGAGGTGCTCGAGGACGCCGCAGCCGAAGCCCTGACGGTCGAGATGGTCGTGGTCACTGCCGGAGAGCCGGCCCCTCCGGACCGTGGGCCGCCGTGGTCGCGCTCCGGGCTCCAGACGATGGCCCGCACCGTCCGCGGACATGCCCTGCTGGGCAAGGACGAGGCGCACCTGCCGGCATCGCTGCCGCTGCTGCTGCGGGCCCAGGGGGAGGGGGCCGAGGGGCTCTCCCAGGCTCGTCCCGGCGATCGCGTCCACGTGCGCGGAACCCTGCGCGAGGGCGGAGGGCTGCTGGTGCTCAGCGCGAGCGGCGCCACCGCCCTGCAGAGGGACGGCGCGGCGGGCATCGCGGACGACCTCCGGCACGCCCTGCGCATGCAGGCCCGAGAAGCCACCGCCCACCTGCCCGATGACGAAGCAGCTCTGGTACGCGGAATGACCAGCGGCGACACCGCCGGCATGGGGGAGGAGACCGAGGAGATCATGCGCCGTGCCGGGATCTCCCATCTAGTCGCCGTCTCCGGGGCCAATATCGCCCTCGTGCTGGGTGCGGTCATCGCGCCCCTGCTGCTGGTCGGGGTGCGCAGACGACCGCGGATCGCTCTGGCGGCCGCGGCGGTGGCCGGCTACGTGTGGCTGGTCGGTGAGGAACCCAGCGTGCAGCGTGCAGCCACCATGGTCGCCCCGCTGCTGGCCGCACGCTTCGTCGGCGTGCGCGCCTCCCCGGTGGCGGCGCTGGCGCTGACCGTCGCCCTGTGGTCGGTGATCGACCCGGTCACCGCCTCGTCCGTGGGATTCATGCTCTCGGCTCTGGCCACCGCTTCGATCCTGATCGCAGCCCCGCCCCTGGCCACCGCGATCACGGAGCTCAGCAGGGGGCGTATCGGCCACGCAGCCGCCCTGGTGCTCGCCGTGCCCGCCGTGGCACAGCTGGTGTGCACACCGATCCTGATCCTGCTCACCCCCGAGATCTCGATCTGGGCGGTGCCGGTGAACATCACGGTCGGACCGATCGTCGGCCCCACGACCGTGATCGGGCTGCTGGCGATGATCGTCGGCTCCGTCGTCCCTCCTCTCTCCCAGGCGCTGAACACCCTCGCGGGCGGGGGAGCGCACCTGGTGCTGCTGATCTCCCGCACTGCCGACGCTCTGCCGGGCTCCCGGATCGCCGTGCCCGAGGGGGCCACCGGGGTGCTGCTGGCCATCGCCGTGCTGCTGGCGGGCGCGATCACCCTCGCCGCCCGCCGCATCCGCCTGGTGCGGTGGGTCGCTGCGGCCGCACTGGTGGTGGCCCTCGCTCCCGGTACCGGCCGCCTCACCCCGTTCGGGAGCGGGCCGCAGTGGCTGGTCGCGGTCTGCGCGATCGGCCAGGGCGATGCCGTGCTGCTGCGCGGCAGCGCTGGGTCCGAGCCGACGGTGCTGATCGACACCGGGCCTGACCCCGCCGCTCTCACCGACTGCCTGAATCGTCTGCAGGTCACCCGGATCGACCTGCTCGTACTCAGCCACCCTCACCAGGACCACATCGGTGGCAACACCGCGCTGACCGGGCCTCGTGCCCCCGCCGAGCAGTGGAACTGCCCGATCCCCGAGGCGCGCGCCGCCACGGTCGGCGCCGTCCCGGCCGAGACGGTGACCACCGGGTGGACCTGGGAGAGCCGGGGACTGGAGCTGGAGGTGCTGTGGCCCCCTTCGGCCGAGGCCGCCCAGTCGGCCGCTGCCCGTGAGCACGGTTCCGGCGATGACACCGCCAACGACTGCTCCGTCACGCTGGCGGCCACCTGGCCGGACGGCACCCGGCTGGTGTCCCTGGGGGATCTCGAACCCGTCGGCCAGCAGGAGCTGCTCGCCCTGGATCCCGGAGCCGCCGACATCGTCAAGGTCGCCCATCATGGCTCACGCTTCCAGCACGAGCCCCTGTATCAGCATCTGGGTGCGTCCGTGGCCCTCGTCCCGGCCGGCCGGGACAACCCCTTCGGCCACCCCACCGATGAGCTGCTGGAGATGCTCGATGACCACGGCACCACCGCTGTGCGCACGGACGTCCACGGCACCGTCATCCTGCCCGCCGAGGATCCCTCCGTGCCACGGAGCGTCGGCCCGGCCCGATAGGATCGTCCCCGTCCCGAGCAGTGAGGAGTCCCCGTGAGCGATGTCGAGTGGCACAGTGTCGCCCTCGCACCGATCGTGCTCGTCCACGGCACCGAGACACTGATCGCCGACCGCGCCGTCCAGCGCCTGCGTGCACTGGCGCGGGAAGCGGACCCGCAGGTCGCCGTCCACGATCTCTCCGGGGATGCCGCCGTCCCCGGAGCCCTGGCCCAGGTCGCCAGCCCCTCCCTGTTCGGTGAAGCGCGGCTGGTGATCGTCCCCGAGCTGCAGTCGGCCCCGGACGCCCTGGTCCTGGAAATCCTCGATTATCTCTCCGCCCCGGAGCCGGACGTCACCCTGGTGCTCGTCCATCGCGGGGGCAACCGCGGCAAGAAGCTCCTGGACGCCGTGAAGAAGGCGGGGATCCCGAGAGTGGATGCGAGCCCGGTCAAACGGGCAGGGGATAAGCAGGCCTTCGTCGCCGCCGAGTTCGCGCGTGCCGGCCGTCGGGTCCAGCCCGATGCGGTCGCGGCCCTGGTCGACGCCTTCGGCACCGACCTGGCCGAGCTCGCCGCCATCAGTCGTCAGCTCATCGACGACACCACCCCCGATGGGGACGGCCAGGCTCCGGCGGTCTCCGCACAGGATGTGCACGCCCTGACGGCCGGGCGGGTCGAGTCCACCGCATTCGCCGTCGCCGACGCCGCCATCGCCGGTCGTGAGCAGGATGCGCTCCAGCTGCTCGCCCAGGCCCAGCTGACCGGGGCTGACCCGGTTCCCATCGTCGCGGCGGTCGCCTCCAAGATGCGTTCGCTGGCCAAGGTCTCCAGCCCCGGGGCCAGCGCCCGCAGCCTGGGGATGCCCGACTGGATGGTCCGCAACCTCTCTCGTGAGGTCCGCGGCTGGAACGACAGTTCCCTGGCCCGCGCCATCGAGGCCGTCGCTCGTGCCGATCACGAAGTCAAGGGCGCTGGCCGTGACCCCCGCTGGTCCGTCCAGCGGATGGTGATGGAGATCTGCCGTGCCCGCCGGGCCCGCTGATCCCCACTGGATCCAGCTGCGGCCGGCCCGCATCGAGGAGGCGGCCGCCCTGCACCGCTCTGGGCCGCTGCCCGCCTGATACATAGCCACCGCGGCGATCGCCCCAGTCCCCGCGATACCGCACCAGGAGCTGGGGTGCGCCGCATCGTCACGATGGCTCGCCCCGAGAACACCGCGTCCCCGCGGGCGCTCGCACGAACGGAACAAGAGACGCAGGCCGGGCCTTCGGACAGCGACGGGCCCCGCACCCTGATGGTGCGGGGCCCGTCGCGAGCGCGGTCAGGCGGTGTTGGTCCGCCTGTTCTCCTGCCGCTCGCAAGCTCGCAGCTCGTCGATCAGGCGGTGTTGGTCTGCCTGATCTCCTGCCGCTCGCAGGCTCGCAGCTCGTCGATCAGGCCTGGACCGAGGCCACCAGCTTGGCGAGACCGGACTTGCGGTTCGCGGCCTGGTTCTGGTGGATGATGCCCTTGGAGGCGGCCTTGTCGAGCTTGCGGGAGGCGACCTTCAGGGCCTCGCCGGCGGCATCGGCGTCCCCGGCGGAGACGGCCGTGCGGACCTTGCGGACGTGGGTCTTGAGCTCAGACTTCACCGCGCGGTTGCGCAGTCGTGCCTTCTCGTTCGTCTTGTTTCGCTTGATCTGGGACTTGATGTTTGCCACGAAGACTCTTCTCTAGTGCTGTGTCGGTGGATCATCCGCGGCGGCAGAGGATCGGCCCCGACGGGGACCGGCGGTGGGGACTCGCCTGGAGACGTCGGTACCGGGTCGCTGCCACGGGTACTCACTCGGGTCGCACGGACCGCCGCACCCGGACACGGTGGGCTGAGCGGCGTGCGCACACCTCGCGGTATGTCACACATACGAAGAGAGACACTACCAGCTCGATCGGTACGGGCCACGATCGGTGAGGCGTGTCATCGATCCCATCCGTGGACCGTGCGTACCACGTCGGCGACCCGCTCGAATCGCGCCGGCGAGAGCCGTGCCCCTTCACGGCGCACCGCGGTCGGAGGCAGGCGCAGCAGCCGATCCACCCGCACCTCCGAGTCACGCCTCTGCCGGTCCCAGGCACCTGTGCCGATGTCCACCCAGGTCGAGCCGTGCTGGTCGGTGTGGACCTCTCCGTTCTCCGCGCGGTCCCGCGTGGTCATCATCAGGGCGACCAGCACGCGACCGGACCCGTCCGGGCCACCCCGGGAGGCGGCCTCTTCGGCCAGCACCAGCACCGGCCGATCCTTCCCCCGACCGAGGTGCTCCTCGTACGGGACCCAAGCCCAGACCACCTCGCCCGGATCGGGGGCATCGTCGCGGCGCGGCGCATAGGTGATGTCGACCGGGCTGCTTCCGCGGCGATCGACGAGCGCTGGCGCCGAGTGCAAGTCGTCCGCCCCGCCGTGCACGCGGGAGGATGCCGGGTCCGGTGAATGTGCACCGGCCGGCCGCTGCTTTGTGGCGGTGGCCCTGCTCCCGCCGTCGGCGCCCATCGCGCGCATCGCCCGGCGGCCCAGTCTGCGCGCCGAGCGCCTCGCAGTCGGTGAACGTGCAACGCTGCGCAGCAGGGCGGACAACCTGGACCCCAGGGACATGATGCTCGCTTCCCGCGGGCCCTGCGCCGGGCAATCCCGGTGAAGCCCGCTGTGACGGTGGAGGAGGGTGTTGAATGGTAGGCATGTCAGGAAGCGTGTTGTTCCAGGCGTTTGAGTCGGGAGCGGTCGGTGACGAGATGTTCTCGCCCGACGGCTCGGTGCGTCCCACCTACGCCGCTCTGCACCGAGCCCTGTCGCGCATCGGACTGGAAGACTTCCGCACCCGCTCGGAGACCCTGGCACGCAGCTATCTCGATCAGGGCATCACCTTCGACTACGAGGGCGAGGAGCGCCCCTTCCCGATCGACGCGGTGCCGCGGCTGATCGCTGCCGAGGAGTGGGCGACCGTCTCCGCCGGTGTCGCCCAGCGCGTCCGCACCCTGGAGCATCTGCTGGATGACCTCTACACCGACCAGCGGGTGATCGTCGACGGAGTGGTGCCCCGGCAGCTGATCTCCTCGTCCAGCTACCTGGTCGAGGAGATGCGCGGGTACCGGCCGCCGAACGGCGTGCGCGTCCACATCTCCGGCATCGACCTGGTGCGCGACGGTGCCGGCGGCTTCCGGGTCCTGGAGGACAATGCCCGCACCCCCAGCGGCGTCAGCTACGTGCTGTCCAACCGCCGCGCCATGGCCCAGACCTTCCCGGAGCTGTTCGCCGATCGGCCCGTGCGCCGTGTCAGCGCGTATCCGGGCAGATTGCTGGCCGCGCTGCGGGCCGCCGCCCCGGTCGGCGCGACCGACGAGCCCACCGTCGTGGTGCTGACCCCGGGCCGCTACAACAGCGCGTACTTCGAACATTCCCTGCTGGCGCGCACCATGGGCGTGGATCTGGTCGAAGCCGGAGACCTGGTCGAACGCAATGAGCGCATCTACATGCGCACCACCGCCGGTCTGCGCCGGGTCGATGTGATCTACAAGCGCACCGATGACGACTTCCTCGACCCCGAGGTGTTCCGGCCCGACTCGATGCTGGGCGTGCCGGGACTGGTGCGCTCCATCCTGGCCGGGAACGTCGTGGTCGCCAACGCCATCGGCAACGGGGTCGCCGACGACAAGCTCACCTACACCTACCTGCCCGAGCTGACCCGCTACTACCTGGGGCAGGAGCCGATCCTGCCCAACGTCGACACCTGGAGACTGGAGGATCCCGACTCGCTGGCCGAGGTTCTGGACCGTCTCGACGAACTGGTGGTCAAGCCGGTCGACGGCTCCGGCGGCAAGGGCATCGTGATCGGTCCCGCCGCCGATCGCAACGAGCTCGAAGCGCTGCGCGAGCGCCTGCTGGCCGATCCGCGCGGCTGGATCGCCCAGCCGCTGGTGCAGCTGTCGACCGTCCCCACCCTGGTCGAGGATGGCCCTGAGCCGCGCCACGTGGACCTGCGGCCCTTCGCCCTGAACTCCGGTGACGAGGTGTGGGTGCTGCCCGGCGGACTGACCCGGGTGGCCCTGCCCGAGGGCGAGATGGTCGTGAACTCCTCGCGGGGCGGTGGCTCCAAGGACACCTGGGTGCTGGCCGGTGCCTCCCCGACCACCGCCTCCGCCGAGGAGGAGCTCGAGGACGAACCGGTCGAGGACCCCCTCGAAGAGCGCTTCGACGAGGGCCTGGCGGAGGAGAAGGAGGAGCAGGCAGCGGAACCGGACCCGGTGACCTCGACGATTCCGATCATCGATGCGGACGATGTGCAGGACCCGCAGGCGCAGGACCCGCCCGCCAAGGACCCTCTCGCCGAGAACCCGCGAGCCGCCCTGGACCGGGCGGAGACCTCCGAGGGGAAGGGGAGAGACGATGCTCAGTAGGATCGCCGATGCGATGTTCTGGATCGGCCGCTACGTCGAGCGGGCCGACCAGACCGCCCGGATCCTGGATGTGAAGCTGCAGTCGATCACCGAGGACGCCGCTCAGGACGTCCCCCTGGCCTGCAACGGGGTGTACGAGATCTTCGGGATCCGCCACGTCGACGAGCAGGACCTGACGGTGCAGCGGCTGCTGGATCGCCTGGTCACCGATCGCGTCAACCCCTCCTCGGTCGCCGGCGCCCTGCAGACGGCGCGGGAGAACGCCCGGGGCGCGCGTGAGGTGCTCTCCACCGAGGTGTGGGAGTCGCTGAACACCACCACCTTGGGCATGGCGCGCGCGGTGCGGCCCTTCCGCATGCACGGCACCTTCCAGTTCGCCAAGGACCGCTGCGCCGTGCTCAACGGGCTGGTCGACGCATCCATGACGCGTGACGAGGCGTGGCTGTTCCTGCGGGTGGGGCAGCTGCTCGAACGGGCCGACATGCTGGCCCGCATCCTGCAGTCCCACGACCTCGCCGACACCTCGGATGCCGCGATCGTGATGCTGCTGCGCAGCTGCAGCGCGCACGAAGCGTACATCCGCTCCTACCGCGGACGGGTCGGCGCCGCGCAGGCGATCGAGTTCCTGCTGCTGGACTCGATCTTCCCGCGCTCGGCGGCCCATTGCCTGCTCGAGGTCGATCACGCGCTCGACACGCTGGCCAAGCTGCACGGCAACAGCTTCGACCGGATGGGAACCGCCGATCCGGCGCGGCGGATCATCGGGCGCGCCGCCGCGAGCCTGCGCTTCCGGCCGCTGGAGGACATCACCGCCGACTTCGACCAGGAGATGGAGCAGCTGCAGATGGTCACCGGCGCGGTCACGCGCGCCCTGGGGACGACCTACTTCCATCCCGCGAGCTGAAGGGGACGCCATGTCCGGGAGCGGCTTCTCGAAGGGGGCACCGGTACACCTGTCCTACCCGCTGACCGGGCGGCTGCTGGTCCGAAACAGCCCGGCCGACCGTGTTCCCAGCCACGGCACTGACCTGGCGGCGACCTCCCACTCGATCGATCTGGTCCCGGTCGACGAGCAAGGTCGAAGCTCCCGATACACCGCGGCCTCGTTCCTGCGCCCCGAGCCCCCGCAGCTGTTCATCGGCTTCGGCCGGCCCGTCCTGGCCCCCATCACGGGCAGAGTGCGCATCGTCCATGACGGCGAGATCGACCATCCCGCCTACCGGGGGCTCCCCTCGGTGGGATACGCGCTCGCCCAGCCGCGACGCGTACGACGCGGCTGGGCCCACGTGGCCGGGAACCACGTCGTGATCCAGGCGGACCCCACCTCCGGCACCGACGGTCGCGACGATGTCTTCGTGGCCCTGTGCCACCTCCAGCACGCCAGCACCACGGTTCGCGTCGACCAGCAGATCACTGCCGGGGAGATGATCGGCCGCTGTGGCAACACGGGCAACAGCACCGAACCGCACCTGCATCTGCAGGCGATGACCGCCCCGGACGCGACACGAGCCGAGCCCCTGCCCATCACCTTCGCGGACGGACTGCCCCGCGGCGGGCAGATCATTCAGGTCCGCGAGTGAGCAGGGACCTGACCCTCCTTCTCCGTGTGCCGGCTCCCGCGATCCGCCGGGCCCCGCGCGCAGCGGCTCGCACCGTCCGCCGCGCAGGCAGCACTGGACGCATGTGACCTCGCACCGCCGGCCGTGGCCGCTGACACAAGGGTTCGGCGGGCCGTGAGAGCATGAGGCGATGCCCCGCGCGGTTGCGCGAGGGCCCGCGCACCACGAAAGGACCCATGCCGGTGACCCCCAGGATCGCTGCCGATGAGGCCCGGGACATCCTCCCCGCGTCGACCCCCCAGGAGCGGATCCGCAACTTCTGCATCATCGCGCACATCGACCACGGCAAATCCACCCTGGCCGATCGCATGCTGCAGCTGACCGGGGTCGTCGACGAGCGCGCCATGCGCGCCCAGTACCTGGATCGCATGGACATCGAGCGCGAGCGCGGGATCACAGTGAAGTCCCAGGCCGTGCGGATGCCTTGGCAGTTCGACGGCACTGATTACGTGCTGAACATGATCGACACCCCCGGGCACGTGGACTTCACCTACGAGGTCTCCCGCTCGCTGGCCGCCTGCGAGGGCGCGATCCTGCTGGTCGACGCCGCTCAGGGCATCGAGGCGCAGACGCTGGCGAACCTGTACCTGGCGATGGAGCACGACCTGACCATCATCCCGGTGCTGAACAAGATCGACCTGCCCGGCGCGGAGCCCGAGAAGTACGCCGCCGAGATCGGCCAGCTGGTGGGTGTGGACCCGGATGAGGTGCTGCGCGCCTCCGGCAAGACCGGGCAGGGCGTCCCGGATCTGTTGGATCACGTGGTCGTCACGCTGCCCCCGCCGCAGGGCCAGGAAGAGGCGCCGTGCCGGGCGATGATCTTCGATTCCGTCTACGACACCTACCGAGGTGTGGTCACCTACATCCGGGTCTTCGACGGCTCGCTGACGTCACGCGAACGGATCGACATGATGTCCACCGGCGCACATCACGAGCTGCAGGAGATCGGCGTGATCTCGCCCGAGCCCAGGCCCACCCAGGGAATCGGCCCCGGCGAGGTCGGATACCTCATCACCGGCGTGAAGGACGTGCGCCAATCGAAGGTCGGCGACACCGTCACCACATCGATCCGCGGCGCCGAAGAACCGCTGCCGGGATACTCCGAACCGAAACCGATGGTCTTCTCCGGACTGTTCCCCATCGACGGCTCGGACTACCCGGTGCTGCGCGATGCCCTGGACAAGCTCAAGCTCAACGACGCCGCCCTGAACTACGAGCCGGAGACCTCCACCGCGCTGGGTTTCGGGTTCCGCGTTGGCTTCCTGGGACTGCTGCACCTGGAGATCATTCGGGCGCGCCTCGAGCGCGAGTTCAGCCTGGAGCTGATCGCCACCGCCCCCTCCGTCGTGTACCAGGTGAAGATGGAGGACGGCACCGAGGTCGAGGTCATGAACCCCTCCGATTTCCCCGAGGGCAAGGTCGCCGAGATCCGTGAGCCGATGACCAAGGCCACCATCCTGGTGCCCAGCGAGTTCATCGGTGCGGTGATGGATCTGTGCCAGTCCAAGCGGGGCTCCCTGGACGGCATGGACTACCTCAGCGAGGACCGGGTCGAGCTGCGCTACACGCTGCCGCTGGGCGAGATCGTCTTCGACTTCTTCGACCAGCTGAAGTCCCGCACCAAGGGCTACGCCTCCCTCGACTACGACGTCACCGGCGAGCAGGCCGCGGATCTGGTCAAGGTCGACATGCTGCTGCAGGGGGACCCCGTCGACGCCTTCAGCGCGATCGTCCACCGCGAGCAGGCCTATCACTATGGCGTTGAGATGGCCGGCAAGCTCAAGAACCTGATCCCGCGCCAGCAGTTCGAGGTGCCGATCCAGGCCGCCATCGGCTCCCGGATCATCGCCCGGGAGAACATCCGCGCGATCCGCAAGGACGTGCTGTCCAAGTGCTACGGCGGCGACATCTCCCGTAAGCGCAAGCTGCTGGAGAAGCAGAAGGAGGGGAAGAAGCGCATGAAGAACATCGGCTCCGTCGAGGTGCCGCAGGAAGCGTTCATCACCGCCCTGTCCTCCGATGGCGGCACCGACGGCAAGGACGGCAAGAAGAAGTGAGACCCCCTCGGCGGATGGCCGCCCGCACCGGCGCCCCGGCCGGCCCATGGCAAGGAGCCCAGCGGTGACTGCACCGACCCCCCTCGACGTGACCATCGCTCCGGCCGGGAGCGGCCGTATCGCCGCGGTCTGCACCGTCGCTGAGCTGTTCCCGGTGCCCGAACGCGATCTGATGAGCGGGATCGACAAGCGCCCCGTCCAAGGACCGATCACGCTGCTGCCCCACGGCGTCCTCGGCGACGTCCAGGGCGACCGGGAGAACCACGGCGGGATCTTCAAGGCCGTCTACGCCTTCTCCCGGGAGGTGCGGGAGGCCTACGCCGCCGCCCGCCGACAGGAACTGCCCGACGGCAGCTTCGGGGAGAATCTCGTGACCACCGGGCAGGACACCGACGAGACCGTGATCGGGGAGCGCTGGCGGGTCGGCACCGCCGAGCTCGAGGCGACCTGCCCCCGCAATCCCTGCGGCACCTTCGCCGCCTGGATGAGGGATCGACGCTGGGGGCGCAGCTTCACCGCCGGTGGCCGCGCCGGCGCCTACTTCCGGGTGCTGACTAAGGGCCGGACCTCACCCGGCGACGCCATCGAGGTCCTGCACCGCCCCAGCCACGGGGTGACGATCGGTGACGCCTTCCGCGGCCTGGACCCTGACCGGGCCCGCGCTCTGCTGGACTGGGCGGCCGGGACCGAGACGGTGCTCTACGACTCCCTCGCCCGTGCGGCGCTGATCGCGCTCGAGAGGGCGGGCCACGGGGCGGAGTTCCCGGTGCGTCTGCGCTCGACCGGCCGCGGGATCGGCCTGGGGATGGGTCTGTGACCCGAGGACTGTCGGTCTACGTCCACGTGCCGTTCTGCGCGGTACGCTGCGGATACTGCGACTTCAACACCTATACCGCCACCGAGCTCGGAGGGGGCGGATCGCAGCGCGAGTACGCGGCCAACGCGATGCGGGAGATGGATCTGGTCCAGGCTGCCGATGAGGCGGCCGGTTACCCCTACGACCGCGTCGACACCGTGTTCTTCGGTGGCGGCACCCCCACCCTGCTCCCGGCCGACGACCTGGTCGCGATGCTCGATCACCTGCGCGGGCTGATCCCGCTGGCCGCCGACGCCGAGGTGACCACTGAGGCGAACCCGGATTCGGTCACCCGCGCCTCCCTGTCGCGACTGGCCGCCGGCGGTGTCACCCGCGTCTCCTTCGGGATGCAGTCGGCCGTGCGTTCCGTGCTGGCCACTCTCGACCGCACCCACGACCCCGAGCGCGTCCCCCAGGCCGTGGCCTGGGCGCGGGAGGCGGGCCTGGACGTGAGCCTGGACCTGATCTATGGCACTCCCGGTGAGACCATCGCCGACGTCGAGGCCTCCGTGCGTGCGGCCCTGGACTGCGGGATCGACCACATGTCCGCGTACTCGCTGATCATCGAGGGCAACACGGCGATGGCCCGTCAGCTGCGCCGCGGGGAGCTGGAGGAACCGGATCCCGACGACATGGCCGACAAGTACGAGCTGATCGAGGAGCTCGCCACGGCCGACGGCCTGTCCTGGTACGAGGTGTCCAACTGGGCCCGCACCGAGGCGCAGCGCTGCCGCCACAACCTGGCCTATTGGCGAGGCCGTGACTGGTGGGGCATCGGACCAGGTGCCCACCGCCACCGCGACGGGCTGCGCGCCTGGAACGTGAAGCACCCCAGCCGCTACGCCCGCATGCTGGCCGACGACCAGCTGCCGGTGGCCGACTCCGAACAGGTATCCGCCCAGGACCGTCTCGTTGAGCGGATCATGCTCGAGCTGCGCATCGCCGACGGGCTCGATGTGGACACGGTGCCGGAGGCGCAGCAGCCGTCGCTCGCCGTCCACCGTGACCGCGGGCACCTGGATGCCAAGGCCCTGGCCGACGGGAGAGCGGTGCTGACCCGCTCGGGCCGGCTGCTGGCCGATGCGGTGATCCGCGACCTGGTGCCCTGAGCCGGGACGAGGACAGCCCCCCGGGACCGCTGCGGTCCCGGGGGCTGTCGTGGTCTGCGCGGAGCTCAGCTCACTTGACCAGGCGCAGGTTGACCGGGTAGTTCCACCAGGCGCCCTGGTTCGACTTGACGGCACCGACGATGGCGAAGATGCAGTGGACCACGGCCGGGATGTAGGCGATGGGCGACAGCAGGAAACCGATGCCGAGGGTGATCACCCCGATGATCGCGATACCGATCCACAGCACGACGGAGAGGATCGCCACGGCGATGGCGGCGTTGAGGGCCTCCGCGGCGTTGTAGCGGACGTAGCGGTCGCGGTCCTTGTAGACCAGGAAGATGATCAGCGGGCCCAGCCAACCCAGGAACCCGACCCCGACGATGTAGCCGATGATGGCCGACAGGTGGGCGAACAGCGACCAGAGCCGGGCATCGGAGTCGCTGACGGGCTGCCCGGACAACGCTCCCTCGTGGACGCCCTTGAGGTCGGCCGGGGGAGCGGCGGGGCCGCTCGTGGTCTGCTGAGCGTTTGCATGGGCCGGACCGGCGCCGGGGGATGCGCCCTGGTCGTAGCCGCCGGGCTGGGGCGCGGGCCCGGCCTGGTCGGGCGCGGGCTGCTGCGGGTCCGACGGATCAAGGGCGAAGGGATCGTGGGGATGCAGCGCCGGATCGGAGGTCGGGGCCGGCATGTCACCTGAGGGAGCATCTTCGTGCGGAGCGGGCGACTGCGGGGGAACCGAGGCGGAGGGCTCGGTGCCGTACGGATCGTGCGGATTCGGAGTCTGGCTCATGGTTCCTTCTTCACGGGAGCGGCCGGCCCAGAACGGACGACGGCCAGGGCAATGGCCCCAGAGTAGTCAGTCCGACAGCAGACGTCGCCGGGGTGAACCCTCGCGACGGGCGGGGGATGTCCCCCAGGCGTCGCCTCGACGCTGGCACCAGGGGCCGTGGAGGCCCGGGACAGTGACCACCGGGCAGCAGCGAGGGCTCAGCCGTCGATCGTCACGAAGTCGATGAGCTCCTCGATGCGGCCCGAGAGCGAGGGCTCGACGTCGGCGTACGAGCGCACGGTCGCCAGGATCCGCTGCCAGCCCTGGGCGATATCGGCCTGATCGGCGCGCGGCCAGCCCAGAGCAGCCAGCGTACCGACCTTGATATCGGTGCCCTTGGGCACGTGCGGCCACTTCGTCAGCCCTACCCGGGCGGGGCGCACCGCCTGCCACACATCCACGTAGGGGTGACCGAGCACGGTGACGTTCCCGGCGGCACCGGGCAGTCTCATGACCTCGGCGGCGATCCGCGACTCCTTGGAGCCCGGCACCAGATGGTCCACCAGGATCCCGAGACGACGCCCGGGGCCGGGGGAGAAGTCCTGGACCCGCTCGGGGAGGTTGTCGGCCCCGTCGAGCATCTCCACCACGACGCCCTCGATGCGCAGGTCGTGACCCCAGACCTTCTGGACCAGCTCGGCGTCGTGCTTGCCCTCCACCCAGATCCGCGAGGCCCGGGCGGTCCGCGCCCGCGCGCCCTCGACGTAGACCGAACCGCTCGCGGAGCGTTTCGTGCCGCTCGGCTGCTGACGCGCGGCGGGCCGGGTGAGCACCACCGGTTTGCCGTCGATCATGAATCCAGGGCCCAGCGGGAAGCTGCGTAGACGGCCGCAACCGTCCTCGAGCTCGACCACCAGCTTCCCGGCGGTCTTCTCGACCCGGGTGACGGCTCCGGTGAACCCGGTCGAGGCGTCCTCGACCACGAGATCACGCTGGGCCGGGACCTCCCGTGCGGCGGGGCGACGACGATGATGGGCAGGTGGGCCGGAGGAGAGCACGTCACGGCCATACCGGTCGGGGAAGTGAACGGACCTAGCAGACACGCGCGTCACGGTACACCCGTGGCGAACACCTCTCTGCGCGCCCCGCCGGAGCGGCGTAGGATTGGCACTCGCGTCCCCCAGGTGCTAACAGTGGGGTGTGCGAAGCGTGCCCGCCCGCAGGACGGCTCCATGACCGACAGACCGCAGGAGGTGAGACCCACGGACGCCCGGAAGCTGCAGATCCTCGGCGCCATCGTCGAGGACTACGTCTCCACCCGCGAGCCGGTCGGCTCGAAGTCTCTCCTGGACCGGCACGAGCTGGGGGTCTCGGCCGCCACGGTCCGCAACGACATGTCCTCCCTCGAGGAGGAGGGTCTGATCCACCAGCCCCACACCTCGGCCGGTCGCGTGCCCACCGACAAGGGCTACCGCGCCTTCGTCGACCATGTCGCGACCGTCAAGCCGCTGTCGGCTCCTGAACGACGCGCTATCCAGACCCTGCTGGAGGATGCTGGCGACGTCGAGGAGCTGCTCAGCCGCACGGTGCGGCTGCTGGCTCAGACCACCCAGCAGGTCGCGATGGTCCAGTATCCCGCCCGTCGGCAGGCCCGCATCCGCCATGTCGAGCTGGTCAAGGTCGCCGACTCCCTGCTGCTGCTGGTGCTGATCACCGAGTCCGGCCGGGTCGACCAGCGCACCGTCCCGGTGACGGCAGGGATGCCGGCCGAGTTCTACCTGGATCTGCGCGACCAGCTCAACCGGGCCGTGGCGGGACGGGAGGTGACCGGCCTCAGCCACCCGCTGCAGGACCTGGTCGACTCCCTGCCGCCCGCGGACCGGCCCGCCGTCGCCGAGGTCGCGGAGGCGCTGAGCGCTCTCGCTGCCACCCGCGCCGAGGACCGCATCATGATGGCCGGCACCGCGAATCTCGCCCGCTCCGCCCAGGACTTCGCCCGCGACGTGGAACCTCTGCTGGACGTGCTCGAGGAGCAGCTGGTGCTGCTGCGGCTGTTCACCGAGATGCATGTCTCGCCGGGTGCGGTCGAGGTGCGCATCGGCTCCGAGCTGCAGGACCGGGCACTCGATCAGGCGGCTCTGGTCGGTGCGGGGTACGGTGCCGGTTCGCATCTGGCGATCCTGGGTCCGTCCCGCATGGACTACGTCACCGGCATCTCCACCGTCCAGGCGATCGCCCGCTACGTTTCCCGTTATCTCGAATGACCCCCGGCCACTCCCGGACATCAAGGTCAACGCACCAGCCCGTCAGCAACGAGCTGCTCGTGCACTCCCGCACGACCCACTCGCCCCGACTCCCCGGTAAGGACCCCTCACCGTGAACGACGACTACTACGATCTGCTCGGCGTCTCCCGCGACGCCTCGACCGAGGAGATCAAGAAGGCGTACCGGAAGCTCGCGCGCACCCTCCACCCGGACGTGAACCCCGACCCGGATGCCGCCGAGCGGTTCAAGCGCGTCTCCCAGGCCTACGAGACCCTCTCCCACGCCGACAAGCGCCGCCAGTACGACATGGGCGGCGGGCCCGGCATGGGCGGCTTCCCAGGAGGCGGCGGCGCCGGCTTCGACTTCAGCGACATCTTCGACATGTTCGCCGGCGCGTCCGGCATGCGCGGCCGCGGCCAGGGCCCGGTTCCGCGCCAGCGCCGCGGCGGCGACGTGCTGCGCCGCGTGAAGATCGACCTGCGCGACGTCGTGTTCGGCACCGAGCAGGAAGTGACCTTCCGCACCGCCGAGCTGTGCGAGCGCTGCACCGGCTCCTGCTGCGAGCCCGGCACCAGCCCCACCCGTTGCACCGCCTGCAACGGCTCAGGGCACGTACAGCGCGTGGCGCAGTCGCTGCTGGGTCAGATGGTGACCATGGCGCCCTGTCCCACCTGCGGCGGCCACGGCGACGTGATCGAATCTCCCTGCACCGCCTGCTCCGGCCACGGCCGCACGCCCGCCGAGCGCACCGTGACCGTGCGGGTCCCCTCCGGCGTCGAGAACGGCACCCGCATCCAGCTGCGTGGCGAGGGCGAGGTCGGCGAGGCCGGAGGCCCCTCGGGCGACCTGTTCGTCGAGCTGTCCGTGACCGATCACGAGATGTTCGAGCGCGACGGGGACGACCTGGTGCTCACCATGGCCCTGCCCATGACCTCGGCCGCCCTCGGCGCGACCATCCCGCTGGAGACCTTCGACGGCACCCGGGACGTGGACGTGAAGGCCGGAGCCCAGCCCGGCGACGAGATCACCCTGAAGGGACTGGGGGTGACGCCGCTGCGCCGGGAACGCCGCGGGGACATCCGCGTGGTCCTGGACGTGAACGTGCCGACCTCGCTCACCGAGGAGGAGCGGGACCTGCTCGAACAGCTCGCCGCCCTGCGGGGTGAGGAGAGCACCCGCCGCAAGGGTCACGGGCCCTTCGCCAAGCTCCGCGACCGCCTGCGAGAGCTCTGATCCCTCCCGCCGCGGGTCCGGGCCCGCGGCTGACCCCATCCCGACCAGCGAGGTGCACAGATGCCGGCCACCCCACCGGGGTTCCTGATCCTCGATGACGCCCTCGAGGCAGCACGTGAGGGGCAGCTGCTGACCCTGGACGGGGACGAGGGGCGGCACGCCGCCAAGGTGGCCCGGATCGGCGTGGGCGAGCAGGTGCTGCTGACCGACGGCCCGGGCAGGCAGGTGCCCGCGGAGGTCACGGCCGCTCGCAAGGAGGCCCTGGATCTGCGCCTGCTGGCCGATCCCTCGGCCGCCCTCCAGCGTCTGCCCCGGCTCGCCCTGGTCCAGGCCCTGGCCACCGCGGGACGGGACGAGCAGGCCGTGGAGTCGGCGACCGAGCTGGGGGCGGACCGGATCGTGCCGTGGATCGCGGGGCGTTCGGTGTCCGTCTGGCGCGGCGAAAAGCTGGCCAAGGGCCGCGCGAAGTGGGCGGCCACCGTGCGCGCCGCCGTCAAGCAGTGCCGCCGGCCCGGGATCCCCGCGGTCGATGAGCCGCTGACCAGCGCGCAGCTGCTCGAGGACCTGCGCCGACGGGCCGCCGACGGGGCGATGGTGCTGATCCTGCACGAGCAGGAGTCCACCGGCCTGATGAGCCTCGCTGGCACGCTGCGCGCGGCGAGCGAGCAGGGACTCGAGGAGATCATCGTGATCGTCGGCCCCGAGGGCGGGATCTCCCCCGAGGAGCTCGAGGGACTGCGCGAACTCGGGGCCCGCCCGGTCCTGCTCGGTCCGGAAGTGCTGCGCACCTCGACCGCCGGCCCGGCCGCGATCGCCGTGCTCAGCGCGCTGCTGGGCCGCTGGGGCTGAGCCCGAGCCGGTCCCTGTCGAGCCCCGCCGCTCGCGGCGGGAGCCGACAGTGGGGGCCGGGGATCAGCCGACGGGGGAGAGCACCCTCTGCTCGAGAACCGACAGGTGATCCACCAGGGCCGCGGCCTTCTCCGCGGTGACGAACAGCTCGCCCTCGACCGACAGGTCCTGGCGGAAGTCCAGGCCGAGGGAGCCGACGACGTCGGCCCCCACCCGGACCATCAGGGACTCCAGCATCGGCAGCACCTCGTCCGCCGCACCCCAGCCGTACCCCACGAGGAGGGTGGGCAGACGATTCCACTCGGCGTAGAGCCAATCGATCGCAGTCTTCAGGGAGCCGGGGTAGGCGCCGTTGTACTGCGGGGTGACGATGATCAGCGCATCGAGGGCGCGGATCCGCTCCGCCCAGGACTTCCCGTGCTCGGTGACCTTGGGCTTGCCCTGCTTGGGGCTGGTGGTCTCGTCGTAGTCAGGCAGCGCCACGTCCCGCAGGTCGATCAGATCGATGTCCATACGCTCCGGGAACTGCGCGGCGAGAGTCTCGTGCACCCAGCGGGCGACATGCTCCCCGACGCGGTTCGGGCGGGCACTGGCGATGAGGATTCCAAGCGTTGTCATGATGACTGAAACTTCTCATACCTCGATGAGATTCCCCAAAGGGCTGTGATTCTCACGGCTCCCGTAGACTTCTCGACATGAACTCCACCGCTACCGATCTCCGTGATCCGGAGTGCATCTTCTGCAAGATCATCGCCGGCGAGATCCCCTCCGAGCGCGTCCACGAGGACGAACAGGTGATCGCCTTCCAGGACCTCAGCCCGAAGGCCCCGGTCCACCTGCTGGTGGTGCCGCGGGAGCACCACCGCGACGTGCGCGACCTGGCGGACCGGCCCGAGCTGCTGGCCCACGTCGTCCAGATCGCCTCACGCGTCGCCTCCGAGCAGGCCGACGGCGACTTCCGGCTGATCTTCAACACCGGCGCGAACGCCGGACAGACCGTCTTCCACGTGCATGCGCACGTCCTCGCGGGTGAGACGCTCCCAGAAGGAGAGATGTGACGGATCCTCGCACCCCTGCGGATCCCGCAGACAGCACCGCCTCCGGGGACTTCGCAGGCAGCTCCGCGGCCGGGCCCCAGGAACCACCCCCGGGCAGGGCACCGGCCGTGGCCGAGCGCCGGCTGGCCATCCCCGACCACCTCAGCCCCTTCCACGTGCTGGGGGAGAACGACCAGGCCCTGGCCGCCCTGGAGGACGTCGTCCCCGACACGGACGTGCACGTGCGCGGCCATCAGGTCACCCTGCGCGGCACGGAGGACGCCCTGCGGCGCAGCGAGCACATCGTACGCTCCCTGATCGAGCTGGCCGCCACCGGGCAGGCCGTCACCGCCGAGGCCGTCCAGAGGGCTGCCGCCCTCTACGGCGACGAGCGGGCCCAGGGGGAGAGGCTCGACCAGGTCCTGTCCCGCACGATCCTGTCCTCGAGGGGCCGCACCATCCGTCCCAAGACTCTGGGACAGAAGACCTACGTCGAGGCGATCGAGGACTCCACCATCACCTTCGGCATCGGGCCGGCCGGCACCGGCAAGACGTACCTGGCGGTCGCGATGGCCGTCCAGCAGCTGCTGGCCAAGCGGGTCAACCGCATCATCCTCACCCGCCCGGCCGTCGAGGCGGGGGAGCGGCTGGGGTTCCTGCCCGGCTCGCTGAACGAGAAGATCGACCCGTACCTGCGGCCGCTGCACGACGCGCTGCACGACATGCTCGATCCCGAGTCGATCCCACGGCTGATGGGCGCCGGCACCATCGAGGTCGCGCCGCTGGCCTACATGCGCGGTCGCACCCTCAACGACGCCTTCATCATCCTCGACGAGGCGCAGAACACCACGCCCGAGCAGATGAAGATGTTCCTGACCCGCCTGGGTTTCAACTCCACGATGGTCGTGACCGGCGACGTCACGCAGGTCGACCTGCCTGGCGCCCAGAAGAGCGGGCTGCGCGTGGTCGAACAGGTGCTGTCAGGGATCGAGGACATCTCCTTCCGCCGCCTGTCCTCACGCGATGTGGTCCGCCACCGCCTGGTCAGCGACATCGTCGAGGCCTACGGCCGCTGGGAGGTCGGCCCCAGCGGAAACCGGGACTCCCGTCACCGCGGCACGAAGGGACGCTGAGCTGAGATGACCATCGAGATCCACAACGAGACCACCGCCCGCATCGACGAGCGGGAGTTCGTCGAGCTCTCCCGCTTCGTGTTCGAGGCGATGCACCTGCACCCGGCTACCGAGATGTCGATCATGTTCATCGACGAGGAAGCCATGGAGAAGCTGCACGTGCAGTGGATGGGCGAACCCGGCGCCACCGACGTGCTCAGCTTCCCGATGGATGAGCTCATCCCGGGCAGCGAGGAGCAGCCGGCCCCGGAAGGGCTGCTGGGCGACGTGGTGCTGTGTCCGACGGTCGCGGCCCGGCAGGCCGCGGAGGCCGGCCACAGCGCCGTCGAGGAGATGCTGCTGCTGACCTGCCATTCCATCCTCCATCTGCTGGGCTACGATCACATGGAGGACGACGAGCGCACGGTCATGTTCGATCTGCAGCGCAAGCTGCTGCTGACCTTCCTCGCCTCGCGCCGGGAGTCATGACCATCTCCCTGTTCGGGAGCCGTTCCCACCGCCGATGATCCTTCCGCTGCTGACCCTGATCCCCCTGGCCCTGCTGGCCCTGGTGACCGCCGCCCTGCTGGCCGCGCTGGACGCCGCCCACCATGCGGTCTCCCGCAGCGCTCTGGACAAGGAGCTGGCCGGCCGCTCCGCCCGCACACGCGAGCAGGTGCTGCTCCAGCACGACGAGGCTCCCCGTACCCGCGGGGCGCTCGAGCTCGGCCGGGTGCTGGCCGAGGTGGTGGTCGCCGTCTCGCTGACGGTGCTGGCCCAGCTGCTGACCGGCAGCTGGGTCCTGGCGGTGCTGCTCGGCGGCGCGGTCGCCGCCGCGCTGCTGTTCCTGGCCGCCTCCGTGGTGCCCCGTGCCCAGGGACGACTGCGACCCACGGTGGTGCTGATCCGGTGGCGTGGCCTGCTGCGTGCGGTGCGCGTGCTGCTCGGAGACCTGGCGCTGGCCCTGGGGCGGCTGGTGGCCCGCCCCCGCGCCGCGGCCGACGCCGATGATCCCACCGGATCCGCTGCTCAGGCCCGCCGTACCGTGGACCGGGCGCTGGAGAACGAGCACCTGCACTCCTCGGCCCGCGGCATGATCCAGGGCATCTTCGAGCTCGGCGATTCCATGGTGCGCGAGCTGATGGTGCCGCGCACCGACATGGTCACCGTCGGAGCCGACACCCCCGCCCACAAGGCGATGCGCCTGTTCGTCCGCTCCGGATTCTCTCGCGTCCCCGTGATCGGGGACAGCGTGGACGACCTGTGCGGGATGCTCTATGTCAAGGATGTGATGCGGGCGATCCACTCGCCCTGGGATCCGCGGCCCGACCGGGCTGTGCGTGAGATCATGCGGCCGGTCCGGTTCATCCCCGAGTCGGTGCCGGCCGGGGACGTGCTGCGCCAGATGCAGTCCAGCAACGTCCACGTCGCGGTGGTGATCGACGAGTACGGCGGAGTGGCCGGCATCGTCACCATCGAGGACGTGCTCGAGGAGATCGTCGGGGAGATCGCCGACGAGCACGACCCGGCCGAGCCCGAGATCCAGGACCTGGGCGACGGCAGCTTCCGCGTGCCCGCCCGGGCCGGGATCTCCGAGGTCGGGGATCTCTTCGGTCTGGAGATCGACGACGATGACGTCGACTCCGCCGGCGGGCTGCTGAGCAAGGCGCTCGGGAAGGTCCCGATCGTCGGCTCCCACGGCACCATCCACGGCCTGTGCCTGGAGGCGGAGAAGACCGCGGGGCGCCGCAAGCGCCTGTCCACCCTTATCGTGTCCCGATCGGCCCCGGCCGAGGACGATCCCGCCGCCGGCGACCAGGAGGAGAGCCATGACCACGAGCGATGACCCCGGGCACGCACCCGCAGCCACGGCCGGGGAGGGGAGCCGGCGATCCGTGCACCGCTCCGGCTTCGTGGCCCTGGTGGGCCGGCCCAATGTCGGCAAGTCCACACTCACCAACGCCCTGGTGGGCGAGAAGGTCGCGATCACATCCACCAAGCCGCAGACCACCCGGCGGGCGATCCGGGGCATCGTCACCGGTGAGGACGCCCAGGTCATCCTGGTCGACACCCCGGGCATGCATCGCCCCCGCACCCTCCTCGGCGAACGGCTCAACGACCTGGTGCGCGAGACCCTCGCCGCGGTCGACGTGATCGGCTTCTGCCTGCCCGCCGACCAGAAGATCGGGCCCGGCGACCGGTTCATCGCCGAGGACCTCGCCGAGCTGCGTCGCGGCCGGCGCGGACCGAAGGTGATCGCCATCGTCACCAAGACCGACCTGGTCGGCCGGGACGTGCTGGCCGAGCACCTGGTGGCCGTCGACCAGTTGCTGGACGTGGATGAGATCGTGCCCATCAGCGCCGTGCGGAACGAGCAGATCGACGTGCTGCTCGAGGTGATCGGCCGGCATCTGCCCGAGGGCCCGCAGCTGTACCCCGAGGAGCAGCTGACCGAGGAGAGCCGCGACGACCGGATCTCGGAGCTGATCCGGGAGTCCGCCCTGGAGGGGGTGCGTGAGGAGCTGCCCCACTCCATCGCGGTGGTCGTCGACGAGGTGGTCGAGACCGACCCGGACGGCGGCCCCTTCGCCGAGGTCGCTCCCGGCGAGGGACGCCTGGTGGTGCGCGCGACCCTGTTCGTCGAGCGCGACAGCCAGAAGGGCATCATCATCGGCCGCGGCGGATCACGTCTGAAGGACGTCGGCTCTCGCGCCCGCACCGAGATCAACCGTCTGCTGGACCGCAAGGTGCACCTGGACCTGCGGGTCAAGGTCGCCAAGGACTGGCAGCGCGACCCCAAGCAGCTGGGACGCCTGGGCTTCTGAGCAGGCCCCGCCTCGTCCCGGAAGCCGTGCCCGCCCCCCTGAACCACCGCGCCGCACCCGGCTGGTCGCCGACCTATGGACGGCACCGCGGACCACAGCGGAACTGGTGTTACGGTGACGGCGTGCGTGGATTCCTGCTGCTGCTTAGAAGCCGCGACGAGGCCTGATCGCCGGGACCTCGCCGCGGCTGATCAGCGACCCCCGGCGTCCCGACCCCACAGCGATAGGACCAGTTCGTGAGCACCACCGAGCAGACCACCCACCAGCCCTCCACCGACCCGGCCGCGGCGATAGCCGCCGTCCGCGACCCGGCGGAGCCCGTCGTCGGCCCCCAGGGCGACGCCCCCCAGCAGCCCTCGGGCATGCCGACCCACAAGTACCTGCCCTTCGAGCAGCAGATCGAGGTCGAGCTGCCCGACCGCCGCTGGCCCTCCCGCCGGATCACCCGCGCTCCCCGCTGGTGCGCGGTCGACCTGCGGGACGGCAACCAGGCGCTGATCGACCCCATGAACTCCGAGCGCAAGCTGCGGATGTTCGAGATGCTGGTGGCGATGGGGTACAAGGAGATCGAGGTCGGCTTCCCCGCGGCCTCCCGCACCGACTACGACTTCGTGCGCGCCCTCATCGAGGAGGACCGCATCCCCGAGGACGTCACCATCCAGGTCCTCACCCAGTCCCGTGAGCACCTGATCGAGCGCACCTACCAGGCGATCTCCGGGGCTCCTCGCGCAGTCGTCCACCTGTACAACTCCACGTCCATCGTCCAGCGCGACGTGGTCTTCCGGGCCGACGAGGACGCGGTGCTCGACATCGCCGTCCAGGGCGCCCTGCTGTGCAAGAAGTACGAGGAGACGGTCCCGGGCACCCAGGTCACCTATCAGTACTCCCCGGAGTCCTACACCGGCACCGAGCTGGAGTACGCGCTGCGGGTGTGCAACGCCGTCATCGAGGTCTTCAAGCCCACCGCCGACGACAAGATGATCATCAACCTGCCGGCCACGGTCGAGATGGCGACCCCCAACGTCTACGCCGACTCGATCGAGTGGATGCACCGCCACCTGGACCGCCGTGAGGCGATCGTGCTGTCCCTGCATCCGCACAACGACCGCGGCACCGGCGTGGCCGCCGCGGAGCTGGGCTACCTTGCCGGCGCCGACCGGATCGAGGGCTGCCTGTTCGGCAACGGAGAGCGCACCGGCAACGTGGACCTGGTGACCCTGGGTCTGAACCTGTTCAGCCAGGGCATCGACCCGCAGGTCGACTTCTCCGACCTCAGCGAGGTGCGCCGCACCGTCGAGCACTGCAACCAGATGCCCGTGCCCGAGCGCAGCCCCTACGGCGGCGATCTCGTGTTCACCGCCTTCTCCGGCTCCCACCAGGACGCGATCAACAAGGGCCTGGACCGAATGGAGTCCGACGCCGTCGCAGCCGGCCGCGACCGCGACGACCTGGTGTGGCGCGTGCCCTACCTGCCCATCGATCCGCAGGACGTGGGCCGCTCCTACGAGGCCGTGATCCGCGTGAACTCGCAGTCCGGCAAGGGAGGGATGGCCTATCTGCTGCGCACCGAGCACGGACTGGAGCTGCCGCGCCGTCTGCAGATCGAGTTCTCCGGCATCGTCCAGGCCCTCACCGACTCCGAGGGCGGCGAGGTCGCTCCGGAGAAGCTGTGGGACTGCTTCACCGACGAGTACCTGCCGGCCGCTGACGAGGGCCGCCGCTGGGGCCGCTTCGGTTTCCGTGACGTCCACCAGGAGTCCACTGGTGACGGCGCCGACCGAATCACCGCGACGCTCCTGATCGACGGTGAGGAGCACCAGGTCACGGGGATCGGCAACGGTCCCCTCGACGGATTCGTCAAGGCGCTGTCGGAGCACCAGATCGAAGTGAGGATCCTGGACTACGCCGAGCACGCCCTGACCGAGGGCGATGACTCCCTGGCCGCGTCCTACATCGAGTGCGAGATCGGTGACCGCATCTTCTGGGGCGTTGGCATCGACGGCTCGATCACTCGCGCCTCCCTCGAGGCCATCATCTCGGCCCTGAACCGGGAGTACCGTGCCCGGGGATGAGGCTCTAAGCGAACGAGCCTCTGCCCACGTCGGCCAGGAGCTCGTCGAAGAACTGATCATCCAGGCCTTGCGGTCAGCGGGGGATGGAACGCCGCCGGACCAGAGACATGTCCTCGGTCATGGAACATCGTCCCTGGTGGTGCTCACGGCCACAACGGCAATCCGTATCGCGCGGGACCGGCACGCCGGCAGGCAGCTGCAGCGCACCCAACGGCTCGTGGACGCCCTTCCCGAACTGCCCTTCGCGGTGCCGCGATCGTGCGGTGATCCAGTGGTGCTGGAGGGCGTGACCGCAGTGCCGACCACGCGGCTGGCAGGCATCTGCCATCCCCCGGGGCACGGAGAGGGTGCACCGCTGCGCGAGCTGCTGGAGGCGATCCATGGTCTGCCTATTGGTCCGGAGCATCCGGACCTTGCCGTCCGCAGAGCGTTCAGCGGAGGCCAGCGATGGCGGGAGGTGCTCCGCGAGGAGGTGCCTCCGCTCCTGCCCGCTCGCGTGCGTAGTGAGGCCGTACGGCGTGCAGAAGCGCTCTGTGCTCTGCCGTACGCCCCGACCTGCTTCTCCCACGGCGATCTGGCCGGGGAGAACGTGCTGTGGTCCGAGGGACGAGTAGTCGCCGTTCTCGATTGGGATCTCGCCACCTACGAGGACCCCGCCGAGGACATTGCGTCTCTCGCCTGGTGGCATGGCTGGAACGTGCTCGAGGAGCTCACCGATGCCGCGACCGCGGAGCGGGCCGCCGTGTACCGGGATTCATTCCCGTTGCAGATGGTCGCCTTCCATCTCGTCTCTGGCAGGGATCATCGTGCGTTGGACCAGGTGATCGCTCGCGTTGTTCCCGTCCTCCAATGATGAGCACGTCCACTGCCGAAAGCGGCTCCTCATTCGTGTGACGATGCGCCGCTCTCGCGCAGATGCGGGTCCTGCTCGGTCAGTGCCGGGAGCTCCCCGGTGACGGTGGCGTGGGTCGGGATGGGAAGCTCCCAGCCCGGTTCCTCGTCGGCCGGCTGCGGCTGCTCCGGGCGGGCACGCTGGGCGGTCAGGGTCACCCCGACGCTCGCGCCCACCACCAGGGCAGCGGCCAGCACTCGCAGCACGGTCACCTCCTGGTGGAGCAGCAGCACCCCCGCCAGCAGCGCCACCACCGGTTCGAGGCTGAGCAGGATCCCGAAGACGTGCCGCGGCAGACGCCGCAGCGCGCTGAGCTCCAGGGTGTAGGGCAGCACGGAGGCCAGCAGCCCCGTGGCGGCCGCCAGGGCCAGCAGCCGCGGGTCCATGAGCCCGGTGAGCGCTCCGGAGCTTCCGAGAGGCAGCACGGCCAGCGCGCCGACCGCCATCGCCACCGCCAGGCCGTCCTGCCCGGGCACCAGGCGCCCCACCCGGGCGCTGGACAGCACGTACAGCCCCCAGAAGAAGGCGGCGACCAGCGCCAGCAGCACCCCGAGCGGATCGAGGTCGGCGACGCCGGTCAGGGACTCGACGCCGAACAGACTCACCCCCGCCAGCGCAAGCACCACCCACAGCAGGTCGGAGCGCCGGGTGGACAGGATCGCGGAGATCGTCAGGGGCCCCAGGAACTCGATCGCGACCGCGGTGCCCAATGGGATCCTCTCGATCGCGGCGTAGAAGCTGCCGTTCATCCCGCCGACCACCACCCCGAAGACGACCACCGCGATCCACTGCTCCCGGCTGAAGCGGTGGATCCTGGGGCGGGTGATGGCCAGCAGCACCACCGCGGCCAGACCGAGACGGAGCGTGGTGGTGCCCCAGGACCCGAGCTCGGGGAACAGCTGGACCGCCAGCGCCGCCCCGAACTGGAGGGAGAAGCAGGAGGCGAGGATGAACATCACGGGCATCATCGGCACGCCCGGCGCGGAGGTGCTGATGGGGGAGGCAGTACGGGTGGTCACCCCTCCACTGTGCCGCCCGGGCATCATCCGGTCCAGCGGTTCTTTACGGCCTGTACCGTGAAGCAGAACTGATCAGAGTTCGCGGAAGAGGAGGGGCCGCCGTGCTGAGCCTGCACCGATTGTTCCTGCTCGCACAGCTGCACAGGTCAGGGACCATGTCGGCAGTGGCCAGGGACCAGTCGATGTCCCCCTCGGCGGTCTCCCAGCAGCTGGCCCAGCTCGAGCGCGAGACCAAGGTCTCACTGCTGCAGAACGCCGGACGTGGCGTGGCGCTCACCGACGCCGGGGTGCAGCTGGCCCGCCGCGCCCAGGAGATGCTGGCCCTGGCCGAGAGCGCGCACGCCGAGCTCAGCGCCTCCCGCGGGGACACCGCCGGGGTGCTGCGCATCGCCTCCTTCCAGACCCCGATGATCGCCCTGGCCCCCGTGGCCGTCAGCGTCCTGGAGCAGCGCCATCCGCAGCTGCGCGCCGAGATCGCCCAGCGCGAGGTCGACGCCGCCTACGAGGGCCTGCTGGCCCACCGCTTCGACGTGATCCTGGGGGAGGACTACCCTGGCGGAGCCCAGGTGGTGCGCAGCGGCACCGACCGGGAAGGACTGCTGCGCGACCCGCTCCTGCTCGTGCTTCCCCCGCACGGACCGTGGGCGGATCCTGCCGCGCTCGGCGACCTCGCCCGGGTGCCCTGGGCCCTGGACCCCGAGGAGACCCGCACGGGCACCTGGGCCCGGACCTTCCTGCGCACCCACGGGATCGAACCGTGGGTGCGCTTCGACACCCCCGACCCGCTGCTGCAGGTACATCTGGTGCGCTCCGGGCACGCGGTGGCCTTCGTCCCGGGGCTGATCGCCGCCGAGCATCTGGGAGGGACCAGGCCGGTGCGGCCGCCCGGGGACCCGCACCGCTCCCTGTACACCGCGGCGAGGGCCGGGGCCCGGGAGCATCCTGCGCTGCAGGCGTTCCGGGCCGCGCTGCTGGAGGCCGCCGATTCACTCGCCGATCTCGAGGGGGTCGATTCCCTCGGGGGCTGAACGTCCTCCTTGCGATGTCCTCCCTGCGATTATGGCGCGGTGATCAGGGGCCGAGCGGCACGGTGCCGAGCACCTCGTGCAGCGGCCCGCCGAAGCGGCCCTGGCCGAGATGGGAGGCCACCAGCTCCAGCTCGGTGGACTCCCACGCCGGTCCCCGGTAGACGGACAGGGCCCGGACCGCGTCGGCCAGCAGGATCCGGGTCGGGTCCGGTGCGGGCACCGACCAGCGGGTGCGGCGCCGCGGCGGGCGGGGTGCGCGGGCGGAGACCCGAGCGACCGTCAGATGAGCCCTGCGGCGCTCGCGGTCGGGCTCTCCCAGCAGCTCCTCGCGCATCAGGGACTCCAGCCGGCTGACCTCGCCCCCCACCCCGATCCACAGGGTGCGGCCGCTGAAGGAGCCGGCGCCCGACAGGTGCAGGGTCAACGGACCGTGGCCGGAGGCCATCGCCGCCAGGTCATCGAGCGCATCGGGGACGGCACCCTCGGGAAGGTCTGGCCGGAAGGCGAGGGTCAGGTGCCACTGATCGGCATCACCCCAGCGCAGGGACTGTCCCGCGGTTTGACGCACCTCGTCCAGGGCGTTCTGCAGATGCAGGCGAGCATCGGCCGACGGGCGGATCGAGACGAACACACGCATCCGGCCATCCTGCCCCACGGCGGGACTCGGTGGGGCCGGCCACGGCCGCTCAGGGCAGGGGTGGGAAGATCTCCTGCGCCGCCCGGGCGATCTTGTTCAGCTGCCGGCGATCGGCGATCGCCCCCACCACACCGGCCAGGCCCGGGATCGCCTTGCCGAACAGGCGCACCGAGCGCAGCCCGAAGCGGCGCAGGATGCGGCCGCCCAGGGCGCCGGCGATCTGGGACTCGACGGTCCCGGGGAGGCGTTTGGCCACCTGGCGGCTCGCGGCCCCCGCCACGGGACCGAGCCCCACGCTGCCCAGCACGTCACCGGATTCCTCGCCCATCAGGGCGGCCAGCACGCGGGCGCGCACCTCCGGATCCTCGAGGTCATAGCCGCGCACCGCGGCGATCGCACCGACCATGCGGGTGGTCTGCACATAGAACTCGAAGACGTTGGTGGGCAGCAGGACGGGCAGGGTGAAGATGCCGCCCAGCCCGGTCAGGAAGCCGGCCAGGGTCACCCCGCGCCGGTGCCGTCGCACCAGACGGCGGACGGCGACAGCGGGCCGGCGACGTCCCCGGCCGCGCTGGGCCCGGCGGGCAGCCTGCCTCGCGGAGGAGTAGGCGAGCCTGCCGTCCAGCCCGATGTCCCGGAAGGACTCCACCAGGCGCAGCAGTGCTCCGCCGCCTTCGGCCTCGTCGGCTCCCGAGCGGGCCTCCCGCAGCGCCTCGCGGGTGGTGCGCTCGGCCTCGTCGTCTCGTCGCAGCAGTGCGAAAATTCCCATATCGCCATCATGCCGTGCCCGAGAGCCCGAAGTGCCTCCATCTACCGGTCGGCCCGCCGCCGGCAGCGTGAGGCAGCTCCCGGCGACACTGCGACCGACCTGACCAGCGGCGGGCGCGGGGCGTCGTAGTCTCGAGGCACGATGTCCAAGCTCTACCGTGACGATGCGATCGTCCTGCGCACCCATCCGCTCGGCGAGGCGGACCGCATCATCACGTTGCTCACCCGCCGCCACGGCAAGGTCCGCGCCGTCGCCAAGGGGGTGCGCCGCACCGGCAGCCGCTTCGGGGCAAGGCTGGAGCCGTTCACCCTGGTCGACGTGCAGCTGTACGCGGGACGCTCCCTGCACACCGTCACCCAGGTGGTCACGATCGAGACCTTCGCCCAGGCGATCAGCGCCGACTACGGGCGCTTCACGGCGGCCAGCGCGATGCTCGAGACCACCGATCGGCTCACCGACGAGGTGGTCGACCCCAATCAGCGCGGCTTCCTGATGCTGGTCGGAGCCCTGCGGGCGATGGCCGAGGGCCACCTGCCCGCTCCGCTGGTGCTGGACTCCTTCCTGCTGCGCACGCTGGCGATCTCCGGCTGGGCTCCCGAGCTGCAGGTCTGTGCGGGCTGCGGTGCCCCCGGCCCCCATCACGCCCTGGACGTCCGCGCCGGGGGTCTGGTGTGCACCTCCTGCCGTCGCCCCGGTGCGGTCGCCGTGCGGCAGGCGGCCGTCGAGCACATGATCTTCCTGCTCGCCGGGGACTGGGAGAATGTGGTCCCTACCGAGGCCACCATCGCCGACGAGGCGGGGCGCCTGATCACCGATACGGTGACCTGGCACCTGGAGCGCTCGGTGCGCTCATTGAGCTACGTCGAGCGCTGACCGCGCCCGAGCGACCGACCCAGGAGGACCCATGCCCGGTGCATCCGCCGGTTCGTACCAGGACCCCTACGACCATCCCAGCGGGCAGCGCGCCCCGCAGCTGCCCGCGCCGACCGTCCCTGCCCACGTCGCCGTGGTGATGGACGGCAACGGCCGCTGGGCCAACCGTCGGGGTCTGCCGCGCACCGCCGGGCACGAAGCGGGTGAGGCCGCCCTGCTGGACGTGGTCGCCGGGGCGCTGGAGATCGGCGTGAGCCACCTGTCGGCCTATGCCTTCTCCACCGAGAACTGGAAGCGCTCCCCGGAGGAGGTGCGCTTCCTGATGGGTTTCTCCCGCCGGGTGCTGCGTCGTCAGCGCGACACCTTGAACGCCTGGGGCGTGCGGGTCGTATGGATCGGTCGCCCCCAGCGGCTCTGGGGCAGCGTGATCAGGGAGCTGCAGGAGGCCGAGCGGCTGACCGCCTCGAACACGCGGATGACCCTGTACATGTGCGTGAACTACGGGGGCCGGGCCGAGATCGTCGACGCGGTCCGGGAGATCGCCGAGGAGGCCCGTGCCGGGCATCTGAGCGGGCGAGGCATCACCGAGGCGAGCCTGGCGCGCCGGCTGAACGACCCGGACATGCCCGATGTGGACCTGTTCATCCGCACCAGCGGTGAGCAGCGCACCTCGAACTTCCTGCTGTGGCAGTCCGCCTACGCCGAGCTCGTCTTCGTCGAGGAGCTGTGGCCGGATGTGGATCGGCTCGTGCTGTGGAGGGCGATCACCGACTACGCCCGCCGTGACCGGCGCTACGGGGGAGCGATCGACGCCCCGGTCACCGCGGGCTGAGCCTCACGGCCGGGAGGCGGGCATCTCGGAGCGGGACGCGTCCTCGCCGTTCTCGCCCTCGTCGCCGGTACCGATGGGGGCGATGGTGTGACCCGTGCGGCGCCTGTGTCCGACGAGATAGATGATCAGCACCACGACCAGGGCCAGTGCCGCCACGGCGGCCCAGGGGGAGTGCAGGAACAGCTCGAGCCACAGCGCGACCGCGGCCAGGCCGACGGTCGCGTAGATCACCGCCCACGCGAAACCGCCGACGGCGAGCGCGGGCAGGTACCTCTTCAGGGACATCCCGGTCAGGCCCGCGGCGGCGTTGGCAGCGGTCTGGAAGCCGACGGTCAGGAAGCTGAAGGCGACCACCGGGGCGCCCCACTTGTTGATGATGCGGCTGGCGCGCTCGACCCGCTCGGACTCCAGCCATGCCGCGACCTTGCCGCGGTTGGCGGCCTTGCGCGCCCCACGCCCCAGCGCGTAGGTGCCGCCGGCGCGCAGCAGGATCACCAGGTACAGGAACGCCACGCCCCCGACGATGGGCAGCGTCTGGACCCATTCCATCATCGGCCCGGCTCCGTCTCGTCGGTCCGCGAGTGCTTCGTGCACAGTCCGAAGACCTCGAGCGTGTGGTCCAGGTCGGTGAAGCCGTGGTCCCCGGCGATGGCGGACATGGCGGCTTCCAGTTTCGGGGCCAGGAACTCCACGGTGCGCCCGCACTCACGGCAGACCAGGTGGTGGTGATGGCCGCTGGCCTCGCACTGCCGGTACAGGGACTCCCCGTCGCCTGCCACCAGGACGTCCAGGCGGCCGGTGCGGGTCAGGGCCTGCAGGGTGCGGTAGACGGTGGCCAGTCCGACCGTCTCCCCGTCGCTCTTCATCTGCTCGTGGATCTGCTGTGCACTGCGGAAGTCGTCCTGCCGCGCAAGGGTCTCGAGGATCGCGGTGCGCTGGCGGGTATTCCGTTGCATGGTGCAGATTGTCCCCCATCGCGGCTGTGACCTCCATGGGGAGGTGACGCGCCGAACGCGACGGTCAGCCGGCAGCGGAGGGCAGCGGCCGGGTCCCCGTGCCGGGCGCGGCGTCGGGGCGTCTCTCGCGCTCCGCCCGCCGCTCGGGCAGCACCGCCTTGGTGATCAGTCCCAGCGCGTACACCCCGATCGACAGCAGGACGATCACGCCGCCCGGCGGCAGGTCGACGTACACCGTGATCACCAGTCCGCCCAGTGAGCAGAACACCGCGATCGCCATGGCCGTGCGCATGGTGCGGGTGAAGCCCTCCACGAGGGTTTGGGCGGCTGCCACGGGGACGATCATCAGTGCCGAGACCATCAGGGCGCCCACGATCCGCATCGACAGCGTGACCGTCAGGGCCGCCATCACCGCGATCAGGATGTTCACGGCCCGCACCGGCAGGCCGGAGGCGCGGGCGAACTCCTCGTCGCTGGTGACCGCGGCCAGCAGGCCGCTGAGGCCCAGTCCGATGCCGAGCACCACGACCGCCAGCACCACCGCGATCACCACGTCGGGCGCGGTGACCGTCGACAGGGAGCCGAACAGGTAGCCCATGAGGTTCTGGGAGGTGCCGCCGGCCAGCTGGATGATGACCACGCCGCCGGCGATGCCGCCGTAGAAGAGGATCGCCAGGGCCACGTCACGGCTGGTGTGGCCGATCTCGCGGACGTACTCGATGGCCAGTGCGCCGATGACCGAGGCGACCAGGGCCCCGGGGATGGCGAGCAGATCGGCGGGACCGGCCGAGGTCCAGGCCCCCACCAGCCAGCCCACCGCGACGCCGGTGAGGGCCACGTGGCCCAGGCCGTCGCCGAGCAGGGACAGCCGTTTCTGCACCAGGAAGGTGCCCACCACCGGGGCGGTCAGACCGATCAGGATCGCGATGATCAGCGGATAGCGCAGCACGCCCGAGGTGAGGATGTCGAGAGCCGAGATCATGCCGGATGGATCTCCTGTCCGAGGCACTCGTCGATGTGATCGACGACGGTGACGTGGTCATGGCCGGGGTCCAGCGTCGGCCGCTCCGACTCCGGGCCGTCGTGGACGATGCGTCCGTGATCGAGCACGACAGCGCGGCGGATATCGCCCTTCATCGGTCCGAGCTCGTGCAGCACGACCACGATGGTGGTGCCGCGCGCGGACAGCTCGCGGAACAGTGCGGCGATCGCGTCCTGGGTGGACAGGTCGACGCCGGCGAACGGCTCGTCGAGCACGAGCAGCTCGGGATCGCGCACGAGGGCACGAGCGATCATCACGCGGCGCCGCTGCCCCCCGGACATGCGGGTGATCGGCCGGTCGGCCAGATGGGCGATGCCGACCTGGGTCAGGGCCCGCATCACGCGGGGGTCGCGCCGTCGCAGCAGCCACCGGCGGGTGCCCAGCAGGCCGGTGGCGACGGTCTCGCGCGCAGTGGTGGGGATGGACCCGGCATCGGAGGTGTCCTGGGGCACGTACCCGAGGCGGTCATGGGCCTGGGGCCGGTGCGCGGGCGTTCCCCACAGGCGGGCGGTGCCGGCCTGTGGGGTGTAGAGGCCGACGGCCACACGCAGCAAGGTGGACTTGCCCGAGCCATTGGCCCCCAACAGCGCCACCAGCTCGCCGGACTCGACCCGCAGGTCGACCCCGTGCAGCACCGGCGTGCCGCCGAGGGAGACGTCGGCGCCGGCTACCTCGATCACAGCCGGGGTGGCCCGACCCTGCTCGGGCCTCATGTCCAGCTCTCGATCAGGGCCCGGCTGTTGGAACGCATGACGGCAGGGTAGTCCTGCTGCTCGTCCAGCTGCGTCTCGAGGTTGTCGAGCTCGGCGGCCTCGATCCCGACGTTCTCGGCCAGGGTCTGTGCCACCTTCGGGGAGGCGGTGGTCTCGAAGAAGACGGTCGAGACCCCTTCGTCCTCGATGAGCCGCTCGAGCTCCAGCAGGCGCTGCGGGGACGGCTCCGTCTCCGGATCCACTCCGGCGATCCCGATCTGTCGCAGGTGGTAGCGCTGAGCGAGGTAGGTGTAGGCGGCGTGGCTGGTGATGAAGGGTGCATCCGCGTGCTCCTCGTACCGGGAGGCCAGCTCCTCATCGAGCTCCTCGAGCTCGGTGCGCAGCTGTGCGGCGGCGGAGGAGAAGTCCTCGCCCCCCTCGGGGGCGATCTGCGCCAGGTGCTCGGCCAGCGCGTCGCCGACCTCGGCCATCCGCAGCGGGTCGTGCCAGAAGTGCGGGTCCAGCGGTCCGTGATCATGCCCCTCGGGGCCCCCGCCCTCGTGGCCGCCGTCGGAGCTCTCGGCGCCGTGGTCCTCGTGGCCGTCGGCTTCGGCATCCCCCTCATGGATGTGATCCGCGCCCTCTCCGTACGCCAGCAGCTGGGTGACGGCCGAGACATCCACCACTTCCAGGCCCTCGGCGGAGGAGACGGCCTCGTCCAGGGCGGGCTGGAAGCCGGGGATCTGCAGCACCAGATCAGCCTGCTGCACCTGGACGACCTGGCGCACGGACAGCTCGAGCCCGTGGGAGTCCATGCCGGGGTTGGTCAGATCGATCAGCGAGACCCGGTCGCCACCCACCCGGGTGGCCAGGAAGGCGAGGGGATAGCAGGAGGTGACCACGGTCAGCCCTCCATCAGCGGCGCCCTCCGCGCCCCCGCAGGCCGCCAGCATCGAGGCACCCGCACCGAGTCCTGCGAGCACGAGAGCGGACCGTCGGCTGAGGAGCGGTGCGGGCGGGGCCATCTTCATGACAATCATTCTCACCAAGGAGCAGGGGGCGCGCAACTCCGCCACCCCTGCTACGCCGCTCGCGGTGGGCACCGTCACAGCGCGGGCGTGGCTATGCTGGACCAGTTCCCTACACACCCGTCACCAGGAGACCCCCGTGGCCAAGGCCCCCGCCAGCAGGTTGGACAACGTCATCGCTCTCGCGAAGAAGCGAGGTTTCGTGTTCCCCTCCGGTGAGATCTACGGCGGTACCCGTTCGGCCTGGGACTACGGCCCGCTGGGCGTGGAGATCAAGGAGAACATCAAAAAGCAGTGGTGGCGCACCTTCGTGCAGTCCCGCGCCGACATGGTGGGCCTGGACTCCTCCATCATCCTGCCGCGGCGGGTGTGGGAGGCCTCCGGTCACGTGGAGACCTTCACCGACCCGCTGGTGGAGTGCAAGAGCTGCCACAACCGTTTCCGTGAGGACCATCTGATCGAGGGCTTCGAGGCGAAGAAGGGGCGTGCCCCCGAGGGTGGCCTGGCCGAGGTGCCCTGCCCCAACTGCGGCAACCGTGGCGAGTACACCGATCCGCAGCAGTTCTCGGGCCTGGTCAAGACCTATCTCGGGGCGGTCGACAACGAGACCGGCCTGCACTACCTGCGTCCGGAGACCGCTCAGGGCATCTTCGTGAACTTCCTGAACGTGGTGACCGCCTCCCGCATGAAGCCACCCTTCGGCATCGGCCAGATCGGCAAGGCGTTCCGCAACGAGATCACACCGGGCAACTTCATCTTCCGCACCCGCGAGTTCGAACAGATGGAGATCGAGTACTTCACCACGGCCGAGCAGGCCGACAGCGACTTCACCGAATGGGTCGAGGCCTGCTGGAAGTGGTTCATCGATCTGGGCATCGATGCGGACAACCTGCGCCGCTTCGACGTCCCGGACTCCGAGCGCGCCCATTACAGCGCCGCCACCATCGACCTGGAGTACCGCTTCGGCTTCCAGAGCAGCGAGTGGGGCGAGCTGATGGGCATCGCCAACCGCACCGACTTCGACCTGGGTGCCCACACGGACGCCTCGGGCACCAAGATGCAGTACTTCGACCAGGCCGCCAACGAGCGCTACACGCCCTACGTGGTCGAGCCGAGCTTCGGCCTGACCCGTTCGATGATGGCCTTCCTGGTCGACGCCTACACCGAGGACGAGGCCCCCAACACCAAGGGTGGCGTCGACAAGCGCACCGTGCTCAAGCTCGACCCGCGACTGGCCCCGGTCAAGGTCGCCGTGCTGCCGCTGTCCAAGAGCGCGGACCTGGTGCCCCGTGCCGAGCAGCTCGCTGCGACGTTGCGTCAGCACTGGAACGTGGAGATGGACTCCACCCAGGCGATCGGTCGCCGCTACCGCCGCCAGGACGAGATCGGCACCCCGTTCTGTGTCACGGTCGACTTCGAGACCGCCGAGGACCAGGCCGTCACCGTCCGCGAGCGCGACTCGATGGCGCAGGAGCGGGTGGCGCTGGACCAGGTCGAGTCCTACCTCGCCGGCAGGCTCATCGGGGCCTGACCGCAGCGGTCAGGTGACGATCGCGGCCAGCAGGTGGGGGACCACGTCCCGCGCGAAGCTCTCCAGCACCCGCAGCTGATCGGTGCGGTCCGCGCTGAAAGGCAGGACCAGGACGATCTCGTCGGCGGCCTGCACCACGGGATCGGCGATCAGCGCCTGGGCCACGACGGAGGGGTCGTCGAGCACGATCTGGCTGTAGACCGCCTCGTGGCCACCGATCTCCAGGCTGCGGTGCTCGCCGGAGACCCCGGGGGCGGCAGCGCGCTCCCGGGGGATCAGCGACACGTACCGCTCGAGCTCGGCGTCCCCGGTGACCGGGATCATCTGCCGGCTGACCATGACGTGACCCTCCCCGTACCCAGCGGCGCGCGACGCCTCCCGGTAGGCCTCGACGACATCGAGCTGCAGGCTCTCGAAGGAGCGGCCGGAGCCATCGTCGGGCACCATCGTGGCCAGCTGCAGGCCCAGGCCCGCGCTGCCGGCCATCGCGGCCCGCTCGGCCCCCGCGGCCCCGTAGGCGAGGCGCGAGCGCAGCCCCGGCACCTGGGGCTGGACGCGCAGCGGGGTGCCCGGCTCCACGCCCTCGACGTGGGCGTCGGCCGTGGAGACGATCTGCCCGTCCAGCAGCGCCAGCAGCTCGTGCAGCACTCGGTCGACGTGTTCGCCGCGCTCTCCGCGCATCTGCCCGTACGCCTCGACGTACATGGCGTCATGGGCGGAGTAGCCGGAGCCGAGGCCGGCCCGCAGACGCCCGCCCAGCAGCAGGTCGGCGGTCGCGAGATCCTCGGCGAGACGACCCGGGTTCTCGAACCGCAGCGGGATCACCGCGGTGCCGAGCTGCATCCGCTGCACGCTCTGCCCGAGCGCGGCCAGGAACAGCAGCGGGGAGGACAGAGCGTCCTGCAGGTGCCGGGTGCGCACGTAGCCGACGTCGTAGCCCAATCGCTCGGCCGCGGTGAACAGCTCGGTCCCGGCCCGCAGCCCGGAGCTGGAGGGGGGCCCGGCGTCGACCTCGACCCCGGTGTGATCGACCTGAGCGGCGAAGCCGATGCGTGGAGCGGTACCTGCCGCGGGAGCTGAAGATGTCGCTGAAGGTGTCATCGTGCGCCTCCTTGCACGGGTGTCCTCACGACGCGGTGGGAGTACGCACGTCGCCTGGTGCTAGTATCCCAGCCGGAGTGGGCCGCCACCGGGACCAAGCTCCTGGTCGGTGCCCGTACCCAGGCAAGCGTGCCCGCCCCCGGCACGCGCCTGGCCCGCGGCCCCGCGCCCCATTGCCCGTGGCTAGCGCCCCGCCTCCCCACCGGGTCTCGATGCACATCACCCCCTCGAGGCCTCCCAAGTGTCGGGACGAGGTGGGACAATCACACTGATGACCACCCTCTCCGCTCCCCGTGCCTTGGCCGATGGCGTCTCACGCCGCACGCTCACCATCGGTCCGCACACCATCGACACCCCCGTGGTGCTGGCACCGATGGCCGGGATCACAAACATGGCGTTCCGGCTGCTGTGCCGTGAGTTCGGCGCCCTGCACAGCCACGACGACGGCGGTCTGTACGTCTCGGAGATGGTCACCACCCGCGCCCTGGTCGAGGACCACCGCGAGTCCTGGCGCCTGGTGACCATGGGGGAGAGCGAGAGTCCCCGCTCGGTGCAGCTGTACGGCGTCGATCCCGTCACCGTGCGCCGCGCTGTGGAGATGCTGATCGAGCGCGACCAGGCCGATCACATCGATCTGAACTTCGGCTGCCCCGTGCCCAAGGTGACCCGACGCGGCGGGGGTGGCGTGCTGCCCTGGAAGACGGAGCTGTTCACCCAGATCGTGCGGGGAGCGGTCGAGGCCGCCGGGGACGTGCCCGTCACCGTCAAGACCCGCATCGGCATCGACGACGACCACCTCACCTACCGCGATGCCGGCCTGATCGCCCAGGAGGTCGGGGCCGCCGCGATCGCCCTGCACGGCCGGACCGTCGTCCAGCACTACTCCGGCACCGCCCGCTGGGAGGCCATCACCGACCTGAAGGAGCTGGTCACCGACATTCCGGTGCTCGGCAACGGCGACATCTGGTCGGCCGAGGACGCGATCGACATGATGGAGCAGACGGGATGCGACGGCGTGGTCGTCGGGCGCGGATGCCAGGGCAGACCCTGGCTGTTCGCCGATCTCGCCGCCGCCTTCGCCGGCCGTCCCGACCGCATCCACCCGACGCTCGGCGAGGTGGCCACCACGCTGCGCCGCCACGCCGAGCTGCTGGTGGAGTTCTTCGAGGACGAGGGCCGCGCGCTCCGAGACCTTCGCAAGCATGTGGCCTGGTACTTCAAGGGCTACCCCGTGGGCGGCCAGATGCGCCACCGCCTGGCGACGATGGAGTCCCTGGCAGATCTGGACGCGAAGCTCGCCGAACTGGACTGGGGCAGCCCCTACCCGGGTGCGGCCGTCGAAGGGCCCCGGGGCCGGGCCGGCTCGCCCAAGCGGGCCGTGGTCCCCGAGGGGTGGATGGACTCGCGGGACGTCGCCGCCGATCATGCTGATCGCCTCCACGAGGCGGAGCTGGACACCTCCGGAGGATGAATCGATGACCACTGAGCACCTGGACCCCGGTACGGCGGCCCGTGATGCCGCTCCGCCCGGGTATAGCCCGGCCGACCTCGAGCGCTTCGCCCCCGAACCCCCGAAGTCCCAGGCCCGCACCCCGTTCCAGCGGGATCGCGCGCGGGTGCTGCACTCCTCGGCGCTGCGTCGACTGGGCGCCAAGACCCAGGTGCTGGGTGCCGGCTCCGACGACTTCGTGCGCACCCGCCTGACCCATTCCCTCGAAGTCGCCCAGGTGGGCCGCGACATCGGCCTGGAGCTGGGCTGCGACCCGGACATCGTCGACGCCGCCTGCCTCTCCCACGACCTCGGCCACCCGCCCTTCGGTCACAACGGCGAGAAGGTCCTCGACGCCATCGCCGAGGACTTCGGGGGCTTCGAGGGCAACGCCCAGACCCTGCGCCTGCTCACGCGGCTCGAGCCCAAGCTCATCGCCGCCGACCGGCCCTACGGGTTGAACCTCACCCGGGCCAGCGTCGACGCCGCCATCAAATATCCCTGGGCGCGCGGGCAGGGACCGGACCCTGCGTCGCCGAAGTTCGGAGCCTACACCGACGATCTCGAGGTGTACCGGTGGGCCCGTCAGGGGGCCGTGGAGGGTCGCCAGTGCTTCGAGGCGCAGGTGATGGACCTCGCCGACGACATCGCCTACTCGGTCCACGACGTCGAGGATGCCATCACCGGGCGGACTCTGGACCTCAGCCGCTTGGCCGATCCGATGGAGCGGGCCGCCGCGCTGTACGTGGTCCAGGACTGGTACATGCCCGACGAGCCCCTCGACGCCCTCGACGAGGCGCTGCAGCGCCTGGAGGCCGAGCCGTACTGGGTGCGCGAGTTCACCGGCTCGATGCGCTCCTCGGCCGCCCTGAAGGACATGGCCAGCCAGCTGATCGGTCGCTTCACCCGCTCCGTCATCACCGCCACCCGCACCGCCCACGGACCGGGCCCCGTCTCCCGCTACGATGGCGATGCCATCCTGCCTGAGCACACGCGCATGGAGATCGCCGTGCTCAAGGGGCTGGCCGCCGCCTACGTGATGTCCTCGGCCTCCCAACGGCCCGTCTACGAGCAGCAGGAGCAGATCATCCGCGACCTGTACTCCCAGTTGTGGAACACCGGCACGACCTACTTGAACCCGCTGTTCGCCGAGCTGTGGGACGGCGCCGCCGATGACGACGCCCGCAAGCGCGTGGTGGTCGACCAGATCGCCTCCTACACCGACGTCACCGCCCGGCGCCTGCACGACGTGCTGTTCGACCGCTCCCTGACCCACGTCACCGCGGCCGATACTCCGTTGCCCGGTCTCGGATCGGAGCTGTGAGGCCGTGGCCCAGGGTCTGATCCGCCGCGCCGACGTCGACCAGGTGCGCGAGCGTTCCCGTCTGGACGAGATCGTCGCCGAGCACGTCACCCTGCGCACCGCGGGCATCGGGTCCATGAAGGGCCTGTGCCCTTTCCACGACGAGAAGACCCCCTCCTTCCACATCCGCCCTCAGCTGGGCCACTGGCACTGCTTCGGCTGCGGCGAAGGCGGGGACGTGATCTCCTTCGTCCAGAAGATCGACCACCTCAGCTTCGTCGAGGCGGTCGAGATGTTGGCCGGCCGCTACGGCATCCAGCTGCACTACGAGGACGGAGGACGCGGGGGAGGCCGCCCCGACTTCGGCACCCGGCGCCGCCTGCTCGACGCCCACGCCATCGCCGAGGAGTACTACCGCGAACAGCTCTCCTCACCGGGAGCGGAGGTCGGCAGACGGTTCCTGACCGAGCGCGGTTTCGACCGGGCCGCGGCCGAGCATTTCGGGGTGGGCTTCGCGCCCGAGGGCTGGGACGCGATCACGAGAGTTCTGCGCGGGCGCGGTTTCACCGAGCCCGAGCTGATCGCCAGCGGTCTGGTCTCCCAGGGGCAGCGCGGCGTCTACGACCGGTTCCGGGGACGGCTGGTGTGGCCGATCCGCGACATCACCGGCAACACCATCGGCTTCGGTGCACGTCGGCTGCTGGAGTCCGACCCTGGCCCGAAGTACCTCAACACCCCCGAGACCGCCATCTACCGCAAGTCCAGCGTCCTGTACGGACTGGACCTGGCCCGCAAGGACATCTCCTCCCAGCACCGGGTGGTGGTCGTCGAGGGGTACACCGACGTGATGGCCGCCCACCTGGCGGGAGTCACCACTGCCGTGGCCACCTGCGGCACCGCCTTCGGCTCCGAGCACGTGAAGATCGTGCGTCGTGTGATGGGCGATTCCAACCCCTCCTCGGGTCTGCGGCTGAACGCCGACGGCCGGGGCATGGGCGGGGAGGTCATCTTCACCTTCGACGGGGACGCCGCCGGGCAGAAGGCCGCCCTGCGGGCATTCGAGGAAGACCAGCGCTTCGTGGCCCAGACCTACGTCGCGGTCGAGCCGGGCGGGATGGATCCCTGCGACCTGCGCCTCACAAAAGGCGATGCCGCCGTGCTGGACCTGATCGACACGCGCCGGCCGATGTTCGAGTTCGCGATCCGCTCGGCGATCGCCGCCGTCGACCTCGACACGGTCGAGGGGCAGGTCAGTGCGCTGCGGATGGCGGCACCGGTGGTGGCCCGGATCCGCGATCGCGCGATGCGTCCCGAGTACGCACGCCGTCTCTCGGGCTGGCTGGGCATGGACGAGCGCACCGTGCTGCGTGCGGTGCACGACGCCGCCCGCGCCGAGGGCCGCGAGGCCCGGCCGCGCCCCGGCGAGGAGAGACCTGCCCCGCAGCGAGCGGGGGAGGGCGAGGGCGCGGGGGAGGAGCCCGTGATCCCGGTGGCCCGGCTGTCGGACGTGGTCAGCCCCCGCGATCCGGTGGGGCAGGTCGAGGTGCAGTCGCTGGCCGTGATGCTGCAGTCCCCGGTGCTGCTGTCGGCCCAGCAGGTGGGGGCGCTGCCCGACGACGCCTTCCATGTCCCGGCCCTGCAGGGGGTGTGGGACGTGATGCTCGCGGCCGGCACCCTGCTCGACGCCGTCGAAGGCACGCTCAGCCCGGCTCGCTATCTCGACCAGGTGCTCGAGATCGCCGGGGAGACGGTACGCCCCCTGATCGTGGAGATCACGAATCTCGGCCTGCCCGCTCGGGACGAGCAGGACCTGGCGCGGCTGGCGGCATCTTTGCTGGACCGCCTCAGCGAGCTGTCCATCACCCGTGAGTACTCGGTGCTCAAGCAGCGGCTGCAGCGCACGGACCCCGCGGATGGGGAGCGCTATCAGGAGATCCTCACCCGGCTCGCACAGGTGCAGGACAAACGCCGGTCGCTGCGGACCGCCGACGATTGAGCCGCTGCCGGCGACGGTCGCGCAGGGACCGGACCGCTTCGATGCTGCCGCCCACGGCGAGGGCGATGCCGATGCCGAGGCCGACTCCCAGCAGGGGCTGGTCATGGAAGGCTAGTCCGCCGAGCATGCCGATCCCCACGGTGTAGATGCTCCACAGCAGGGCGGCGATCGCCGCGAAGCCGATGAAGCGCCCTCGCGGGTAAGCGATCATCCCGGAGGCGACGTTGGTGGCGGTGCGTCCGCCGGGGATGAAACGGGCCGAGAGGATCAACATCCCGCCGCGGTTGCGCAGTTCCCTCTCCGCCCGCTGGACGAGCGGGCCGCTGAGCTTCCTGCGACGCAGCCAGCGGGTCACGGGCCCGATGCCTCGTCCGAGGTGGTGGGCGGCCACGTCCCCGAGCAGCGCTCCGGCCCAGGCGGAACCGATCAGCAGCAGCGCGTTCGGGTTCCCGGTCGCGGCATAGGCCGCCGCCGCGATCACTACCGTCTCCGCGGGCACGATGGGCAGCACGGAATCGAACAGGGCCAGGACAGCGACCAGTGCGAACAGCCATGGTGAGGTGAGCAGGGACTCTGCCAGGTGGAGCACGGCGTCCATGAGGGCATCTCCTGAGGAGCGGGTGGGCAGGACATGGACGACGCTAGGCAGTGGCAGGGGGTCGGCAGAACGGGGCAGGCCCTCGCGGCCCGGCAGGGATCCGGGCCGAGATCATGCGGGAAACCGTAAGGGATCGCAGGGCTGTTCCACTGCTGCGAGCCGTCCCCGCGTTGATACCTTGCAGTCGACGTCGGCCGACGTCGTCCTGTCCCTGGGAGCCTTTCCATGCGCCTGCCCGACCTGTCCGGCATCCAGCTGCCGCGCGAGCCCGTCCGCCTGGTGCGGCGCTCGCTGCGCCACGTCGTCGGCACCGTGCTGGGCCTCCTGCTGGGCACGCTGCTGGTGCTGACCGCGGTGCTGGCCCTGCTGCGCTGGCACGGTCCTTACGCCCGGGTGCGCCGCTGGGAGCTCTGGCGGCAGAAACGCTTCTACCGCCTCCACCTGGAGACCGACGGAACGGCCGTCCTCGGGGCCCGGCGCGGGATCCTGGTCGGATTGGTGGCCGGGGGACTCGGCTACGTCATGTTCGACCTGCTGCTGCTGGTGCTCGGGATCGTGCTGGGCAGCCTGCAGCAGACGCTGCTGGGAAGGCCCGTGATGTTCACCTTCGACCTGTGGGTGATCAGCCGCCCGGCCCTGCCGGTGCTGCTCATCTTCGGCACCTCGAGCCTTCTGGCCACCGCCGTGTACGCCGAGGTCGCCGTCGCCGTGCAGGCGGCACTGCTGCGCTGCTGGTCACCGGTCGTGCGCGAGGACGCCCTGGAGTCACGGATCAGCCGCTTGCTGACCACGCGCCGCGGCGTGGTCGTGGCCATCGACGATGAGCGCCGCCGCATCGAACGGGACCTGCACGACGGAGTCCAGCAGAACGTCGTGTCGCTGTCCGTCACCCTCGCCCGAGCGCGGCGCGCCGCCGAGCCCCAGCGATCCGCCGAACTGCTCGAAGCGGCCCACACGCAGTCGCAGGCCCTGATCGAGGAGGTGCGGCAGGTGGCCTGGCGCGTCTATCCCAACGCACTGGACGAGCACGGCCTCGCCTCGGCGATCGACGAGGTGGCCGCCACCAGCCCGCTGCCGGTCCAGGTCGACCATCGTGCCCAGGACGATCTGCCGCAGGCCGTCCAGTCCGCCGCGTACTTCGTGGCCAGAGAGGCGCTCACCAATATCGTCAAGCACGCCGGGGCGAGTTCGGCCCGGATCTCCCTGAGCACGCAGGAGCACTCGGGCCGCCGGCTGCTGCACCTGGAGGTGCACGATGACGGGACTGGCGGCGCCGACCCCGAGGGAGGCGGACTGCAGGGCCTGGCGCGACGGGTGGCCGCCCTGGACGGTAGCGTTCACGTCAGCAGCCCGCCCGGCGGGCCCACCGTCATCACCACGGAGATCCCCTATGAGTGAGCCCGCCTCCCGCCCCGAGTTCCCGCACCCCGAGAGACCGCATCCCGAGATCCCGCCCCCCGAGAGGCCGTTGAGCATCGTCCTGGCCGATGACGCGGTGCTCCTGCGCGAGGGCGTGCGCAGCCTGCTGGAGGAGGAAGGGCTCGAGGTCCTCGCCTCCGTCGGGGACGGCGAGGCGCTGCTGTACGAGGTCTCCGGTCACCGGCCCGACCTGGCGATCGTGGATGTGCGGATGCCGCCCACCCACAGCGACGAGGGCCTGCGAGCCGCCCTGCGGATCAAGCGAGAGCACCCCGGGGTGGGAGTGCTGATGCTGTCCCAGTACGTGGCCCGCGAGTACGCGAGCGAGCTGCTGAGCACGGAGATGCCCGGTATCGGTTACCTGCTCAAGGACCGCATCACGGAGATCGACGGGTTCCTGCGCGCGGTGCGCAACGTGGCCGCCGGTGGTACCGTCATCGATCCCGCCGTGGTGCGCACCCTGCTGCGCAGCCCGGACCAGCGCCGAGCCGTCAGCCGCCTGACCCCGCGTGAGGTGGAGGTGCTCGAAGCGATGACCGAAGGACTGTCGAACCGCGGCATCAGCGAGCGGCTGTTCCTGTCGATGAGCACCGTGGAGAAGGCGATCAGCGCGATCTTCGACAAGTTCGAGCTGCTGGGTGATGAGCAGACCAGCCGCCGGGTCCGGGCGGTGCTGACCTACCTCGAGGAGCAGTGATCCCGCTCAGGCACGCGGTGGGGATCTGCGCCCTCCGGTCCGCTCGCGCCTCTGCCCGGCTCACGCCAGGCTGAGCGCACGGGAGGCCGCCGCCTCGAGGCGCTGCTGAGCACTCGCGTGCAGCAGGCCGGTGGTGAAGCCGTTGTGTCCGCTGCGATTGCCCAGCTGCGCGTGGTCGCGCAGGAATTCGGTGGTCACCACGGCGTCCTGCAGCTCGCCGAGCAGGACATGGAACTCGGTCGCCCGGTCGAAATGCTTCGCAGCCTTCGGCTCGACGGGGAGCAGCAGCTCGGCCGCGTACCGCCAGCGCTTGGCCGCCTTGCGGGCCGAATGCAGCGCCTCCGGCGCTCCCTGGGAGTCTCGCACCCGGCGTCGGACCTCGTCGCGAGCCTCTTTCAGACGCCGAATCGACGGCGGCTCGACGAAATGCGGGGGAGTCTGCTGCCACGTCCCGAGCAGCTCGACGGCGCGCCCCCAGCTGGGGCCGATGCGGTCGCGATCCACGGCCTCGATCGCCCGGCGGCGGCGAGCCGCCAGGGCGCGGGCCAGGTCCTGCCGCGCAGGGCCCAGGACGAGCGACTCGGGCAGGGCATCGACCTCGCCGAGCAGGGCCTGACTCAGCACATCGGTATCGCGGACGTCGCTGAGGGCGCGCGCGACGAAACGCAGATCGTCATCGGCGGGTCCCGGCACGGGGAAGGACTCCGGGAAGGTGCGCAGCACCGCCCGCAGCCGGCGCAAGGAGGTGCGGGTGGCGTGCACGACCTCCACGGTCATCTCCCGTTGAATGGCTTCGCCGGTCGAGTACTCGAAGCGCGCCAGCCCCAGCAGGGCCTGTTCGGCGTGCTGGCGGACGTAGGCGGACAGGGCGTCGTCAGTGGTCATGTGCCCCCTTCCGAGGGTGCCCGGTGTGAGCCAGTATGGCTGGACGGACCGTGCGGGGTCCGAAACCCGGAGCTGGGGTCCGAATCCCGGAGCGACCCGTGCCGAGCGCGGCTCGACCCTCCCATGAGCACCCAGCGCGGCGAAACACAGGTCACCGCCGATCCGATGCGACCGCATGTCGTATCGCCATCACGATGCTCCGTCGCGCCTCCCGTCCTTCGGGAGTGGGGAGGAGTGGGTACACGTGAAGGTGACCATGCTGTTCGTGGTATTCGATGTCCGCGCCCTCGTCCATGGCCCGTTGCACGAAAAGCCGGGTGTCGGGGTTCAGCAGATCCCTCGTGCCGCTGAACACGATGAGCCGTCCTATGCCCCTGGCATCGCCGAGGAAGGGGTTGAGGATCGGATCCTCTCCATGCTCACCGATCCAGAGCTCAGTGAGAAGCAGCTGTCCCTTCTTGACCAGCCAAGGATCCACCGGCTGGATCTCATCGATCTCCGGGTTCGCCATCCTCATGTCCAGCGCCGGAGAGATCAGGAGGGTGAGGTCGACAGGATGGCCGCGCTGTGCCAGCAGCAGGCTGGCGGACAACGCGATGGTGCCTCCTGCGGAGTCGCCCATGAGCGCTGTCGGTCCGTCGATCCGCTCACAGAGCCGGGCCACCACGGGGACGACGGTCTCGGCCGACCCACCAGTGTGGACCAGGGGGTATGCCGGGAGGACCACACGCACAGCGGCCTCGGCGGCGATCTTCTGGACGAGCTTCCAGTGGGCCGACGCCGCCTCGTCGATCCAGCTCCCACCATGGAGATGGACGACGGTCCCCTGCGGCTCGGTCCCCGAGGGGGTGATCGTATGCACGTGCCAGCCATCGTCGTAGACGGAGCTGACCGAGAGGCCCTTCTTGAGTCGTTGCGGGGCACGGGTCGGCTCCGGACGGGCTCTCCGGTACTCGATGTGCCGCCTCACATGGTCACGTGAGCGGTGGTTCTTGTTCGATCGGCGCAGACGCATGATCGTCGGCATGAGGCGGCCCGCCAGGCTCGGGCGCGATGGGGTGCCGGCCCCTTCCGGCTGCTTGGTCGTCATCCTGGTCGCGCTCCTCCGTACGCCGAATCTGATCCCGGACCGCCAGGACGGGGTCCATGCTCTCAGTCGATATCCCGTGTGCTCACATCATGACCTGCTGTACTCCGCCGGCGCCTCACATGGTCACAAGAGCCTGCAACGATTCCTCGATCTCCGCCGAGGCCGGGTCGCCCAGGAAGCACGGCGCCGGTGGTGCTGGCGGTGCCGATGGTGCGTGCCAGCAGGATCCCCTGACAACGGCGCGAACCGATGGTGGCCCGCTCGCTCAGGCACAGATCGTCGACTGTGCCGTCTCGACGCTGTCGTTGATCTTCTCCACATCGAGCGTCGACATCCCATCCATCAGCTCGCTCCCGGTGAGCCAGGCCTCGCTCTCCTGGTCTCCTGCGCCGGCGACCATGAACAGCTGCCCGGCCGCGCCGAGCTCGAAGAGCAGGGGCTCCTCCAGCGTCACCGAGCCCCCCTCGGCGGGCAGATCGTCCTTCAACCGCTCCAGGATCGCGCAGCCGTCGGCGATGTCCTGGCCTGTCCGGTCTCCTCCGCCGAGACCGTCGGAGGAGACCAGGACACCGCCGAGTCCTCCGAGGCCCAGCCCCGCGAGCCCGGCCATCACGGCGGCGGCCGCGGCGATCAGCACGACGGTGCGGGTGCGGTGGGCGCCCCTCGGCGGGCTGGTCGCTGAGGGGTCCACAGGTGGTGAGGTCGTCATGGCCTCACCCTGAGGACCCCGGGGCGCGATGTGGCCGCGCCGGCGCGGGGATGGGTGCTCGAGCGAGCTCCGACCCTCGCCTCCAGGTGGAGGGAGTGCCGGATGGCAATGGCGGATGCCGAGGTCAGGACTTCACGGCACCCTGGGTGAGTCCCGAGATGACCCACTTCTGCGTGAAGATGTAGACCACGATCGCCGGCGCCATCGCCATGAGGTACGAGGCGAAGGCGATGTTGTAGTTGTTGCTGAACTGGGTCTGGAACATCTGCTGCAGGACGGGCAGCGTCTGCAGCTCAGGGTTCGTGGTGATCAGATTCGGCATCATGAAGTCGTTCCACGAGGCCAGGAACGCGAAAATCCCCACCGTGGCGGACATCGGTGCGAGCAGCGGGAAGATCAGCCGTACGAACACCTGCCAGGTGCTCGCCCCGTCCACCCGCATCGACTCCTCGAGCGAGATCGGGATCGATCGCAGGAACGCGGTGAACAGCAGGGTGTTGAACGAGAGGGCGAACACGATGTGCAGGATCGCCACCCCGATGGGATTGTCCAGCCCGACGATGCCGGTGAGCTTCACCTGCGGCAGCGCCACCACCGGGAACGGGATGAACATCGCCGCCAGCAGGTAGAAGAAGGACCAGCGGAACAGGCGACGATCCCAGTTGCGCACGATGGCGAAGGCGGCGAGCGCGGAGATCACGATCTCCCCGAAGACCGACACGGCCGTGATGAACGTGGAGATCGCGAGTCCGCGCGGGAAGTTGGTCAATTGCCAGGCCTGCTCGAAGCCCTCGAACGAGAAAGGCACCGGCAGGGAGAAGGCCTGGCCTTCGACCGCCTGTGCCGTCGTCTTCAGCGACATGTTCACCGTGACGAACAGCGGCACGAGCACGGCCAGCGAGCACACGATGAGGATTGCGGTGGCGGGCCAGTTGATGCGGTCGGTGCCGACCCCGCCGCGCCGGCCGGACGCGCTGCGGGCGGGCGAGGTGTCTGCGGCCGGCCCGCCGGGGGCGCGCGGGTCCGTGGACTGGGGGATGGTCATGCTCCGAAGCTCGCTTTCCCGGCGGTGAGCCGCAGTTGGATCCCGGCGAGGATCAGGGTGATCAGGAAGAACACCGCGGCGTTGGCCATCTGGTAGCCATAGTCGCCGCCGTTGAAGCCCTTGAAGATCGTCATGGCGATCGAGCTCGTGGCGGTGCCGGGACCACCGTCGGTCAGGCCCACGATGATGTCGTAGGCATTGAGGTAGCCCTTGAAGCCCAGGATCGTATTGATGAGGATGAAGCCCGAGACCATCGGGAGGGTGAGACGGGTCAGTCGCTGCCAGCCCGAGGCACCGTCGATCGCCGCCGCTTCATACAGCTCGGCCGGGATGGTCACGAGCCCCGCGATATAGATGAGCATCGCGCCGGGGATCGTCGACCACGCGGTGACGATCACGATGCCCAGCCAGGCGAGGTCCTCGTTGGCCAGGATCGACTCCGAGAGGAACCCGACCCCCAGTGCCTGTCCCAGGGCCGGCACAGAATTGGACAGCAGGAACTTGAAGACGAACGCGATGATGATCCCGGAGATCACCATGGGGATCACGAAGATCGTGCGCAGCGCTGTCTGGAAACGGATCCGTGAGGTGAGGCCCAGTGCGAGCGCGAAGGCGATCACGTTGGCCGCGATGACGGTGACCAGGGCGAAGCCGAGCGTGAACACGTACGCGTCCAGGATGTTTGGGTCCTGGAAAAGGGCGATGTAGTTGCGCAAGCCGATGAAATCCCAGTCCCCGAATCCCACCGAGTTGGTGAAGCTGTAGAAGAATCCGATGACCGCCGGCAAGGTGATCGCGAGGGTGAAGATCGCCAGTGCGGGGAAGAGGAAGGCGTAATAGACCGGGTCCACCTTCCGCCGGCGGCGGGTCACGGTGGGGGCAGGGGAGGGACGGGGATGGTCGAGTTCCCCGGCGGGCCGGGTACGCGGATCGATGGATGTCGTCGCTGACATACGGTGTCCTCGAGTTCGACGGTGGATGGGCAGTTCAGGCGCGGTAGGCGAGTCGGGCGAAGTCGGAGTCGATCTGGGCGAGGATCGGCTCGGGGTCGGCCCCGAGCACGATCGATTGGATGTAGTTGCCGAACGGGATGGTGGTCGGGATGAACTGCGAAGCGCCCATATAGAACTTCCCCTCGTCGTAGTAGGGCTGCATCTCGGAGATCCGAGGGTCACTGACCTCCGGGGCGTCGTCCGTGGTGGAGAAGGCCAGAGCCAGTTCGTTGTAGGGGAACTGGATGTCCGGGATCATCAGGTGCTGCAGGAGCTCCCGTGCCCCGTCCTGCTCGTTCGCCTGTTCCGGGATCCACAGCGAGAGGTCGATGTTCACGCGGATCCGGCGGTCCGCGGGGTCGTCGGTCACGGGCAGCGGGAACGAGCCGAGCTCGACGTCGGTGCCTGCCTTCTCGATCTCGACCAGCGCCCACGGGCCCTGGAGATACATCGCCGCCTTCCCCTGGGCCATCGCAGTGTTCCCGTCCCCGTAGGTCCGGCTGGGGGCGTCCTCATTGAAGTACGGCAGCAGATCGAGCATTCTGCTGGACCGGCTCCAACAGGGTCCCTTGGAAGGACACCGCGGAATCGGGCCCGACATCCTCGCCGATCTCGTTCATCTGAGCGATGAAGTCGCGCACGTCGATGCGGCCACCGATGACGTAGTCGAACAGGCCCTGCGTGATCGTCCACAGCTCTGGGAACGTGCCGTAGATCGGAGTGATCCCGGCGCCTAAGAAGGCTTCGCACACGGTGAGGAGCTCGTCCCAGGTGGTCCGCCATGACCGGCCTCCTCGTGCCGTCTCATCCGGCGAAAATGGGCGGGGCCAGCACGTCACGGGTCCGGAGACGACGGCTCCCGTGGGGAGCTCCGATGAAACTCAGCGGGAACCGTGGCGCAACCGCAGCGTCCTGCACGGTCCTTCCGTGGGTTCTCTTACCTACCCCGATGAGCTATACACGTCGAAGTAAACGCAACCCGTTGCGATGTCGGCAGTAGGGAGAGTCTTGATGTCTGCAGGCAGCGCCCTGGAGTCGTCCACGTACACCGCGAGCGACACGAAACGGCTCGGGCTCGTCCACGACGTGCTGACCGCCGATGGGGCACTCGAGCCCGTGCCGCGCTACTACCTCTCGTAGGAGCGAGCTCTGAGGAACCGGTCGAGCTTCCGGAGGAGATCTACCGAGTGCTCTACCGGGTCGTGGAGTCGGTGCAGAAGGGCCTGTCCGTGACGATCTCGCCGATGTCCCAGACCCTGACGACCCAGCAGGCAGCCGACCTGCTGGGAATCAGTCGGCTGACACTGATCAAAGCCCTCGACGAGGGCAAGCTGCCGTACACCCGCGCGGGTTCCCATCGCCGTCTGGCGCTCACCGACGTACTGGACTACAGGGAAGGAATCGCTGACGTCGCAGTCCCGTACTCTGCTGAACAGCGCCGACGTACGCCGGCGCGGCCGTGCTCCCGGATCGCCGCGAGCCTCAGGCTGGTCTGGCCGGCCGCAGCGCGTCGGGCGCGACCTGCCGATCGTTCCTGCCGAGCAACCGCGCTCCCCGCCGCGCAGCGATCAGCACCAACCCCGCAACGATCACGAAGACCGACTGAGAGACGATGGCCAGTGCGGTCGCGCCGTACAGGTCCAGCTGGATCACGAATCCCGTCCAGCAATAGGTGACGACGGCACCTGCCGCAGCGGCGATCGCGTGGGACGGTGACCACGCACGCGCGGTCGCTGCCCGCCCCACCAGCACCGCGACGACGATGATCACGGCGAGCATGAGCGCGACCGTCAGCACCGGTGGCATCGTCACCATCTGCAGGCCCACGAACGCGGACCCGCCCAGGAACGTATACGAAGCGATCATCCCCGGGGCGGGAACCGGCCGCGCACGAGGGCGGGACCGTCCTTGCAGAGAGAACGCGATCACCACGGCGGCGAGGGCCAGCACGGCGACCCCCAGCAGCTGCGGCACCGCGGGGAAGAACCGGTGCTCGACGTAGACCCCTGCCGCGATCGCAGTCGCCCCGACGAGATAGACCAGGAGCGCGAGCACCAGGCCCGGAATGCCGAGCCATGTGGTCCGGGCCCGCGCCGGGAACAGGTGCTCCGTCAGCACGATCGGCACCAGGATGCTCCAGACGGAGTGGATCCCCACCACGTAGATCGACCAGATCGGGCTCGTGCCGAGGGCGGGCACCCAGCCGTGGTCCAGCAGGCTAAGGCCCAGATAATCGGGATTGAACAGTGTGCCGATGACGAAGCCCTCCTCGATCAGCCCGTAGGCGATGGCGAGCAGGAGCATCGTCGGATACCCGCGACCCAGGCGGCGCGCGACCTCCCGGATCAGAAGGGCGCCGCCGCCGTAGAGCAAGATCAGCGGGATCAGCATCACGGCCCAGCCCGCCGGGTCCGCCGGGAGGTTGCCCAGCAGGAGCTCCCCGGTGAACGGGGCCAGCAGGACCAGGGTCAGCACAGCCGCGAATCGCATCGGGTCCCCTCCGTCGGGTGGTTGCACGTCCCGACGACGCTAGGTTTCGCCATCCGGATGCGGAAGAGGGACCGAGACGGTCGCGACGAACAGACCGCTGCTCCGGCACCATCCGCGACGAAAGTTGTCGCACCAGGTCATGGACACAGCCCGGTCGCACCAGTGCCATGTGGTCATAACGACCAGCGTGTCGCGAGCAGGGCGAGCTGGGTGCGGTTGCCGCAGTCGTGGCGACGCATCAGGCGTGAGACGTGCCCCTTGATGGTCGCCTCGCTCAGATAGAGATCACGGGCGATCGCGGCGTTCGACGCCCCGGTCCTCAGCAGACGGACGATCTCCCGCTCCCGGTCCGTCAGCTCGGACGGGGGCTCGCCGGGGTCGTTCGGCTCGTGAGCCCCACCGGGTGCGCCGGTGACGTCGGTTCCATCAGGCTCCGTGGCGGTGCCCCGAGGGGAGGCGTCGGCCTTAGTGGCGTCCGCCAGCGCCTCGTCAGCATGGTCCCTCTCGGCCCTGATCTCCAGCTGGACCTGCAGCCGCTCGGCATCGCCGCTGGGCTCGGCGCCGAGCCCTCGCAGAGCGATCCGCCGCACCTGCTCGCTCCAGACAGCCGTCCGTGCATCCGAAGCTTCGTCGCCCAGGCTCTCGCTGAGCAGCGCCACCGTCAACAGCGAGGAAGCGGCCCGCCCCGCCTCTGGCGGCATTGACGGCGCAATCATTTCTCCGCCCTGGGACACGCGATCTCGGCGCGCGCGTCGCAGCTGGGAGGAGGTGGCGATGAGACCTCCCACCAGCACCGGCACGCTCGAAGCGAGCAGGGCCGTGGAGATAGGAGCCCCCTGTGCGGTCGTGGCCGCTGCCAGGGCTGCGACAGCGGCGGCCAGCAGCACCACCCCGACGATCAGTCCCGTGACCGTCCGTGCCCGGGAGACGAGCGCCTGGGTGGCCAGCGCGAGTCCGAGATGCGCGTACGGGAACCCTCCGACGTAGAGCAGCTCACGCAGCGCCGGGTCCGCGGCGGCACCGAGGACGACCAGCGCGACGGCCCCCGCGTAAGCGACCGGTCCGCCGATGCCGCGCCACCCGATCACGGTGGCGACGAGCTGCAGCACCGCGCTGAACAGGAGGGTGGTCACCGCCTCGGGACGGATGACAATCCCCAGGACGAGTCCCGCCCCGACGGCCACGAGCTGCAACAGCATGACCCATCGTTTCTGGTACGGAGCGGCCGGGACCGGTGACATGGTCGGAGACTACCCAATCGGCGGCCCCGCGGATCGGCCGTGGGAGGAGGCAGCCGCTTCCGCTGCCGTATGAGCAAGGCGCGCTGACGAGGCGTGTTCTCGCTCCATACGCCTCGAAGCTCGATGGGGCCCGCACGGGGGAGCGGGTCGCCCGGCACTGTGGCAGATGGAATCGAGGGAACAGCTCACGTGCGGCTGGCGGGAGGCTGTCACCGACCGAGGTCTCCTCGCTGCATGAGGAGAGCCGTGATCGTCGTGACGGGGTCGAGCCCGGGACACAATGGCTGGAGCGACACCCGCTTGGCTCGGTGACCGCATCAGACAGCGGGTCCCGATCGGATTCTGCAACATCGCCACCACCGGCAGGCGCCATTCGTTCGTGCTTGACCTGCACGTTCGTAGGCCAGGCGGGGCTTGAACCCGCGACCGACGGATTACGGAACGGGGTCTTTCGTTTCTGCAGGCCACCGCGACATTCTGTTACTCTGACCTGCGGGTTCGGACCGAGAACGTCTCACGGAGACTCCTCGGACGACCCTCGTTTTCACGGTGCTACACGGGATAAGTCGCTCTTAACTCGCTCCTCGTCCGGGGGCTCTACGCGCGGCGTGGGCGGAGCGGGACGGCTCGGATCGGCACCCTCAGGCTACTCCGTGAAGCCCCCGGGGCCCACCCCGGCTGAGGCGTGCGCGAGCGGTAGCCACCGTGAAGCGCCGGGCTCCCGCAGGGGCTTCGCGACAGGTTCCATGAACCTCCGCCCACTGTCGCGGAGCACAAGGGCCGAACCGCGGCCCCGCCACCTCGGAGGTCACAATGCCCCGCAAGCCCGCCGTCCACGATGTCGTCACGCTCGACGAGCTGATGACGGCCGCCGACGTCGCCGACGTCCTCAGCATCTCCGCCAGAACCCTCGCCAACTGGCGCAGCCTCAACATGGGCCCGGACTACGTCAAGGTCGGCGGCCGCGTCCGCTACCGCGTCTCCAGCGTCAACATTTGGGTCGCCCGCCAGGAGCACAAGAGCGCTGTCTGAGGGCCGACGCCGGGCACGAGCGGAGCCGGCGCGCACCCGTGCCATTGAGGGAGAGTTCATGAACCGAGCTGTCCAGCTGCGAACGCCCCGTCCGACACCGGTCCGCCTCGAGGATGCCCGGAGCATCGGCGCCCTCCTCGTCGGCAGCCGCTCCGCCGAAACGAGACGCTCCTACGCCTCCGCCATGCGCACCTTCACCGCCTGGTGCCAGGAGCGGGGTTACCCGACCATCCCCACGGGGCCAGAGGTCGTCGCGTCCTACATTGCGCACCGCTCCAGGCAGGTCACGCACTCGACCATTTCTCGCGATGTCGCCGCCATCTCCGCCGCCCATCTCGATGAAGGTCTCGACGACCCCACCGCCCATCACGGAGTCCGACGGGCACTCCGCTCCGTCGGCAGAGCCCTGGGGACTTCACCGTCCCGTCGGGCAACGCCTCTGACGACCGCCCTGATGCGTCAGATCATCGACGCGATGGGCGACCTTGAGACTGCGACTGGCAAGCGTGACCGCGCGATCCTCCTCCTCGGGCTCGCCGCCGCCCAGCGCAGAAGCGAGATCGCAGCCCTCACCACGAACGACATCTCTCGCCAGGACGCCGGCTTGCTCCTGCGCATCCGCCGCTCGAAGACCGACCAGACCGGGAGAGGGGACCTCATCGGTATCCCACTCGGTACCCACCCCGAGACTTGCCCCGTCCTCGCACTCGAGGCGTGGCTCGAAGCCAGCCGCAGGAAGCTGGGGGATGGAAGCCCTTTGTTCTCCCGCATCTACAACCACTCCCGCATCGCCGATACCGCACTGTCGGGCCGCTCGATCGCCCGCATCATCCGGGCCCGCGCCGCAGCAGCCCGCATCAACGGGCAGGACTACACCCACATCGCAGGAGTCGCCCAGACCTGGGTCTCCGGACACTCACTGCGCGCCGGACACGCGACATCCGCCGCAGAGGAGGGCGTCGACCCGATGACGATCTCCCGCACCACCAGACACCGCCGGCTCGATTCCCTCGCACATTACGTGCGCCCCGCCAGTGCCCTCGAAGACTCCACAGCAGGCAAGATAGGCCTGTAGACGCACTGCGGCCCGAGTAGGGGAGAGCGGAGTCAGTTCGCCTGGGCGTAGGCCTCGCGGATCTCGGTCGCGATGCGGCCTCCCGCGGAAACGTCATAGCCGCTTTAGCTGGCCCACAGGCAGTAGATGAGCGCGGCACTCGGTGCCCATGGCGACTGGATAGCACCGTGCAACGGACAAAGGCTGCCGGTGAGGAGGTGACGAAGCTCCTCACCCCGGCCAAGCTCGCCGAGCACCTCGACGTCTCCACTGGCACGCTGGCGAACTGGCGCAGCGCGGGCACAGGTCCGAAGTACGTTCGACTTGCCGGAGTAGTCCGCTACCGCGTCGACGCCGTGGAGAAGTGTATCGCCAACGGCGACGCACCACGCTGGCCGTGACTTTCGACCGGGTGACTACTTCACGCTGGTGACGTATCGGTTGATGAGCGCAGCCAGGTGTTTGCGATCCAGATGAGCCGGAACCCTGTACATGGCGCTCTTGCGGGTGACGGTGCTCGCGAGCTCGTGGAGGGCCCGCGCGCCGTCCTTGCGGAAGCCCCTCAGATCCGGTTCATCCAGCCGCCACGGCAACTCCCGATAGGCGTGCCGGATCTCGAACAGTGTGCGCAGGTCAGCGAGGTCCTTATCGCTCTGCATGCGGCGCGCCTTCCAGGCGTGGGCCTTCAGGACGACCGCGGCTTCGATGTCCGGGATCCTCGTACGGTACGTAATGGTGCGCCCATCGAGGAGCACGGCCGTCACGTCGAGGACCAGGGGCTCACTGGCCATCGCCCAGCTGAGCTCGGGCAAGGTGTCCACTTGCCCCACGCCCTCGACAGTGCGTTGCCGTACCCCTTGGGAGTGGTCTAGCCGAGACAGCAGCAGGTTGATCTCGATCGGTTTCTCGCCGCCTACTTGCTTGCGGAAGATGTTTCCGCCGTCCTTGACGAAGTCCTGCGCCACGAGGCGTACGGAGAGCGGCCCGATCACCTCGACGTCGCCGACGGCGGCGTCGGCGTCCAAGGTGGATCTCGGCGTGGCCGCCGACGTCGGGTACGCCTTGAGTAGGAGCCTGACCATGTGGCCGCCGACGATTCGGTAGTCGTCGTCTGGAGAGACAGCCTCGGCCACAGCTTGCTGTCCGAGGTAGCCCAGCTCGTCGGCATTGTTCATGGCGACTACGCGGAGATCACGTGTCGGCGGGGGAGCCTCCGCGCCCATCACTGGGCTCCCGTCAGGAGCTGGGAGATGTGCTGGGCTGCTTCGTCGCTGTCCTGGTCCCCGCTCATGAGCAGGTCCCAGTAGACAATCGCTGCGTCTGCAATCGGCAGGTCGTCAGGCTTTCTCTCGGTCTCCACCGACGAGGCCAGCCGCCAGAGAGTCGGGTCGCGGGGAACGCAGGTGACGAGGTTCGCCTCCTGAAGAGGCACCGGGACGAAGCCGTCGTCGGCGAGATCGATGGGACCGGAGACGTAGACCCTCCCATGCATCGGGAGCTTCCAGGGTGCGATCTTGTCAGCGCCGATGTCGCCGCTGACGAGTGCCTGTATCTCGAGCTGTCTTGCTAGTCCGATCACGGTCTCGACGTGTTCCGTGGCGTTGTCCAGGCCGTACCAGCCGAACTCCTGGCCTCCTGGTCCGGGGTACTCGCTGAGCCAGTGCTCCATAAGTTGCGCTCGATCGGGCGCGAGCAGCCCATCACCGTCATCGGTCACGAGGTTGTGCAGCGCTTGAGCGGCGCGAGAGATCGACTGCTGAGTGGTCCCCAGCGCCTCTGCGATTACCGACTGCCGGCTCGGAGTCGGTGTGAGGAGCAGGTAGCGCTGCAGCGCCCAGCGCGTCCATGCGGGCCGGCCAGTGTGCCGGGGTGGCTGCCTCGGTAAGGGCGCAGCACCTGCCTCGTATGAGCGGCCTGCGTGAATGAGCCGTATCGGCTCGGCAGTGAGGATGTCGATCTCCCCGGCTTCTGCGCGCTCGATGACACTCTTTGTTGCTTGTTGGCCGACGTGAAGCAATCGGGGGAGAACGGTGTCGCGACCCGCACTGTCGATCCGCACTCTGTGTGCGGTGAGGCGTTGTGCGGCCACGCCGGGCTCGACTTCGAAAGACGCGTCATCCGCAGCGCGGAGGAGCCAGCTGGTCGATGAGGATCCTTCAGTGACGTGTATGTTCAACTCGTGAAGCAGGGCCGCTACGTCGACTGACATCGAACCTCCAACAACTTAGGTCCCATCGGTTGGGACTATGCGTGTTGGACAAGTGCATCACGGATCTGCTATGAGTTCCAGCTTGCGATGTCCCGTGTAGGCGCGAGTACGACGATTTGCCGGGCGAGTCCATCGAAACGGTTGTAGCTTCAAGGCAGGCGCGTGATGCGGTCCTGTGCCGACATCGATGGTCATCTACTGAGTATTCGCGCCGAGCGGAGCACCAAGTGACTACTGACTTACCGGCACGCCCGACTGTAACCTGCATTGCACCCTTGCCGATGTAGGCAGGTCACGCACTCGACCATCTCTCGCGATGTCGCCGCCATCTCTGCCGCCCATCTCGACAACGGCCTCGACGATCCCACCGCCCATCACGGAGTCCGACAGGCCCTCCGCTCCGTCGGCAGAACCCTGGGGACCTCGCCATCCCGCCGGGCAACGCCGCTGAAACCCCTGCCTGGTAGCGAGAGTAGATGCGACCCTCAGGACCGCGTCATGACTTGACGAGGCGTCGTACGGCGTCCGAGGCCTCTTTGAGCTTGATCTCGGCCTCGTCGCCGCCGGCGCGGGCGGCATCGAGGACGCAGTGACGGAGGTGATCGTCCAGCAGGCCCAGTGCGACGTTTTCGAGTGCGCTGGTCAGGGCCGAGACCTGGGTGAGGATGTCGATGCAGTAGACGTCTTCTTCGACCATGCGGGAGATCCCGCGGGCCTGGCCCTCGATCCGCTTGAGCCGGCTGAGGTAGCGGGACTTGTCCTGGATGTACCCGTGAGGGCCGCTGTGGCAGGCCTGGTCTTGGGTGGCGTCGATGTCAGGGGCGGTGCTCATGAGCGGTTCCATTCTGTGAAGGGGGTCAGCGGCGCTCGCGCAGGGCGGCGACGCTCGCTTCGGGGCGCAGGTCGAGGCGTCGCAGGAGCTGGGCGTTTAGCGCGACGACGAGAGTGGACAGGGACATCAGGATCGCGCCGATCGACATCGGCAGCACGAATCCGATCGGGGCCAGGATTCCGGCTGCGAGGGGCACGGCCATCAGGTTGTAGCCGGCAGCCCACCACAGGTTCTGCTTCATCTTCCGGTAGGCGGCGCGGGAGAGCTCGATGACCGAGAGCACGGAGCGGGGATCGGAGCTGGCGAGCACGACCCCGGCCGAGCCGATCGCCACGTCCGTGCCGGCGCCGATCGCGATGCCGACATCGGCCTGCGCGAGGGCGGGGGCGTCGTTGACGCCGTCGCCGACCATCGCGACCTTTTTGCCCTCGTCCTGGAGTTGGGCGACCTTGCTGGACTTGTCCTCAGGGCGCACCCCGGCGAAGACGCGGTCGATGCCGAGCTGACGGCCGACACTGTTGGCCACGGCCTCTGCGTCACCGGTGATCATCACGACCTCGGTCCCCAGGCTGTGCAGGGCCTCGACGGCGTCGCGGGATTCGGGCCGGATTTCGTCGCTGAGCTTGAGACCGCCGATGACCTCGCCATCCCGCAGCACGTGGAGGATGATCGCCCCTTCCTCGCGCCAGGTGGCCGCTTCCTCGACCTCGCCCGCGCCGGTCTCCTCGAGCAGGCGGGGACCGCCCACGCGGATCTGGTGGCCATCGACCTGGGCGCTCACGCCCAGTGCCGGGGTGGAGCTGATGTCGGTGGCGGCAGGAACCTGCACCCCGTCGGCGCGGGCCTTGCTGACGATCGCGCGAGCCAGGGGATGCTCACTCTCGGCCTCAGCCGCAGCCGCCAGGGCGAGCACCTCAGTGGCATCCGCATGGCGAGGAATGATCTCACCGAGGACGGGCTCGCCCTTGGTGAGGGTGCCGGTCTTGTCGAAGAAGACCGCATCGACGGTGCGCATGGCCTCCAGGGCCAGGCGATCTTTCACCAGCACGCCGCCCCGGGCGGCGCGCTCGGTGGAGGTGGAGACCACCAGCGGGATCGCCAGACCCAGAGCATGGGGGCAGGCGATCACCAGCACGGTCACCGTGCGCACCACGGCGGCATCGGGCATCCCCAGCATCGACCAGACGAGGGCGGTTATCACGGCGGCACCCAGGGCGAACCAGAACAGCCACCCGGCGGCTGTGTCTGCGATCCGCTGGGCGCGGGAGGAGGAGTTCTGCGCCTCGGTCACCAGGCGCTGGATCCCGGCCAGGGCCGTGTCATCCCCGATCGCGGTAACTTCGATGCGCAGGCTGGAGTCGGTGGCGACCGTCCCGGCCACGACCCGGTCCCCGGTCGCGCGCATCACCGGTCGGGATTCGCCGGTGACCATGGACTCGTCGACGTCGGCGCGGCCCTCGCGGATCACGCCGTCGGCCGGGACGTTGGCCCCGGGGCGGACCAGCACCAGGTCGCCGAGACGCAGCTCGGAGGGTGAGACGCTGACTAGCTCGTCGCCCTCTATCCGCTCGGCCTGATCTGGCAGCAGGGCGGCCAGGGAGTCCAGGGCCGAGGTGGTCTGGGCGAGGGAGCGCATCTCGATCCAGTGGCCCAGCAGCATGATCACGATCAGCAGCGCGAGCTCCCACCAGAACTCCAGCTCGTGGGAGAGCAGACCCAGGCTGGCGCCCCAGGAGGCGACAAAGGCGACCGTGATCGCCAGTCCGATCAGCAGCATCATCCCCGGCTTGCGGGAGCGGATCTCGGAGACCGCGCCCGTCAGGAACGGCCGCCCGCCCCACACGTACATGACCGTGCCGAGCACCGGTGCGATCGCCGCGGCGCCGGGGAACTCGGGCAGGTCGTAGCCCAGCAGCATCGCGAACATCGAAGAGAACGCAACGACCGGCACGGCCAGGACCAGATTGATCCAGAACAGACGCCGGAACTGCCCGACGTGGTCACCGTGACCAGCGTGCCCCCCATGGCCTCCGTGGCCACCACCGTGACCGGCGTGCCCCGCGTGCCCTTCGTGGCCAGCGTGACCCTCATGGCCGCTGTGCTGTGAGTGATCCTCGCGGACAGCGGTGGCCGCGTGGCCGGCGTGGGCACCGTGAGCGTGGTGATCATGGCTGCCGGAATGAGTGGCCTGGGAGGTCGCGGACGCGTGATCGTGCTGCTCTCCGGTGTCTCCGTGGTCGTGACGACGGGGTGGGTTCTCAGCGTTCATGCTCTCACCGTATACCCCCAGGGGGTATCTGTCGAGGGAGAATTTCGGCTGTGAGCAACGTCCACGGTCGGAGCGTGCAGCTGGGGCACGAGGTCCATGACCTCGGCCGCGGCGTCCAGGCCGGCGACCGCCAGGAGCCGCCCTGCGTCCTCGTGGGCGAGAACCAGCGGGCTGGTCGTCAGGGTGCGCGGTGTGCCGAGGGGGCTGGTGTGTCCGGCTACGAAGTAGAGGTGGTCATGGATCTGTGCGCTGTAGAGAGCGCGGGGTCGATAGGGGCCCGGATCTTCCTTGAGCCCGAGGTCGAACAGGACGCTGCGTGCGGCGTGGGCGCCCTGGGCGAGAGCATCATCCCAATGATCGATACGCCAGGCAGCGCCGGCGTGCTCGTGGACGGCGACGCCTCCTGCGGCGTAGGACTTCGCGTGCTCCCGGCTGCGCAGACGGGAGTCGACATGGATCGGTCCGCTCCATGGGGCGGGGCTGAGAGGCAGGGTGCCCAGGGCGGTGATGACGAGGTCTGCGGTGAGGTCGCGGCCGTCATCGAAGACGGCGTACAGGCCGCGGTCCGTACGTTCCAAGGCGGTCAGTGCGTGCCCGAAGTGGGTGTCCACCGCGTCGTGATGGGCGCGGGCGAGCTGCTCGGCGATCTGGCTGCCGAAGACGGTGACCCCCGGGAGCTTTGACGCAGCGGCGAGGGTGACCTCGCATCCAGCATGATTGAGGATCCCGGCGGTCTCGGCACCGATGAATCCCGCACCGTAGATCAGCACCCGCGCCGCAGGTGTCTGCTCGATGACAGCGCGTACGCGCAGTGCGTCATCCAGGGAGTGCAGATGGGTCAGCAAGCCGCTTTCCAGGGTCCCCGGGCCGGCGATGCCAGCGGGGAGAGGGCGCGGTGTGCTGCCGGTCGCGACGATGACGGCGTCGTAGTCGAGCTGCGTTCCCGAACGCAGTTCGACGTGCTGATGCTTTGGGAAGATGACCTCGGCGCTGTCCCGGATCGTGGTCGTGGGCAGCAACGGCAGGTGTGCCTGCTTTGCGTCGATCAGGCCGGTAGCGACAGCCTTGTTGACCAGGGTGCGGTTGTAGGGAGCCGTCTCCGTGGCGGCGATGGCGGTGGTGGCGATGTCCTCGTGTTGGGCGAGCACCTGGGCTGCGGACGACCCGGCAGCTCCGGCCCCGAGGACGAGAACGTGCTTCTTGGCAGGCATAGTCGAGCTCCGATCGAAAGAGAAATGGGAGGGGAGGACTCTTGGGCAGTCCTCCCCTCCCGGAAGCGGTGTCGTTCAGGCGGCGATGTACTTCTGCGGGTCGGCGTCGAACAGGGGGCCGCAGCCGGCGCAGCAGAGCCAGTAGCGGTTGCCCTCGTAGTCGCGGAACAGGCCCGCTGCCTCGGCGACGCTCTTGATGACCGGTCTGCCTTCCATCACCGGGCAGATGGCCATGTCTTCCTCTGCCGGGCCTGCCAGGTTCGTGCGGCCGTCGGCCTGCACCGCAGGGGAGGTGTGGTCGTGGCCGCCGCAGCAGCCGGGGTTCTGATCGGTGGTCTCGTTCATGGCTGTCCTTCTCTCATGGGGGGTGGGTCAGTTCGTGGCGACAGAGGTGAAGCCGCGCAGCCGCAGGCTGTTGCCCACGACGAAGACGCTGGAGAACGCCATCGCGGCGCCGGCGAGCATGGGGTTGAGCATGCCCAGAGCGGCGATCGGGATCGCGGCCGTGTTGTAGGCAAAAGCCCAGAACAGGTTGGTCTTGATCGTCGACAGGGTCCTGCGGGACAGGCGGATGGCGTCAACCGCGCTGCGCAGATCGCCCCGCACCAAGGTGATGTCGCTGGCCTCGATCGCCACGTCGGTTCCGGTGCCCATCGCCAGACCCAGGTCGGCCTGGGCGAGGGCGGGGGCGTCGTTGATGCCGTCACCGACCATCGCCACGGTGCGGCCCTCGGCCTGGAGGCGGGAGACCACATCGACCTTCTGGGCCGGGAGCACCTCGGCGATGACCTCGTCGATCCCGACCTCGGTGGCGATCTGCCGGGCCACGGCCTCGTTGTCACCGGTCAGCAGCACCGGAGTCAGCCCCAGGCCCTTCATCGCGGCGACCGCTTCCGCGCTGGTGGGCTTGACCGTGTCGGCCACGATCAAGATCCCTCGGGCGATGCCGTCCCAGCCGATGGCGACGACGGTCTTGCCCTGTTCCTCGGCGTCCACCTTGGCGGCAGCGATCTCGGGGCGAAGGGTCATCTGTGTCTCGGCCAGAAGGCTCTCGCGACCGACGACGACGGTGCGTCCTTCGACGGTGCCGCGCACACCCTTGCCCTCGACGTTGGCGAAGTCCGACAGTGTCGGGAGCTCGCCGACCTCTTGGGTAGCGCTCTTGGCGATCGCTTGGGCGATGGGGTGCTCGGAGGAGTCCTCGACGGCGCCGGCTATGCGCAGCAGTTCGGTGCGATCGGTGCCCTCATCGGTGACGACATCGACCAGGGTCATCTTGCCGGTGGTCACGGTGCCGGTCTTGTCCAGTACCACGGTGTCGACTTTGCGGGTGGACTCCAGTACCTCGGGGCCCTTGATCAGCACGCCCATCTGAGCGCCCCGGCCGGTGCCCACCAGCAGCGCGGTAGGCGTCGCCAGGCCCAGGGCGCAGGGGCAGGCGATCACGAGCACCGCGACGGCGGCGGTGAAAGCTGCCTCGACAGGGAACCCGGCGCCGAGCCAGCCACCGAGCGCGACCACCGCTACTGCGATGGCGATCGGCACGAAGATCCCGGAGATCCGGTCGGCCAGGCGCTGGACCTCGGCCTTCCCGGTCTGGGCGTCTTCGACGAGCTTGGCCATCTGGGCCAGCTGGGTGTCGGAGCCGACGCGGGTCGTGCGAACCAGGAGCCGGCCGCCGGCGTTGACGGTCGCGCCGGTGACGGCGTCACCCTCGCCCACTTCGACCGGCACGGACTCGCCGGTCAACATCGACGCATCAACCGCAGAGGTACCGGAGACGACGGTGCCGTCGGTGGCGATCTTCTCTCCGGGACGAACGATGAACTCATCGCCCACGGCGAGATCCTCGATGGCGATCTTCTGCTCCCGGCCCCCGCGCAGCACGGAGACCTCTTTCGCCCCCAGCTCGAGCAGGGCCCGCAATGCGGCTCCCGCCTGGCGCTTGGACCTCTTCTCGAAGTAGCGGCCCAGGAGGATGAACATCGTCACGCCTGCGCCGACTTCGAGGTAGATGTTCGCTGCGCCGTCGGACGGGGCGATCGTCAGCTCGAACGGGTGGGTCATCCCCGGGGTTCCGGCGGTGCCGAAGAACAGCGCATACAGCGACCACAGCAGCGCCGCGGAGGTGCCCATCGAGATGAGCGTGTCCATCGTCGCCGCGCCGTGCTTGAGGTTCGTCCAGGCCGCCTTGTGGAACGGCCAGGCCCCCCAGACGATCACCGGCGCCGCGAGCGCCAGGGACAGCCACTGCCAGTAGGGGAACTGCAGCGCGGGAACCATCGCCATCGCGATGACCGGGACAGTCAGCACGACCGCACCGATCAGACGGTGCCGCAGGGAGGTGAGCTCGGGGTCTGCCTCGTCCTCCTCATCGGAGGCAGGGCCTGAGCCGGCCGGGGTCGCATGCTTCGGCAGCGCGGCCGTGTACCCGGTCTTTTCGACCTCGGCGACCAGCAGCTGCGGGTCATACCCCTCGGGGGCAGTGACCTTGGCTTTCTCGGTGGCGTAATTGACGCTCGCGGCCACGCCGTCGAGCTTGTTGAGCTTGCGCTCGATGCGGTTCGCGCACGACGCGCACGTCATCCCGCCGATCTCCAGCTCAATGCCGGTATCCGCGATGAGCGGTGGTGCTTCGGTATTCACTGCATGTCCTTTCCGGTCTGTGGTGGCGGACGACGCGGCCCGATTGGGTCAGTGCCGGTCCGGGTGGGCGTCGGCGCTCTCGCCTCCGGTGCCGTGCTCCGCCTCGACGACGAACTGCGCAGTGTGCACCTGGCCGTCGATCTGGAAGTCCAGGTAGAGGAAGTAGCGGCCGGCCGTGGGAGCCTCCGCCACGAAGGGGATCGAGGGGCCGGACGTCTCACCGGCCCCCGGGTCCTCGCCCTCGGCGTGGACATGGAGGTACCCCATATCGCCCGCTCGTAGCGCGACGAGATGCCCGTAGGCGCCGAGGTAGGGCTCCAAAGTGGCCACCGGAGCACCGTTTTGCGTGACTGTCAGCGAGAGATCGCTAGAGGTCCCTGCAATCAGGTCCCCTTCCACAGACACGTCGAACCCGTCGACCTCGTCCGTCGTCGATACGGGACGGTCGTTGACAGGCTTGAGTTCGCCGGCAACGTCAACGGTCCGCGACAGCGTCAGGCTGTCTGTGCCCTCGCCGGCGGGAGCGAAGTCGGCATAGATCTTGTATGTACCTGCTTCCTCCCATTGCCAGGGGAGGGACCATGTGCCGGTTGACGGGTCCAGGTCGGGATGCGCGTGGCGGTACTGGGTACCGTCAGTGCGGACCACGATCAGATGCATCTCCTTCTCGTGGGCCTCCTGATAGTCCGTCACCGGCTCCCCGTCGGGCCCGGTGATCGTGTAGACGAGCTCCCCGGTTTCCTCCGTGGACACCGGTGCGGAGACCTCAGACAGCACGTAGCCCTGCGAGGACATCGACACGCCCTTCTGCGGCGCGACCGCGGGCTCGGTGGCCGCGGCCCTTGCGCTGACCTCGTCGTGCGGAGCCTCGGCAGCCTGCGATGCCCATCGTTCGACGATCCGATCCGGGACGATGGCTCCGGCGGCGACGAATGCGCCTCCGAAGGTCACAGCGAGAGCGGCGCCGTAGGCGATCAGTCGTCCGGCGGCATTCATCGAGTCTTGGCGGCCGAATAACCGGCCTCTTCGACGGCGGTGATGACCTGCGCGTCATCGAGGGGCTCTTCGGAGGTGACGATGAGGCGACCTGTCTGGGCGCTCACCTGGATGTCGGTCACCCCGGAGAGCTCGCCGACCTCCTCGCGGACGGACATCTCGCAATGCCCGCAGGTCATACCGGTCACCTGGTACTCGTTCGTCGTCGCCATGATCGTGCTCCTCTCATCTTGATACCCCCAGGGGGTATCGGTTCACGGTTGAGGTTATACCCCCTCCGGGTACCGCGCAAGCTCTTTGGTGGCGAGCGACGGGCGTCGACTTGCCTGCATCGATCACCGCACGGATTCCTCGGTGGAGCTCGATTCCGATGCGGTTTCGCCCGTCGGTCGGATGTGCCGCAATTGCGTGGCGGCGATGAGTGCGGCGAGAGCGGCGATGACAGCGGAAACCAGGCCGGTGATGTTCAGCCCGCTGGTGAACGCCTGCTGCGCTGCGGTGGCAAGGGACGCGCCGACAGCGTCGGGTAGCTGCGATGCAGTGGCGAGGGCTCCGTCGATCCCGGTCTTCGCGACCACTGCGGCCTCTGGTGGCACTCCGTCGGGCAGAGTGTCAGTGATCTTGCTGCGATAGGTGGCGATGCCGACGCTGCCGATGACCGCCACGCCGAGTGAGATGCCCAGATCGTTGACCGTGGTCGCCAATCCCGACGCGCCACCGGCCTTGTTCGGGGGAACCGAACTGACCACCAGATCAGTCGTCAGTGCCATCGAGGGTGCAACGCCCGGGTATGTGATCACGAAGCTCGCGATCACGAAGGCGAGACCGGTGCCAGCATCGAGCTGGGTGAACAGTATGTAGCCGACGACCTGCGTGAGCAGACCGAGCGCGATGACGCTGCCGGGACGGAATTTCCGAGCGAACATCGGGGAGAGGGTGGAGACGACGATGAGCACCGCAGCGGCTGGGATGATCGACAGCCCTGCCTGCATCGGTGAGAGCCCCTGGACCTGTTGCAGGTACTGGGTGAACAACGAGTACACACCTCCCAGGGCCGCGGCCGACAGGAGGAAGACGGTGAGAGCCCCACTGACCGTGCGATTGGCGAACAGCCGTACGTCCAACAGGGGGTTGACGGAGCGGAGCTGTCGAATCACGAACCATAGTCCGACCAGCATCCCGGCGATGAGGAGCCCGGCCGTTGGTCCAACCGGCTCCTGGGTGGCGAAGCGCTTGATGCCGTAGATGATCCCAAGTAGTGCGGCGACCAGAAGCAGTGCGCTGAAGATGTCGATCCGCGCGGTTTCGTCCTTGTGCTCCGGAAGCAGCAGCGGGGCACCGATAGCCACCAGCGCCATCACCGGGACAGCGACCAGGAACGTCGCCTCCCAGCCGAACACCTCAAGCAGGAGCCCGCTGAGCAGAGGGCCGAGCGCGACACCCGCTGAGATGCCGCCAGCCCATACCCCGATCGCGATTCCGCGTGCCTTCGGCTCGGCGAACAGCACGAAGATCAGTCCCAGGGTGGAGGGGAGCATCATGGCTCCTCCGAGGCCGAGAACGGCTCGCCAGGCGATCATCAGCTCCGGGATCGTCGTCATCGCCGCAGCGATCGAGACGAGACCGAACACGACGGCACCGATCACCATGAGACGGCGCTTGCCGACGCGATCGCCGACGACACCCATCGCGACGAGGAAGCCGGCCATCACGAATCCGTAGATGTCGAGGATCCACAGCAGCTGTGCGCTCGTCGGGCCCAGATCTGCGGCCATCTTCGGGGCTGCGAGGAACAGTATCGTCAACATCATGAACAGCAGGGTCGAGGGGATTACGAGGACCGCAAGACCCCACCACTGCTTCGCCTGCGTCTGGGGCGCAGGCGCATTGATCTCAGTCATGGCGCACCTCGTTCGTCTCGTGCTTCATCGTTCTCATGACCTCCGGCCCTTCTCTCGTTGACTGCGTTCCCATGGGGCGGGATGCCCCAAGACCCTTAACTCGTACATACGTGTACGGGTTACAAGCGATAGAGTAACCCATACATTCCAGTACGAGTTAAAGGTGGACAATGCCGAACGCCAAAGGCACGACCGCAGCAGCTGCGCGCCACAAGAGCGCACCGGCGGTCAATCAGCGTGCCGACGCACAGCGCAGCCGGGCGAAAATTCTTGCCGCCACGCCGGTCGCTCTGCGCAAGAACCCGGATGCCTCTGTCGCCGACATCGCTGCCGAAGCCGGCGTAGGCCGCATGACTCTGTATGGGCACTTCGCCAACCGCGAGGCACTCATCGACGCGACTCTTACGGACAGCCTCGAGCAGGCTGAAGGCGTCCTCGGGGGCGTACCCCTCGACGGGGACCCCGCAGCAGCGCTGGAAGCTCTCATCACATCGAGCTGGACGCTCCTAGAACGTGTGCGGTCCGTGCTCGTGGTGGCACAGCGTGAGCTACCGGCAGCGCGTATTCGTGAGATGCACGAGGTGGCCGAGGGACGAATGCAGGGACTCTTCGAACGTGGACAGCGAGAAGGATTCTTCCGCGCGGATCTTCCGGTCAGCTGGATGCTCGCCGTCACGCATCTGGCCATGGACGCCGCCGCCGAAGAGGTGACCGCCGGCCGAATCGCGCGCAAGGACGCGGCCGAGCTCATCATCGGAACCCTGCTCCCAGCCTTCTCCGCCACCAAAAGGCGCTGAAGACACTGCGAGTGCTGCAGTCGGCTCCCACTCCTACCAGGTCGAAACCCGGGGCGTTCTCGCCTACTTCGACATCAGGGGCCCGAAGGATGGGCGTCATGACGCGTAGTCGATGCCGGTCATCATGCCGGCCTCCTGGTGGTATGCGTTGTGGCAGTGCGCTGCCCACCGACCCGGATTGTCCGCATCGAAGTCGAGGGCGAGCGATTCCATGGGGGCCATCATCACGGTGTCCTTCCGAAGTCCCGAAGGCAGGGCGAAGGTGTGGCCGTGGATGTGGAGGGGGTGGCTCATCATCGTCTGGTTGGTCGCGATGATCCGCACTCGCTGTCCCTCGCGGATGCTGAGCGGGGTGTTCTGCCCGTAGGGCGCTCCGTTGATCGCCCACTGGTACGGCTGCACCGAGCCTTGGAATGCGAGCTCGAGTTCGGTGTCGACGGTGCGGTCCTCGAGTCGTGCGGTCTCGGCCGGTTCCAGGGCGGATCCGATGACAACCTCCCCGTCGAGTTCCGGCACCTGGACGCCCGGAGCAGGCACTTCCCCGGTACCGGTCCTCATCACGGCGAGCCCCTGGCCGCCGCTGGTCTTCCCGACAGGACGCGCCACGAGAGGAAACATGCCGTCCTTGACCGTGACCATCACGTCGTAGCGTTCGCCCATGCCGAGGTAGAGCGCCTTGGCGGTGACCGGATCGACGGGGAATCCGTCCGAATGGGTGACGGACAGATCGTGATCGCCGAGCGCGAGAGCGAAAATGGTATCGGCGGAGGCGTTGATCAGACGGATGCGCACGCGCTGGCCGGGCTTCGCCTCGAAGATCTCCGGTGCTTCTGGAACCCGACCGTTGATGAGGAAGTGGGGGTAGGCCACGTCCCCCGCGTCACCCCAGGGCTCATCACCCATCGGCATGTCGCCGTGATCCATGCCGCGGGAGCCCCCGTCGCCCATGGGCATGTCGCCGTGGTCCATGCCACCAGCATCCGAGGCCCCGGCATCGGTCAGGGCGGCGAGGACCTCGTCAGGAGTCTGCCCGGTGCCATCGAGCCAGTCATCGAGGGTCACGATCCATTCCGCATCGTAGTCACCCGGTTCGTCGGGATCATCGATGATCAGCGGGGCGTACAGCCCGCGGTCCAGCTGCAGGCCGACATGGGAGTGGAGGAAGTAGGTCCCGGGATCGGGTACGACGAACTCATAGGTGAAGGACGCTTGCGGCTCGACGGCGTCCTGCGTCATCCCCGGCACACCGTCGGCCGCATTGTGCAGTCGAATGCCATGCCAGTGGATCGTGGAGGTCTCGGGCAGGCGGTTGTCGAGCGTAATGCGCATCAGATCACCAGCCGTGGCGCGGATCAGCGGCCCGGGAAGGCTCTCCCCGTATGCCCAGGTCGAGACCGCCTTACCCCCGAGGTCCAACGTCGTCGGCGCCGCGGTCAGAGTCTGGGTGACGACGTTCTGGCCAGCTTTCGGCGTCAGGGAAGGAGGCGACGCGAAGGCACCTGCCTCAGTAGGGGTAGCGCGGTCACCGCATGCCGCGAGCGTCAGCGCTGCCACGCCGAAGCCTCCGGCGAACATCGTACGGCGGGAAATGCTCTTCACAGGTGCAGTCCTTCTTCATGGAGGGGAGGTGTCAGTGTCGAAACGTGTCCCGGACCAGTTGTCGCCGTTGTTCGAACTCGTCGGCCTCGATCTCACCTCGAGCGAGGCGTAGGGAGAGTTCTCCGATCGCCTCGTTCTCGTCCCGAGCACGTCGGGGACGCCCGGGCAGCACAGTGCGTGCCAGCAGCAACGCCGAGGCCCAGAGGAGAACGACGAGGCCGGCGACCATCGCCCACAGCAGCCACGACATCGCATCGATAGGCATCATCGAGGTTCTCCTTGAGGGGGTCGAGTTCGTACCTGACTCGTGCCACCGAGTTGGGTCGGATTCTCTGATGTGGGCTTGACCTGCGATGTCCCTCAGCGGTTTGGGAGGATTTGGTTACTAAGAGCGGGGTGCCGGGTAGCCTGGTGGGGTGGCTTCGAGGTTCGTGCGCAAGATCCGGACGGCCTCAGGAGCGGTCGCGGTCCAGGTCGTCGCCAAGGAAGGCGGCCAGGTCGTAGACGTCGACCACGTGGGCTCGGCCCACACCGACGGGCAGCTGGCGTTGTTGCTGGAGGCAGCCCAGGAGCGTTTGTCCCCGGGGCAAGGAACGTTGGATCTGGGGCCACTGCCTCAGCAGCCGGTGCGCACCGGCGACGTGGCCGACTGGACCAGGCAGGACGAAGCCGCTGATGCCGCCAGTGGCGGCCGGGCACCGGCGGTGACTGCGGGCGGTCGGGTGGTGGCCACCTCGGCGCAGATCCTGTGGCAGGTCCTGGCCGACGCTTATTCTTCCCTGGGCTTCGATGTCCTCGACGATGACGCGTTCCGGGCGCTGGTGCTGGCGCGGGTCATCGAACCCACCAGCAAGGCCGATGCAGTGCGGGTACTGGAGGAGACCGGAGTCCGCGGGCCCTCGCTGCGCACGATCTTCCGGGCACTGGCGCGGGCCAACGAGCACGATTACCGCGAGGCGCTCGCGACGGCCTGCCTGGCCCAGTCCTCCTCGACCGCCGCTGGCCAGGCCTCTTTGATGCTGTATGACTGCACGACGCTGCACTTCGAGGCCGAGAACGAGGACAGCTTCCGCAAGGTGGGGATGAGCAAGGAACGACGCGTGGACCCCCAGATCCAGGTCGGGTTGCTGGTCGATCGGGCCGGCTTTCCGCTGGAGGCCCACGCCTTCGAGGGCAACAAGGCTGAGACCAAGACCCTGGTGCCGGTGCTTGAGGCGTTCCAGAAGCGCCATGGCGTCACCGACATGGTGGTGGTCGCCGATGCCGGGATGCTCTCTGCCAGCAACCTCAACGCACTGGAAGACGCGGGGTTCGGCTTCATTGTCGGCTCACGGATCTCCAAGGCCCCCTACGATCTGGCCGCGCACTTCGAGCGGCACGGCAACTACTTCACCGACGGTCAGATCCTGGAGTCCTCCGGAAGATGGGCACCGGTGCCCATGCCCGCGCTCGGCGGGTGGTGTATCAGTGGTCCTTCAAGCGGCAGAAGCACGACGACAAGTCGATCAACGCCATGGTCGAGCGGGCTGAGAAGATCGCCGACGGGACCCGGCCGATGAAGAAGGACCGGTTCGTCAAGATCGACGGAGCCTCCAAAGGCGTGGACTGGGACCTGGTCGAGCAACACCGGCAGCGAGCCGGGCTGAAGGGATACGTCACCAACCTGCCCATCGCCACCATGGACGGAGCCGGCATCATCGCCGCTTACCACGATCTCTGGCAGGTAGAGGCATCCTTCCGGATGGCTAAGAGCGACCTGCGTGCCCGGCCGATTTTCCATCGCCAGCGCGAGTCGATCGAAGCGCACATCACCGTGGTGTTCGCAGCGCTGGCCATCAGCCGCTATCTCCAAGACGCCACCGGCACATCGATCAAAAAGATCGTGCGGACCCTGCGAACCGTCCGCTCAGCCACCATCGAGATCAACGGCCAGCACCTCACCCTCGACCCCGAAATCCCCAAAGCCGCCCAGAAACTCCTCCACGATCTCGATCGAGATGGGCACTAAATAGTGGCACGAGTCAGGTCGTACGCGACACAGTCCCCACCAGACTCCTCGAGGCGGGCGAAGATCTCGTCGAGAGTTCCTCAAGATCTGGTCCAGATCCTCCGCGAAACCCTCGGCGTCCAGGAACGGAGACCAGACTGGAACCCATGAGGAGTGAAGCGGAACGAGCAGCAGCAATGGTTCTCGTCGTCGAAGACGAACCGGCGTTGTCTGACGTGGTTCAGGCGTACCTGGCCAAGGCCGGCTACGCGACCGCGAGCGCGCGCAACGGTCCGGAGGCCGTGGAAAGAGCACGCACCATGGCGCCGGACGTGATCATCCTCGATCTCGGCCTTCCGGGTCTCGACGGTCTGGAGGTGATGCGGAAGATCCGCGCGTTCTCCGATTGCTACGTGCTGATCACCACCGCGCGTTCCGAGGAGGTGGATCGCCTGGTGGGACTGTCGGTGGGGGCCGATGACTATCTCACCAAACCATTCAGCGTGCGTGAGCTCGTTGCCCGAGTCCAGGCCGTACTGCGCCGACCACGCGCCGAATCCGGAAGTGCGTCTTCTGAGACGGTGCGCACGTTCGGAGAGCTCGAGATCGACACGACTGGGCAGGAGGTGCGCCTCGCCGGCCGGGCGATCGCGCTGACCCCTACTGAGAGAGGGCTTTTAATGACGTTGGCGCACCGTCCGGGCCAGGCCTTCAGTCGCAGACAGCTGATGGAGGCCGTCTGGGGCGACAGCTGGATCGGAGATGACCATCTCGTCGATGTGCACATCGCCAACCTCCGACGAAAACTGGACGAGTCGGCTGAGTCTGCACGGTTCGTGACCACCGTGCGCGGCATCGGCTACCGGATGGGGAAGGGGTGAGGTCGTGACCGCCCGCAGTGCTTCTCCTCGAATGGTTCGGCCTCACGCCAGCTTGGCCTCACGCCTGATGATCGGACAGCTGATCGTTCTGCTCGCCGGCGCGCTCACCATCACGGTCCTGACAGTGCTCATCGGGCCCGCCGTCTTCCACTACCACCTGCTCCAAACCGACCTCCCCGTGGGAAGCGCGGAGCTCATCCACATCGAGCGAGCCTACCGTGACGCGCTCGCACTTGCCCTCGGAGTCGGACTGGTGGTCTCCCTCCTGGCCGCGGGA
>DWZH01000092.1 GCA_019118275.1 Candidatus Brachybacterium merdavium | reverse complement strand
CCGTGGTCACCTTCATCCCCGCCCTGCTGGTCTTCATCTTCCTGCAACGCTACTTCGTGCGCGGCGTGATGATGAGCGGCATCAAATAACCCCCACACCAGCAAGAGAACCCACACCCCCACGCACCCTGCCCCGTGTCGGCACGAGATCGACCCACGCCCCCGTGATCCTGCCCCAGACCCCAACCCAGATCCCGCCCCAGAACGCTCCACCGTTGCGTTATCGGGGTTCTCAGCACTGAAAACCCCGATAACGCAACGGTCGAGCCCCCAAACGACCCTCGAGCGACCCCCTCGAGCGAGCCCTCGAGTGGGTGGGCTGGTAAGTGAGTGCGCTGGGCCCGCCTCAGACCAGGCCTAGCTCCCAGGCGGTGCGCACGGCAGAGGCCCGGTCGCCCACGCCGAGCTTCTCGTAGACATGGACCAGGTGGGTCTTCACGGTGGCCTCGCCGATCCCGAGCCGGGTGGCCACGGCCCGGTTGGTGCAACCGTCGGCGACCAGGCGCAGCACCTCCACCTCGCGCCGGCTGAGCTCGGCGCGTGGATCGGCGCCGGTCAGCGCAGCCAGGGCGGCCGGCGCGAGCACGGCGCGACCTCCCGCCAGGTCGTGGACGGCGCGGATCACGTCGTCGCGGCGGGTGTCCTTGAGCAAGAACCCGTCGGCCCCGGCCTCGAGCGCCGAGCGGATGTCACGGTCGGTGTCGTAGGTGGTCAGCACCAGGATCCGGGGGCGGGTGCGGTCGCGTTCGCGCAGGGCCCGGATCGACTCGGCTCCCCCACCGCCGGGCATGCGCAGGTCCATCAGCACCACGTCGGGGTCGGTGTCGGCGATGACGGCCAGTGCCTGCCGACCGTCTGCGGCGACGCCGACGACCTCGATCTCGGGGTCGGAGCCGAGCATCGCCACCAGGCCGTCGCGCACCACCGGATGATCGTCGACCACCACGGCCCGCAGGGGTGCGGCCGGGTCAGCGCCCGCAGGGACGCCCGGATCGATGGGGCGCAGATCAGCGGCATCCCGGTCAGTACCGTGCAGATCAGCGGCACCCCGGTCCGTGCCGTCCAGATCAGCGGCATCGCGGTCAGGGCGGTGGGGATCAGCGGCACCCCGGTCAGCGCGGTGCCTCTCGGCGGCGCCGGGCTCAGCCGGTCGCACCGCGGCCTCTGATCGGAGGGCGCCCGGTCCGCTGCGGCCGGCGCCGCGCGTCCGGCTCATCCCGGGACCGTCGCGATCACGCTGGCGCCCCTGCGCTCATGGGACGAGAGGTGCAGGCGCCCACCCACCTCCTCGACCCGCTGGGCCATGTTGGCCAGGCCGTGACCACGGGTGATGGTCTCGACATCGAAGCCGCGACCGTCATCGGTGACCTGCAGGCTCTGTTCCTCCTCGGAGCCGGAGAGGGTGACGGTCACGGTCTGGGCCCCGGAGTGGCGGGCGACGTTGGCCAGCGCTTCCTGGGCGATGCGGACCAGGACTGCGGCGTGGGGGCCATGGCTGGGGGCGTCGTCAGCGTCGAAGGTGGCCACGATCCGGTGGGTGCGCGCCCAGCGGGCCACCAGCTCACCGAGCCCGTGGGCCGTGCCGGCCTCGGTGAGCTGGTACGGGGCGAGAGCCTCGACGGCACGGCGGGCCTCGACCAGGCAGTCGCGGGCGGCCTCCTCGGCGAGCGCGATGCGGCGGCGGACGTCGCCCCCGTCGGCTCCGCCATCCGCTCCGCCGGTCACCTGCGCGCCGGCGTCGGCCTCGAGCTCCCCGCCGACGGTCTCCAGCTGGCGGATCACCCCGACCAGGCCCTGGGCGACGGTGTCGTGAATCTCCCGGGACAGGCGCGCACGCTCCTCGTCGACGCCGGCCTCCCGTGCGCGTCGCAGCAGTTCTTCCTGCAGGGCGTCGTTCTCCTGCGTCGCCTGCTGGAGTGCGCTCAGGGTCCGTTCGCGTTCGGCGACCTCCTTCTCGCGGACCATCGACATGTAGAGCATCAGGGTCGCCAGGAACAGGTTCACCGCAGCGATGCCGGCGAAGAGGAGAGGCTCTTCGAGGATCACGCCGATCCCGCCGGTCTGGCCGACCGCGCACAGCATCGCGGTGGTGATCACCAGCACGTACAGCTGCTGGTCGCTGAAGAATCGGTAGGAGTCGAGATAGCCGACGAAGGCGTAGATGCAGGCCAGCGGGTTCAGGACCACGGATGCCGCCACCAGCACCACATGGACGGCGTAGATCCCCAGCATCGGCCGGCTGCCGGCACCGAAGCGCGGAAGGGCGCGCTCGAGCAGCAGACGCAGCCCCATGGTCACCACGACCACCGCGGTGGCCCACCACATCTGGGGGCCGCTGGTGAGCACATCGACCATCACCCAGCCCAGGGCCGTGGAGATCGCCGCCAGGAACGGCGGGACCAGCCGCCCGATCACCCCGGGTGCGCTGGGACCGGGGGCATCGTCGGGGGTGTCATCGCGGAGGCGGTCGTGGTCGACGGCCCCGTCGGGACCATCAACCGGTCGCGGCTCGGTCGCGCGCGCCGGGCTGTGCTTGTCACGGGGTGAGGCCGGGCTGTGCTGGTCACGGGGTGAGACAGGGGCGAGCAGACCGGAGGAGCTCCCGGGCCCGCCTGGTGGGGTGGGCTGGTGGCGGCCCGTCCTCGGGGCGGGCCGGGGCGTCGTCGAGGGGGACGAGACGTCGGTGGCCATAGCTATCAGTGTCCCCTCGTCGACCTCGAGATACCAGGGACGGGCATCCATCGGTCAGTGGATACCGGAGGGGGACGATCGGGGGATCCCGGAGGGGACGATCGGGCGATCTGCGAGCGTGAGCCGGTTTCTACGGTCAGGGGATGCGCTCTGCAAACCTTCCAGACTCCCCGTCCGTCACCTCATCCTCCCCTGCCGAACGCTCGCACGGCAGCAACGACACCGCACGTGCCACGCCGTCGTCGCAGCGGCTGCATCACCTCGATGCGGTACGCGCCGGTGCGCTGCTGCTGGGCATCGTGCTCCATTCCCTGCTGCCCTTCGAGCCCGGAGGGATGTGGCTGTTCACGGACTCCCGGTCAGCTGAGTGGACCTCGGAGACCGTCTTCACCATCCACCTGTTCCGGATGGTGCTGTTCATGACGCTGGCCGGCTATTTCGCGCGCATGGTCCTGCATCGCCGCGGCGCAGGGGCATTCCTGCGTGACCGCGCCAAGCGGATCCTGCTGCCGGTGGTGGTGTTCGCGCCGATCATGGTGGTCATGGTCATCGCGACCGTGATCGCCGGGGTCGCACTGGGGCTGATCCCCGAACCGGCGGGGGCCGCCCCCGAGCAGGCCACCGGGCAGGATCCGGGGCTGCTGGCGGTGCTGAACCCCTCCCACCTGTGGTTCCTGCTGGTCCTGATGGAGGCGATCGTGATCACGGTGGCCGTGCGCGCCGTGCTGCTGCGCGTGCTCGGCATCGACCGCACGGACGCGTGGGCGGAGGGGATCGGTGCGGCCCTGGCGAGCCCCGCCGGCCTGCTGCTCGCAGCCGTCCCCTATGCACTGGGCCTTCTCGTGCAGGGCGTGGCGATGTTCGGGATCATCCAGCCGGAGACGATCCGGCCCGAACTCGCTCCCACTCTCACCTATCTCGGCGCGTTCCTGGTGGGCTGGTTCCTCCACGCCCCGGAGGGGGGCATGCGCCGGGCCACCTCCGGGTGGGCATGGATGCTCCCGGCCGCGATCGTACTGACCATCGCGGCATTCCTGACCGGCTGGTTCGCCCTCGACGCTCGGTCCGGGATGCTGGTCATCGCCGCCGCAGTCCAGGGTTTGGCCTCGTGGGCCTGGGTGTTCGCTCTGATCGGGCTGGCCGGGAAGCTCTTCTCGGGCGGTTCACCGGCGGTGCGTTATACCGCCGACAGCTCCTACTGGATCTACATCCTGCACCTGCCGCTGGTGATGGCGGTCGGGATCGCCCTGGCCCCCACCGGGCTGCCGATTCTGGTGAAGCTGCTGATCACGTGGACTGTGAGCATGGTGATCCTGGTGCTGAGCTATGACCTGATGGTGCGCTCGACCTGGGTCGGGGCCTGGCTGAACGGGCGCCGCCGCCCCCGGGCGATCTTCCGTGCCGCCGCTCCCGCCGAGGCGGGCAGGTGAGCCCAGGGCCCGGTCGATGATCCGCCGCACCGCAGCCCCACTCATCCCGATCCATCGTTGCCGGGGACCGCCGACGCAGACCGCCGACGGGGGCCGATGATCTCGACCCTCCACCGCATCCGCTCCTCGACGACCCCCTGGCCGGAGGTGAGGCCCTGACCCGACGTGGATGATTCGACACCCGTGTGCGCTGTGCGGCCGACCTCGGACGCACAGCGCACACAGCGGTCACGGGGCCTCGGGTGCCTGCGCAATGGTCCAGCGCAGGACGGCCGATCGCCTGCGGACAGCAGGGCCAGCGGGCCAGCACGGCCAGCAGCACGCGCCGATTCTCTTGACCCCATGCCCAGTGGCTCGCGGTAACCTTCAGGGACGCTCATGGGGAGACGCTCACGCACGGCGCGGCCCCGGCCGGGGCCGGGACCAGACCGGGAGTCAGACCCGGCCCGGACGAGGACGCCGACGAGCCCCTCCTCTCCACCTCCGAGAGATCAGCGAGTGCCGGTGACAGACGGGAACGAATCGTCGGCCCACCAGCCGACCACCGGGGACGGCACGTCCCCCGATCCCGTCGCGCCCGATAACTCCCACGCACCCCAACCCCCCGTCGCACCCGGCCACCGCGATCTGCCCTGGAAGGCGACCGCCGAACGGCGGGACCTGTGGGGACCCACCCAGCGGCCCCTCGAGGGGAAGGTGCACTCGCCCGCGAACACCGCCTCCATCGGCCGCCCCCGGCGCCGCCCGCTGGTGACCTTCGGGGTGCCGGTGCTGGTCGGCGGTCTCATCGGCATCGGAGCGCTCGTGTTGGGACTGGGTGCCGCGCTGGCCGCCCCGCTGCTCGTGGCCGGCGGCGCCCTCGGGGCGGGAGTGCTGGCGGCCGGAGGCAGCGGACTGCTCCTGCGCGCCACCCGACCCGCCCCGTCCTCACTGCTCGAGGCGGACGTGGACATCGCCGAGCCCACCCAGCAGACCCTCGAGAAGATCCTGCAGGCCACCGCCACGGTCCGCACCCGCACCTCGAGGCTGCGCACCGCGGTCTCGGAGCCGACAGCAGGGCTCGCACTGGAGCATGTGGACTCCTTGTTGCGCCGCATCGATGCCCTGGTCGGTTCAGAGACGATCCAGACGCTGCGCCCCTACGCGGGCGAGCTGACGATGCTCGACGGGATGGCCACCCGCTACCTGCCGGAGCTGGTCGATGCCGCCGAGGACACGGTCGGCTTCCTCGCGACCTTCAAGGGCAGCGCCCGCCAGGAGGCGCTGGACAATCTCACCAGCATCGATGACCAGCTCACCGTGCTCGGTGAAGGTCTGGAGCGCATCGAGCACGACGTGGTCGCCGGGGTCTCCCACTCCCTCGAGGTCCACTCCGAGTTCCTGCGCACCCGTTTCGCCGACCAGCGCCTCAGCCCGCTCATCGACATCTGACCCTCACGAACCCACCGCACCGCCCGCCGAGGAGGCCCTGATGGATGACAAGCTCCAACCGCCCGCACCCGCTGCCGAGATCACCCCTGCCGAGCCGGTCGAGGAGGTGAGCGAGGACAAGGCCGTCTCCATGCTGTCGGACCTGCCGGACGAGCAGCGACGGGAGCTCGAGAGCCGCGCCGATGCGTGGCTGGACGAGGTCTCGGCCCTCAACCCGCATTCACAGGAGTTCACCGCGCAGGTCAATGCGCTGGGGGCCGTGGCACGTCGGACCTTCGAGCGCACCTCGGGCACCTCGTCACGGTTCATGGAGCAGTCCCTGCGGGAGGCCCAGAACAGCGGCAGCGCTCAGGAGGAGGTCTCCAAGAGCCTGTCCGAGCTGCGCACCACCATGGAAGACCTCGCCCCCCAGGACGAGACGTTCGCCGACAAGGCGCTGTCGTTCCTGCCCGGCCGCAACCGCGTCAAGCGGTACTTCCGCGGCTTCGAGTCCAACCAGAAGCAGCTCGACGAGGTGCTCGCGGCGCTGGGCCGCGGCCAGGAGATGCTGCAGCGCGACAATGCCGAGCTGGCGGTGGAGCGCCGCTCTCTCTGGGAGGATCTCGGCTCTCTGCAGAAGGCCTCCTATCTGCTGCAGCTGCTGGATGAGCAGGCGGTGCGGCGCGCCGAGCAGGCCCGCGCCGAAGGGCGGACCGACGCGGCCGACGCGCTCGAGCGCGACGTCCTGTTCGCCGTGCGCCAGCGCCGTCAGGATGTGGCCACGCAGATCGCCGTCACCGTACAGGCGTACATGGCAATGGGCCTGATCGAGGACAACAACACCCAGCTCGCCCAGGGTGTGGAGCGGGCCCAGACCACCACGGTCACCGCGCTGCGTACCGCCGTGATCACCGCGCAGGCGCTCGAGAACCAGAAGATCGTGCTCGACCAGATCGACGCGATCAACCGCACCACCGACTCCCTGATCGACCGCACCTCGCAGATGCTGGCCGACAACACCCAGAAGATCCAGGAGCAGGCCTCCAGCTCAGGCGTCTCCCCCGAGACCCTGCAGCGCGCCTTTGACAACCTGTTCACCACCATGGACGGGATCGACACCTTCCGCAGCCAGGCCAATGAGAACTTCCTGACCACCGTGAATGCTCTCGAGCAGCAGGTCCAGCGGGCCCAGCCCTACCTGGATCGGATGAATCAGGACCCCGACGAGGGGATGAAGCTGGAGAAGAGCGCCCAGGACCTGTTGGAGATCGAGGACTGACGCCGGACCGTCCCGACGGGATGGCTGACCCTGATCGGGACGTGAGCCCAACTGCTCGGGCCGTGCGCCCGCTCAACCTGACCGTGCACCCGATCGGTCTGGCCCGGGCCTGAACGGTTTCGTGCGGATGAGAACCGCGCCTGGCTCTCACGCGCACAGAGCCGTTCAGCACCCTGGGCGGCGGGGGCTGCGCTCGGCCCGGCCCGCTTGCACCACCGGGGGCTGCGCTCGGCCCGGCCCGCTTGCACCACGGGGGGCTGCGCTCGGCCCGGCCCGCTTGCACCACGGGGGCTGCTCGGTCCGGCCCGCCCTCACCGACCAGGTTCACCATGCCGAATTCCACCTGCCGGAACACGAACCTGCAGGTCCGAGGCGTAATCACGAGGACGACAGACCTCCGATGTCACGTAGTATCGGCCCCACCCGATCTCATGGAGGAGACCTCTTTTGTCCACGACGCCCCCGCAGCCCCTGGAGTTCGACGGCATCCGTGCCCTGGTCACCGGCGGAGGAGCCGGCATTGGCGCCGCCACCGCACGTGCCCTGATGGCGCGCGGCGCGAGCGTGGCAATCCTGGACCTCTCCCCTGACACCGCCCCTGAGGGCACCATCGCCCTGCGCTGCGACGTCTCGGACTCCGCGGCCGTGGACCAGGCCGTGGAGCAGGTCGCCGAGCAGCTGGGCGGGCTGGACGTGGTCATCAACAACGCCGGTATCGGCGCCCAGGGCGATGTGACCGCCAACGACGATGCCGAGTGGGCGCGTGTGCTGGACATCAACGTCATGTCGGTGGCCCGCGTGACCCGCGCGGCCCTGCCCCATCTGCGCGGCTCCGAGAACGCGGTGGTCGTCAACACCTCGTCGATCGCCTCGCAGACCGGTCTGCCGCAGCGCGTGCTGTACTCCGCCTCCAAGGGCGCGATCCACTCGATGACCCTGGCCATGGCCGCCGACTGGGCCCGCGAGGGCATCCGCGTCAACGCCGTGGTGCCGGGCACCGCGAACACCCCCTGGGTGGGACGGCTGCTGGAGGCGGCCGACGATCCGGTCGCCGAGCGCAAGGCCCTCGAGGCCCGCCAGGCGCATGGCCGGCTGGTCGAGCCCGAGGAGGTCGCCGAGGCGCACTGCTACCTCGCCTCCCCCCGCAACCGTTCCACCACCGGGGTGCTGCTGACCGTCGACGGCGGGACCACCAGCCTGCGTGTGCGTTCCTGAGTCACGGGGCCACGGAGCCGATGGTTTTGTGCACGTCAGAACCGGACTTGGCTGTGACGTGCACAAAAGCGTCGCCGTGACCCGCGCCTCTGCGCGCTGACCGCGGGCAGTCGTCGCAAGGACCCGCTCCCCGGCCCACGCCTCTCGCCGCTCCGCTCAGGAGTCGACCAGGGTGACCTCGAAGGAGTATCGCGAGGCGCGGTAGACGTGGTACCCGTACTCGACGACGCTGCCGTCGTTGGCGAAGGACTTGCGTTCCATGGTCAGCAGCGCGGCGCCGACCTCCTCGCCGAGCAGCTCGGCATGCTCCGCGTCGGCGACCGTCGCCCCGATCCGCTCATGGGCGAGCACCGTGGTGATCCCCTGCTCCCGCAGGCACGCGTACAGCCCGGAGGCCGCCAGGGCCTCCCGGGAGGGGGCGATGCGCTCGGGGATGGCGTTGCGCATGACCGCCAGGGGCTCCCCATCGGCGTAGCGCACACGGATCAGGTCCAGCACCTGCTCCCCGGGACGCAGCTGGAGACGGTCGACGGCCTCGGGAGAGGGTCGGCCGATCCGGTACTCGATGATCTCGGTGCGCGGCGATTTCCCGGCGGTGCGAAGGTCGTCGTACAGCGAGGTCAGGGCCACCTGGCGGTTGACCGGTGCCTGCACCACCTGGGTGCCGACCCCGCGCTTGCGCACCAGCATCCCCTTGTCGACCAGCTCCTGGATGCCCTGCCGGACCGTCGGCCGTGACAGACCCAGCCGCTTGGACAGGGCCAGCTCGTTCTCCAGCCGGCTGCCCGGGGGAAGCGTGCCCGCGCGCATGGCCTCCTCGATCCCGCCTGCCAGCTGCAGGTACAGCGGGGTGGCGCTGTCCCGGTCGACGCTGAGATCCAGCGTGATGGCACCGTTGTCCGAGGTCGCGGCACTGTCCACGGCTGCCTCCTTGGGTCGATGTTCCGGTCCGCCATGCTGCGGGCCGGTGTCCGTGTCGACGATGACCGGGGCCCGGCCGGGCAGGCCCGCTCCCGAGGATACGGGCCTGCCCGGCCGATTGTCCGGCATGCCGTCGGTTTGGCCCGGTCAAAGCCGGGCCGGTCGGGGACGGTCCGGTCAAAGCCAGGCCGGTCGGGGACGGTCCCTCAGAGCCCAGCCGGCTAGAGCCGACCGGTCGGAGCGAACCGGCCGACGCCGGCCTGGTCACACGGGACGCTCCTGCAGCGTCACCTCCACCGCGCCGTCGACCGACAGCGCCTGCTCGGCAGCCTCGCAGACCGCGGCGGCGGCGTAGCCGTCCCAGGCGGTGGCCGAACGGGGCGCGACGTTGCTGCCGTCGGCCACCGCGGTGACCCAGGCCTGGACCTGCGCGTCATAGGCGTCGATGAAGCGGGGCCGGAAGTCGGGCGCCACCGAACCGCCCCAGCGGCCCCCGGCCAGCTGGGTGGTCACGCGGCCGACCTCCAGGCCCACCGTGGCACTGCCCAGGGAGCCCACCAGCTCGGTGCGCACCTCGTAGCCGGACTTGGTGTTGACGTACAGCTCGTCGGTGACGAGGGTGCCGGAAGCGGTCCGGAACAGCAGCAGCATCGGGTCGCTGAGGCCCTCGGGGGCGTTCTCGGTGCTGCGCGCGGCGATCGTCTGGACCGAGACCACCGGCTCCTGGAGGAAATAGGAGATCGCGTCGATCTCGTGGACGGCCGAGTCGTAGACCATCATCGTGTTGTCGAAGCCCGGGGGCGCCTCGGCATTGCGGTGCTTGCAGTTCAGCAGCAGCGGGGTGCCGAGCTCGCCCGACTCGAGGGCGTCCTTCAGCTCGACGTAGCCGGCATCGAAGCGGCGCATGAAGCCGAGCGAGACGAAGGTCCGGCCGCTGGCATGCTCGGCGCGGACCACGTCGTAGGCGTCCTGCGGGTTCATGGCCAGCGGCTTCTCGCACAGCACGGGCTTGCCTGCCTCGATCGCGGCCAGCACCTGCTCGCGGTGGAACTGCCCGGGGCTGGCGATCAGCACGGCGTCGACGTCGTCGGCGGCGATGACCTCCTCGGGAGTGGCGACCACTCGTGAGCCGGGCGCGGTGGCGGAGGCCTTCTCGGCGGTCTCGCGCAGGTAGTCGCTGATCACGCTGACGCGGGCGCCCTTCGTGCGGCGGGAGATGCGCTCGACGTGGTCGGCGCCCATCTTGCCCACGCCGATCACGCCGATGCGGACGTCCTCGGGGGGCGCGGTCTGCGGGGGTGCGGTCGGGGTGTCGGTCATCGCGTCTCTCCCTCGAGTCGGGGGTCGATCCCGGCCTCGTCCCAGGTGCCGCGCACCCAGGTCTGCTCGGGGTGGTCGGTGATGTTCCAGGCGCGCTCCGCCTCGGGGCCGGCCATCACGTTGAGGTAGTACATGTCGTGCCCGGGTGCCGCCGCGCAGGGGCCGTGCCAGCCGTGCGGGACCAGGACGGTGTCCCCGCCCCGGACCTCGGTGAGGACATCGATCGGCTTGTCCTCCCCGCTCGAGGTGGTCTGATGGAAGCCGAAGCCGGGGCCGCCGTCGGGCGCGTCCTGGATCTCGTAGTAGTAGATCTCCTCGAGCTCGGATTCGGTCTCGGTGGTCTCGTCGTGCTTGTGGGCGGGGTAGCTGGACCAGTTGCCGCCGGGGGTGATGACCTCGCAGGCGATCAGGCTGTCGCAGTCGTCGAAGGAGCCGACGGTTCCGAAATTGCGCACCTTGCGGGTCATGTTGCCGCCGCCGCGGATCTCCACCGGGATGTCCTCGGCGCGGATCAGCGCGACCGGGTGCGTGGAGGCGGCCACCGCCGTGGCCAGCGCGAAGCGTCCGCCGTCTACGGAGGTGATGGTCAGCTCGGAGCCGACGGGCGCGTAGAGCACATCGGTGGCGGAGGCGAACACGTCGCGGCGGCCACGCAGGGTGTAGCTGTGGCCGTCGACCGTGATGTCGCAGCCGCCGCTGAGCGGCACGACCATCACCTCGACCCCGTTGGCGGTGCTGGACTCGGTCTGCCCCGGCTCGAGGGCCAGGACGCGCAGGCCCGTGTGGACCCAGCCCTCGCGACGGCCGGGGTCCACGACGGTCTCGTAGCGGCCCTGGCCGGTGGAGCCGGCGGGCAGGTGGAGCTCGGAACTGGTGGTCATGGTGCTCTCCCTTCGAACGGGGCGGGTACGGCTCCCGGTCGGCGCCGACCGGGGGCGGGGTCAGCGGATCATGTCGACCGAGGCGCACACGGCTGCGGTCACGTCGTCACCCGCCGGGTACAGCAGGGTGCGGCCGACGACCAGCCCGCGCACGTTGGGGCGGTCCAGCGCCCGCTTCCACGAGGCGCGCAGCGCGACCGGATCGTCATCGACGGGATCACCGCCCAGGATCAGGGTCGGCATGGTGGTGGCGTCCATGACGCGCTCCATGTCGTCGACCGCGGGCAGCTTCAGCCAGGTGTAGGCGCTGGTGGCGCCGAGCCCCTGGGCGATGTGGATGGACTTGATGACGGCCTCGGGTGAGAGGTCGTTGACGACTTTCGTGCCCGGCCCGCCGGGGCGGGAGGACATGAACGGCTCGACCATCGCGATCAGCTCGTGGCGGGCGAGGTCGGTGACGGCGTTCGCGCTGGCCTCGAGGATGAAGGGGGTGCGATCATCCTCGAGATCGATGCGGGTGAGCATCTTGCCGCCATCGAAGCCGGAGGCCTGTATGGA
>DWZH01000015.1 GCA_019118275.1 Candidatus Brachybacterium merdavium | reverse complement strand
GTGTCGGTCGACCAGATCTCCACGCCCTCGGGGGCGTCGTCGGCGCCCACGCCGACCAGGGCGGCGAAGGTGGTGCCCAGGCCGGCGGCGACGCGGTCGAGGATCGAGACGCTGGGGTTGGCCTGGCCGAGCTCGATCTGGGTGAGCATGCGGCGGCTGACACCGCTGAGCTCGGCGAGCGCCCCCACGGACAGGTCCTGGTCCTGGCGGGCCGCACGGATGCGCATGCCGAGCTGCTCGACCACGGCCGGGCGCATCCCCTCGCCGGGGGTGCCGGCGAGGTCAGAGCCCGGGCCGGGGATCGCGGCCCGGGCCCGACCGGGGTCACCGGCTTCGTCATGCGGTTCGATGCCTGCCTTCATGGTGATGGGCACTATATTGCACAAACCCTGCATGGGCATTATGTTGCGCATGCGGGTGTCGAGCAGCGTCTGACCATGTGCGTTCGCTCGGGTGCCCGGCACCGCCCCGCCGCCCCGTCGCTGTCGCCCGCCCGTGCCGCCCCCGTCCTCGACCCATCATCCCGCAGTTCTCCCTGTCCCCGACGCCCCGAAGGAGGTCGCCCCATGACTCAGCAGGTCACCGCCACTGCCCCGTCAGCCCGCCGGACCGACGGCCGCCTGCTGCGCTGGTTCGTCTCCTACGGGTCGTTCACGGTGCCGCAGGCGGCCGCCCCGATCGCCTTCGCGCTGATCGCCCTGCCGCTGACCGGTGACCCCTCCAGCGGCGCGGCCATGATGCTCGCCATGACGCTCGCGCAGGTCGTGGGAGCGGTCCCGGTCACCCGATTCGGACGCCGCTTCGCGCCGATCCCCTTCCTGCGGGCACTGATCGGGGTGCGCACGGTGGCGCTCGCCGCGGTCGCGGTCCTGGCGGGCCTCGGAGCACCGTTCAGCCTGCTGGTGGCCTCCGCGGCCGCAGCCGGCCTGGTCAACGGCGCCGCCTTCGGGCACTTGCGGGCGGTGCTGAACCATCTGGTCTCGGCCGGACGGATGCCGCGGGCCCTGGGCATCGCGGCGACCCTGAACGAGGTCACCTTCGCCGCCGCTCCCGTGATCGCCTCGGGGCTGGGGGCACTGTCCCCGCAGGCCGCGATCTGGGCGATGGTCGTGCTGGGCGCCGGACCCATGGTGCTGCTGCCGCGGATCCCCCAGGCCACCGCGACCGCCACGGGCCCGGGCCGCGCGGCGAACCTGCCGTTCACGCCGATGATCGGGGTCTGGCTGTTCTGCGCCGCGGCCAGCTCGGCGGCGATCGCGGCCATCGAGATCGGCGCCGTGTCCATGGCGGTCTCCTTCGGTCTCGCGCCCTCCTGGGGCGTGGTCTTCCCACTGGCCCTGTGCATGACCTCGATCGCCGGTGGGGTCTGGGTCAGCGTGCGCAACCACATGCCGCGCCGCCGCACCGTGCTGATCTGGCTGATCGTGATGGCGGCGGGGGTGCTGGCGGTGATGGTGGGCCACTCGGTGACCGCGACCCTGATCGGGGCCCTCCTGGTGGGCCTGGTGCTGGCGCCGCTGGCGACCTACTACCAGCTGGTGCTGGACCGCCTGGTGCTACCAGAGCATCGTGCCGAGGTGTTCGCCCTGCTGCGCACCGCCAACGCGCTGGGCATCATCACCTCCAGCGGGCTGATCGCCCTGGTCTCCCTGGGCGCGACCTTCGCGGTGGTGCTGGGGATGATGAGCGTGGCGATCCTGGTGACCGGCTCGGTGTTCACCGCCGCCCGGCTGCACGCGCATCGCCTGCGCGAACTGCGGGCCGCGCCCGATGGGTCCGGACGGGGACGGGCATGAGCACCGACGAGGCTTCGGTGTCACCCCTGGTCCGACGGATCTGCTACGTCGCGAGCTACGAGCTCCTCGCCATCGCACTGACCAGCGTGGGGCTGGTCGTGCTGGGATTCGGCAGGGGCCATTCCACGGTCGTGGCGGTGGCCGCATCGACCGTGGCGGTCATCTGGAACTTCACCTGGACCACCCTGTTGGAGGCGTGGGAGAGGCGCCAGGAGTCCCAGACCCGGACCCTGCCGCGGCGGGCCGCCCACGCGGTGGGCTTCGAAGGCGGGTTGATCCTCCTCCTGTTGCCGCTGGTGGCCTGGATACTCCAGGTGTCCCTGCTGCATGCTTTCACCCTCGAGGTCGGGCTGCTGGTGTTCTTCCTCGCCTACACCTTCGGGTTCGCGTGGCTGTTCGACACGGTCTGGCCCCCCGTGCGGCAGCCGCGCCCCGAGCGCTCCCGGATCGGCTGAGGGCGCCACCGCTGCCCGGTAGGGCCCGATCCTGGAGCGTCGACCCGGCGGGCTGCTGGTCCGCCGCGCCCAGGGGAACGGTCAGCCGCTGAGATCGGCGCGGTGCCCGATCGGGTAGGCCTCGCCCGAGCCGTCGGCCTCGGGGATCGCGACCGGCAGGGTGCCGTGCGGGGCGATCTCCCCGGCGATCAGCCGGGCCACCGCGCGCACGTCGCACTCGGCGTTGCCGTAGGCGGCGATCGAGGCGGCGACCGGGCCGAGATGGACCACGTCATAGGGGTTGCGCAGCGAGGCGCTCAGGACCGGGGTGCCGCGCGCGGCCACCTGGGCGACCAGGTCGACCTGCTCGGGTGGGGTCTCGAACTCGACCGAGGAGGTGAGCACCAGGGCCGCATCCATCCCGGCGGCGGCCTCCGCGGCAGCCTCCGAGGCAGCCTCGTCGATCTCCTCGAGCAGATGGCCGGTGGCCTCGATGCCGTGCTCAGCGAGCTCCTCGACCGCCGCGTCCAGCAGCTCCTGGGCGGCCACGCCCGTCACCAGCAGCGTGGAGCCGGCGGGCAGGGGCAGCGTGCCGTCGTCGGCGATCAGGGTGACCGCGTCGTCGGCGATCTCCTGGGCGGTGTCCCGGAAAGCACGGGAGCCGACGATCTCCTCGACCTGGCCCACGTCCACATGGGGATCCTCCAGCACCCCGCGCTCGATCTTCTGGACCAGGATCCGGCGCACCGAGTCGTCCAGGCGCTCCTCGGTGATCTCCCCGGAGGCGACGGCCGCCGCCACCCCGTCGATGGCGACGGTCAGGTCCGGGGGCATCAGCATCTGGTCGGCGCCGGCCAGGATCGCCTCGACCGGCACCCGGTCGTCGTCGAACATGGTGCGCACGCCGTCCATGGCCAGGGAGTCGGTGACGATCACACCCTCGAAGCCCAGCTCCTCACGCAGCAGACCGGTCAGGATCGGCTGGGACAGGGTGGCGGGCCGCCCGGAATCATCCAGCGCCGGCACCACGATATGGGCGGTCATGATCGAGTCGATCCCCGCGTCGATCGCCGCGCGGAAGGGCGGCAGGTCGATCTCGTCGAGCTCTGCGCGGCTGTGGTCGATGACCGGCAGCCCGATGTGGGAGTCGACGGCGGTGTCGCCGTGACCGGGGAAGTGCTTGGCCGAGGAGGAGATCGCGGCCTTCTGCAGGGCGCGGACCTGGGCGACGCCGAGCTCGGAGACCTGGTCCGGGTCGGCCCCGAAGGCGCGCACCCCGATCACCGGGTTGGCGGCCTCGATGTTCACGTCGACCACCGGGGTGTAGGACTGGTTCAGTCCGCAGGCCCCCAGCTCGGCCGCGACGATCCCGGCCGCCTGACCGGAATGCGCTGCCGACCCGGTGGCGCCGATGGCCATCGCCCCCGGTAGCGGGGTGGCCGGCGGTGGGAGTCGCTTGACCACGCCCCGCTCCTCGTCGGCGCTGATCAGCAGGGCGATGCCGCCGCTGTCCAGCGCCGCCTGCTGCGCGTCGTTCGAGAGGGTCGCGATCTGCTCGACGTCCTCGAGGTTCTCGCTCCACGCGAAGTAGATCAGGCCGCCCACGTGGTGGGTGGCGATGATCTCGGCGATGGTGTCCACGCCGGTGGTGGCGGTGTTGGACTCATGCGGCTGGTCGGCGGCCGAGCCGTACCCGACTGCGACGAACAGCTGGCCGATCTTCTGCTCGATGCTCATCTGCGCGATGAGCCGGTCGGCCCGGCGGCGGTGCCGCACGCTGGGCTGCTGGCCGTTGTCCCAGCCCCGGTCGGTGGGGGCCGCGGCTGCGGCAGTCAGCGGGGCCAGCGCGGCGGTGCCGCCCACGGCCAGGGCGCCCAGAGCCCGGCGACTCATCACGCTCGCGCCGCGGGACGGACGACCGGTGGCGTGCGTGGGCTCGGCGGGCGTGGGCTCGGCGGGCGTGGGCTCGGCGGGCGCAGGCTCGGCCGATGAGGGCTCGGCCGATGGGGTGGGCTCGGGAGGCGGGGTGGGGGTGGTCATGGCGGGCTCCTTCCGCAGGGGCCGACGTCGCGGTCTGGACCCCGTGGGGTCGACGGTGGCGCGGCACCGGATGGGGGTCGGGGATGCCGGATGGGTCAGGGCGGCCGAGTGGGGGGCAGGGCGGCCGAGTGGGGGCAGGGCAGCCGGGTGGGGGTCAGGGCGGCCGGGGACGCTCAGTAGATCCGGTAGCGCTTGCTGGTCAGCTCGAAGCGGCGCATCTCGCGCCGCCAGGCCAGGACGATGGCCTCGGCGCCCTCGCCGTCCTCGAGCATCTGCCGGGTGCGTTTGGTGCCCGAGAGGGAGTCGATCCAGCACACGTCGGCCTCCGTGCGGCAGTCCTCCCCCTCGCGCCAGTCGACCTCCTCGACCGTGCGCAGCAGCGTGGCCACCACGTGGATCCCGGTGCGCACCGGCTCATAGGCGTCCATATCCGTGATGTGCAGCTGCACTCCCCCGCAGAACTCACCCTCGTGCTTGGAGGTGGTGGGGGTGGCGAACATGGGGCGGGCCAGCACGCCGGGCAGCTCGGCGCCGTGCAGATCGGCGATCATCTGGTCGATCTGGGACTCGGTGATGAACGGGGCACCGAACCACAGGAACGGAGTGGTGGTGCCGCGGCCCTCGGAGACGTTCAGTGCCTCGATGAGGCCGGTGCCGGGGTAGACCATCGCGGTCTCGACGTTGGGGATGTTCGGCGAGGGCTGGATCCAGGGCAGACCGGTCTCACGGGGCGACTCGGGGTCGTAGCCGCTCATGGCGATGACCTCGAGGTCCACGCCGCCGTCGAGGAACTCGCCGTTGAACAGCTGGGACAGCTCGCCCACGGTCAGCCCGTGCTGCTGGGGGATCTCCTTGAGGCCGACGAAGGAGGACAGCTCCGGGTCCAGCAGGAACCCGGCTACCTCGGTGCCCAGCGGGTTCGGGCGGTCCAGGACCACGAAGCGCTTGTCGTTCTCCGCGGCGGCCTCCATCGCGTAGAACAGCGTCCAGATATAGGTGTAGAAGCGGGTGCCGATGTCCTGGATGTCGAAGAGCAGCGTGTCGACGTCCTCGAGCATCTCCGGGGTGGGCTTCTGGGTATCGCCGTACAGCGAGCGCACCGGTAGCCCGGTCTTCTCATCGATGTAGTCCTCGACCTCACCGCCAGCCGGCTCGGCGCCGCGCACCCCGTGCTCCGGGCCGTACAGGGTGGTCAGGGTGAAGCCGCCCTCGTCCTGGGCCTCGATCAGCAGGTCGATGGTGGAGCGCAGCGAGGAGTCGGTCCCGGTGGGGTTGGTGATCAGACCGACGTCCTCCCCCTCCAGCGTGCCCAGCTGCTCCGGTTCCAGCAGGTTCTCGACGCCGAGGCGGAAGTCCCCACCCGCGCCCTTGTCCGCGGCTCGACCTCGACCGGTGGGACGGGCGGCGGCGGTGGTCGCGCCGGCAGTGGCCGCACCGGCCAGCACCGCCCCGGCGGGCAGAGACGCCAGGACACGGCGACGTCCGGGACGCTCGGGCTGGTTCGACGGTGTTCTCACGCTGGGTCTCCTCGGTCGTCATCGGATCCGATCCCGCGCTCCCTTCGAGTGCACTGCATCGTGCCCCCGTCATGCCTTTCGCGGCCGACCCGGTTGCCGGCCTTCATGCCTTTCGCGGCCGACTCTGTTGTCGGCGCTGCCGGCAGGTGGAGCGCAGCTTCGCACGCTAGCAACGTTGCCCATGGGTGACAAGCATCACTGGTGCGAGCGGTGCAGGGCATCCTGAGGAGCGCTTCCGCAGGGGCCGATCCGTTCCGCCTACGCTGAGACTATGATCGCCGACGACGCCCCATCCCCTGCCGCCCCCTCTTGCTGTGCCTCGTCGGCCGAGATCGACGTCGCGGCGTTGTCGGGGCGAGCCGGGGCGACCGGGCAGACCCGCGTCGACGGGCACACCGACGACGGTGGGCAGACCGGCGCTGGGGCTCAGGCCGGTGCCGAGGACCAGACCAGTGCCGGGGACCAGACCCCTGCTCGGGCTCAGGCCGGTTCCGGCCGGCACCCCTGGGCCGCGCCGATCCCCCAGGTCCGCTCCCGCGCCGAGCGCGCGATCCTGGTCGAGGCCGGTGCGTTCCGGATGGGCACCGAGGACGCCGACCGCAATCCCGGGGACGGGGAATCGCCCATCCGCTCGGTGCAGGTCCCCGCCTTCCGTATCGACGCGACCTGCGTGACCAATGCCGAGTTCGCGGCCTTCGTCGACGACACCGAGTACGTCACCGAGGCCGAGGAGTACGGCTGGTCCTTCGTGTTCGGTGGCCTGCTGTCCTCCGAGGTGCGTCGGGCCAGCCAGAAGCCGCCGGGCACTCCTTGGTGGCGAGCCGTCGAGGGCGCGTTCTGGGACCACCCCGAAGGGCCGGGCTCCGATGCGGGCGAACGGCCCGATCACCCGGTGGTGCATGTGTCCCTGCGCGACGCCGAGGCCTTCGCGGACTGGTGCGGGATGCGCCTGCCGCGCGAGGCCGAGTGGGAGAAGGCGGCCCGGGGCGGGCTGGACCAGGCCCGCTACGCATGGGGCGATGAGCTCACCCCGGACGGAGAGCACCGGTGCAACATCTGGCAGGGTGCCTTCCCGCTGCGCAACACCCGAGAGGATGGCTTCCTCGGCACTGCCCCGGTCCGCTCGTTCCCACCCAACGGCCTGGGACTGTACGAGGTGGCCGGCAACGTGTGGGAATGGTGCTCCGATGCCTGGACCACCGGGGCGGCCGCCTCGATGACCGGCGATGTGCGGGTCATGCGCGGCGGCTCCTACCTGTGCCACGACTCCTACTGCAATCGCTACCGGGTCGCGGCCCGCTCCTCCACAGCCGCCGAGGACGCCAGCGGCAACAAGGGCTTCCGCCTGGCCGCAGACGCGTGAGGCTCGGCGCCTGACTGCCGACGCGGCTGGTCCGCAGGGCACGGGCGACGCGGCCGGGCCACAGGACACCGCCGACGCGGCCGGGCCACAGGGCACGGGCGACGCGGCCGGGCCACAGGGTGGGCGGGGGATATCTGTACTCCAGAGCTGCGGTGCGACGTATACGGCCGCTCCGCAGCTCCTGAGTGCACTTTCCCCACGCCCCGGGGTCGGGCGCGGTTGATCAGAACACGCCCCGGCCGGGCGCGGTTGATCAGAACACGCCCCAGGGCCGGGCGCGGTTGATCAGAGCAGGGGGCCACGGTGCACGCGCTTACCGATGAGATCAGCGAGCAGTTCGCAGGTCTCGGACCAGTCCTGCCAGATGTCGTGCCAGGTCAGGCGGAGTACCAGATAGCCGCCTTTCAAGGACATCCGATCCCGACGTCGATCCTCGTGGTAGCCCGAGACCGAGGCATGATGGGCGAGGCTGTCACATTCGATGATCAGCCGGTCGCCTGCGATCAGATCCACACGCCCCACCTCAGGGACGTGGACTTGTTCGCGCACCCGCACCCCGCGACGCTCCAGATGCCGCCGCACTCTCGTCTCGGAGCCCGACCCTGCGCGGGTACTGATCCGGCCCAGTGCTCTCCGACGCGTCGGCGGGAGCTCGCGGAGGATCTCGGCGACTTCGTCTGGGCCGAGTTGCCACCGCTCCAACGCCGATTCGAGCAGCGCGGCCGCCTCCCAGGGAGGCAGACAGTGCGCGGCATGGACGAGCGCGACGCGAAGCGGCATGATCGGTTCGTCATCAGGCCAGGCGCGAACTATCGGGCGATGCCATGTCACGGCCGACTCACTGGTCTCCGATTCACGGCGAAGCCCCACCTCATGGACCTTCGCCGACGCGGGGACCCACAGCCCGTGCATCTCCGCGGCGGTGATGCAGGTGGCACGATGCCCTCGCGACAACGGGCCCGCCACTTCCGGTGGCGTGCCCGGGCTCGAGTACCAGCCCTTCCCCAGGGAGATCAGGTCACCGCTTCGAATCTTCCTGGATCGGCTGCGATCGCTGGTGCCTTCCGCCCGCAGATCCTTGGGACGCCAGACGTCGAACCGCCTGCGAAGCACCGATCGTGTGGACATGTCTCGAGTGTCGATCGCCGACGACGGAGACGACAGACCGGCCGCCCGGCCGTGTATGGGACCGGGGTGGGGAGGACTGGGGTGGTGGGCCAGGCGACCGGGATAGGCCTGCGCGGGGCGGGAAGGCTGGGCGGGGCGAAAATGCACTCCAGACGTCCGCAGCGACGCATAGGAACACTGCGGTACTTCTGAAACCACTTTCACCCACGCGCACAGAGCCTAAGGCGGGCGACCGGAGCCGGGGCGGATGGCCACGGCCTAAGGCGGGCGACCGGAGCCGGGGCGGGCGACCATGGCCGGAGCCGCACGGGCGGGCCGACAACCGGCGGGCCGACGACCGGTGGGCGGGCCGACGACCGGCGGGCCGACGACCGGTGGGCGCGCCTCATGGCGCGAGGCGACGCCCACGACGCCCACTAGGTGGGGCAACCGGGCGGGACGGTCAGGCTGCGCGGCGCCCGGCGGCCAGTTCCAGCAGGTGGTCGAGCACGTGCTCGCCGCTGGCGCGTAGGCCGTTGTGCTCGTATTCGCTGGTGACCCAGGTGCGGACCCGGGGCAGCAGGGCGGCGGTGGCCATCGAGCGCTCACGCGGCACGTAGGCATCGTCGTAGTAGACGGCCGCCGCCCCGGGCACATCGGCACCGCGCAGGGCCACCTCGTCGTACAGCCGCGGCCACTGGTGCTCGGCCAGGATCTCGGCGGCCTCGGCCCAGGGCGCGAGCTGCGGGTCCTCCGTGAACAGCTCGCGATGGACGTGCTCGCCGGCCAGCAGGGTCGGGTCCTCCCGCACGGCCTGCGGCATTGTGCGCTCGGCGGCCCAGCGGGTGGCCATCCCGTCGGCCCAGCAGGACTCGTGGATCACCGAGTACAGAGGATTGCGGCCGCTGAAGGGCAGCGCGGCGGCCAGATCGTGGGCGAAGGCCGGGCTGTCGGGGTCCAGGTCCAGCAGCAGGTGGAGATGCTCGGCGCCCTGCGAGGCCCCCAGCAGGTGGCCGAGGCGGCGCAGCCTCTCCACCCCCACTCTCTGACCGTCGGGCAGACGCAGGTCGCCGGCCTCGGCGCGGTCGGCCAGGCGGCGCATGCGGTCCCGGTCGGCGGGGAAACGGGCAAAGAACCTCTCGCTGCGAGCGACCATGCCCTCCCAGGTAGTGGCGTACACGTCATCGAGGTGCGGGCCGACCACCGGCAGTCCGCCGGTGAACAGCGCGGTGTGCACCGAGTCGGCATGTGCCGTCAGGCAACGCAGGGTGACGAAACCTCCGAAGGACTGGCCCAGCAGCGTCCAGGTCTCGGCCCCGAGCCGTTCGCGCAGCAGCTCGGCGTCACGGGCGATCGCATCGGCCCGGAAGTGGGTGAGGTAATGCGCCTGCTGCTCGGCCGTGGCCTGGCGCAGCGTTTCGACCCCCTCGATGGCGCCCTGGGGCAGCGCGACGTCGAGCCCGACGGGGCTGGAGCGGCCGGTCCCGCGCTGGTCGAGCAGGACGACCTGGTGGTCCCGCAGCGCCCGCGACAGCCAGGCCGGGGTGGAGGCGTCCAGCGGCCGAGGCGCCTCGGATCCCGGTCCGCCCTGGAGGAACACGAGATAGGGCTTGTGCTCGCCGCCCGGACCGGTGGCGATGCGGGCGAACAGCTGGAGCGCGGGCGAGGCGTGGTCGTCATGGTCCAGCGGGACGTGCATGGTGACGTCGCGCAGCGACACGCCGGGCACCTTCCACTCGGTGGACAGGGCTGTCGCCATCGGATTGAGGGAGGGGGTCACGTCTGGTCCTTGCTGTTGAGTGCGGGATCGGGATCTGAGGCGCGGGCGGGATCAGGCCAGGCCAGGCCAGGCCCGGCCCGGCTCGCGATCGGGATCGGAGGCGCGGGCGGGATCAGGCGCTGCCCGAATCGGGAACGGGACCGGAGGCGCGGGCGGAATCGGGGGCCGGGTCGGGCCCACGGGCCGGGTCGGCCTCGGGTGCCGGGAGGGGGTCGCGCGTGGTGTCGCCGGCGAAGAACTCCCAGTCGAAGGTGTGCAGCTCACCGGGACGGTCGCTGCGGTCGCGGGCCCGGCCCACCACCACCTCGGAGATGCGGACGAAGACGTCCTGGACGCCGTAGTAGCTGATGGAGCCGTAGTACTGCGATTCGGCGGGGACGTCGCCGATCGAGATGATCTCGAGGTCGTCGGGCTGGCGCAGACCGAGCCTCTCGGCGGCGGCCTGCAGGGCGACGGCCTGGTAGCCGGTGTAGCAGATGACCGCTTCGGGCCGCTCGGGCGCGGACAGCCACTCCAGGCTGGTGCGATAGCTCTCCCGGCCGCCCGGCAGGGAGGTGCGCACGAGATCCTCGGCCGGACCGTCGCCGTGCTCGCGGGCCGTGTCGAGGAAGGTCTGGGTCCGCTGCGGCACTTGAGTCCCGCCGAGCAGGTGCAGGCGGTCCGGGGCCAGCAGCCGCACCCGGTCATGACGGGCACGCAGACGCCGGTAGGCATCCCTGACCGCCCGGTGCGGCGAGGAGCGGATGACGTCGAAGCGCTCCGGCTCCATGGTCGCGGAGAAGGCGACCAGGCCGCTGTGGGAGCTGGCGGACAGCCGGCGCACCTTCTCGGGCCCGTCGTCGGTGAAGTCGATGCTGGTGAGGAAGGCGCAGTCGGCGGCATTGCCGGAGATGTACTCGTACCAGCGCTCATCGGCCAGGATCAGCGTGGACAGGTCATGGGGCAGAGCATCGGCACGGACCTGCTCGGCCAGGCCCACGCTCCACGGGTCGGCGATCACGCCCAGGGCCAGCACGATCCCGCCGCCGCGTCCGGTCCGCATGGCCTGGGCGTTGCGGTTGGGCACGTAGCCCAGCCGCTCGGCGGCGGCCCGCACCTTGGCCTTGGTCTGCGGGGACCCGGCCGACGGCGCCCCGGCCCTGCCGGAGAGCACGAAGGAGGCGGTGGCGATCGAGACCCCGGCCTCGCGAGCCACATCGGACAGCGTGATGGGTCCCCGGGAGGATCCATCCGTGGTGCCGCCCGCCCCCATCAGCCCCCCTCCTCAGCGATGTGCACCGCGATCCCGGCCTCGCGCAGCTGGTCCAGCACGGCGGGGTCGGCGGCGGAGTCGGTGACCAGGTCATCGATGATCTCCGGGGAACCGATGCGGGCGAAGGCGTCGGCCCCGATCTTGGTGTGGTCGGCGACCACCACCACCCGGGTGGAGCGCTCGATCAGGCGCGAGCTGATGGAGGCCTCGGACTCGTCGTGCGTGCCGGCCCCGTCGGTGGCATTGAGGGCGTTGACGCCGATGAACATGGTGTCGATGCGGATCTGGGCGAGCATCTGCTCGGCCCAGGTGCCCACCAGCTCGTAGCTGGATTCGCGCACCACTCCCCCGGTGACCACGAGCTGCAGGTGCCGGCGCACCGCGAGCTCCTGGGCGATGTTGACGGCGTTGGTGACCAGCACGGTGGCGCGTTCGCAGTCCCGGAAGTCCTGCCGGGAGGCGAGCTCGTGGGCCAGGGCCGTGGTGGTGGTGCCGCCGTTGAGGCCGATCACGGAGCCGGGCCGGACCAGGTCGACCGCAGCGGCGGCGATGGCCTCCTTCTGGCCGGCGTTGCGGGCGGCCCGGTAGCGCAGCGGCAGGGAGCTGGAGTCGGGATTGGCCGACGCCCCGCCATGGCTGCGGATCACCAGCTGCTGGTCGGCGAGCGCGTCCAGGTCTCGCCGGGCGGTGGCCGGGGAGATGCCGAGCTGGGCGACCAGCGCCTCGACGCTGATGTGGCCGTTGTCGATGACCAGGTCCAGCACCGTGTCCAGGCGGCGTCGGCGTCCGCGGGCCGCGCGCGGCGTCTCGCCGGTCCGGGACGCGCCGCCCGGGGAGGTGGGATCCGTGGCGGAGGGGTCCGTGGAGGGCGAGCTCCTGCCCTGTGCTGCCATCGATGCCCCCTCGTGCTTCTCGCTGCTGCGCCGCCTGCGTCCGTCCGGGTCCCACGATGTTACCGACTCGCCACCACCGGGCCGCCTGCGACTCGCTCCCCGCCCCGCCCGCCTCGCCACCATCGGGCCACCTCTGACTCCGCGCCCGCCCTACCCACTGATTGGTTTTGATCATTTAAAGGCTGTACGATCATTGCCATGCACGCTCGGTGCGGAGTGCGCCGGCGGCCGAAGATGCGACCCAGGAGGGCCCATGACAGCCGAGACCCACACCCCCACAGCCACCGAGACCGAGCTGCGCTCCCAGCCCACGACCTGGCGGCGCGCCCTCGAGGCCCTGCCCGCGGAGCAGGGCAAGCTGCCCCGTCCCGGGGAACGGGTGCTGGTGATCGGCTGCGGGACCTCGTGGTTCATGGCGATGGCCTACGCGGCGCTGCGCGAGGCGGCCGGCCAGGGCGTGACCGACGCGGTCACCGCGACCGAGGTCTCCCCCGCCCGCAGCTACGACCGGATCGTGGCGCTGTCGCGCTCGGGCACCACCACCGAGATCATCGACGTGCTCTCGGCGACCGACACCCCCTCGGTGCTGATCACCGCCGTGGGGCAGGGCCCGGCCGCCCAGCATGCCAGCGCGGAGGTCGTGCTGGACTTCGCCGACGAGACCTCGGTGGTCCAGACCCGCTTCGCGACCACCACCCTGGTGCTGCTGCGCGCCTCCCTGGGCGAGGACCTCTCCGCCGCCATCGCCGACGCCGAGGCCGTGCTGTCGGCCGAGCCGGAGGCCGCGCTGATCGCCGCCGACCAGGTGACCTTCCTGGGCACGGGCTGGGCCAAGGGCCTGGCCGATGAGGCGGCACTGAAGCTGCGTGAGGCCACCCAGTCGTGGACCGAGGCCTACTACGCGATGGAGTACCGCCACGGCCCGATCGCGATCGCGGAGCCGGGACGGGTGGTCTCGGTGTTCGGCCCCGCCCCGGAGGGGCTGTCGGCCCAGGTGGAGGCGACCGGGGCCACCTGGCACGCCCCGGGGCTGGACCCGTTGGCCCAGCTGGTGGGCGCGCACCTGTGGGCGGTGCGCCGCGCCGAGACGCTCGGCCTGGATCCGGACTCCCCGCGGCACCTCACCCGCGCCGTCCACCTCGCGTCGTGACCGCCCCGCTGCCCGCTGACGCCGCCTCGGCCGCGGCCCCGCGCCGCGCGATCGGGATCGACGTCGGCGGCACCCGCACCAAGATCGGGCTGGTCGCGGCCGACGGTTCGCTGGGGATCCCCTACTCGCTGCCCACGCCCGCCGATCCTCGCGAGCTGTGCGCGATGCTCGCGCGGGAGACCTCCTCCCTGCGCGAGCGCGCCGGCCTGCCCGCGAAGACCCCCATCGGCGCGGTGGTGCCGGGCATCCTGGACGAGGAGCGCGAGCTGGTCGAGCTGGCCGTGAACCTGGGCTGGAAGGATCTGTCCCTGGGGGCGATGCTGCGCGAGCACCTCACCGCACCGCTTGCCCTGGGCCATGACGTGCGTGCCGGAGGGATGGCCGAGGCCGCTTGGGGTGCTGGCCGGCTGCTGCCCCAGAGCACCCCGCCGGACGGCGGCGACCTGCCTCCGCTGGCGGATCTGCTGTTCGTGCCGATCGGCACCGGGATCGCGGCAGCGGTGGTGCACGGCGGCAGCGTCTTCGGCGATCGTTTCACCGGAGAGATCGGGCAGCTGCAGGTGACCGAGCCGTACACCGGCGCCCCGGTGCGGCTCGAGGAGGTCGCCGCCGCCTCTGCGATCGGCCGGCGCTACGCCCAGCAGATCGACCAAGAGGATTCCGCGCTGGCCACCACCGATGGCGGGCGGCCCGCGGCCCGCGCGGTGGTGGACCTGGCCCGCGCCGGCGACCCCGGCGCGGAGCGGATCCTGTTCAGCGCGCTGGACACCCTCGGCCAGGCGCTGGCCACGATCGTCTCCAGTGTGGGTTCGCTGCCGGTGGTGATCGGCGGCGGGCTCGCCGAGGGCGGATCGATCGTGCTGGACACCCTGCGCGACTCGATCGTCGCTCGCCTCGGGATGATGCCCGCTCCCCCGGTGCTGCCCTCCTCGCTGGGGATGTGGGCCGGCTGCCAGGGCGCAGGACTGCTGGGCCTGACGCGCGCGACGGACGCGGGCCCGACGGGAGATGCCGGTCGGTCCGGTCCGACGGATGCGGGGCCGGCCGGGACGCCGGGGCCGACGGGGTCGACCGCGGCACCAGGGTCGGTTGGGTCGCCGGGGCCGGTTGGGTTGCCGGGGTCCGCCGAGGCGCCGGGGCCGACGGGGTCGGCTGGGCCTGCTCCTCCCCTAATCTCCGCTGAGGCACGATCGTGATCCTCACGCTCACCCCGAACCCTGCTCTGGACCTCACCTATCTCGTCGACGAGGTGCGGGTGCACGGCGAGCACCGGGTGCGCGAGGTGCGGGCCGCCGCGGGCGGAAAAGGGCTCAACGTCGCCCGGGTCCTCGCCGAGCTCGGCGTGGACGCGATCTGCGCGGGGCCGCTGGGCGGGGGCGTCGGCCAGGAGCTGTGTGAGCTGCTGGACCCGCTGCCGAGCATCCGGCAGGCCTGGACACCGATCGCAGGTACCACGCGCCGCACCGTCACCGTCGTCGGCCCCGGCGGGGCGACCGCCTTCAACGAGCCCGGGCCGGCCGTGACCCCAGCAGAGCTCCGGGCGCTGCGCGAGAGCCTGACGACGCTGGTCTCCAGCTCTGATCCGCGGATCGAGGCGGTCACCCTCAACGGGTCCCTGCCTCCGGGCCTCACCGGCAGCGACCTCGCCCATCTGATCCGCGCGGCCTTCGACCAGGACCGCCCGGTGCTGGTGGACACCTCCGGCCCCGCTCTGCTCACGGCCGCCCGCGCCGGGGCCACCGTGCTCAAACCCAATGCGGCCGAGGCCATGGACGCCACCGGCACCGACACCCCGCTCGAGGCCGCAGCGGCCCTGATCGGCGCAGGCGCCCGCATCGTGGTGTGCTCGCTGGGCTCAGAGGGGCTGCTCGCTCTCGAGCGGGACGACCAGGCGCACGGCCCGCCCCGCGCCTGGCGGGCCCAGCTGCCCGAGCCGCTCAGCGGCAATCCGACCGGTGCGGGCGATGCGCTGGTCGCGGCGCTGGCCTCGCGGCTGCTGGCTGCTCAGGCGTCCCTGCCCGATGTCCTCGCCCGCGCTGTCGCGGTCAGCGCCAGCGCGGTGACCCGGCCGGTGGCCGGTGAGGTGGACCTGGAGATCGCCGCACAGCTCGAGACGACCGTGGAGATCGAGGAGATCCGATGCCCCTGACCCCCCTGGCTCCGCTCGCCGCTCGCGCCCGTGAGCGCGGCGAGGGCATCGCCGCCTTCAACGTGGTCCATCTGGAGAACGCGGAGAGCTTCGCCGCCGCCGCGGAGGCCGCCGGCACCCCGGTGGTGATGCAGATCAGCCAGAACGCCGCGAAATACCACGGGGGCCTGGCGCCGGTGGGGCTGGCGACCCTGGAGATCGCGCGCAGCTCCACGGCCGAGGTGGTCGTCCACCTCGATCACGCCGATGACCTCGACCTGGTCACCGAGGCGCTGGACCTGGGGTTCTCCTCGGTGATGTATGACGGCTCGATGCTGCCCGACGCTCAGAACCGCGCCCGCACCGCCGAGGTGGTGGGCGCGGCCCACGCTCGGGACGTGAGCGTGGAGGCGGAGCTGGGTGAGGTGGGCGGCAAGGACGGGGTCCATGATCCCTCGGCCCGCACCGATCCCGACGACGCCGCCCGCTTCGTGGCCGACACGGGGGTGGACCTGCTGGCCGTGGCGGTCGGTTCCTCCCACGCGATGACCGAACGGACCGCGGCGCTCGACGACGACTTGATCACCCGGATCGCGGCGACGGTACCGGTCCCGCTGGTGCTGCACGGCTCCTCGGGGGTGGCCGACGCCGACATCCAGTCCGCGATCCGGGCGGGCATGACCAAGATCAACGTCTCCACCCACCTGAACAAGGTGTTCACCGGCGCGGTGCGGGAGTTCCTGGCCGCGGACCCGGACGTCGTGGACACGCGGAAGTGGATGCGGGCGGGCCGGGACGCGGGCGCCGCGGAGGCAGAGCGGCTGATGCGACTGTTCCGCGACGCGGCTCTGGCCGCACCTGGAGACGAGGACGTCCAGTCCAGCTGAACGCCTGCCCCGGCCTCGGCT
>DWZH01000014.1 GCA_019118275.1 Candidatus Brachybacterium merdavium | reverse complement strand
AGGCGAACAGGCCCTGGGCGATCTGGATGATGCGTCGGCAGTCGTACTTCTCCGCGAGGCCGCCGAACAGCACCGAGAACAGCAGGAACGGCAGCCAGTGGCTGATCACCTGGAAGCCGACCAGCCACGGGGACTCGAACACCTCCCACAGCACCCAGTAGGTGATGACGTGCTCGATGTTGTCGCCCATCATCGACAGCCCGGCGGTGAGGAGGTAGGGGCGGGAGTGGCGGTCTCGGAGCGGACCGAAGCGGCGCAGGGTCGGCGTGGTCGTGGGAATCGGCCTTCTTCGTGGACGGAGCGGGACGACCCGGGCTCGTAAGGCGCAGGTCAGAGGAGCGGCAGGGGTGCCAGCCTACGGTCGGCCCACGAGACCGGGACAGGGCGGCCCGGCAGGAGAGACCGTGCGGTCGGCCCCGGTGTCGCCGACGGGCTTCGGGCGACATGAGCTGGCTATATGACCACCTCGTGCCGCTATAGGCCCGCCGGCGACACGACGCCCTCACCGCCGACGCCAGCCCGTTACCACTGCGCCTGCGCGGCCAGCGGCCAGCGGTCAGCCGACGACGTCGGCGAGCAGCATGACGCCGCAGAGGATGCCCACCAGGAGCACCGCGACGGTGGCGAGCAGCAGCGGGCTGCCGCTGCGGTCGAGCAGGCCGGTGCCGTGCAGCGAGGCGTGGGCGCGGCGGTATCCCGTGGCGGCGAGGGCGTAGGCGAGGACGGCGAGCCCCGCGCCGAGGATCCCGAGGAGCACGGCGACCAGACCGAGCTGCGGCATGGTGAACCGCATCCCCACCAGGCTCGCGACCCCGAAGGCGAGGCAGGTGCGGCGCCAGGCCAGCAGGGTCCGCTCCGGCTGGAGGCCGGGGTCGAAGAGCCGGTCCCGCTCCCCGCTCCCGTCGGCCGGGGCGCTCACGCGTACAGCCCGATGGTGACGAGCGCGGCGGCGATCACCACGCCGATGACCAGCAGCGCCCCGGAGGCGAGGCCCGGCAGCGGCTCGGCGCGGCGCAGGAAACGCTCGGTGGCGCGCCATCCGATCCAGGCCTGCACCACGGACAGGGTGCCGAGCGCCAGGAACACCGCTGCGGCGGCGATCCGCCACCCGGTCGCCTCTGGCAGCGACAGCGCCTCGAGCGCGAAGGCCGCCGCGTACATCGCCAGCGCCGTACGCAGCCAGGCGAGGAAGGTGCGCTCGTTGGCGAGGCTGAAGCGGGGATCGGGTTCCTCGCCCTCGCCGTAGACGCTCCTGGGGAAGCGGCGGTCGACGCTCATGCACGCCCGTCCCGTCGGCCGACGGTGCGGAATCCGCCGTTGCCCATCGAGGAGTCGGGGGTGTTCTGCGAGCGGGCCGAGTTGCGGTAGCGGTTGCAGTAGGAGAGGTGGCAGAGGTAGCTGCCGCCGCGCATGACGCGGGTCTGACCGTCCTGGGGGCCGACGGGGTCCGTGACCGTGGTGCGCTTGTCGGCCGTGGCGCCGCGGCGGTAGGTGGCGGGGTGGAACCAGTCCTCGCACCACTCCCACACGTTGCCGACCATCTGCCACAGCCCGTAGCCGTTCGGCGTGAAGCTGCGCACGGGGGCGGTGGTGAGGTAGCCGTCCTCGCAGGTGTTCCGGCGGGGGAACTCGCCCTGGAAGATGTTGGCGCGCCAGCCGCCCTCGTCGACCTCCTGATCGCCCCAGGGATACTTCGCGCCGTCGATCCCGCCGCGGGCGGCGTACTCCCACTCGGCCTCGGTGGGCAGGCGCCGGCCGGCCCAGTCGCAGTAGGCGATCGCGTCGTTCCAGGAGATGTGGACGACGGGGTGGTCGCCGAGTCCGTCGAGATCGGAGAGCCGCCCGCCCGGGTGGCGCCAGTCGGCACCCTTGACGCCCGCCCACCACGGAGTGCCGTCGGCCGGGCCCATGATGTCCTCCTCCGGCGCGGCGAGCGCGAGGTGGAAGACGGCGGAGAATCCGAAGCTCTCCGCTTCGGTGACGTAGCCGGTCGCCTCGACGAAGCGGGCGAAGGCGTCGTTGGTGACGGTCGTGGCATCGATGTCGAAGGTGCTGATGGCGACCTCGTGCCGGGGCGTCTCCCCGTCGGCGCGGTTCTTGTCGCCGGAGGAGTCGCCCATGGTGAAGGTGCCGGCGGGAACCCGGATCTGCTCGATGGCGTGGCGGCCGGTGCCGGCCGACGCGGTCGCGCGCGCTCCCGGGACGGAGAGATCAGGGAGCAGCTGCTCCCGGCTCGGGGTGCCGCAGCCGCAGCCGCATCCGCTGGTCGCAGGTGTCTCGGTCGTCATCCTTCAGTCCCTTCATCATCAGAGCGGCGCCGCCGACGGGCCCGGTCCAGCATGTCACTGCGTCGACGGGCCGCGCGCCCCGCGCTCACACCCCAGCGAGCACCTCGCCCTGGACAGGCAGCCCGAGGCGTGCGAACTGGCTGGCCGGTGCGTCGTTCACTCGCATCGCCTCGGCGAGGAGCCGTGCCATCCTCAGCTCGGCCTCGTCGTCGACCAGCGGCGAGAGCTGCTGCGGGTCCTGCTCGAGGTCGAACAGGAGGGTGCCGTGCCGCCAGGGGTTCATCCGCCCGCCCACGGCCTCGACCCGGATCGTGCGCAGACCCTTGGTGAAGGTGAACGGCCCGGCCGGGGTCCAGTCCGTGAGCTCGACGGGGCTGAAGAGCGAGCGCATGTGGGCGGGCATGCACGGCATGGACCCGGCGTAGAAGATGTCGAAGGTGACCGCCCCCTGGGCTAGCCGGGCGAAGCTCGGGGCCTCGACGATCGTCTCGCGGTACTGCTCGAGAGGGTCAGGCGCCGACTGTCGTCAGGCGTCGCCCGTCGGCTGTGCGAAGCCGACGGCGGGGCAACGACCGGGCGACCGAACAGCCATGACGAGGCGGCGGGGTCGCCTTCAC
>DWZH01000091.1 GCA_019118275.1 Candidatus Brachybacterium merdavium | reverse complement strand
GTGGGACGCCCGGGGACGCCGAGGCATCACGCCCCCTGGGACAGAGCCGAGGTGATGATGCCCATGAGGAGCTCACGCACCTCGCCGGAGGCCAGCAGGGCCACCAGCACGGCGGCGAAACCGCAGGCGGCGAGGACGGTGATGGCGTACTCCGCGGTGGAGGCGCCCTCCTCGTCGTACAGGACGCGATCGAGGCTCCGCCTCAGTCGGACAAGGGTGATGGACATGGGTGTTCTCCTTGGTCGGGGACGGCCGCAGCCGCCCGGGGTGACGGCTCGCGCCGCCGATGGGCGGGGCGGGAGATCCCGCCCCGGCCGAGGCGGCACGTGCCACCTCGGGTCTGGGGAGCGGCGCGGGGTCATGGCGTGACCGTCCCGGCCGCGGTGAGGGTGAGGGTGCCGCCGAGCAGCGACATGACGGTGGGGACGATGCCCAGGACCACGAAGGCGGGCAGCAGGGCCACACCGGTGGGCAGCACCAGCCGCACCCCCAGGTGCGCGGCCCGTTCCTCGGCATGACGGGCTCGGCTGCGCCGGGTGTCCCGTGCCGCTGAGCGCAGCACCTGAGCGAGATCCGCCCCGGAGCTCTCGGCCAGCACCGCGGATTCGCCCAGGGCGGCCAGCGGCGGTGGCAGGTCGCTACTGGCCAGAGCGGCGGGGATCCCGGCCTCGAGGGCGGAGGCCAGGCGGGCCAGGGCGGAGGCGTCCGGGCCGGCGTCGAGGGCCTCGGCGACCGCGGCCACCGCCCGCGCCAGCGGCAGCCCTGACTCCAGCGCCCCGGCGATCAGCTCGAGCAGCACCGAGGCGTCCACCTGCGAGGTGGCGGGAGGGTCGGCCCGGCGGACCAGGCGACGCATCCACCACCAGCCGATCACTGTGGCCGCCCCGCCCACGGCCGCCAGGAGGTTCCCGATCGGTGAGCTGATCAGCAGCCGCAGCGGATCGCCTCCCAGCAGCATCCCCAGCGCGAGCCCGGCCGCCGGCAGGACCAGCAGGATCCGCGCGGTCGAGCGGGGCCCGGCGAAGGCGGTGCGCCGGGCCAGGGAGGCATCGTGGAGATCACGCAGGGCGTCGGCGAGGTTCTGCAGGACCCCGGCGGTCGGCGCTCCGGTGCGCTCGCAGATCGTCAGCGCCGCCGCGAGGGTGCTGATCAGCTCCGTGCCGGCCAGACGCGAGGGGCCCGCGCGGCGCGGGTCGGCCCCGGCCGCGACGGCGCGGGCCAGCTCGGCCAGCTCACCCTCGGGCAGGGATCCGGCCACTGCTCGCCAGGCACCTCGTTGGGAGGAGCCGGTGGAGATCACCGTGGCCAGTTGCTCGATCATGCGGGCCACCTCGAGGGCCCCTGCCCGTACCGGCCGGGGGCGGCCGCGGGGCCCCCGGCCCGGGGTCGCGGCCGATGGAGGGGTGAGCACCCAGATCATCGCCAGCACCACCGGGATCAGCACAGCGATCATGCCGCTCTCCTGCGCGCAGAGGGGGTCTGACGGCAGCGCGGGGACCGGTCTGCCGCCAGTGCCGAAGATGCGGCCAGACGGGAGGCGAGCTCGGCGGCGGCCGGCCCCTCCGTCACGGCAGCGTCCTCCAGCGTCAGGGCGGTGCTGGTGGTGAGCATCCCGTCCGGCCCGCGGCGCAGCAGCGCGATCTCCGTCAGGCACCGGTTGCCGTGGCGGCGTCCGAGCTGGATGACGACCTCCAGGGCGCTGGCCACCTGCGCCGCCAGGGCTGCCCGATCCAGACCGCCCAGAGCACCGAGGGCCTCCAGGCGGGCGGGGACATCGGCGGCGGTGTTGGCGTGGACGGTGCCGCAGCCGCCCTCGTGACCGGTGTTCAGGGCCTGCAGCAGCTCGCGGACCTCCCCGCCGCGGCACTCGCCCAGCACGATCCGGTCCGGCCGCATTCGCAGGCTCTGGCGCACCAGGGCGGGAAGGCCCACCTCTCCGGCCCCTTCGGTATTGGCGTGGCGGGACTGCAGGTGGACGACATGCGGATGGTCGATGTCGAGCTCGAGCACGTCCTCGACCACCACGATCCGTTCGGTGGCCGGCGCCTCGGCGAGCATCGCGGCCAGCAGCGTCGACTTTCCGGTTCCGGTCCCGCCGGTGATCAGGAACGGCACCCGGGCGCAGATGATCGCTCGCAGCACCTCGCGCACCTCCGCGGTCAGCGACCCGAGCCGTTCGAGGGCGTCCAGGTCCAGCTCCGGGCCACCGGGCAGACGCAGGGAGAGGATCGCGCCGCCGGTGGACAGCGGCGGCAGCACGGCATGGAAGCGGATGCCCGAGGGCAGGTGGGCATCGGCCCACGGGACTGCGTCGTCCAGCCGTCTGCCGGCAGAGGTCGCCAGCCGCACCGCGAGGTCCCGCGCCTGGGCGCGTCCCAGACGCACCGGGGCGCGGTGCAGGCCGTCCGCATCGTCGACCCAGACGCTGCCGTCCTCGTTGACCAGCAGATCCGTGACGCCGGGACCGGTGAGCGCCTGCAACGGACCCAGACCGTCGACATGATCGCGCACCTGCGCGGTCAGCTGCAGGGTCGCAGCCGCCCCCAACACCCGGCCCTGACGGCGCAGGGCGCGGGCCAGAAGCGGGACGTCCACCGGCCCGGGATCGCGCACCAGGTCCTCGCGCACCACCTCCAACAGGGAGTCCAGCTCCGACTCGCTCAGGAGGTCATCGACCGGGCCGACCGGCGTGCTCATGACGCACCGCCGTCCCGTAGACCCTGCAGCAGCACCCGGGCGCTGCGATCAGCGCCGCGGCGACGCACATCCAGCAGGGGCACCGTCCCGGCGGGGCTGTCGCGGAAGGCCGCGGCCAGCGGCAGCGACAGATCCGCGGCGATGTCGCCGGGGTGCAGCGGCCCCTGACGCCGCACCACGACCGAGACCAGTCCTGCAGGCAGCGGCCAGATGTCCAGGCGCCGGGCGGTGGCTCGAACCGCGTGATCGGTGGCCGTGGTCACCAGCAGCAGACGATCGAGATGCTCGGCGGCCGCGGCCACCAGGGAGGCCGACAGGTCCACCACCACGGTGCCGCCTCCGGGAGCGAGCGCGGTCAGAGCCCGGGACAGCGCCGAGGCCTGCGGGCCGGGGCCGTCCCCGGCCACCAGCAGTGCGACCTCGTCCACCACCGGAAGTCCCTCGCGCAGCGCCGTGCCGTCCTGCGAGCCGAGCCCCTCCAGATCCGACCAGCCCACCCCGGCCGCACCCCCGTGCTCGACCAGCAGATCCAGTCCACCGCCCAGCGGGTCACCATCGATCAGGACCACCGGGCCCTCAGGACGGGCCGCCGCCGCCAGCCGGGCCGCGAAGCTCGAGGCACCCGCGCCGCCGTGACCGGCTGCCACCCCGATCACCGTCGAGTCGCTGCGGGGCCGGGACAGCTCGCTCAGATGCGAGAGCAGCTGCTCCGAATCGGCGGGCAGCTGCAACAGTGCTCGCGCCCCGCTGGCCAGGGCGCTTCGCCAGGCACTGGTGGTCACGACCTGCTCGCCTGTGACCACCAGCAGCGGCGGCATGCCGGCGGCGACAGACGCGCCGCGGGAGCGGAATCCGGCGGTACCGGGTGCCGTGACGAGGGCGGCCGCGTCCATCAGCTGCACCGCGATGGGGCCGGTGTCCGCCTCATCGACGAGTTCCAGACCGGCCGCGGTGGCATGGTCGGCGACCAGCTCCCGCAGAGCGGCGTCCGGCCCGGCCCACAGGGCGCGGTGCATCTCGTCGGCCGAACCCGCTGGGACCGGGGCCAGCGGGAACCGGGAGCGCCCGCGTGCCGGTCCCACCTGGGGACTGCGGTCGGACTCGCTCCGCAGCGGAGTGTGTCCCTGCCGGGAAAGAATGCTGGCGAGAGGATCGGAAGGCGTGGACGTGCTGGTCATGTGGCCATCGTGGTGACCGGTCCGGTCGGCGGACAGGGGCTGGTGCTCAATCGTGGACAACCATCGACTGGGGAGGAATCACACGGGTACCGCGGCACCGGCACACGAGAGTGATGACGGGAGACGACCGCGGGCGGCGGCCTCGCTGACGACCGCCCGGTCGACGTCAGGGCGCTCACCCGCGCGGCTCGCTTACGGTGAAACGGCGATCTGCGATGAAGGAGGGCGCATCGTGAACGACCAGACCCAGGACGCCGACCCCCAGAAGGCCGACGCCGATATCCAGCAGGTCAACGCCGAGGACGCCGATCCCCAGGACGCCGATACCCAGCAGGCCAACGACCCGGAGGCCGATGCCCAGGAGACCGACGCCCAGAAGGCCGACTCCACGGGCTCCACGGGCGCCGAGCAGCCGGAGACTCTGCGAGCCTATTTCCAGCAGATGACGCTGATCCGGCAGTTCGAGCTGAAGGCGAAAGAGATGTACCAGCGCGCCAAGATCGGCGGCTACTGCCATCTGAACGTCGGTGAGGAGGCCACCGTCGTCGGCCTGATGGACGCGATCGCCGAGCGCGACTACCTGTACGCGAACTACCGCGTCCACGGCTATGCGATCGCTCGTGGCCTGGAACCCGGCCGGGTGATGGCCGAGCTGTTCGGGCGCACCGACGGACTCGCCGGCGGATGGGGCGGCTCGATGCACCTCTGCGACGCCGAGACCCGCTTCATGGGCGGCTACGGCATCGTCGGCGGCCAGATGCCTCCGGCCATCGGGGCGGCCATGGCGATCTCCCACCGCAGCGACCCCGGGCCGGAGTCCGCGGCGGTGATGTGCCTGCTCGGCGAGGGCACCAGCGCGACCGGGGCCTTCCACGAGACCCTGAACCTCGCATCCCTGTGGGACCTGCCCATCGTCTTCGTCGTCATCAACAACCGCGTCGGCATGAGCACGCCCGTCGAGAAGGCATCGGCCGAGCCCGAGCTGCACAAGAAGGCGGCCTCGTATCGGTTCGAGGGACGTCGGGTCGACGGCGAGGACCCCGTGGTGGTCCGCGACGCGGCGCACGAGGCACTCACACAGGCCCGCGAGAACCACCGTCCCTACCTGCTGGAGACCATGAGCTACCGGCTCAAGGGCCACTCCGTGGTCGACCCGGCCCGCTACCGCACCGACGAGGAGCGCGAGGAGCTCGCCGAGAACGACCTGCTGCCGCGGTGGCGGTCCCGCCTCATCGAGGACGGCGTGCTCACCGAACAGGATGCCGAGACCATCGAGCAGGAGGCGACCGAGACCATCGAACGGGCCGTCGAATTCGCCGACGACAGCCCGGCCCCGGAGCCCGAGGACCTGTTCACCAACGCCTACTCGACCGGTGTTGCCAACGCCCCGAGCGCGATGCCCGGTGACCGGGTCATCACGCTCTGACCGACGCCTCGAACAGGAGTACCCACATGGCCGTCATCAGTTACCGCGAGGCCCTCAACTCCACCCTGCGCTCCGAGATGCAGCGTGATGAGGACGTCTTCCTCATCGGCGAGGAGATCGGGACGTTCGAGGGCTCGTACAAGATCACGGAGGGCCTGCTCGAGGAGTTCGGTCCCCGCCGGGTGCGGGACACCCCGATCTCGGAGGAAGGCTTCACCGGCATCGCCATCGGTGCCGCGATGCTGGGACTGCGCCCGGTCCTGGAATACATGACCCTGAACTTCAGCCTGCTGGCCCTGGATCAGGTGGTCAACCACGCCGCCAAGATCTACACCATGTTCGGCGGGCAGACCACGGTCCCGATGGTGATCCGCGCCCCGGGAGGCGGTGGTCAGCAGCTTGCGGCCACGCACTCGCAGAACCTCGAGGTCTGGTACGCCCACGTCCCCGGGATGAAGGTGGTCGCCCCCTCGAACCCTGCCGACGCGAAGGGTCTGCTGACCGCCGCGATCCGCGACGACGATCCCGTGATGGTGCTGGAGAACCTCAGCCTCTACAACACCAAGGGCGAGGTCCCCGAGGGCGAGCACACCACGGAGATCGGCACGGCCGCCATCGCCCGCGAGGGCAGCGACCTGACGGTGATCAGCTACTCGCGAGGGGTACGTACCGCGCTGCAGGTGGCCGAGGAGCTCGCGGAGGACGGCGTGTCCGTCGAGGTCGTCGACCTGCGCAGCCTGCGGCCCCTGGACCGCCGGACCTTCTGCGAGTCGGTGCAGCGCACCACCCGCGCCGTCGTACTGGAGGACGACTGGCTCAGCTACGGCATCGGAGCGGAAGTCGCCGCCTCGGTGCAGGAGGGTGCCTTCGACTTCCTCGACGCCCCGGTGCGCCGGGTCGCAGCCGCCGAGGTGCCGCTGCCGTACGCCAAGACCCTGGAACGGGCCGCCCTGCCCGATGCGGACGACCTCGAGCGGGTCATCCGCGACGTCCTCGACGCCACGAGCTTCACCGGTGAGGAGCACTCATGACCGACATCACGATGCCTCGTCTTTCGGACACCATGGAGGAGGGGGTCCTCGCACAGTGGCACAAGCAGGTCGGCGACGAGGTGCACAAGGGAGACACTCTGGCCGACATCGAGACCGACAAGACCACCATGGAGCTCGAAGCATACGACGAGGGCACCCTGGAGCGGCTGCTGGTGGAGGAGGGCGATACCGTCCCCGTCGGCGCGCCTGTCGCCGTGATCGGCGACGGCTCCGGCATCGGGTCCGAGGACTCCGAGGAAGCAGAGGAATCCGAGGAGACGGAGGAGCCCGAGGAGACAGGGGAATCCGAGGAGGCAGGGGAGTCCGAGGAGGCAGAGGGCGACCAGCCGGCGGCCGAGGAGACGCCTTCGAGAGAGGAGGCCTCAGGGGATGCGGATGCTGAGCGCACCGAGAAGACGCCGACTGCCGCCGATGACCGTGAACAGCCCCTGTTCCGCTCCCCTCTGGCCCGCAAGCTGGCCCGTGACAACGACATCGACCTGGCCGCGGTCACGGGCACGGGCCCTGGCGGCCGCATCGTCCGGGCCGATGTCCAGGAGGCCATCGAGACCGGCGCCGCCCGCCGGCGGCCCGCCGAGCCCGAGCCGAGCGCCATCGAGGGCACCGCGCCCACCGCCGGGCTCCCGGAGCCCGCCAAGGCCGGTGAGGACGACGACGAGGTGCGGATCAACGCCAATCAGCGGATCACCGGGCAGCGCCTCACCCAGATGACGGGCGTGCCGACCTTCGAGCTGTCCGCGACGGTCGAGGTCGATGAGCTGCTGGCCCTCCGTGGCCAGCTCAACGACCAGCTCGCCGAGGACGGCATCCGCCTCAGCGTCACCGACCTCCTGGTCCGGGCATCGGCGGTCGCCCTGAGCGACCACCCCGAAGTCAACTCCGCCTGGGGCGGCGACAAGGTCATCCGCCGCGGCCACGTCAACATCGGCCTGGCCATCGCCCTCGAGGCCGGACTGATCGTGCCCGTCATCCGCGACGCCGACCGCAAGAGCGTCGGGCAGATCGCTCGCGAGGCGCGCGACCTGGCGGACCGTGCCCGCGACGGCACGCTGGAGACCCACGAGTACCAGGGCGGCACCTTCAGCATCAGCAATCTCGGCATGTACGGGATCGACGCCTTCACCGCGATCATCAACCCGCCCGAAGCTGCGATCCTGGCCGTCGGCACCGCCGTGCAGCAACCCGTCCGGCGGGGCGGGGAGCTGGTCGACCGCACGATCATGACCTTGACGTTGACCGTCGACCACAGGGTGCTCAACGGTGCCGTCGCCGCGACCTTCCTCCAGAAGCTGCGCGCCATCCTGGAGAGCCCGTTGCGCATCGTCGTCTGAGGGGCGCGATGCTCATATCGTGTCCCAGGTGGCGATGAACCAGTCGCGATAGCGGTCAGTAGCCTCAGGCACCGAGAGCGCTTCGCGGGCATGCTCCGTGAGGCACGGGAACACGTTCGCGGGCACTTTTCGTGAGTCTCGTCGAACCCTTGCGCGGGCGCAGGGAGACGCGTACTGTGATCTACATAACGACGAATACCGGCATCGGAACCCACGTGCGACTGGTCCCCGCAACGGACCGGCTGTGAGGCGTCGAAAGCGTCACCGCAGCCACACCCACTGCACGCCTGATCCCGTTGAGAATGGTTCGTCGAGGAGCGGCGCCGCGACCATCCGCGACGCCGCTCCACCATGTCCGGGGTGGGCCCATCGGCCACGAAGGCCGCGTCCTCGAGCGGTGAGGCGACCGGCGCCTTGCACAGACCCCGCCCCACGATCGGACCCAGCCGGTTGAGCAGACCCGGCCCCAGGCCCGGCCCGACGACCAGGCCCGGCCCGGCGATCAGAACTCCAGGTCCACCACCACGGGCGCGTGGTCGGAGGCGCCCTTGCCCTTGCGCTCCTCGCGGTCGATGAACGAGCCCGTCACCGCCTTCTGCACAGCGGGGGAGCCGAGCACGAAGTCGATCCGCATGCCTTCGCGCTTGGGGAAGCGCAGCTGCTGATAGTCCCAGTAGGTGTAGGTGCCCGGTCCTGGGTGGTCGGGGCGGACCACGTCGGCGAACCCGGCGTCGACGACCGCGTGGAAGGCCGCCCGCTCGGGGGCGGTGACATGGGTCTTGCCGTCGAAGGCGGCCATGTCCCACACGTCCTCGTCGTAGGGGGCGACATTGAAGTCCCCCACCAGCACGGTGCGCGTATCCGGCTCCTCGGCCAGCGTCCGCGCCCCCTCGGCGCGCAGAGCATCCAGCCAGCGCAGCTTGTAGGCCATGTGGGGATGGTCGATCTCGCGACCGTTGGGCACGTACAGCGACCAGATCCGCAGGCCGTCGCCCACGATCGCGCTGACCGCCCGGGCCTCGACCACGCCGGTGCCGTCCTGCGGCCACAGCGGCACATCCGGCAGCTCCTCGCGCACGTCGCTGAGCCCCACGCGGGAGATCACGGCGACCCCGTTCCACTGGTTCAACCCGTGCGCGTAGACCTCGTAGCCCGCCTCCGTCAGCGCGGTCAGATCCAGCTGGGAGGGCTTGGCCTTGGTCTCCTGCAGAGCCAGCACGTCGATGTCATGCCGATCCAGGAAGGCGAGCACCCGCTCCATCCGGGCCCGCAGGGAATTGATGTTCCAGGTCGCGATACGCATGGTGCCGATCCTACGGGGACCGTCCGATGGGGACCGAAGTGCGTCCCGCAGCGTGCCAGCAGTCGTAGACTCGGTCCATGGCGCACGCACTCGTCACCGGGTCCACCTCTGGGCTGGGGCTGGAGTTCGCCTGGCAGCTGGCCGGCACCGGACACGACCTCGTGCTGGTCTCTCGTGACGAGGACCGCCTGCGCGCCATCGCCGAGCAGATCCGCGATGTCCACGACATCAGTGTGGAGGTGCTGCCCGCTGACCTCGCCGACCGGGAGCAGCTGGAGAAGGTCGCCCTGCGCCTGACCGACCCCGTCGAACCGGTCTCCCTCCTGGTCAACAATGCCGGCTACGGGCTGCGGGGCGGATTCCTGGAGGTCGGGATCGAGGACCATGAGAAGCAGCTGGACACGCTGATGCGGGCCGTGCTGGTGCTCTCCCACGCCGCCGCCCGCTTGATGGTCCAGCGCCGCCGCGGGGCGATCATCAACGTCAGCTCCCTGGCGGGGTACACCACCGCCGGCCCCTACGCCGCCTCCAAGAGCTGGGTGACGGTGTTCACCGAGTCCCTGGCCATGGAGCTGAAGGGCACCGGGGTCTCGGCGACCGCGTTGCTGCCCGGCTTCGTGCAGACCGAGTTCCACGAGCGGGCCGCGATGAACATGGAGGGGCTGCCACGCATCACCTGGCTGAAGGCCCCCTTCGTGGTCGAGCAGGCCCTCAAGGACGCCGCCAAGGGCACCGTGCTGTCGATCCCCTCCGTGAAGTACCGCACCGCCGGGGAGTTCTCCCGGATCGCGCCGCGCCCGCTGGTGCGGGCGCTGACCTCCCCGGACTGGTTCCGACGATTCCGGCAGCGCGCGGTCACACGCTCGAGCAGGCGGGCCTCGCGGCGCAAGCTCCACGCCCCCTGGCAACGCGAGGAGGAGTAGGACCGCGTCTCCGGCGCGCCCGGCCGTCGATTACCCTGGGCGCATGTCCCAGAACAGCCCCGCCCCCGTCCCTGCGGCCGCGCCCGGTGCCGACGCCGATCGGGAGCGGCTGCGAGAGCTGATCCGGGACCTCGCCGTGGTGCGCGGACGAGTGACCCTGTCCTCGGGCGCCGAAGCCGACCACTACGTGGATCTGCGCCGGGTCACCCTCCACCACGAGGCCGCCCCGCTGGTGGGTCGGGTGATGCTGGAGCTGCTGCGGCAGAAGGGCCTGATGCCCGAGGTGGAAGCCGTCGGCGGACTGACCCTGGGAGCGGATCCGGTGGCGACCGCGATGCTGCACGCCTCCGCCGCGGACGCCGCCTCGGGCACGGCCTCGGCCGCCTCCCGGCCGCTGGACGCCTTCGTGGTGCGCAAAGCCAACAAAGCCCATGGCCTGCAGCGACGCATCGAAGGCCCCGATGTCGCCGGCCGCCGGGTCGTGGCCGTGGAGGACACCTCCACCACCGGCGGCAGCGTGCTGACCGCCTGCGAGGCGCTGAGCGAGGCCGGAGCCGAGATCGCCGCGGTCGCCGTGATCGTCCACCGGTCGGAAGCCTCCCGCCAGGCAGTCGAGGCCGCCGGACACCGCTACCTGGCCGCCTACGACATCTCCGAGCTGGAGATCTGAGCTCCGAGGGGACAGCGGTCGCCGCCGGCGCGCTCGTCTGCACCAGGCACGGGTTCCGCTCGCTCGCGTCCTCGCCGTCACCGCACTCCACCAGCACCGCCGGTGCCCGTGCCGGGGCTGCTGCGCCGCCTAGCATGGGCCGGTGCCCGGTCGGACGGAGATCGGCCCCTTCCCGCACCGGATGGAGCGCGCATGAACATCATCGACTGGGCGGTCAGCACCATGGACAGCCTCGGCGCTCTCGGCGTGGCTCTGCTGATCTTCCTGGAGAACCTGTTCCCCCCGATCCCCTCGGAGGTGATCCTGCCGCTGGCGGGGGTGATCGCGGCCGGACCCGAGGGCAGCTACCTGGCCATGCTGCTGGCCTCGGTGGCGGGCTCGGTGGCGGGGGCCTGGCTGCTGTACGGCCTGGGGCGCCTGCTGGGGCCGAAGCGGCTGCGCCGGCTGTTCATCCGCCTGCCCCTGATCGACGTCGACGACTACGACCACACCGTCGAGTGGATGGACCGGCACGGCTACAAGAGCGTCTTCTTCGGCCGCATGGTCCCCGGGGTGCGCTCGCTGATCTCCCTCCCGGCCGGCCTGTACGCGATGCCGCCGGGGATGTTCACGGTGCTCACAGCTGCTGGCAGCACCATCTGGAACGCCGTCTTCCTGACCATCGGCCACGCCCTGGGATCGAACTGGACGATGATCGAGCCCTACACCGACGCGCTGTCCTACGCGGTGTACGCGCTGCTTGCGCTGCTGGCGATCTGGACCCTGATCCGCCTGATCCGCCGCGAGCGTCGCCGGCGCCGGGAGGGTCAGGCGGTACCTGAGACCGACGAGCCCGGAGAACGCAGCCGATGACCCCGCAGCACCCCACCGCCGACGGCCCCGACCGGCCGGACCCAGCCGCCCGCGAGGTGGGCGTCGGCCCCCATCCGCTCCCGTGGCCCGACGACCCCCGACTGGACCCCGAGCTGCTGGCCGGCGGGGACCGGCGCAACGTGGTCGATCACTACCGCTACTGGAGCCGGGAGGCGATCGTCGCGGATCTCGATGCCCGCCGGCACCCGTTGCACGTGGCCATCGAGAACCTGGAGCACGATGCCAACATCGGCTCGGTGGTGCGCACGGCCAATGCCTTCGCGGTGGGGGCCTTCCACATCGTCGGCCGACGTCGCTGGAACCGGCGCGGAGCGATGGTCACCGACCGCTACCAGCACGAGATCCACCATCCTGACGCCGAGCACCTGATCGCCTGGGCGCGGCAGGAGCAGCGACCGCTGGTGGCCATCGACCTGGTGCCCGGCGCGCAGCCCCTCGAACACGTCGTCCTTCCCCGTCGGTGCGTGCTGGTGGTGGGCCAGGAGGGCCCCGGGGTGAGCGAGAGGATCCTCGAGGCCGCCGATCTGGTGGTGGGCATCAGCCAGTTCGGCTCCACCCGCTCGATCAACGTGGCAGCCGCCGCGGCGATCGCGATGCACAGCTGGATCGTCCAGCACGCCGACATCCCTCGCGGCCCCCTGCTCTGAGCGCCGCGGCGGCGCTGCCCTCCGTCTCGCTTCCGGGCCCGGCTGCGGCGCCCGCGCTCTCGCTCCCGGCCCCGGCTGCGCGGTCCGGGCGCTCCCGGGCCGCCTGCCTCCGCCCGTGGCCGGTGCCGGGACCTTCTCCGGGCCGCGTCCTCGGCGCTGTGGAACAATGGGCATGGACGTGCGACCAATCGAGGTGCCTCCTGCACCGCCGGTCGTCTCAGACTCTCTTCAGCGAAGGAGAATGCCAACATGGCAGTCGCAACCCCCGATCAGTACGCCGAGATGATCGACCGCGCCAAGGCCGGTAAGTTCGCTTACCCGGCGGTGAACGTCTCCAGTTCGCAGACCGCGATCGCGGCCCTGCAGGGCTTCACGGAGGCGAACTCCGACGGCATCATCCAGGTGTCGTTCGGCGGTGCCGAGTACCTCTCCGGCTCCACCGTCAAGGACCGCGTCGCCGGTTCCCTCGCGCTCGCCGAGTTCGTGCACGCGGTGGCGAAGAACTACCCGATCACCATCGCCCTGCACACCGACCACTGCGCCAAGGAGGTCCTGCCCACCTGGGTGGAGCCCCTGATCGAGTGGGACCTGGAGAACCGCGTCAAGAAGGGCTTGGACCCCCTGTTCCAGTCCCACATGTGGGACGGCTCCGCGGTCCCGGTCGACGAGAACCTCGAGATCGCCGAGCGCCTCCTGGAGAAGTCCGTCGAGGCCAAGAAGCTGCTCGAGATCGAGGTCGGCGTCGTGGGCGGCGAGGAGGACGGCGTGGCGGCCAACGTCTCCAACGAGAAGCTGTTCTCCACGCCCGAGGACGGTCTGAAGACCGCCGCCAAGCTCGGCCTGGGTGAGCGCGGCCGCTACCTGACCGCCCTGACCTTCGGCAACGTCCACGGCGTCTACAAGCCGGGCAACGTGAAGCTGCGCCCGAAGGTCCTGGATGACATCCAGAAGGTCGTCGGTGAGAAGTACGGCAAGGACCAGCCCTTCGACCTGGTCATGCACGGTGGCTCCGGCTCCACCGAGGAGGAGATCTCCGAGGCGCTGGACTACGGCACCATCAAGATGAACATCGACACCGACACCCAGTACGCCTTCACCCGCCCCG
>DWZH01000090.1 GCA_019118275.1 Candidatus Brachybacterium merdavium | reverse complement strand
GCGAATAGGGGGAGGACGTCGACGATGGCGACGATCAAGGTGAAGTCGGGGATCTTCGGGAAGACCCTGGGCGAGGCGCTGAACATCGCGAAACCCGGGGACAAGATCCTGCTCGCCCCGGGCGAGCACGTGATCGACGCGTTCCCGATCTATCACCTGACTTTTCAGGGCACCGGCAACGACCCGTCGGAGGTCGTGCTCCAGGCCAGCATCAATGTCACCGGGAAAGCGGCATTCTTCGATCTCACCCTGCGTGCGCCGCACTTCTCCAACGCCGTGCGCATGCTGCAGCCCGGTGCACGGTCCACATTCGACCGTTGCAGCGTGCTCGGGGATCCGGCCGGCAAATATCCGGCGCTCTACAGCAAAGGCAGCGTCCTCAGCCTGCGCGCTTGCGAGGTCCGCGGCGCGCCCGGCGCACAGACCATCACCCTGCAGACTGGCGCCACGTTCACGGCGGAACAGTCCACCCTCGGCCACGTCTGGGCGACCACCAGCACCGCGTCGCTCTCCCATACCGCAGCCGGCTCGATCGCAGCGGAAAACCGCTCCCGGATCGAGGCTGACGTGCTCGAGCTGGCACCCGGACCAAGGAAGCGCTCCCTGGTGCTCCAGGGGGAGAGCGTATGCCGGATCGGGACGCTGGACGCACCCCGGGAGGCGCGGGAGGCGCTGTGCAATGAGAGCTCGCTGGAGATCCATGAGGCGAATCTGCCCGAGGGAAAGGAGTACCTCGTCATCGCCAAGGGAGCCGGACTGGTACGCACCGACAGCCACTCGGTGCGGATCCAGGATCCCGACGCCCCACCCGTTCCCAAGGAGATCCACTGGCCGCGCTCCGCCGCTCGAGCCTTCGTTCGGGAGATCAAGCCACGGGCGAACGTCGGCGACACCGTCGTGCTCGATGCCGGCGACTACTATCTCGATGACTTCGAGAGCGCGATGGGGATGCGCATGCACCTGCGCGGCAGCGGCTCCGACAGGACGGTGCTGCACGGCTGTCTCGCCGCACAGGAGAATGCTGATGTCTCGATCTCTGGCCTGACGTTGCGGGCCCGGGCCACCTCGAACGCCCTCAAGGCCGAAAAGGGAAGCACCCTCGCCCTGGAGGATGTCGTCATCGAGCCATCCGAACGGGTGGAGGTGCCCGCCGTCTACCTGGCCAGAGGCGTCTCCGCCACCTTCACCGAGTGCACTGTGGCGGCACCCGCGGACCGGGATCGCGGGCAGCTCGACGTCGAGGGCGCACACCTCGTGGCCCACGGAAGTGAGCTCGGATGGTTGCGCGTCGTCAGCGGCAGCAGCGCCAGGCTCGAGAACTGCGGCGCGCTGATGGTCCTGGCGGGCCTCGGCTCCGAGGTGACCGGCGATCTCACCCTGCATCCGAACGAGGACAGCAAGCGACAGGTGGTCGTGACCGAGGGCTCCTCCGTGCGCCTGGGAGTGGTCGACACCGAGATGGAGGAGCTCGAGATGACCTCGATCGCAGCCGAGCTGCGCATCAATGATCTTCGCACCCCGGCCGGTGCGACCACCTGGGTGTTTCAGGACGAGGAGGGCGAGGCCTCGGTGCACGGTCGAGGCGTCGAATACGTCGACGACGAGCCGGGCACCGCCTCCTCTCGAGGCAGCACAGACGAGCTCGCTGCTCCCGGCACCGGCGACTCGGCGCAGACGGAAGGCACCGCTGAGACCGAGACCGAAGCCGACGCTGAGGAGTCTCCCCTGCCCGCCCCGGCTCTCGTCGACGGAGAACACGAGGCACTGCCGGCTGGTCCCGGTCCAGCATCGGATACGGCCCCGCAGGATGCACTCGCCGAGATCATGGCACTGACCGGTCTCACCGCGGTCAAGGAGCAGATCGAGGGGTTCACCCAGATGGTGCGCTTCAACCAGATCCGGGCTCGGAACGGGCTGCGCACCACGGAGATGAGCATGCACTCCCTCTTTCTGGGCAACCCGGGAACCGGCAAAACCACCGTCGCGCGCCTGCTTGGTCGGGTGCTGCACGAGTCCGGGGCGATCCCCACCGACACCTTCGTCGAGGTGGGGCGTCGGGATCTGGTCAGCGACCGGATCGGCGCTTCAGCGAAGAAGACTGTGGACGTGCTGGAATCCGCTCGCGGCGGGGTGCTGTTCATCGACGAGGCCTACTCGCTGTACCAGGCGAAGAACAACGAGTTCGCCCAGGAGGCCGTGGATGCGCTCATCTCCTTCATGGAGAACCACCGTGACAGCGTCGTGGTGATCTTCGCTGGGTACGCGGATCGGATGCAGGACTTCCTGCGGATGAATCCCGGCCTGCAGTCCCGGGTGCCCAATCGGTTCGACTTCGAGGACTATACGGCTCGCGAGATCGCGGAGATCGGATACCGCGACTTGCTGGAGAACGACTACGTGGTCGATGAGGAGCGCTATCGTCGGACCATCACCGCGCTCTACAGTCGCAGTGCCGACCGCAGCAACGGACGCTGGGTGCGGAATCTCAACGAGTCCCTGGTCAAGGAAATGGTGCGGCGTGTGATGTCCGCCCCCGGTTCAGGCATGGAGGATCTCACCCATATCCGCGACCAGGATCTCAGCGTCATCGTAGGCGGCAGCACCGAGCACAAGGAACAGACCGTCGAGGCGCTGCTGGAGGAGCTCGAGCAGATGGTGGGACTCGCCCCGGTGAAGACCTGGGTGCGCAGCCTCGTCAACCGCGTCGCATTGGACCGTCAGCGCTTGGAACTCGACGGCGACACCCAGCGCCCCAGCTATCACATGGTGTTCTCCGGCAACCCGGGCACGGGGAAGACGACGGTCGCCCGCATCGTCGCCCAGCTCTTCCACAACCTCGGCGTGCTCTCCACCCCTCAGGTCAAGGTCGTGGAGCGCAGCAGCCTGGTGGGGGGCTGGATCGGCCACACCGAGCAGCGCACCTCGGCCGCGGTCGATGAAGCCATGGGTGGGGTGCTGTTCGTCGATGAGGCCTATCAGCTCACCGTCGAAGCCACCCCGAACGACTTCGGCAAGCTCGCCGTCGAGACGCTGATGACCCGACTGGAGAACGATCGTGACAAGTTCGTGGCAATTTTCGCCGGGTACACGGAGCCGATGGAGGAATTCCTCGCCGCCAACCCTGGACTGCGCTCTCGGATCCCGCTGGTCATCGAGTTCCCTGACTTCGCCCCAGAAGAAGTGGCACGCATCGTGTCCGCCATCCTCGTTGAGCGCTGGGAGTTCGACGAACAGCTGTTGGAGGAGGCTGCGGCCGAGGCGTATCGGGTGCTGCCCGAGCACGAGCGCTCCAACGGTCGCTGGGCTCGCAACTTCGCCGAGCGGATCGAGGCGTTGCACAGCGACCACGTCGCCGCGCACGGCGTGACCGGGGACGATCTGCGCAGAATCGATCCAGCGGTGATCCGTGAGGTGTCGGGCGCGGTGCCGCCACGGTAGACCCGTCTGAGCCGCGCATGCTGCCCGCGGCGATCAGCCCCGGGGCTCACGCTTCCGCACCGAGATCGGGGCCGTCATGACCAACTGTGCCTGGGGCGCACAGACGGAAGGTGCGCTGCACGGAACATGGTGACTGTGGGGCCGGCCAGGGTCAGACCCGTGCGTTCACCATGGCGCCGAAGGTGATGGATCAACGTCAGAGCAATGAATCCCGTCACGAGTTTGTCCAGCAACGACGTGATCACGTTCGAGAGCATCACTGAGGTGACGAGTGATCTCCCGGAGGCGGCGAACGTCTGCGTGAGTCGATCGGCTTCGTGCCCGGTGCCCCCGTGGTATCCCACGAGCAGAATCGGAACCGCCACCAGCGTGCAGACGAGGGCGACATGGACGTTGAGCGTGAAGAACGAGGCGGAGCTGAACGACGCTCCGCTCTTGCGAACTCCGTACCCCCAAGCAAGCGCCCCCGCGACGTTGACGAGCGTGAAAGGCAGCGCCATCGTGCCGTGGATCAACGTGCCGGTTGCAGTTCCGAGAACGGCCACCGCAACGCCATACCACGGGCCGAGCACGATAGCCGATACCGCTGTTCCGATCATGTCCTGATACAGCGCCAGATGAAGTGTTCCCACCACTGCGTGACCGACTCCATCGATGAGGACGCACGCGATCATGACACCGAGGAGGGGAAGTATTCGACGTGGGGCATCGTCCGGGATCCGTTCGGCGACAGTCTCGGGCGCCGGAACTTCTCGCTCGGAAGCGGATCGTGCTCGTCGTTCATTCGCAGCCTGCACACTGAAGCAGCGCTTTTTCCATGCCTGCGCGGACTGCTCGTCCTCACCGAGAGCGATCACGATGTCGCCGACCAGCTCCGCATCGAGTCTGCGGCGACCTGAACGGAACGCATCGTAGATCGTTGATCGTGCAGGAACGTGGCTCGGTCCCTGGTTCCCGGCCCTCTCGCGACGGCGGCCGATGCGTCGGGCGATCTCCGCGTAGGGCACCACCCCCGCATTCGTCCGCAGCTCGACGAGGTCGGCAACGATCCGGTCGACCGTGTCCGGCGTCGATGCTTCTTCGCTCTGATCGCTCCCCGGCATCTTGCCCCCTGCATGCTTGACCTGCTCGAACGAAGCACGGCCATTGTAGGTGCGCTCGCAGCTCGATGCGCGAACTGTGCGGGGTTGTGCGGACTTGTGCGGGCGTTCGTCCGCACCGACGGATCGCGGAATCCTCCTTGTAGCGTCGGCCCAGCAACGGAACCCGATGTGAGGGCGAGCCGATGTGAGGGCGAGCCGGGGCGCCCATGAGCGTCTCGGAGCAGTGATCGGCGCTCTCGTAGTCGCGCCAGCACGGACAGCATGTGGAGACTCGAGGCACAAGCCCGGGGCAGGGGACGGCACGCGGCCGGCGAGCTCGGAGACGAATGAGGCCGGATTCATTGTCCGGTTCGAGCAGGTCGAATCCGCACATGTGCGGGCAGGGGTGAGCGAGAGCGGCGACAGCGAGCGATCCTTGGAGGAGGATGTTCTGCCGCACTTGCAGCCGTAGGCGACGGGGCAGGTGTTCATCGGGCCGACGGGGGAAATCGGCAGGGAATGCGCAGAGATCTTCTGCATGTGGTCGACGACCGGGCGGGTCGGTCCCAGGGATATTGGCCAGGAGTGTGAAGGAGTGAGTGGTGCCGCACACGGATGACTATGAGTGGTCGACCCAGTTCCCATTCGCACCGCGCTGGGCGGGCGAAGCGATCCTTCTCCTGAGATCGTTCCCGGTGCAGATCTGCGGACGACTGATCGCGATCCTGCCGACGATCGCCTGGATCTTCATCTGCGGAATGATCCCGCTCGCTCTCGCAAGCATATGCGGCTTGGTGGCGTCGATTTCTGACCTGGCGGGTATTCTGCTGTGCTTCGTCGTCCCCGTCATCGCCTACGCTGCGATCGTCGTCGTCAAGGTGCGGGCCAGGCTCGGGCGCCGGCGTTTCCGAGAGGACGAACCCATCGCCCTGGCCGTTCTGGACGAAGCCACTTTTCTCGGGTGGGGGATCACGGTGGCGGTGACACAGATGTTCCGCCCTCTGAACCGCTTCCTCACCGTCCCTGTGCGCCTCGCAGTCGCGAGTCCGCGTGCGGTCAGGTGGTCGATCGTCCTGCTGATCCTCGTGGCCCTGGTCGCCCTGGCCTGGAGCATGCTGCCGCTCAAGTTCATTCCGTGGGCGAACCAGTACGGGCGGGGAGTCGTCACCTCGGTGTCGATGGGGGGCTTGTTGGCCTTCACCGTCGTCATGCTGCTCGGTGTCCTGCTGCTGATCGTCGTGTTCCTCGGGTTCTGGGCGGAGATGCTGGCCCTCGGCGGCGGCGTGGTCTTCGGCGCGACTTTGGTGAATCTCGTGCTGCCCGACAGCTTGTCGTGGGTGTTCGATCCGTTGTTCGCGTGGGCGCGTTGGATGCCTGCGGGGGCACGACCGCTCATGGACGAAGGCGGCCCTTTCCACCCCTATCTCACCGGCCCGGGGAATGTGACCCCATTCGGTCTGCTCTCCATGGCCATCGTCTTCCACGGCATCCCCTTCGCCGTGAAGAAGGTCAACGTCCAGATGCTGCCCGGTGAGGCAGCGCTCGCGGCGGATGACCGGCAGGAGACCGACAATGCCACGGGGTGGTGGCTGCGGGTCATCGCCGTCGCTGTCCTCTGCGAGCTGCCGGTGGTGTTCTTCCTCATCGCTCGGTTCACCGCTCTCGGCGACCCGGACGGTCCGCAGACCAACAATGGGACATTCGTGGCTGTATGCGGGCTCGCCGCACTGGGCTGCCTGGTCCTGTACCGGCTGTGGAGAACGCGGAGCCGATCCATCGACCGCCCCAGCAGGTTCGTGCAGGGGCTCACGGTCTATACGGAGCGCTGCCTGCGGTCGCCGTCGGCCGTTCGGCGAGAGGCCGGTCTGACCGGAGATTCGGCGAGGGACCGGTCTGACCGGTGATGAGACGGCATCGGCTCGAGACGGAGCCGATGCCGATTCGCCACCCGGCGCGATCACGGGCCGACCGATCACGCACGAGTACGTGCGCGGCTGAGCCTCCGGCGCACCCACGGGGCCTGCCCACCTGTCACTGCGCTCGCAGCTCGTCCCGCTGTCGCCGCATCTCGGCCCGCGCGGTGCCGAGCCGCAGCTCCGGATCGGCAAGGATGATGCCGGTGAGATCGCCGGCCGTAAGCAGAGAGGCTCCCGCGGGGGCCGGCCGCCCGGCCTCGGCCAGACCGTATACGCCGGCCGCAACGTCGTCGAGCGGCAGTTCGGCCCGGCCGAACAGTGGCGCGGGATCGCCACCCGGTACGACAAGCACGCCATCACCTGCCGAGACCGGTGTCGCCCTCTGCGCCGTCATCGCCTGGCTACGCCAATAGGAGACTCGGCGTAGAACAGTGACGCGTGAATAACGTCTTCAATCGCCACAGCGTGTTGGGGAAGCTGACCTGCCCCAGAGCGGTCGGCCCCGGTCCTGGCGGTGTGGGCATGTCCGGCTGCAGCTCGGCCACGCCCGCACACCGACCCGGCCATCAGTCCACGTGCGCGGTCGCCGCGGATACCTTCCCGTCGGCTGCGAACGACGCCGCGACATGGAGGTCGGCTCCGTCCTCGAGCAGCTGTTGCAGGCTCTTCACAGGCAGGCTCACTGTCCGTTCCCGGGCGGGCATCGTCTGCTCCGTCTGAGCCAAGATGCTCTCCCCGTCCCAGACGAACACTTTCGCTGTGCCGGTGACCGGGGCCTTCAGAGAGGCGACGACCCGGTCCTGCCGGGTCGCGACAGACGCGACCTCCAAGGCGTCGTCGGTGGGGCTCTGGCCACCGAGCGGGACCCCGTCCGCGGCGCTTTGCAGGATCGACTGCGGCGAGTCGACCGAGAGCGCGGCGGTCGACGGCAGAATCGCCTCGACCGGCTCGGAGCCCGGGTCATCGAGGCCCTCGAGGGTGACCTGGCCCCAGCGCCAGGGATCGGCTCGCACGCCTGCGAAGGTCGACCAGCCCACCCTGACCTGAGCGGTCTGGTTCTGGGTGTCGGAATCGTTGATCAGCACGTTGAACCCCATGTGCGCAGGATCAATGCTGTCGGGCAGGATGTCGAAGGGGATCTTCACCTCGAGGTCGTAGCCGGAGTACTCCTCCTCGGTCTGGGCCATCGTGACCGCGACCTCCATGCCAGGGGCGGTCTCCTCCGCGACCCCTTGATGGTTATCACGGTCCCGGCCGACACCGACCGGGCCCGTCATCGAGTCCATGGAGGGCATGATGCCGGCGATGAACGTCTGCGCGGTGTTCGCCGCGTTCCCGCGGGGGTCCACATAGATCTCGACGGAATCAGTGCGCCGCTGACGCTTGTTGTCGTCAGCGGGAAGGATCGTGCCGCGCACGTCATCAGTGACGGAGACGAAGACGAACAGGTTCTCTTCATCGAAGGTGAGCCAGGCCTGTCCGGACACCGAGTCCGTGGTTCCGCCCGGTTCTCCCTCGCCCTCCCAGATCGCGTCGACCAGCAACGGCTCGCCGGGGTATTCGCCGTCGTCGAGAACACCGTCGATGGTCGGAGGCGTCGAAGCCTGCTCGACGGTGCGGCTGGGCACCAGGTTCATGGTGACGGTGCGCTCTGCCGAGGAGGACTTGGAGTCCGCACGGATTGTCACCGGCCAGGCTCCCTCGTCCTCCGCACGGTTAGCGGCCGGGAGCGACGTGTCGGTACTGCTCACCTCGACCGTGTGCGACACCTCCTCGCCGGCCGCGATGGCGTCGACCTCCAGGCGGGATGGGGAGACCTCGAAACCTTCCGGGACACTGATCTCCACCGTCCCGCCGCGAGCTTCGGCGGAGTAGTTGTGCGTCACGATCGTCAGCTCGCGCGTGCGACCCTGGCCGACGGCGAACAGCTCCGGGACCAGGGCGTCGAGATGCTTGAGGTCCAGGGACCGGGTCCATTCGCGGAACTCGCCGATCTCCTCGAGCGGCTCGATCGTGGACTCGAGCGCACCGCTGACCCGCACCGCTGTGCTGGAGGTGCCGCTTCGATCTCCCGCGGTGACGGTCGCGGCCACTCGAGCTGTGGAGCCTGATTCCAGTTCACCACCTGCGGTGAGTTCGAACTCCGCCTCGTGAGTGGAGCCTGCGTCCAGCTTGGGAAAGGGCTGGCTCTGGCTGCTGAGCCAGCCCTCGGGAGTCGCGATCTCGATGCTCCCGGACCGCAGGCTCTGATCGCTGGGCGCCGCGACCGTGACGCGCACCGTGAGCGGCTCGCCGACGACGAATTCGTAGCGCTCGGTGGCCACCTCGATGCGAGTGCCGTGCGGCAGCCCGCCCTCGATCGGCAACGCCGCGCCGCGTAGGGCTGCGTCGTCTCCCGTGGTCGGATCCACCAGTGGTGCACGGGAATGCAGGACGGTGAACCAGGTGCTGACGATGCTCTCGGGGTCGGACGGGCTGGCGGGGCGCTCGGCCCACCCTTGGCTGGCATAGGTCCAGATGGCTTCATCCTTCACCGCTGACCAGCGTTTGCCATGCCGTTCGCTCTCGGTCCCCTCCCAGGTGCCGAAGACGAGGTCGCTCTCCACGGCCGGTGTGAAGCCGCTCGAGACACTGTCCGGGCCCGTCGGCCCGTCCCCGTTCGCTCCGCTGCGCAGGATGCGGCTCGGAGACCACGCGGCGAACCCCTCCTCGAGGTGCTCCGGGAACACCTCCGGGTCGCCTGCGCCCAGGTAAGCCTCGAGGGCATACATCGCGGCCTGCTGGTGGTTGCCGTGGTTACCCTCCACCGCCGATGGGTTCATGGTGACGATGACTTCAGGGCGGGTGGCTCGCACCACCCGTATGATCCGGCCCAGCAGCTCATCTCCGCCCCACACCTCGCGGGAGAGGGGAGCGCTGGCGGTGTAGTAGAAGTCGAGGGCGTCGAGATTGTAGATGTGCTCGATGCCGGCAAGCGCTACGGCATCGCGTTCCTCGACCTCACGGAGCAGACCCAGAGCAGGGCCCTCCTCCAGGCCGACAGCATTTCCCCCGCCTTCACCACGGGTGGCCGTGATGACTCCGACCTCGACGTCATGGAACTCGTTCCACTGACCGAGTGCCGCCAGAGTGCCGGCTTCGTCATCAGGATGGGCACCGATGAACAGGACATCGAGCTTCACGGCGTCAGGCTTCTCCTCGGCGAGAGCGCGTTCGGCGGGCGAGAGGGCGAGACCAGCGGTGGACAGAGCGCTGGCGGCACCCAGTGTCCCGGATGCCTGCAGCATCCGTCTGCGGCTGATTCGTGTCTGTGACCTGTGCTGATGGTGCTCCATCGGGAATCCTCTCTTGGTCCGTGCGCCACGGCTGCGTGACGCCCCTCATACTTCATAGCGCGAAGTAAGTGATGGTTTCAAGTGGTGTGAATGGGTGGATTTTCGGAGGTGGTGTGGGTGGCGACAGGGGTGACGGCCTGGATGGGCGCCGGTAACGAACGGATTGCGGGGTGGCCCAGGGTTGCTACTCCACTTACTGCACGCTATAAAGAAAGCATGTCGACGGTGACCCCGGGAATGGCGAGCGGAGCGCAGCGGCTCCGACGTCTCGAGAGTGTGGTCAGCGCCTTGCTCGAGCACGGCACCATGTCACGCACCGAGCTCGCCGAGACCACCGGGTACTCGCAGTCCTCGATGACCTCGTCCATACGCCACCTGATCCAGCACGGCCACGTGATCGAGACCGGACGCGGCAGGTCCACGGGAGGCCGTCGGCGAACCCTGCTGGAGTTCGACCGTCACAGCGTGCTGCTGATGATGCTGTCGATCGATGCCGGGCACGTCGTGGCCCGCCAGGTCGACCTGGCCGGGACCGTTCACGTCCAGGTGCGGCGCAGCCTCGAGGCCGACCATCCGCTCCGCTCCGTCATCGCGGCTGTCGAGGCGCTCCAGGCGGTCGCGGAGGCACGATCCACCTGTGCGGTCATCTCACTGCCCGGCGTGGTCTCGGCGGAAGGTGATGTCACCCTCGCTCCCGCCCTCGGTCAGCCCACGGCACGACGCATGCAGGACGTCGTCGCCGAGACCAGCGGCCTGCACACCATCGGCGAGAACGACGTGAACCTGCTGGCGCTCGGCGAGGCGGAGGACGGCGCGGCCCGCGACGGTGACGACTTCGCGCTCATCTACGTCGGCGAAGGGATCGGGGGCGCACTCGTGCTGGACGGGCACGTGCGCCGAGGAGCGACCGGTTCCGCGGGCGAGATCGGGTTCCTGCCGTGGACCGGGGCCGAGAGGGGCGAGGGTGCCCGCGGGGGAGCCGGCAACGCGATCGGCCCGTTCGAATCCGACTGGTCCGTCCCCTCCCTGCACGCCAAGGCCGAAGCAATCGGGATCGATCCCGGCAATCAGCACGTCGTCTCCGCCCTGGAGGATAGCGACACCCCGGAGGCCCGGGAGCTGCTGGGCCGGGCATTGGACGCCTGGGCGTACCCCGCTGTGGTGCTGACCTGCGTGGTTAACCCAGGGCGCATCGTGTTCGCGGGGAATGCGGCTCACCTGGGCCCGTCGTCCCGCTCGGCGCTGGCCGAGCGGGTGCTGGCCGGGAGCCCCTCACCGGTCGCGATCCGGTTCGCGGAGTTGGGGGAGCGCGCCCTCGTGAGCGGCGCGATCGCCCATCTGCGCAACGCGCCCTGGATCTTCCTCCCGAAGGAGGACGACAGCCACCCGTGCGACGCGCCGCCCACGGACGCAGCTCCACAGGAGACGGCGCGCGAGTCGGCCGAGCCACCCGATCCCGGAAGGGCTCCTGATCCGGCCTCCGCTCATACCTCGCCCCCGACCGACCACACGAGAACAGACACCCCCTCGAAGGAGAGAAACTGATGTTCAATCGACGCACGTACCTGCAGGGCACCGCACTCGCCGGCACCGCCCTGACCCTGGCCGCCTGCGGCCTCGATGACGGCGGCGGAGGTGATGGCGGCGACGGCTCTGACGGCGGAGGCGAGGGTGGCGCCGTCCCCTTCACCATCTACACCGCTCGAGACAGCGAACTGGCTGAGAAGGTGGTCGAGGATTTCGAGACCGCCCATCCTGAATGGGAGGGCATGGCCACGATCCTCACCCTCGGCGCTCAGGAGGCTCTCGAGCGCGTCCGCGCTGAATCCAGCAACCCTCAGGGCGACATCTGGTGGGGCGGCACTCGCCAGCAGCTGTCCCAGGGCGCTGCCGATGGGGTGCTCGCCCCCGCGCCCCAGGAAGTCATCGACGCCGTCCCCGAGGACTACCGCGATCCCGAAGGGCTCTGGGTCGGAGAGATGCTCCTGGCCGAGCTGTTCATGATCAACACCGAGATGATCAGCGGCGACGAGATCCCGGCCGACTGGGACGATCTGCTCGACGAGCAGTACGCCGGCGACATCGTGATCCGTGACGTCGAGGCATCCGGCACCATGCGTGCCATCTACTGCGCCATGATCGACCGGATCTACGACGAGGAGGATTCCGCGGAGCCCGGCTACGAATGGTTGCTGGACCTGGACGCCAACACGGCGGCGTACGCGGCGAACCCCACGGATATGTACCAGCGCGTCAGCCGCCAGGAAGCGGCGCTCTCGCTGTGGAACCTGCAGGACATCATGCTGCAGAAGAACGGCGACTTCCCGATGTTCGATGCCGTGGTCCCCACCTCCGGCGCGCCCATGCTGGTGGACGGGTTGGCGAAGATCGCCGACGGCCCCGGCGGCGCGGGGGCGGATGCCTTCATCAGCTACCTGATGAGCACCGAGGTGCAGACAGCGATGGCCGAGGAGTATTACCAGATCCCCGCCATCGAGCTCGATGAGGAGCCCGCCTGGCTGGCCGAGCTCGGTCTGGAGGAGATGGAGCTGGACTGGGACCGCATCGCCGAGAACGAGGACGAGTGGATCGGCCACTGGGCCAGCAGCATCAAGGACAACGGCTGAGCAGGACTGCCTGCCACGCCGGGCCCCACCCTGTGCCGGTGGGGCCCGGCCCCAGCTTGGGAGGAACACATGAATTCGGTCGACCTCGAGAACATCACCAAGATCTACGGCGGGACCACGCCGTCGGTCGACGACCTCAGCCTGACTGTCGGCGACGGTGAGTTCTTCACTCTCCTGGGGCCCTCGGGCTGCGGGAAGTCGACGACCCTGCGCATGATCGCGGGTTTCATCCAGCCCACCGCGGGCAGGATCCGCTTTGGGGAGCGTGACGTGACCGCATTGCCGTCCCATAAGCGCGACACCGGGATGGTCTTCCAGAACTACGCCCTGTTCCCCCACATGGACGTCACCGGCAACGTCTCCTACGGCTTGTCGATGCGACACGTGCCGAAGGCCGAGAAGTCTCAGCGGGTCGCGGAAGCGCTCGACATCGTGGGCCTGGGCGGCTACGCGGACCGCCGTATCGACCAGCTCTCCGGCGGTCAGCAGCAGCGAGTGGCGCTGGCGAGAGCCCTGGTGATACAACCCTCGGTGCTGCTGCTGGACGAGCCGCTGTCGAACCTGGATGCGAAGCTGCGTGAGGAGACGCGCGCGCAGATCCGTCTGATCCAGAAGCGAGCCGGCACCACCAGCGTCTACGTCACTCACGACCAGTCCGAGGCCATGGCCATGTCCGACCGCATCGCGGTCATGGACGCCGGGGTCCTCCACCAGGTCGGGACGCCACGCGAGATCTATCGCCGCCCGGCCACCAGCTTCGTCGCCCGCTTCATCGGACGCTCGAACGTGCTGGAAGGAACGGTCGAGGAGACGGAAGCCTCCCGCCTCGCGGTGCGTCTGCAGGGCGGGGAGGTGCTGTTCGCACCCGTCGCCGCCGAGACCGTGTCGTCCCGGGTCGCCGTCGGAGACCAGGTCGCCCTGTCTCTGCGCCCCGAGACCATGCGTATCGAACCGGCCGCCGACGACACCGCGACCCCGGTCGGGGCGATCCGGGCGAGAGTGCGGATGACGGAGTTCACCGGGTCGAGCTGTGTGATCTGGCTGCGCTACGGCGAGCAGGACCTGCTGGCGACCATCCCGGACACCGATGACCTTCCGGAGGAGGACCAGGACGTGATGCTGCGTCCGGACATCGAGCGGACGTGGGTGGTGGCACCGTGACTCTGACCGCCCAACCGACCGCGGCGAAAGCGCCACGGCGCCGTCCCTCTCGCCGCCAGCTGACCTCATCGGACCGGTTCATCTACGCGCTCGCGATCCCGCTGGCGCTGGTCCTGCTGATCTACATCGTCTTTCCGATGATCGCCACCGTCATCACCTCGCTCGAGGACGGGGGAGCGGTCTATCAGGACTTCGTGAGCGGCAACTCCCGCCGGGCGCTGGCGCTGTCGGTCGGCATCTCTTTGGCCTCGGTGCTGACCTCCGGTGTGGTCGGCACCGGCCTGGCAGTGCTGCTGACCCGCTTCGCCTTCCCCGGCCGCTCCGTGCTGAAAGTCTTCGCGCTGCTACCGCTGGCGCTGCCGCCCCTGATCGGTGCGATGTCCTTCTACTACCTCTACGGCACCAGCGGCATCATCCCGCGGCTGCTGCACGAGGTGACCGGCCTGCCGGCCTCGACCCTGTCCTTCGACGGGATCGCCGGTGTGATGCTGGTGCATACGCTGACGATGTACCCCTACTTCTACCTGTCCGTCAGCGCCGGACTATCGGGCAGCGACGCCTCGCTCGAGGAAGCCTCCATGAACCTCGGGGCGAGCCGGGCCACGATGTGGCGCACTGTGCTGCTGCCGATGCTGACCCCGGCGCTGGTCTCCGGCGCGCTGTTGACGTTCATGGTCTCCATGGCCTCGTTCACCGCGCCGCAGTTCTACAACGTGAACACCCTGACCATGCGCATCGTCGCGGCCCGGACCTCCGGCGCCTATGACCTGGCGGCCGCGCAGTCGACGGTGCTGTCGGTGGTCTCGATCCTGTTCCTGCTGCTGATGCGCTGGTACCAGAACCGGCGGCTGACGCGTTCGATGTCGAAGGGGACGCCGCAGGCCGTCCGGGTCGTGCAGGGGATCCTGCCGCGTCTCGGGGCGGCGGTGGGATCGGCGGTGATCGTGGCGATCCTGGTGGCTCCGGTGGCCTCGATCCTGCTGCTGGCCTTCACCGTGAACGGCACCTGGACCACCCAGATCATCCCACCCGAATACACGCTGCAGAACTTCGTGGAGATCTTCACCCACCCGCGCAGCCTGCGGCCGCTGCTGGTCTCCTCCCAGATGTCCGCGGTCGCGATGGTCGCCTCGATCGTGGTGGGGGTGCTGACGGCCTGGGTGATCGCTCGGTGGAAGGGCAAGGGCGCGGGGGTCTTGGATCTGATGATCATGCTGCCGTGGGCTCTGCCCGGCACCGTGGTCGGCGTCAACATCGTCACCGCCTTCGCCTCGCCCACCCCGTTCAACCTCGGTCAGGTATTCATCGGCTCGCTGTGGATCCTGCCGCTGGCCTACTTCATCCGCTTCGTCCCGCTGGTGTTTCGCAACGCGGCCGCCTCGCTCGCCCAGATCGACCCCTCCGTCGAGGAGGCGGCCCAGAATCTGGGGGCGGGCCCGTTCCGCACCCTGCGCACGATCACCTTCCCCCTGATGGCCAAAGGCGTGATCGCTGGCGCCCTGCTGGCGTTCGTGCAGGGCTTCGGCGAGTACGTGGCGTCCGTGGTCATCTATCCCGCCCGGTACGTGCCGCTGTCGGTGGAAATCTACAACCGCCAGTACTCCAACGACCTGGGTTCCGCCTTCGCCTACGGTTCGCTGCAGGTGCTGGCGATCCTCATCGTCCTGATCATCTCGGAGATCCTGGAGAAGCCAGGCATCTTCACGCGTCGTCGCCGCCGCGGCACGGACGACGCAACCGCCGCAGCCACCACTGCGTGAGAGGAGACCCCTGTTGACGCAGGAGAACATCACCCCCGAGCCCGAGACGTCTCGCCGGGTTCCGCTCCGTGATCGCGAGGATCTGTCGATCTACTGGGACAACCATCTGCGGGTCGCCTTCGAACAGTCCGCCCCGCACGATCTGCCCGCCATGGTTGAGGCCTCGCTCGCGCATGTGATCATGTTGCGCGAGACCGGCGCCCTGACCGCGCAGCGCGCCGACCGGTTGCTGGGCGGGCTGCTGACGCTCTGGCACCAGTGGGGTGATGACGGCCCGGGGGAGGATTGGAGGCCGCGCGTGGCCTCGTATCCCTTTGATGGGACGGTCGAGGACCCGTACTACTACCTCGAGCAGCAACTGGCCACCGCCTGCGGAATCAGTACCGCCGAATTGGATGTGCAGCTGGCCCGCAGCCGCAATGACCTGGACGCGGGCGTGTTCCGCATGATCCTGCGCCGCGGCATCCTCGATCTCGCCGAGCTGCTGCTGCAGACCGTCCACGATCTCACCGAGGTTGCCGGACGCACCGTGGAATCCGTGCTGATCGGTCACACGCACCGTCGGCCCGCGCAGCCCACCACGATCGCCCACGTGCTCTCTGGTCTGGCCGAGGCGATGCTCTCGCAGGCCGATGAACTGCTGTCCATCTATGACGAGATGAATGTGTCCCCGTTGGGATCGGCGGCCTTCACCGGCACCGATGTGGCCATCGATGCCGACCGGGTCGCCTCGCTGCTGGGCTTCGACAGCACCTTCACCGCCTCCTACGAGGCCGTGGCCGGCGCGGAGCACTTCATGCGGCTTGCGGGTCTGCACGCCCGCATCAGTTCCACCGGTGCCCGGTGGGCCAGAGTGCTGCAGGAATGGATGAACCTGGGCTGGGTGCGGATGCCCAGCGGCTTCACCCAGGGCTCCTCGATCATGCCGCAGAAGAAGAACCCGGTGGTGCTCGAGCACTTGGTCTCGATGTCCGGGGCTGCCAACGGGGAGATGACCTCGATCTTCACCACCATCGCCGCCGGCTGGTACGAGGACTCCAACAACGCCACCACCGACGTGCAGAAGCACCTGTGGTCCTCCACCGAGCGCGTGGTCCGCTTCATACGTCTGATCGATGGACTCACCCTGGAGATCGAACCCGCCCAGCTGCCTTCCGACGAGGACATCGTGTGCTCCGGCGCCACCACGACCGCGGTCGCCGAGGCGCTGGCAACCCGGTCGGTCCCGTGGCGCGCCGCGCACGACGTGGTCGGGATCCTGTTCCGCCAGGGCGACCCGACCACGTGGACCTCTTCGCAGGTCGAGGCCGCGCTCGCCGATGCATCGATCGACGACGACGGTGCGCTGCGGGACCTGGTGCTGTCCTCAGGCCGTGACCCGCGGCGCATCCTGGATCGCACGCAGCCCGGTTCACCGGGGCGCGAGCCGATCGCGGCGGCCCTGGACCTGGCCACCGGCCGAGCGCAGGCACTGACCGACGCATTCACCGAGCGCCGCCAGGACCTGGAGACGGCCCGGGCGCAGCTGCTGCGGACCGCCTCGGACCTCGCCGCCCCGTCCGCGCCGAGGCATACGCTCTGCGTGATCGGCAACGCCAACCTCGATGTGATCGTCCACCGCGCCCAGTCCTTTCCCCCGGCCGGCACCGAACAGATCGTGCCCGCGATCGAAGTGCGCCTGGGAGGATCGGCGGCGATCGCCGCCCAGAGAGCCGCACAGATGGGCCTTGGCACGCGCCTGGTCGCGAAGGTCGGCGAGGATCCGAGCGGGCAGATGGTCCGCACGCTCGCGACTGTCGACGGCCTGGACCTCGACCTGATCGCCGATGATGGAAACGACTCCGGTCTGACAGTGGTCGCTGAGGACCAGGGAAGGGAACGCTCATTCCTGTCCTCCCTCGGGGCCATGGGCCACTTCTCGCCCGCCGACGTGCCGGCCGACGCCCTCACAGCGCAGTACGTGCTGTGCAGCGGCTACTTCCTGCTGCCCGGCATGCGGGGCGAGGCCACCGGTTCGCTGCTGTCCGACGCCCGCCAGCAGGGCGCGACCACTGCTGTCGACACCGGGCACCCCGACGGTGGATGGACCGAGCAGGCACGCACCGAACTACTGGAGCAGGTGCTTCCGCACACCGATATCTTCCTGCCCAACGAGAGCGAACTGTGCGGGCTCACGGGCATCGCGGACGTGGAGGAGGCGGCGAAGACCTTGGCCGCTCGCACCGGGACCACAGTGGTCGCCAAGCTCGGGGCCGACGGGGCGTTGCTGTGCACGAACGGAGAGGTTGCGCGGGCTCGGGCCCCCC
>DWZH01000089.1 GCA_019118275.1 Candidatus Brachybacterium merdavium | reverse complement strand
GTCTCGTCCTCGACCTCGTTGTGGACGGTCACGTCCAGGCGGTGCAGCAGCCAGGAGGCCAGCACCACGAGCACGGCGAGGATCGCGAAGAGGGTCGCGGGATGGGGGAGCTTGTTTCCCACGTCCTCGATCAGATCGAGGCTGCGCTGCAGAACGCCTCGACGAGACCGCGACTCGGTGGTGTCGGCGGAGGGGGCAGGGCCGGCGGTGCTCATGATGCGGCATCGTGCCATGAGGGCTCCACCGGGCACAACGGAGGCCCCTCGGCAGTGATCGCCGCGATGAGCAGGGCGAGCCGTCAGCCGGCCGGGCGCCCCACGGAACGCCCCATCCGCAGCGGGACGGCGATCAGCAGCACCGCCATCACCGATGCCAGCACCACCCCCGTTCCCAGGGCGACCGCCCGCGAGACCACGAAGTCCGCGATGAACACGGACACGCCGGTCAGCAGCAGTCCCAGCAGCATCAGGGCGGCGCGCAGGAGCAGGTTGGCGGCACGCACCATCTCGTCCTTGACGCGGCGGCGGAACAGGTGGCGATGGATCGCCACGGGGGTGAGCAGCAGCGCCACGATGAGCATCGCAAGGGCCACCAGCCCCAGGTACCAGCCGGTCTGGAACCGGTCCAGCTCCTCGAAGCGGGACTGGAAGGGCAGCACGATCAGGAAGGCCGCGAGGATCTGCGAGCCGGTCTGCAGCACCCGGATCTCCTGCAGCAGCTCGTTCCAGTTGCGGTCCAGCCTCGTCGCGGCGGGCTCATCGCGCCGGTACGAGCCAGACGCCTGATCGTCCATGGCGGTCAGTGTAAGAGCCCGGTTCGTGCCGGCTCCGGGTGCAGCAGCCCGATGCAGTCCCCTGGGTGGATGGCCCTCACCCACGATCAGCCCGCACGATGATGTCCCGTGCCCCACGAGGCAGCAGACTGGACCCATGACAGCTCGGAAGGAGACAGGATGCTGACAGCTGTACTCGCGGCGGGGTTCTGGTGGGCGGTGTTCATCTGGGCCTTCCGCCGGGATCGCCGGCGTGTGCGCAATGGACTGCTGCTCCTGATCGCCTTGCACGCCTCGATCAGCCTGGTGGTGCGCAGCGCCGAGGCCACGCTGCCCTTCGGGGACCTGATGGCGCTGGCGGGCGCGATCATGACGGGGCTGGGGGTGATCGCCCTGGGCGTCTTCCTGGTGGCCAACGGGCTGACCATGGCGCGCAAGGAGGGCCGCTCGCTCGGCAACCTGCTGTCCGGGCTGGCGGGGCTGGCGCTGCTGGCCACCCCGATCGCGGCCGTGGCCCTGGTGCTGACCCTGAACCCCTGGGCGATCGCGCTCGCGGCGCTGCTGATCCTGGTGTCGCTGTACCTGGGAGCGGCGTTCCTGGTGTTCCTCTCCGCCTCGGTGCTGTACCAGCTGTTCCCCCGCCGACTGCCGACCACCGGGATCATCATCCACGGCTCCGGGCTGATCCGCGGGCAGGTCACCCCGCTGCTGCGCGGGCGCCTGGATCGCGCGGTCAGGGAGCGGGAGCAGCTGCTGGCCCGTGGGATCGACCCGGTGCTGGTGCCATCCGGCGGGCAGGGCGAGGACGAGGAGCGGGCCGAGGGCGCGGCGATGGCCGAGTACCTGCTCCAGGAGGCGGGAGTGCCGCCGGAACGGGTGCTGGCCGAGACGGGGTCCGCGACCACCGAGGAGAACCTGGTCTTCTCGCACCGGATCCTGGAAGAAGCCGGCCACCGGGGCCCGTTCCTGGTCGCGACCAGCGGTTACCACGCCTTCCGGGCCGCGCTGCTGGCCCGGTCGCTGGGATACGCCGATGAGGCGATCGGCGGGAGGACGACCTTCTACTACGTGCCCAGCGCGACGCTGCGCGAGTTCCTGGCCGTGCTCTCCTACCGCAAGGCGTGGCTGGTGGCGGCCCTGCTGCCGTCGCTGGGCCTGGTAGCGCTGATCCTGATGGCCGGACTCAACGCCGCTTCGGCCAGCTGAGGGGCGCCAGTGCCGGCCCGGCCGTCAGCCGTCGGCCGGTCCCCTGCTCGGGAGCACCATCTGGCCGATCGAGCCCGGGTTCACAGCGATCTCCCAGCGGTAGCCGTCCGGGTCGGCGAAGTAGCCGCAGCAGCCGCCCCACTCACGCCGCACGGGCTCGCTCACCGGATGGGCTCCGAGCTCGCGAGCCCGGACGAGGATGCGGCCGACCTCCTCCTCGAAGGCGCGACTGGCCGCCAAGTCGCGAACGGCGAGGGTGATGAAGCTGATGCTGTTCCATGCCTGCCGTGGTGGCAGCGACCGCCGGCCAGCGACCGCTCGCAGCGGCCCAGCCGGTCAGCGGCGCTCGTCGAGGGCGCGCACGCCGCGCCAGGCGCGGGGGATCAGAGCGGCGGCGAGCGCTGCCTTGACCAGCCCGCCGGCCAGGAACGGCACCACGCCGACGGCCAGGATCCCGGCCAGGTCGTAGCCGGCGCCGAGCACCACGTTCAGGATCATCGCCATGTAGGGCACGCCCACCAGGAAGGGCACGATGGAAGCGGCGATGAAGCCGGCGAAGGCCTTCAGCGAGCGACGGTCCCAGGCCCGCTCGGCGATCCAGCCGGCGACGAAGGCGGCCGGGATGAAGCCGATGACGAAGCCGAAGCTGGGGGTGGCGACCGCCGCGAGGCTCCCGGTGAAGCCGGCGAACACGGGCGCACCGGCCAGGCCCGCGACCATGTAGCTCGCCAGCGCCGCGGCACCGCGGCGCGCGCCGAGGGCGGCACCGACCACGATCACGCCCAGCGTCTGCCCCGTGATGGGCACGATCGGCAGCGGGATGGTGACCTGCGCGAGCAGCGCGACGGCCAGGGCCCCGCTCAGCACCAGGGAGAGGTCGGTCAGCCGCGAGCTGCGCGGCAGGACGGCGTCGGCCAGGACGGGCCGACGGGCCGGGACGGCGATGGCGGACATCATGCTCCTCGGGGGACGGGATCGTGAAAGGCAAGAGTAAGCCAGCTGCCCGGAACCCCACCATTTCGTTCACATCCGAGCCAGGGTCCCCAGCTCGCGCCGCGCCCACCAGGCACCGCTGGCGCGACGCTCCGCGGCCGTGGCGTAGCGGTAGTCGAAGTACCGCACCCGCAGGTGCCGGGGCGGCCGACCATCGAAGGGGTCGCTGCCCAGCAGCCGGCGGACCGCGGGATCCCCGTCGCCGAGCCGCTCCAGCAGCGCCACGAACCACCGATCGGATCCGGGGCGCAGAGCGTAGAACCACATCTGCCAGTCCAGTCGCAGGTGGTAGGGCGCGAACTGCCGGGACCGGCGGCGCACATCGCCGGGCTTCCCCTTGAACTCGTAGGGCCGCCAGTCCTCCTCCCCGGGGTGCTCGGCCTCGGTGCCCTCGATGATCACCTCGTGACGCTTCTCGGTCATCGAGGCGAAGGCCCCGTAGGCGTTGACCAGGTGGAAGCGGTTGAAGGAGGCGTTCATCAGCTGGTGGCGGGAGAAGAGGTTCGCAAGCGGCCTCCAGCTGAGCACGGCCAGGAAGAGGAACACCGCGGCGATCAGCAGGTGCCACCAGAGCGGCGCATGCCCGGCCGGGGCGGGCAGGGCGGTGCCGTCGTCGGCCCCGAGCGGGATGCCCAGCCAGCTCCAGCCGGGGAAGGGCCCGCCGACGATCCAGTGCAGGAAGGAATCGCTGAGCGCGGAGCAGGCGACCAGGATGGTCAGCCAGTTCAGCCAGGCGTAGTTGCCGGTGATCACCAGGGCGAGCTGGCTGGCGATGATCGCCGCCGCGGCGATCGAGGCGATCGGCTGGGGCAGGAAGATCGCCCAGATGACGCCGAGCTGGACGATATGGCTGCCGAGGACCTCACTGCGGTGCCACCAGTACGGCTTCCGATGCGCCCAGCGGCTGAGGGGGCCGGGCATGGGCTGGGTCTGGTGGTGGTGGTCCATCGCCGTCAGGTCCCGCCAGGAGGCGTCGCCGCGCATCTTGATCATCCCGGCTCCGAACTCCAGGCGCAGCAGCATCCAGCGCAGGAACAGCAGGATCAGCAGCGGGGGCGCCACATCGGCAGTGCCCAGGAAACCGACGATGAAGCCGGTCTCCAGCAGCATCGACTCCCAGCCGAAGCCGTAGAAGACGCGGCCCAGGCTGTGGATCGACAGGTACAGGCCCCACATCGCCAGGAACACCGGGATCGTGGTCCAGGCCGGGCCCTGCTGCGGCAGGCCGATCACCACGGACAGGCCCAGCAGCATCCCGATCAGGCACACCAGCCGCAGCAGGCGGTCGCTGTAGGGGGTGGCTCGCCAATGGAAGAGGCTGGGCTGCCGGTGCGCGGCGGGGTGGCTGAGGAATTCGCCGGCGGGCAGCAGGCCCCGCTCCCCTAGCAGCACCGGGAACTGGTGGTAGCTGGACAGGAACGCCAGCACGAAGATCGCCGCCACCCCGCGCTGGATGATCTCGCGGGCGATCATGTAGTCGGAGGCGTCCAGCAGGGACAGCCACGATGTCAGGTCCATCCGTCTCATCTCCCCGGCTCGGCACCGGCTGCCAGGTGTTCCGACGCATTGTCCTCTGTCACGGCCCGGCCGTCCCCCTCGACGTCGGCTTCGGTGCGACGTCGGTCCCCGCGCTCCCTCGGGAGCGGGCCCTCAGGCGCGACCCGCATCCACCTCGGAGCGAACCAGGCCGCCGCGCTCGGTGCGGCGCAGGAAATCGTCGATCGAGTCGCGGCTGCGGGTGAGGCAGGAGATCCGCCCCTCGATCTCCTCCAATGCCGAGGCGAGCTGCAGGGCGACGCTGCGGCTGCAGGTTGCCGCCAGCTCCGCCGAGTCGACGCCCTCGAGGTCGAGGATCGCGCGCACCAGCCTGGTCGGCAGGCCGGAGCGGACCATCTGGGCGACCTGCTCGACCCGGGCGACGTCCTCCTCGGTATAGGTCCGATAGCCGTTGCCCGAGCGCTGCGGCGCGATCAGGTCCTGCTGCTCGTAATACCGCAGCAGCCGCGGCGTCACCCCGGTCCGACGGGACAGCTCTCCGATTCTCATGGTGCTCCTCCTCGAGCGAGGGAACCCGCACTGGACAGCGCGCGCACGACGGCGACCAGTCCACATTGACCTTGACATTGATGTCAATGTTTAGCGTCATCGCCATGACGACGAACAGACTCCCGATGCGCTCCGCCGGCATGCCTTGGCCGGCCCTGATAGCCATGGCCTTGACGACGTTCTTGGTGGTCAGCGGCGAGATGATGCCCACCGCCGTGCTGCCGTTGCTCGCCAGTGATCTCGAGGTCACCACCGCACGGGCCGGCTTGCTGGTCTCCGCCTGGGCGGGAACGGTGGTTCTCGCCAGCTTCCCGCTGACGCGGCTGACCGCCCGCTTCGAGAGGCCCACTGTGATCGCGGGCGCTCTGACGATCTTCGCGATCGCCACCTTGGTCACGGCACTCGCGCCCACCTATGCGTTCGCCATGGGGTCCCGGGTGGTGGCAGCCGCCGCTACCGGCCTGCTGTGGTCGACCATCAATGCGCACGCCGCGTCGATCGTCCCCGAACACCGCATCGCACGTGCCACCGCCATCGTGCTGGCCGGCGGGATGATGGGCACGGTCGGCGGCCTCCCGGTGGGCAACGCGCTCGCAGCCGCCGTCGGCTGGAGGCTGCCCTTCGTGGCGCTGGCGGCGCTGGGACTGGTGGGCGCGGGGGCTGCGCTGGTGCTGCTGCGCCGGGTGCCGGTGGTCGACCATGCGACGGACGCCGGTCATCCCTCGACGACATCTCGGCCGCTGTGGCCGGTCCTGGCGCTCGGAGCGGTCGGTGGCCTGCTGCTGCTGGCACATTTCATGCCCTTCACCTTCGTCGCCGAGATCCTGGCCCCGAGCGACGTGTCCACTCCCCTGCTGCTGGTGCTGTTCGGCCTGATCGGGACCGTCGGCGTGGCACTGGTGGGCGCCACCAGTGATCGCTTCCCGACCATCGTGCCTGTGGTCCTGGCCGGTGCGCTGGCGGTGAGCCTGGCCGCGGTCCTCGGCATCGGTCGCAGCGCCGGCCTGGACCTGGTGATCGTACTGGCCTGGGGGCTGGCTGCCGGAGCGGCCGGGCCTGCCGTCCAGGCGAGTCTGATGCACGCGGCCGGCGCCCGGCATCGGCGCACGGCGGGCACGCTGATGCCGGTGGCGATGAACGTGGGCATCGCGCTCGGTGCTGCGGCGGGGAGCAGTGTGGTCGATCGCTGGAGCATTGCTCCGCTTCCGATGGCGGCTCTGCTGCCGGCGCTGCTGGCAGGGGCCGGGTTCCTGGTCATCGCGGCGCAGGTGAGCAGCCCGCGGCCGCGCCCCGAGGTCGCAGCTGCCCCCGCGCTGCGCTGAGCGGCACCGCTCCGCCGTGCCTCGTGCGGTCGGAGCAGGGTGCGGTCAGAGCAGGTGCGGGCCGATCGCCGTCCAGGACCACCAGGTACAGGCACCGAGGACGAGCAGGAAGGTGAGGTTCCAGGTCCAGGCGGGCAGCCAGGTCAGCCGCGCCAGCTGGCCGGGATCGTCGGCCGCCGTCCCGGAGGTGGTGACCGCCCCGAGATGCCGCCACGCACCGAGCAACAGGAACACGCCGACGGCCAGGGTGATCAGGGCCGAGAGCTCCGGTCCTCCCCACCACCAGGCGGCCCCGAGCCCTGCAGCCGTGATGAGCACCGTGATCACGGTGTGCAGGGAACGGGTGAACACCAACGAGACCACCAGGACGAGGGCGGCGGCGAACAGGGCGGTGCGCGACCAGCCGTGCAGGGCGATCTGGATGGCGAGCGCGCCGAGCACGGCGGGAGCTGGGTATCCGGCCCAGGCGGACAGGATCCGGCCCAGGCCTCTGCGCGGGCCGACGGTGACGGCGTGACCGGACATGTCGGAGGAGACCACGAAACCGGTGAAACGTCGACCGACCAGGATCCCGACCGCTGCGTGGCCGAGCTCGTGCACGATCGTCACCCCCAGTCGCGTGTAGCGCCACAGCGACGGCAAGGCCACGGCGATCAGGGCGGCGACCGCCGCGATCAGGACCCACCAGCCCGGTTCGGGCGCGGGGGAAGGGGTGATGCGCTGCCAGATCGCGGCGGCGAGCTCTTCGAGGTCCACCCACCCATGGTGCCAGGGCGTGCCAGACTGTCCACGCCAGTCGATGACGACCAGGAAGGAGCCGGTGCATCCTGATGACCGGCATCGACCCCGACCTCGCCCAATGGATCAGCGCCCCCGGCGCCGACCCCCAGAATCCGCTGCTGCGCACGCGGCTCGTCCTGGGCTCCCCACCGACGTCGGCCCGGTTGCTGGTGACCGGCCTGGGCACCTTCCGCTCCTTCGTCAACGGCGTCCCGGCGCCGGCGTCCCGGCTGGACCCGGCGCTGACGGACGCGCGGGTGCGGGTGCCCGTCTGCCAGACCGAGGTGTCCGAGCTGCTCACGACCGGGGAGAACATCCTGGCGATCGCGCTGGGCCGGGGCTTCCACGCCATGACCACCCCCAACGAATGGCGCTGGGACACGGCACCCTGGCGGGGACCGGTGCGGGCCTGGGCACACCTGGAGGTGACCTGCGCCGACGGTTCCACCCTGACCGTGGCGACCGGTGAGGGCTGGCGCACCCGGCCGGGCCCGGTGACCTTCGATTCCATGTACGAGGGCGAGACTTTCGCCCCCACCGAGGATCCGCGGGCCTGGCTGCTGCCCGGGTACGACGATTCCGGGTGGGTCGCCGCGATCCCGGCCTCCGACGTCGGCTCCCCGCGACTCGAGCCCCAGCTGCAGGAACCGGTGATGATCGCCGAGGAGATCAGCCCTCGGGTGGTCTCGCGGTCTTCCGACCGGGTCGTGCTGGACCTGGGGAGGGTGATCGCGGGCTGGTGCCGCTACGAGCTGTCCGAACACCTCGACCCCCGGGCGGCAGGGGTCGAGCTGCTCGCCCGGCACGGGGAGAAGCTGCGCGATGACGGCACCGTCGACGACCACAACCCGCATATCTGGACCGATCGCTTCCAGCAGGACCGGGTGCGGCTGGAGCCCGCGATCGCCCGCGCCTTCGAACCGCAGCTGAGCTACAAGGGCTTCCGGTACGTCCAGCTCGAGGCCGTGACCGGGAGCCTCGCCGACGTCCGGGTCACCGGCCTCCTGGCCCATGCCGACCTGGCCCCGGCCAGCACGCTCGCCTCCTCCGATCCCTATCTCGAGCAGTTCGACGCCGCGATGCGCGCGTCACTGCGCAACAACATGCACCACGTGCCCACCGACACCCCGATGCACGAGAAGAACGGATGGACAGGGGACGCGCTGACCTCGCTGCCCGCCCTGGTCACCAGCTTCGATATGCGGTCCATGCTGCACAAATGGCTGCTCGACCAACTCGATGGGCAGCGGGCCGACGGCTCGCTGGCGGTCATCTCCCCCAGCCCCGGCTGGGGCTACGAGGAGCTCTCCCCCGCCCCGGAATGGACCACGCTGCTGCCGGTGCTGATCGACGAGCTGGCCACCGAGTACGGTCGGACCGAGCTGGTGGCCGAGCACGGGGGCGCCGCAGCCGCCTACCTGCGCTACGAACTGGGGCGCCGGGATGACCAGGGGCTGATCTCCAGCGTGCTGGGCGACTACCTCTCCCCCGGCACCGCGGGGCCGGCCCGCGAGGACAAACGCCTGACGGGCACGCTGTTCGTGGCCCGCGCCCTGAGGGCCCTGGCGCATGCGATCGAACTGGCTCAGGTGGCAGAGCCCTCCGGCGTGGAAGGCGCCGCCGACCGGGCACGGCCCATGGACGCTCCAGCGGGGCTGTCGGAGCTGCCCGCTCCCCGGCGCCTCCGGGCCGAGGCGTCCGGACTGGAGGACGCGGTCAACACGGCCTTCCTCGACAGCGAACGGGGCCTGTACCGGGACGGCAGCGGCGCAGGGTATCGCCAGACCAGCAATGCGGTGGCACTGGCCTTCGGGATCGTGCCCGAGGAGCTGGTCGAGAAGGTGGCCGGGAACCTGATCGCCGAGGTCGAGAGGCGCGGGGACCATCACGACTGCGGGCACATCGGGGTGCGGTACCTGCTGCCGGTACTCTCGGCCCATGGCCGTGGCGACCTCGCCCTGCGGGTATTGGCCACCCCGACGGCGCCCGGCTGGCGGGCCTGGCTGGAGGCCGGCAACTCCACGTTCATGGAGATGTGGCACCAGCCGCGCTCCTGCTCGCACTACTTCATGGGCACCCCGGTCACCTGGATCCACGAGCACGTGGCCGGTCTGCGGAGGGGCCCGGACGGCTGGCGCGAGTTCGTCGTCGGCCCGGACGTGGAGGTGCCGGTCGACCGGATCGAGATGACTCGTCAGACGGTCCACGGGCGGGTCGCTCTGCGGGTGGATCGCGCCTCGCGCGTCCTGGACGTGGAGGTGCCGGAGGGGACACGGGCCCGCGTGCGGCTGCCGGGCCGGGACTCGCTGCTGGAGGCGGGAGCGCACACCGTGCACTGGTGACCAGCCGCTCAGCCGTCCCAGGCCGCGGCAGCGTCCGGGCACGGCGGACGCCCGCCGGTCCCGGCAGTGCCGGTCCCGACGGGCGTCGAGGTGATCACGACCGAGGCCGCCGAGCGGCGCGGGTCGTTCTCGATGGTGCAGAGCTCAGATGCCGCGGATGTTCGAGGCCTGCAGCCCCTTGGGGCTCTGCTCGACGTCGTACTCCACACGCTGATTCTCGACCAGGTCGCGGCGGCCGGTGCCCTGGATCGCGCTGAAGTGCGCGAACACGTCGGCAGAGCCGTCCTCGGGGGCGATGAAGCCGTAGCCCTTGTCGGAGTTGAACCAGGTGACGATGCCAGTAGCCATGGCGGTATTCCTTCGTTGTCGTAAGCCACAAGTGTGTGGCCCGGATATCCGTGGCGGCGGTGCCGCTGCGGATCTGACCGCGGTCGATGACAGGTGGTCACCGATGCGGACATCTGGGAGCCCGGGGGCGGTATGGGTGGTCAGGTCGGAGACGACCGGGCCGGCGAACTGTCCGGCGAGCGTGGCGACGTGGACGTCGTCATCGGCTCCGAGCCAGAGGACGGGGCGCTCGGCAACGGGCGCGGAAGCGGCCGGCGGCGCGATCGAGGGAGGTGACGTGAGGACGTCGACGTGCGGGGAGGGTGCGGGAGCGGAGATGAAGGACCAATCTCGTAGACGGGCGGCGCGACCGTCGTCGGTCACCTCCGGGGAGGCTGTCGAGCGCCGAGCCATCGTCCGCGTCCGATACGCCCTGACGGGCTTACGGGCCCGGGAAGGCACGTCCCGCCGAGACGGCGGATCGTGCGAACGACTCAGGGGACTCTACGGCATGCCGACGGGTGCGCGGGGGCCGGTGTGACCCACCGGACTGTCTTCACCGCTCCCACCTGACCTCGGTGGCTTTCTTGTCGGGCCGCAGACCCCGCCAGACGGGGTGGCGCAGCCGGCCGTCGTCGGTGATCTCGGCGTACTGCACCTCGCCGACCAGATCGGCGCGCACCCACTGCGCGTCGCGCCGATCCGCGGCCGGCACGTCGTGGGCCGGGGGCGTCTGGCGGGAGCGGCTGCGCAGGGTGGAGGTGAGCCTCTTCAGCGTGCGCTCGGTGAATCCGGTGCCGACACGCCCGGCGTAGGCCAGCTCGCCGTCCTGGTCGGGGACCGCCAGCAGCAGGGAGCCGATGGTCGAGGAGCGTTCGCCCTTGCCGGCGCGCCATCCGATGATCACGGCCTCCTGGTGGCGCGAGTTCTTGATCTTGATCCAGGTGCGTGCCCGCTTGCCGGGCTGATAGATGCTCGAGTCCTTCTTGGCCATCACCCCTTCGAGCTGCAGCTGCTTGGACAGGTCGATCGCGTGGTCCACGTCGCCGTGGTCGGCGGCCGGGATCTGGACGTGCTCGGTCGCCGACGTCGCCGACAGGGTCTCGAACAGGGACTCACGCCGATCCTGGTAGGTCTCGCGCAGCAGGGAGTCGCCGCCGCGCACCAGCAGGTCGAAGACCATCAGATGCGTCTCGACGCTCTTCCGGGCCCTTCGGACGTCAGCCTCCGCGGTCAGCCCCAGGCGCTGCTGGAGCCGGGCGAAGCTGGGTCGGTCCTGCCCGTCCAGAGCCACGATCTCCCCGTCGACGACGGTCTCACCGGCCTCGAGCACCTCCGGGTCGACCGCCTCGGCCAGGTCCTGCAGCTCCGGGAAGGTCGGCGTCAGGTCCTTGCCGTTGCGGCTGGTCAGCCGCACCGCGTCGGCGGTGACGGTGGCGATGGCGCGCACGCCGTCCCACTTCATCTCGTAGGCCCACTGCTCCTCCTGGCGGATGTCGGAGCGCGCACCGAGGGTGGCGAGCATCGGGGAGAGCGGCTCGGACATCTCCCCCGCCGCTCGGTCCTGCCCGGTGCTCGCGGCGCGCTTCCCTGCGCTGCGGGTGGAGGCCTCGTCCTCGGGCTGGTCCTTCATCAGCTGCAGCAGCCAGTTCTTCTGCTCGGCCTCCTTCGCGGCGGTGGTGCGTCGGCCCTTCCCCATCCGGCCGGTGTGCACGAAGGCGAAGCGGCGCGGGAGGCCGCCCAGGCCGCCGTCCTCCTGGCCGTGGCAGATCGCGATGACCTCGCTGCCTTCGCGCCACTTCTCGATCTCGATGGTGCCGGTGTCCCAGATGCTCACCTCTCCCCCGCCGTACTCCTCCTGGGGGATGGTGCCCTCGAAGGTGCCGTACTCCATCGGGTGGTCCTCGGTCCGGACCGCCAGGCGTTGCATCCCGGTCTCCAGCGGAGGCCCCTTGGGCACGGCCCAGGAGACCAGCACTCCGTCGTGCTCGAGCCGGAAGTCCCAGTGCAGGCGCGAGGCGTGATGCTCCTGGATCACGAACATCGGCTCGGCGGATTCCAGGGCGCGGCGGGCCTCCTGCTCGCCCGGGGCGTCCTCCGCCTCCGGGGACGGGGGCACCGGTTCGGGCGTCCGTTGCGGATCGCGCTTGGAGCGGTAGACCTCCAGCCGGTCCCGGGCCCGGTCCGCCGACGCGCCCTCGCCGGGATGGCCGAGCGGTGCGATCGGGTCGGTGCCGTCCTCGATCCGTTCGAGGACCTCCTCGAACTCGAGATGGTCGAGGTCGTCGGCCTCGATCTCCTCCCAGGTGCGCGGCGCGGCGACCGTCGGCCGCAGGCGGCCGCGCAGGGAGTAGGGGCACACGGTGGTCTTGGAGCCGTTGTTCTGCGACCAGTCCACCAGCACCTTGCCGCGGCGCAGGGACTTCTTCATGTCGCTGACCACCTGGTCGGGGTGGTCGGTCTCCAGGGCCCGTGCGAGCTCGTGGGCGACCTGGTCGATCTCCTCGGCGGTGTTGCTGCCGTCGAGCGGCGCGTAGAGGTGGATGCCCTTGGATCCCGAGGTGACCGGGTAGGTGTCCATGCCCATGTCCCCGAGGATCTCGCGGCACCAGCTGGCCACCTGCGCGCATTCGGTCAGGCCCGCGCCCTCTCCGGGGTCCAGGTCCAGCACCAGGCGGTCGGGATTGCTCTGTGCGCCTTCCTCGTCGAAGCGCCACTGCGGGGTGTGGATCTCCAGCGCCGCGAGCTGGGCCAACCACACCAGCACGGCCGGCTCGTCGACCAAGGGGTAGGTGGAGGTGCCGTCCTGGTGCTCGATATCGGCCCGCGGCACCCAGGTCGGGGCGTGGTCCTCCAGGTCCTTGCGGAAGAACACCTTGCCCGGCTTCTTCTGCGTCCCGACCCCGTCCACCCACCGCTTGCGGGTGGCGGGGCGGCGCGTGGCCTGCGGGATCAGCACCCCGGCGGCGCGGTGGTAGTAGTCGATCACCTCGCCCTTGGTGGTGCCGGTGGCCGGATACATGACCTTGTCGAGGTTCGACAGCTTCAGCGTGTGCCCGTCGACCTCGGCCTTCTGCTCGCGCGGAGACATGGGGCCAGGGTGCCCCAGTTGCGGCCCGGCGTCACGGATCGGTCGGTC
>DWZH01000088.1 GCA_019118275.1 Candidatus Brachybacterium merdavium | reverse complement strand
TCTCGGGCGGCATGAGGTCACACTATGAACTGCCGGGGACAGAACCGTGAAGCAGACACGGGAAGGCCCGCATCGTGTCGTGACGGCCGCGGCGGGCACCGTGCGGGAATCGCGTGGACCGTCGGCGGCCTCGACGGCGCGGTGCGGCCGGTCGCCACCTGGGAGGGCGGCCGAGGAGTGGTCGCTGCGGTCTGATGGCTCGAGGGCGGAGCCATGGGGAGAGGTGGGCACCGGCCGTCAGCAGGACCCGCCCGCTCGCCAGCTTAACTTTACATAACGTATATTATCGGCGGTGCGTGAGAAGGGGTGCCCGGCGTCCGAGGGCCTCCTCGTCACCGCGTCACTGCTCGCGACCAGATCGCATCGGCTCGCCCGGCGGCTCGATCTCCCCGGCGTGGCCGGCCTCCTCAGGCGACCGAGGTGCTCGCCTCGCTCCCTCGACCGGCGATGATGAAGCAGGTCCCCGAGATCAGGCAGCCGATGACCATCACGATCGCCATCGGCAGCGACGAGTGCGCCCCGGCGATGCCCACCAGCGGCGCGGCGATCGAGGCGGAGAAGGAGAAGCCCAGCCCCAGCATCGCCGAGCCGGTGCCCGCGAACTCGCGGGCCTCCTGGGAGGCCATGGCTGCGCCGTTGCCGAAGATCATGCCCTGCGGGGCGACGGTGAAGAAGAAGGCGGGCAGCACGATCCAGGCCGGGGTGTCGAAGAACAGGCTGCCGATCAGCAGGGAGAAGGCGGACAGCGTGACCACCGTCAGGGCCACGCGCATGATGCGGCGCGGTTGGATGCTGCGGGTCAGACGCGCCGAGAGGAATGAGAGGGTCATCATTCCCGCCGAGTTGATCGCGAAGCTGATGGAGTAGGCGATCTCGCTGAAGCCCAGCATGTTCTGCACCACGAAGGTCGAGGCCGAGACATAGGCCATCAGGGCGAAGGCGGAGAAGGCGTTGACCAGCAGGTAGGCGACGAACAGGCGTCGCCTGAGCAGCGTGCGGCAGTTGCGCAAGAAGGTCCGGAATCCCCCGGCATGACGACGCGAGCGCGGCAACGACTCGGCGATCAGGAAGAGAGTGCCGAGCAGGGACAGCAGGGACATGACGGCGATCGCCAGGAAGATCTCGCGCCACTGCCCCACCAGCAGGATGAGCCCACCCAGCAGGGGCGCCACGATCGGGGCGATCCCGCCCACGCCCTGCATGATGTTCATGATCCGGAACAGCTCGGGGCCATCGGTCATGTCGATCAGCACCGCGCGCCCCAGCACCATGCCGAAGCCACCGCCGATCCCCTGTACCACGCGCATGACCAGCAGCAGGTCCACCGTCGGCGCCAGGGCGCAGCCGATCGAGCCGAGCAGGCACAGCACGATGCCGAACAGCAGCGGAGCACGCCGACCGATCCGGTCCGAGAGGGGCCCTGCCACCACCTGCCCGCTGGCGGTGCCCACGAAGAAGGCCGTCAGGGTCAGCTGCATGCGCGCCGCGGTCGTGGCGAGGTCCTGCTCGACCTGCGGGAAGGCCGGGATGTACATGTCGGTGGCCAGCGGCCCGATCGCGCTGAGAGTGGTCAGCACGACGATCATCATCGCGGTGACCTTGCTGCGGGTGCGGCTCAGCTCCTGCTCGGAGGGAAGACGCGCGAGATCGTGGTCGGCCGCGTCCTCCAGCACGGGGATCGAGCCGGTGATGGTGGGGATCGAACCGGTGATGGTGGGCATCTCGCCGGTGACCGTCGGGGTCTGGCCGGTGACCGTGGGGATCTGGCCGGACGTGTGGGGATCGGAATCCTCGGGAGGAGGCGGGGCGGCGGATGTCACGGGAGTCCTTTCACCGAGTCGCGCCGGGCAGAGAAGAGCCGGGCGGGATCTCCCGCCCGGCTCGATCGCCCCATCCTAGGGATGCATTCGCCGCTCGTACAGCCAGACGAAGCCGATCGCCACCAGGTCGACCGCGATGAAGCCGAGCATGAAGGGACCGCCCATCCCCACGGACCGGTCGATCTCCACCGCCTCGCCACCGGCGAACAGCGCCGCCAGGACCATCATGATCAGGTTGTTGGTGACGTGGAAGGCGATCGGGGCCTCCAGGCCGCGGCTGATCACGGCGATCGCGGCCATGCTCGCCCCGAACACGGAGTAGTAGGCCAGCAGCCACGGGTCCAGCGACAGGTGCACCAGGCCGAAGATGAGCGAGGAGGAGACCAGACCGACGACCAGGGCGGGCTCGGCAGCCCGGATCCAGGAGGCGATCAACGGCATCACCGCCCCGCGGAACATCAGCTCCTCGCCGGCCGCTTGCAGAGGCGTGGTCAGCAGCGCCACGACCAGCAGGCCGACGGTGGTGCTGGTGACCGCGAAGGAGGTCAGCCCGGTGCTGCCCGGGTCGATCAGCTGCATCACCGCGAGACCGATGATCACCAGGAGGGAGAAGGCCCCGAAGTACACGCCCCAGCGGCGCAGGCTCATCCGGCGCGGCGAGGCCAGCAGACGGCGCCAGGGCACCCGGCCGATCAGGGCTGTCGCCACGATCGCCAGCGGCCCCACGGCAGCCAGGCTGAGGTTGGCCGCCAGCATCAGCAGCGGCGACATCGAGGCGTCCAAAGGGTCCCGGCCGAAGGCGAACGATTCGATGATCAGCGCCACCAGCGACAGCGCGATCTGCAGCACGACCATGACGATCAGCAGCGACGGGACGATGATCAGCGGCTTCCACCAGCGCAGCCGCAGGTGAGCGCCGAAGGGCCGGGAATCGTCGACGGGCGCGGGCCGGGCCGGCCGCGTCGGGGCCGCGGGGATCGGCGGGGTCGGTCCCGGTCCGGCCGGGGAGGGCGTCGTCGACGACGCCGCGGCGGGGCCGGTCCCCGCCGGGGGCGGCTGATGGGGAGTCGGGGTGGACGCTGAGGAGTTCATGCCTAGAGCCTGTCAGTTCCCAGCGTCCGGGGCATGGGCGGATCGGCGCGGGCGCGGTGGACCTTCGTCGGGGGCGGCCGTCTCCGACGTCGATCAGGCCGGGACGCTGCGGGACTCGGCCAACCGCGCCTGATAGGTGGGATCGGTGCGCTTGAGCCAGCGAATCACCCAGGAGGTCACCGGGACCATCGCGTACTGGACGATGACCTTGTAGAGGAAACCCAGGATCGTGTACTGCGCCCATTGCTCGACGGTGGTGATGCCGATGGCGGCGGAGGCGATGGTGCAGAAGATGATGGTGTCGACCAGTTCTCCGAGCCCGCTGGCGGTGAACAGGCGCCCGATCAGGCCCCTCTCCCCCATCCGTCGTTTCATGCGGCCCACGACCAGGGAGTTCAGCGACATTCCCGCCAGGAAGCCGGCCAGCCCGGCCACCACCACGATCCACACCGGGCCCAGGGCCAGCTCGAGGGCGCCCTGCTTGGCCATGCCGTACTCGTCGGGGAACGGGGGCAGGGCGATGATCACCTGATAGGCGAGGGTGGCGGCGAAGCTGACGGCGAAGGAGGTCAGGATCGCGCGGCGGGCGGCGTGCGGCCCGTACAGCTCGGTGACGATATCGCCCAGCACGTAGGCGAGGGGGAAGAGGAAGAAGCCGCCGTCGGTGATGATCTCGAAGCCGGTCCCGGGGACGGTTCCGAAGCTGACGCCCTTGGCGGCTCCGATACCGGACAGGATCACCACGGTGACCATGGCGGCGAGCAGGATGTCGAAGTGCGAGTGACCCCGGTCGGCGTAGACGGCGCCGACCGGGCGTCCAGACGTGGGCGGGGAATCGATGGAGGCGCGGTGTGCAGAGTTCACCGGGGCAGGTTATCTGGCCCGCCCCGGTGCACTCATCGGCCGGCGATGATCAGATCCCGATCGAGCTGTAGTCGGCGTTGGAGACGAAGTCCTCGAACTGGGCCTCGCTGCCCTGCCAGAGGTTGGAGTCCCCGGCGAAGGGGCCCGCATCGGAGTACTGCCAGATCTCGTAGGCCCACCACCGGCCGGGCAGCTTGGTGGGCGGGTCGTCCTGGTAGGCGGCCAGGAACAGGGGCGTGTTGGTGGGGGCCCAGTCCCCCACGACGTCGTTCCACCAGTTGGCGTTGGTGTAGACCGCCGGACGGCGGCCCACCTCGTCGCGGTAGCGCACCAGGAAGGCAGAGATCCATTCGCGCATCTCCTGCTGGCCCAGGCCGTAATCGCGCGGCAGACCGCTGTAGGCCTCGAAGTCGACCATGCCCGGCAGGGTGATGCCGTCGGAGGTCCACCCGCCGCCGTTGTTGACGAAGAATTCGACCTGCTCCTCGGGGTCGCCGGAGTCCGGGCGGGCGAAGTGGTAGCCGCCGCGCACCAGCCCCGCCTCGCCGGCGCCGATGTACTGGTGGTCGAAGTCGGGGCTGCGGTAGCTGCGGCCTTCGGTGGCCTTGACGTAGGAGAACCGGGAGCCGGCGGCGGCTTGGGCGGCCCAGTCGACCCTCCCCTGCCAGCCGGAGACATCCTGGCCGTAGAGCCCCGCGGCCTGGGCGGCGGGGGCGATGGCGGCGGCTGTGCCGGCACTCAGCGCCATGGCGCCGAGGGCCGATCCGCGCAGCAGCGAGCGTCGGCTCGTGCCGCTGGGAGGGGCGAGATGGCGGGGACGGTAGGCGGACATGGGCGTCTCCTGAGGGGAAGCGGGGATGCGGGGAACGGGAGGTGCGACGGACGTCACACGGCCTCTACCCTATGCATCATTGCTTCCCCGCGCGCAAATCGGCTGTCATCGGCGCCCGCGTCAGGACCCCGGACCGGGCCGCGGACAGGGCACTGAACGGGCCCGGGTACGCGGTCAGGGCTGCGGATCGTCTCGCGGGGTGATGAAGGCGCGCAGGGTGCCCAGGATGGTGGTGGCGGCCAGCTCGGTGACATCGCGTCCATCCATCTGCTCGCGCACCATCAGGTCCACGAAGATTCCCACCAGCAGCTGGGCGAGATCCTCGGCCGGGAGCAGGGGGCGCTCCCCCGCCGCCTCCATCCGGGTTGTCAGCAGCTGACCGATCTCATCGCGCAGCCGCTCGCGCTGGGCGGCGAGCTCGACGCGCATCTCCTCGTCGCGCAGCGAGCGGGTGATGGCGTCGGAGTAGAGCAGGTACCACTGGCGGCCGAAGGGGCGGATCGCCTCGAACACCGCGATCAACGCGGCGGCATCGTCGAGGCCGGGCTCGGTGGTTGCCCTGCCCATCGCCTCCTCGACCGAGGTGCGGGCGATGCCCAGCAGCTCCTCGGTCACCGTGGCGAACAGGGCGGAGAAGACCTCCTCCTTGGAGGAGAAGTTCGAGTAGAAGGCGCCGCGGGTGAAGCCGGCCGCCCGCACCAGGTCATCGACGGTCGCGCCGTCGATCCCCTCGTCGACGAACACGTCGAGCGAGGCCCGCACCAGCCGGGCGCGGGTGTTCTCCTTGCGCCGGGTGCCGGGGGACTCGGGCAGCGGGTCGAAGAGGTCGGACATGGCTCCTCGGGAAACGATGGGTGACGTCTCACTCGGCGGGGGACGTTGAGCTCAGGGAGACAGACCGATAATATCCCACCGATACACTCGTGTATCGAATGCGTGGGCGTCTCGAGTCCGATGTGGGCGTTCCGGCACCCCCGCTCCACCGCTCTGGAGGTCGCTTGTCCTCATCCCTGTACCGCCTCGGTCGCGCGATGGCCGCGGCCGGATGGAAGATCGTCGCCCTCTGGGCCGCTCTGCTGATCGCCGTCGGCGTGCTCGGGGTGGGCCTGGGGGGAACCTTCTCCACGGACTTCGAGATCCCGGGCACCGAGGCCCAGAGCGGCATCGACAACCTCGCCACGCGTTTCCCGGAGATGGGTGGCACCGCCGGTCAGGTGGTGTTCGTGGCCGACGACGGCGCCCCGATCGAAGAGCACCAGGCTCAGATCGACGATGTCATGGCCGAGATCGAGGACATCGAAGGCGTGGAGGCCGCACCCTCCCCCTTCGACGACCTCTCCCCCGGAACCCGCAGCGACGACGGCACCGCCATGATCGCCCAGTTCCAGATGGACGGTCAGATCGGGGAGTTCCCCGCCGCCTCCGTCGACGAGATCCTGGAGATCGTCGAGTCCGCCGACGGCGCCGAGCTGGAGGCCCACCTGGGCGGCCAGGTGCTGGAGGACGCGGAGATCCCCTTCAACGCCGGTGAGGTGCTGGGGGTGATCGCGGCCCTGCTGATCCTCGCCATCATCTTCCGCTCCTTCGTCCCTGCCGTGATCCCGATCATCACCGCCATCGTCGGCGTCGCGGTCTCGATGCTCGCCGTGGTGGCACTGTCGGCCGGGCTCGAGATCCCTTCGGTCACCACTGCGCTCGGCGCCATGCTGGGCCTGGCCGTGGGCATCGACTACGCGCTGTTCATCCTCTCCCGCCACCGCGACCAGCTCGCCCGCGGCGACGACGTCGACGAGTCCATCGGCAAGTCCCTGGCGACCTCGGGCAGCGCGGTCATCTTCGCCGGGCTGACCGTGATCATCGCCCTGGTAGGTCTGTTCGTCACCGGCATCCCCTTCGTGACCATCATGGGCGTGGCGGCCGGGGCCACCGTGGCCCTGGCGGTGGTGGTCGCCCTGACGCTGCTGCCCGCCTTCATGGGGATCTTCGGTGAACGGCTGCGCCCCCGCAAGGCCCGCCGGCTGATGGCCGCGAACGGTGGCGCGATGCCTCCCGAGGAGCCCGGCACCTCGCGCCGCAAGCCCTTCGGCACCGGCTGGGTGCGCCTGATCACCAAGATCCCGGCCCTGACCATCTTGATCGTCATCGTCGGCATCGGCGCACTGGCCATCCCCATCAAGGACCTCGAGCTCGCCCTGCCCGATCAGGGCACCGAGCAGCCCGGCACCCCGGCCCGTGACACCTATGACCTGATCGCCGCGGAGTTCGGACCCGGCTACAACGGCCCCCTGCTGGTGACCGCCGACATCATCAACACCACCGATCCGCTCGACGTGGTCGACCAGCTCGAGACCGACATCGCAGCCCACGACGACGTCCGCGAGATCCAGGTCGCCACCCCGAACGCGGGCGCCGACCTCGCGGTGATCGCCGTGATCCCCGAGGGCGGACCCACCGAGCAGTCCACCAAGGACCTGGTGGCCGATCTGCGTGAGAACGCCTCCGACTGGGAGAGCGAGCTGGGGGTCTCCGAGATCACCGTCACCGGCTCCACCGCCGTCGGCATCGACGTGACCGACCAGCTCTCCGACGCCCTGCTGCCCTTCGGGATCTTCGTCGTCGGGCTGTCGCTGCTCCTGCTGGCCGTCGTGTTCCGCTCGGTGTGGGTGCCGATCAAGGCGTCGCTGGGCTACCTGCTGTCGGTGGGCGCGGCCTTCGGAGTGACCACGATGGTCTTCGAGTACGGCTGGTTCAACGGACTGCTGTTCGTCTCCGTCAACGGGCCCGTGGTCGCCTTCATGCCCATCATGGTGATGGGTGTGCTGTTCGGCCTGGCCATGGACTACGAGATGTTCCTGGTCTCGCGGATGCGTGAGGAGTTCGTGCACACCGGTGACGCGAAGGCCTCGATCGAGCGGGGCTTCACCGGCAGCGCCCCGGTGGTGGTCGCCGCCGCGCTGATCATGATCGCCGTCTTCGCCGGCTTCATCACCTCCGGCTGGTTCATGCTGCAGCCCATCGCCCTGGGACTGGCGGTCGGCGTGCTCGTGGACGCCTTCGTGGTACGCATGACCCTGGTGCCCGCCGTGCTGGCCCTGCTGGACAGGCACGCCTGGTGGCTGCCGGGCTGGATGGACCGCCTGCTGCCCAAGGTCGATGTCGAGGGCGAGGGCCTGGCACATGTCATCGAGCACCGGGACTGGACCGAGCGGAACGGCGCGGTTGCCCTGCGCCTGGAGGACACGGTGGTGCCCCTGATCGGCGAGAGGGCCGCCTCGGGCCGGCTCGGACCGCTGACCGGCTCCGTCCCACCCGGCACCGTGCTGGTGGTCCGCTCCGCCGACGACGCCGCCCGCGAGAGCTTCCTGGCGCTCGTCGCCGGCCGGCTCGAACCCCGCTCCGGGGTGTTCGCCGTCCACGACCGCCTCGCCCCCGAGGACCTCGGGGCGATCCAGTCCCGCGCGCACTGGATCGGTGCCGGCACCGATGTCGCCGCACGCCTGCGCGGCGTCGGCGACGCCGGCCTCGACCGGGCCGTGCTCGTGATCGAACAGCTCGAGGACCTCGCCCACGCCTCCACCGTCGACGACCTGCTCGTCGAGCGCCTCGACGGTCTGCTCGACCAGGGCGCGACGGTGATCATCGGGTCCCGCTCCCCCGAGGCCACCTCCGCCGAACGTCTGCTGTCGAGCGCCCTGCGCGATCCCCAGCGGCTCTCGGCCCTGTCCCTCCAGCGCTCCACCGACTCCGCCCCCGAAGGAGCCCTCGTATGACCCGCCTGAACCACCCGCGCACCCTGCTCGTCGTGCTGATCCTGCCGCTGCTGGTGGTGGGTCTGGGAATGTGGGCGCTCAGCGGCCGCGTCGACCGTCTCGACGCGGTGCCCGCCGCCGTCGTCAACCTCGACGAGGGCGCGGAGATGGAAGACGCCGACGGTGAGGTCCAGCAGGTCCCCCTCGGCCGGATGCTGGCCGGGGCCCTGACCCAGCCCGGCACCGTCGAGGAGGTCGACGCCCCCGAGACCACCGGCTTCGACTGGCAGCTGACCGAGCAGAGCGATGCCCGCGACGGCCTCGCCGACGGCACGTACGCCGCGGTCGTGGTGATCCCGGAGGACTTCTCCGCCGACCTGGCCACCATCGGCACCCCCGAGGCCGCCCCGGCGATCCTCGAGGTCACCACCAACGACGCCGGCGGGCAGATCAATGCCCTGGTCGCCAGCGCTGTCGCGGAGGCCTCCGCCTCCACCATCGGCGGACAGATGGCCCAGCAGTACCTGGACGGGCTCTACCTCGGCTTCAACGACCTGAAATCCGGCTTCTCCGACGCCGCCGACGGTGCGGAGGAGCTCGCCGGCGGCACCGAGGACCTCGATGAGGGCGTGCAAGAACTCGACGGCGGGGCCCAGCAGCTCGACGAGGGCGCCCAGCAGGCCGCCGAGGGCTCCCGCGAGTTCTCCGGCGGCGTGTGGAGCCTGGCGGACGGCGCCGGCCAGACCGCCGATGGCACCCGTCAGCTGGCCGACGGTCTCGATGAGCTCGCCGGCGGCGCCGACGGCGCGGCCTCCGGCAGCGATGAGCTGGCCACCGGGCTGGACGAGCTGGCCACCGGCAACGAGGACCTCGCTGAGGGCGTGGTCGCCCTGCAGACCGGGATGAACGGCACCGAGACCGAGCCCGGTCTCCTCGACGGTGCGCAGCAGCTGGCCGCCGGGGTGGAGGGGGACGGCACCGCCGAGAACCCGGGGCTGGAGGCCGGCGCCGATCAGCTGGCCACCGGACTGGAGCAGTTCGCCGGCGGAGTGGACGAGACCGCAACGGTCGTCTCCGGCGACGGGACGGCCGAGAATCCCGGCCTGGTCCCCACCGCCCAGGACGTCGCCGACGGCACCTCCGAGCTCGGCGAGGGCGCACAGCTGCTCGCCGACGGGGTCAGCGGCGGCGAGCAGGAGCCGGGACTGCCCGAAGGTGCACAGGAGGTCGCGGACGGGGCCGCCGAGCTCTCGACCGGCCTCGAGGGCGACGGCACCGAGCAGGACCCGGGCATGGTGGGCCTGGCCGAGCAGATGGTCGCCAGCGCCACGGAGGAGCGCGACGCCGCACAGGAGAATGCCGAGGAAGACCCGGAGCGGCTCGTGCGCGCGGAGACCATGCTCGCCCAGGCCGAAGGCATGCTTGAATACGCCCGTGGGGTCGACACCGGGCTGAACGGGGATGGCTCCGCCGAGAACCCGGGCCTGGTCGGCGGCACGCAGGGCCTCGCTGACGGTGCCTCCGAGCTGCTTCCGCTCGGTCCGCAGCTGCAGCAGCTGGCCGATGGCATCAACGGCACCCAGGACGAGCCCGGCCTGGTCCAGGGCGCCGAGGGTGTGGTCACTTACGCCCAGGGTGTCCAGACCGCCTTCGACGGTGACGGCACCGCTGAGAATCCGGGCCTGGTCGCCTCGAGCGAGCAGCTGGCCGACGGGGCCCGGGACAGCGCTGATGGCACCGGGGAGCTGGTCAGCGGCGTGACCGGTCTGCGCGACGGGCTCCAGGAATACGCTGGCGGCGTCGACGAGCTCGCCGGGGGCGCCACCCAGCTGGCCGAGGGGGCCCGCAGCAGCGCCGATGGCGCCGGGGACCTGGCCACCGGGCTCGATGAGCTCGCCGGGGGCACGCACAGCAGCGCTGAGGGTGCCGGGGAGCTCGCCGGCGGCACCGAGGAGCTGGCCGATGGCAGCCGTGAGCTCGCCGGTGGCTCCGACGCGCTCGCCGAGGGCTCCGAACAGCTCGCCGACGGCACCGGGGAGCTCGCCGACGGTACCGGGGAGCTGGCCGATGGCACCGGGGAGCTGGTCGGCGGGACCGAGGAGCTGGCCGACGGTCTGCGCGACGGTGCCGACGACATCCCCTCCTACACCGAGGACGAGCGCTCGCGGATGAGCGAGATGGCCGCCTCACCGGTGGACACCTCCCTCGAGCGGGAGAACCAGGCCAGCGGTGCGACCACCGCGACCTTCCCCTTCGTGGCGGCGCTCGCGCTGTGGCTGGGGGCCTTCGGCAGCTTCCTGCTGCTGCCGGCGCTGTCCCGTCGCCTGCTGGACGGGGCGGTGCCGATGTGGCAGGTGGTGCTGCGCTCCCTGGTGTCGCCGGTGCTCATCGCCGTGGTGCAGACGGTCGCGGTGCTCGCCGTGATCACCGCGATCGGGATCTCCCCGGTCTCCCCGCTGGCGGTGGGTGTGATCGCCTTCGCCGGGGCGGTCATGTTCGCGGCCCTGCACCAGGCGCTGATGGCGCTGCTGGGCGACCGCATCGGACGCATCGCCTCGATCGTGGTGATGACCTTGCAGGTGGTCACGCTGGTGGGGATCGTGCCGTTGGAGACCGCCCCGGAGCTTCTGCAATCGATCAGCGGGCTGATGCCGCTGTCGATCGTCACGCAGGGCCTGGTGCACGCCTCGCTGGGCGGGACCCTGGTGACCACCGCGAGCATCCTGCTGGCGATCCTGGCCTGGGGGGTGATCTCGGTGCTGGCCACGATGTTCGGCTCCCGCACCGCGCGGCGGGCGGACCGCTCCGAGCGGGCCGTGGCCAAGGCGCTGCCGGCCGCGGTGTGAGCTGATCACTGGAAGTCCCTGGACCGGCCCGCCGCGGGCAGGTCCAGGGACTGCACATCGTCGGCCATCAGGTTCACCGCGCCGGTGCGGTTCTCCACGATCCCCCGCAGCACCACCGCCCGGGAGGTGCGCAGCAGCATCCGGTGCCGATGCCAGAACCCCTGAGAGCAGACCACGTTGAGGATCCCCGATTCGTCCTCGAGGCTGAGGAAGGTGACGTTGCCGGCGGTCATCGGCCGCTGACGGTGGGTGATCACCCCGCCCACCCGGATCCGGGTGGAGTCCTCGACCTCGCGGGCGGCGCGGATCGGCAGCACCCCCGCGCTGTCGAGCTGCTCGCGCAGCAGCGCCATCGGGTGCTCCCCGGGGGTGATGCCGGTGGCCCAGGCATCGGCCGACGCCAGCTCGGCATCGCTCATCCCGGGCAACATCGGGGCGTGTGAGCCCACCGCCAGCCCCGGCAGGGTCTCCGGGGACTCCTGGGCGGCCGCCCCCGCCGCCCACAGCGCCTGCCGCCGTGAGGGCGCCAGTGAGTCCAGTGCCCCGGCGGTGGCTAGCGCCTCCAGCTGCCGGGCCGTCAGCTGCACCCGCCGGGCCAGATCCGCGGCGGTGGTGAAGGCACCGCCGCGCTCGCGCTCGGCGATGATCTCCTCGGCGGTCTCCCGGCTGATCGAGCGCACCTGGTCCAGGCCCAGCCGGATCGCCGGCCCCCGGGAGGCCCTCTCGCCCTGCACCTGCCCGCGCGGGGGATCCACCCGGTACCCGTGATGCTCGGCGTCGACCTCCAGATCGGTGCGGGCCCCGCTTCTCAGCACGTCGGGGCTGCGGGTGAGCACCCCGTGGCGCCGGGCGTCTGCCACCAGCGACTGCGGGGAGTAGAACCCCATCGGCTGGGAGCGCAGCAGCGCCGCGGTGAAGGCCGCCGGGTAGTGGCACTTCAGGTAGGAGCTGGCGTAGACCAGGTAGGCGAAGGAGTAGGCGTGCGACTCGGGGAAGCCGTAGTTGGCGAAGGCCAGCAGTTTGCGGTGGATCGCCTCGGCGTCCTCCCCCGTGATGCCGTGGCGCGCCATACCGGTGAACAGCGCCTCGGACAGCTCCAGCATCTTGCTCGTGGACCGTTTGGAGCCCATCGCCCGCCGCAGCTGATCGGCCTGGGCGGGGGTGAAGTCGGCGACGTCGACCACCATCTGCATCAGCTGCTCCTGGAACAGCGGGATCCCCAGGGTGCGTCCCAGGGACTTCTCCAGCAGCGGATGGATGAAGGTGACCTCCTCCTCCCCGGCGCGGCGGCGGATGTACGGGTGGACCGAGCCGCCCTGGATGGGGCCGGGACGGATCAGCGCCACCTCGACCACCAGGTCGTAGAAGCAGCGCGGCTTCAGCCGCGGCAGGGTGGAGATCTGGGCGCGGGACTCGACCTGGAACACGCCGACGCTGTCGCCGGCGCACAGCATGTCGTAGACGGCCGGATCCTCCTGCGGCAGGGTATGCAGCTCGACATGCTGGCCGTGATGCTCGGCCACGAGGGACAGCGCATGGTCCAGCGCCGTCAGCATCCCCAGCCCCAGCAGGTCGAACTTGACCAGACCGGCATCGGCGCAGTCGTCCTTGTCCCACTGCAGCACGGTGCGGCCCTCCATCGCGGCCCACTGCACCGGGCACACCTCGATCACCGGCCGGTCGCACAGCACCATCCCGCCGGAGTGGATGCCCAGGTGGCGCGGCGCATCGCGCAGCCGGTGGGCGAGATCGACCACGTCGTCGGGGACCCCGGCGTCGGCCAGTGAGGAGAAGGAACGCTCGATCCGCTTGGAGAAGGCATCCTGGGAACCGGTGTCGTAGCCCAGCACCCTCGCGGCGTCGCGGACCGCGAGCTTGGCACGGTAGGTGATCACGTTGGCGACCTGGGCGGCGTTCTCTCGCCCATAGCGGGCGTAGACGTACTGGATGACCTCCTCGCGACGGTCGGAGGCGATGTCGATGTCGATGTCGGGCGGTCCGTCCCGCTCGGGTGCCAGGAACCGCTCGAACAGCAGCTGGTGGCCGACGGGCTCGACCGCGGTGATGCCCAGTGCGAAGCAGACCGCGGAGTTCGCCGCCGATCCCCGGCCCTGGGCGAGGATCCCCTCGCGGGCGCAGAAGGCGATGATGTCGTGGACGATCAGGAAGTAGCCGGGAAAACCCAGATCGGTGATGATCCTCAGCTCGTGGTCGATCTGCGCCCATGCTCCTGGCACCTGCTCGGACCGCTCCGGCGCGGGGCGCGGCCCGTAGCGCTGACGTCCCTCGATCTCCACCAGCTCGATCAGCCAGCTGGCCTCGTCGTGCCCGGCAGGCACCGGGGAGGGCGGCAGATCCGGGGCCAGCAGCCGCAGGTCCAGCGCACAGTCCTGCCCCATGCGGACCGCCGCGGAGATCGCCTGCGGGTATCTGGCCAGCAGGTGGACCATCTCCTCACCGCTGCGCAGATGAGCGGGACGGCTGGACAGGTACGGGTCGGCCTGGGCGAGCGGCACCCCGGCCCGCAGCGCGGCATGGGTGTCGGCCAGGCGCTTGTCGGCCGGCTCGGCGTAATGGGCGTTGGTGGTGCCCACCAGCGGCAGGGTGGTCTCGTCCAGTCCGTGCGACTCGCGCACCAGCCGGGCCCCCTGGGCCAGGGCGTCGTGCAGCTCGTCATCGGCTCCCCCGCCGCCGGCGATCAGCTCCACGGCGACGTTGCCGTGCCCGAACAGGTCGAGCAGCCGGGCGATCGCCTCGGCCGCGGCGTGGGCGGCGGCCTCGAGATCGCCGCGCGCCAAGTGCGGGACGACGGCCCGGGTGACAGCGCCCTTCCGGCAACCGGTGAGGATCTGCCAGTGCCCGGCCCGCGCGATGCGCATCAGCTCCGGCAGCCGGTAGCGCGGGGCGCCCTTGGTTCGCGAGTCGAGATGGGCGCGCGCGATCGCGGCCGACAGCTCCCGGTACCCGATCTCATCGCGCACCAGCACCAGCAGATGCTCCCCCTCGGGGTCGGGGACACCGGTACGGGACGGGGAGACCACGGGGGTGGCGCCGGCGGCCTCCGCCCCGGGTTCGAGCCCCAGGGTCAGCTCGGCGCCGAACACGGTGGCGACCCCGTGCTCGGCTGCGGCACGGGCGAAGCGCACAGCCCCCGGCAGCCCGTCGTGGTCGACCAGAGCCAGTGCCTGCAGCCCCAGCCGGGAGGCCTGCTCGATCATGTCCTCCGGGCTGGAGGCGCCGTCCAGGAAGCTGAAATGGGAATGGGCGTGCAGCTCGGCGTAGGGGATCGTGACGGCCGGGCGGTAGGGATCGGGGGTCGGCTGCCCGGTGTGCTCGACGACGACCGGCGGGGACACCAGCTCGGCCGGACGATCCGAGAGGATCGCCTCGAGGTCCTTCCACGCGGGAGGCCCCAGGAACCAGCCGGCCATCAGGCTCCCTCCTCAGCGCGCCGATCAGTCATAGAGCCCCTCCAGCGCCCACTGGCCGGTGCGCGACAGGGCCAGCACCGCGGTCTCATCGGCACCGGCGGCGCGCACCACCAACTGCAGGCGGGCGGAGCGGTTGCCGCCGGGGGTCCACCACCGCTCGTCGAGCACGGTGGGGGCGCTGTGGGCCAGCACCGCGCACACCGTCCCGGCCCGCAGCCCCACCCGGTCCAGTCCCGGGGCCCCGGGAGCACCGACCTGCAGCTCGGCGGGCGGGGCGCTGAGCAGGCCTCGGGCGGTGACCACCACCGGGCCGCCCTCGGCATCGCGCAGTCCCACCGGTGGCGGCTCACGGAACACGGTGGCGGGCACCGGGCGCGGCAGCGATCCCGGCCACGGGCCCTCGCGGCGGGCGGGTCTCTCGGCCCGCCAGGGCACCAGCTGCATCTCCTCGCTCAGCAGCCGGCCCCCGACCGCTGCCGGAACCTGGATCGCGTCCTCCCCCGCCAGTCCCTGCGCCCGGGCGAAGGCGCGCGAGGCGCGCTGGGCGGCCTCCCCGGCGCTGCCCCACAGCGCCGGGGCACCCTCCCCCGCCGGCGCGAGCTGCAGCGGATGCAGGCCGATCCGGGTGATCGCACCGGTCGCGGGGCCGCCCAGGCGCGAGCGGGTGATCCAGCCATCGCACTGCCAGCGGATCCGGTCGACCACGTCGGCGACGGACAGGGCCCCGTCGTGCCGCCAGGTGCGCTCCATCTCCTCGCCGCCCTCGGTGCGGGCCACGATCCGCAGCCGGGTGCACACCAGCCCCCGGTCGAGCAGCATCTCGTGCAGCTGCTCGGCCAGCGGCCGGGCGATGAAGGCCGCCTGATCGGTGCGCACCAGGGGCGTGTCCAGGACGGTCTCGGCCAGGATCGGCTGGGCGGGGTGATGGGTGGCCGGCGGGGCGGGCTCCTGTCCTTGCGCGAGCAGGTGCAGGGTCGCCACATCCGGTCCGAAGCGGTCGGTGACCGCGGCGGTGGGCAGGGCCGCCAGGTCGCCGAGGGTGGCGATCCCCAGCCGCTGCAGCAGGTCGACGGTCTCGGCGAGGTCCAGTCGGCGCTCGGGGCGGGTCGCGGCCGGCTGGCCGCGATGCCCCCAGCCGGGGCCGACGGGGGCGCTGCCCAGGGTCGTGATCGGGTGCGGGGCGAGGTACTCGGCGCTGCGGCCGGGGCGCACGATCCTCCCGGGGCGTGCGGCGAGCAGCGCCGCGAAGGGACCGTCGGCGATGCCCACCGAGCAGTCCCAGCCGGTCAGCTCGGCCACGGCGTCGATGATCCCTTCGGCCAGGGCCTCCTCCCCTCCCTGGTGACGGGCGGGCCCGCGGGCGGCCATCAGCAGCACGCCGGGACGCAGCACGTCCACGCCTGCCGCGATGGTGTCGACCGCGGCGGCGACCAGCTCGAACAGGGTGGATTCGCTCTCCCGGTCGCTCTCCAGCACCAGGGCCTCGGGGCAGGCCGCCCGAGCGGCGCGACGCTTCATCCCCGGCAGCACCCCGGCGGCGCGGGCCGCGGAGCCGGCATGGGTGACCCGGTGCTGTTCGAGCAGGATCACGGGCTCGGCAGCCGGGTCCAGCGGGGCCGCGACGGTGGGGGCCTCGCCCGTTCCCGTGCCCTCGGTGCGCCGCTGATGCCGGTCCAGGGCGGCCACCAGCGGCCAGTCCGGGACGATCACGGCCGCAGTGCGGGTCGCGGCATCCATCAGCCTGCGCTCCGTGCCGAGTGCAGGGTCAGCCGCGTCCCGGTCGGCGCGATGTCCACTCCCCGCACGGCCGGGGCCGAACGGACTGCCGGGGCGGCCTCGAGGGCTCCGTTCACCTGGGGCAGCAACACCTCGGCCCGGTGCTGACCGGCGATGCCGCGGCCGGTCGAGGTGACCTCCACCCGGCGCCGACGTAGCCGTCCGGAGCCGTCGCCGAGACCGACCCAGCCGCCACCGGTGGTGGTCAGGGTGAGATCGGCTCGTCCTGGCGGGGCTGCGGCCAGGACCAGGGTGTCGGCGCTGCGGGCACGGCCCAGCAGGCTCCGCCACAGCGCCGGGGTCAGATCCAGATGAGGGCCGAGCACGAGCACCCCGACCCCGTCGACCAGGGCGGACAGGACCTGGGGGCGCTGCTCGCCGTCCGCAGCGGTGATCGCCAGCCGGCAGGGATCCAGCCCGGCGTCCAATGCTGAGCGCAGTCCCAGGTCGGGCATCCCGGCGATCGCGCACCAGGCCTCCTCCCCCGCCGCGGCGGCGGCCAGCGCCAGCAGCAGGGAGGTGGGGGCGGCGCCGGTGATCGCCACCGAGCTGCCCGCGCGCAGGCTCGCCCGAGGGAACAGCTCGGCCAACGGTGAGGGGACCGGCAGCCGGGTGCCGGTGCTCTCGTCGGCCTCTACCGGCCGTAGCTGGGCAGGGGCGCTGGGTTCGGTGGCATCCAGACTGCGCAGCGCGGTGCGGTCGATCCGGCCGCCCCAGCGGGCGGCGCTGCGCTCAGCGGTGCCCAGCACCGCGCGTGCACGGGCCAGGCGCTCCTCGCGGTCCTCGTGCCTCGCCCGCGCGGGAGCCGTCTCCCGGATTGCCGCCCCCATCGATCCACCTCCGTCCTCGCTCCGCGAGCCTGTTCCTCGTCGTTCCCACTCGCACCCATGTTCGAATGGGTGTTCGAACTGTACGCCGGGTTCTGAGGGTGCTCAAGCTCGCCAGGTCATGACTTCGAACGTCTGTACGAATCCTGGTGGAGGGGTGTGACAGAGGAGTCCTGCTCCGCGGGTCGCCTAGGATCGAGGGGGCCGACGGATCTGCCGATCCTCGGATATGACCACCCGGAACCCCGTCGAAGGAGATCCCGTATGCGCGCGCTGGTGCTGCACGAGAAGGGCCGCATGGCCATCGAACAGGTCGACGAGGCCGGCTCCCCCGGCCCCGGACAGGTCCGGATCGCGATGCACACGGTGGGCATCTGCGCCTCCGATGTGCACTACTGGACCGACGGCAAGATCGGCCCCTTCGTGGTCGAGGCGCCGATGATCCTCGGCCATGAGGGCTCCGGCACCGTCACGGAGGTCGGCGAGGGCGTCACTCACCTCTCCCCCGGTGACCGCGTCGCCATGGAGCCCGGCGTGCCGAACCCTGCCTCCCGCGCGATGCGCGAGGGCAACTACAACGTCGACCCCGAGGTGCAGTTCTGGGCGACCCCGCCGGTCCACGGCTGCCTGACCGAGGAGGTCGTCCACCCCGCCGCCTACACCTACAAGCTACCCGACAGCCTCAGCTTCGCCGAGGGCGCCCTGATCGAACCGTTCGCCGTGGGCATGTACGCCGCCACCAAGGCCGGGATCGCCCCCGGTGACGTGGCCGCCGTGGTCGGATCCGGCACCATCGGCATCATGACCGCGATCGCCGCCCGCGCCGGCGGCGCCAGCCGCATCTACATCAGCGATGTCCAGCCCGAGAAGCTGGGGCTGCTGGAGGGGATGGAGGGCATCATCCCGGTCGACGCCACGAAGGAGGACCTCGGCGACCGCGTGCGCGCCGAAACCGGCGGCTGGGGCCCTCAGGTCGTCTTCGAAGCCTCCGGTGCCGCCCCTGCCTACAAGGATCTCTGGAGCGTCCCGGCCCCGGGCGGACGCATCGTCCTGGTCGGGATGCCGGTCGAGCCGGTCCCCTTCGACATCGCCACCGCGCAGAGCCGCGGCGTCTCGCTCGAGACCGTCTTCCGCTACGCGAACGTCTACCAGAAGGCCATCGACCTCGCGGCGACCGATGCCGTGGACCTGGGCCGCTTCGTCTCGGAGACCTTCCCCTTCGACAACGCCGTCGGCGCCTTCGAGCGGTTCCTCGAGGGACGGCCGACGGATGTGAAGCTGCAGATCACGCTGTGAAAACCGGCGGGTCATGAGGCGGGTGTCCGTCGGCGGTCTCGGCCGCTCCCACGGGTCTCCCGGGGTCGCCCCGGCACGCCTGCAGGCCCGTGCCGAGGGCGGCAGCCGGGGTCTCGCGAGGGACCTGCTTCCGTGTGAATATGTGCGTCCGGAGGCGCGGATGTGTGCCACGATGACTATCCGGGTCGACAATGCGCGAGGTCGCCGGCGGCAAGACACCGGGCGATCCGACCATCAGCGCGAGATGGGCGAAGAGCCACCTCGCCGAGCACGCCGTGCGAAACCGTCGCAGTACAACGAGCGACGTCGAATGGACCATCGGCTACGTCGTCGAGGCGATCGGCGACGTGAAGCTGACCAAACTGCGTCCCGCTGACATCCGGCGCGTCCATGAGCGCCATCACGCTGTGTATCTCAGACCGGTTCCGCTCCCGGGACAGACGTAGATTCTCGTTCGATGAGTGCGGGTGGCGGATCGCCGAGAACCACCTCCCCCTCGGTGCGCGACGCGATCTGTCCGATCAGAAGATTCACGGCCAGACGACCAACATCCCCCAAAGGAAGCTCCACCGCCGTTAGCGGCGGGTTGAGGTGCTCTGCGAACCAGGCGTCCTGGATGCACACGAGGGAGACGTCATCTGGGATCGACCGGCCGGACGAGATGACCCCGGCGTGCACCCCGAGCGCGCTGGTCGAGGTCGCGACAACAAGGGCGGTGGCTCTGCCCCCGCTCGAAAAGTACTGCTCGATCCCCTTGCGCGCTTCCGAGGCACTCCAGCCTCCGCTGACCATCGGCAACGACTGGAGGCCTGCATCATCGAGCGCCTCTGCGTACCCCTGGAAACGCCGGTCGGAGGATGCGCCCTCGGCACCGACGAACGCGATCCGTGTGTGGCCCAGCTCCACCAGATGCCGGGTCGCAATGGCCGAGGCTGTGGAGTCGTCGAGGCGAACCGTTCTGATCCCGGGCATCGCGCTCGCATTGAAGACGACGGAAGGGATCGACAGCACCAGCTCCTGCAGTCCGGAGTTGTCCGCACCGAAGCCGCTCTGGACCAGCAGGCCGTCCACGCGGTGCCCGCCTACCAGCGCGCGGTAGGCATCCCGGCGTCCCACCAGCTCGCTCGCGTTTAGGAGGACGACGGAGTAGTTCCGTTCCGCCGCAGCGGTCTGCGCAGACTCGACGAGTTGGGCATAGATCGGATCGTTGACGTGATGCAGTGCGAATCCCAGGAGGCCGGTCCGTGCACTTCGCAGCGCTCGGGCCGACGCATGCGGTGTGTACTGCAACATGTCGATCGCATCCATCACGCGCTCGCGGGTCTCCGGGCGGATCTTGAGGGTCGGGTCCTCGTTCACGAGCCGCGAGACCAGGCCCGGAGACACACCGGCCAGCTGTGCCACGTCCGAGAGCCGCGCCGTCGTCCGCGAACCCTGCATGCATCACTCCGTCCGACGAGGCCTGCGGCCGTATTTCCACTCTTGCGGGCATCAACCTTTCAGGTTGAGATGGACCAGGATACGCGCCGGTCGCTCCGCGCTCGCCCCCTCGATCCTCAGTCGGAGCCAGTTCCCGAAGACGCTCACACTGTTCGATACCAATGTCTCGTGCTCCGCGAGGGTACCGACCCTGCCATGGGGGACCCAGATGATGCCGTCGGGCGAGATTTCTGTTGTCACAGTCAGCTCGGGGTGTGGCCCCTCGACCTGGGTGAAGAAGACCGCTTCGCTCGCCCAGCCCGCTTCGTAGGGAAGGGTCGTGTGCTCGGAGTCGATCCAGATCCTGCGCGCGAGGACAGAGGTGTTCGTTGTCAGCACTGCTTTCCTTTCGTCGTCACTGGTGAAGCTCACTCGGTCGAGTAGACGACGGAGTCGAGGAAGAGGTGGACGGGACGGTCGGTATCCGTCTCCACGTAGAAGATCGGGTTGATGAGGTTGTCGATCGAACGATAGCGATCCGCGAGCGTGGGCTGGATACCGCGGAGGTCGAACACCTGATCCATGCTCTGCAGCTCGACGTACTCGCGTTTCTTCACGTCGACCAGAAGCCGGAAGTACAGCCAGTTGATCTTGTCCGGGCTCTCGTTGTAGAGCAGGTCCTGCTCTCCGCCGGGAACCCACTGGTATCCGTCCGAGGAGCCGTCCTCGTAGCGGCGCCCGTACCAGAGGTTGTCGATCCCGGGAGCACACCACCCATCTTCTACGCCGAAGTTCCACTCGGCGTGCGTGACTCCCTCCCGTGCTTTCCAGTACTGCCACTTCTTGACCAGCTTTCCATCCAGCGAGTTCACATAGCGAACCCCGGGCATGTACCGGTGCTCACCGTCCTGGATGTCGAAGTAGAAGCCGAAGGCTCGGATGTCCTCTTCTCCGATGCCCACCCGGTCCTGTGCGGGCGTGTAGGAGAACCACGTCTCGATCTGGATCTTCGAAGGATCACCAAAGCGCGAGAGGCGTTTGACAGCAATCCCCATGCTGCCGTCTGCCGGCGGCTGCGTGTGCGGTGCCGCGGCGGCACCGGTGGTGAGCTTTAGCGAGTACGTCCCTTCCATCGAACCGTGAGAAGCCGCGAATCTCATGGGTGCAGAGCTCAGCATGCACGGTGCCCAACTCGTGAGGTCCACGGCGCTGTCGAAGGACTCGTAGTCCTCATAAACGAAGTTGGGGGTCAAATCCATCCAGCCGTTGAAGCCGGTGTCGAAGTCATCGAAGGTGACGACCCGGTCGAGCGGAGCGAAGCGCTCCAGCTGGCGGTCATAGGCGAGCGTCTTCTGCATTGCTACCTCGGTAAATCGTCGTAGTTCCGTGCAACATGGCCACGCAGTGTGCTGACCAGTACGTATGCTCGACCAGTTCGGGCCATTGCATCGTTCGGTATACCGTTATACCATACCTGAAGGACAGCGCTTCGATGTGGCGCGCCACGCAGACAGGAGGGCTTCATATGCAACGACGCAGCTTTCTCGCCAGCCTCGGGGCCGCTGCACTTGCGCCGGGACTCGCCGGGTGCCTGCCGGGATTCACACGAGACAGGCCGGACGACGGCGGTATCACCCTGCGGATGACCATGTGGTCCTCGAGTCCGGAGCACCTGGCGCTCTTTGACGAGATCGCCGAAGAGTTCATGGCCGAGAACGGCGCGGTGACGAACATCGAATTCGAGAGCCTCACTCTCGACCAGCTCGACATGGTGCTCACCACCGGCATGACAGCTGGCGACGCGCCGGATCTGACCTGGCTCCCGGTGGAATCGAGCCTCGAATACATCGACGCAGGCGCCCTCCTCGACGCTCGTCCCACGCTCTCCGCCACGGACGGGTACGACCTAGAAGACCTCGCCCCCGATCTGCAGGAGCCGTGGCGCCAGGGCGGGAGGCAGTACGGCGTGCCCTTCTCCACAGGCCCCTTCATCATGTACTTCAACCGGGATCTGTACCGCGAGGCAGGTGTCTCGTCTCCGGCGGATCTCATTGCCGAGGACGATTGGACGTGGGAGTCCTTCCGCGAGGTCTCGAAACAGCTCACCGACGCCACGGGCTACCCGGGCTACGTCGTGAACGATTTTGATTTCCAGAACTGGACCCGCCTGCTCCCCGTGATGAACGCGTACGGCGCCTCCCCCTGGAACGAGGACGCGACACGATGCACTGCCGACAGCCCCGAGATGCTTGAGGCGTTAGGCGTGTTCAACGGAATGGTCTTCGAGGACGGGTCCTCCCCGGTGCCCGGGCAGCAGGCCGACTTCTGGGGTGGACAGGCAGGGGCTACGACCGCTTTCCTGGGTTCTAGCTCGTTGCTCGAGGGTGCGACCTTCGACTGGGACATCGTCCGCACTCCGAGCGGCCCGGCCGGTGATGTGCAGGCAGTGGGGCAGTCCGCCATCGTGGCCCTCACCGCCGGGGAGCATCACGAAGCAGCACTGGACTTCTTGGCTTACCTCACGAATCGTGAGAACGCCAAACGAATCTCACAGTTCTTTCCACCCGCACGCGATAGCTTGTTGAATCCCGAAGTGCTCGCCGAATCTTCCGGTCTCCTCACTGCGGAGGACCTCGAACCGATCGTTGAATCGATCACGGAACGCGGTCAGATCTTCCCAGTGGCACCGAACGGAGCCAGCGTCGCCAATGCTCTCGACTCTTCGCTTGACGAGTTCGTGTATACCCCGGACTCGGATCTCGACGAGGCGCTGCCAAAGGTGTGCTCAGCGATCGAGCCGGTGTTGTCGGCATGAGCACCCAGACGAGACCAACCCCGACGCGAGGTCGCGCCTCGGGGCGGGAGAAAGGACGCAACCTTTTCGGGTACTTGCTCCTCACTCCGCAGATGATCGCGTTTACAGCAATAGGTGTGGTCGCCATCGGGTGGGTGATCTGGCTCAGCCTCCACCATGTCAATGTCCTCGCCGGAACGCAGGAGTTCGTCGGGCTCGACAACTATGCTCGTATCCTGACGGACCCGAGCATGATCACCGTCCTGCCGAACACTTTCTTCTTCGTCGTCGTGCTGAGCGTGGCGGGCACTGTCGCTGCGCTGCTCCTCGCGTTGCTGCTGAACCAGGCGCTACGCGGAATCAACATCTTCCGCACTATCATCTTCATTCCGGCGCTGGTCACGATGGTCGCCTGGGCACTGGTGTGGAGCTTCATCGTCCAGCCCGAAGGCCTCCTCGACGCTCTCCTGGGCAGCGTGGGGATCGACGGTCCCCCATGGCTGCGAGGCGGCTGGCTGACGCTGGTCGTGTTCGCTGTCATCCAGTTGACCAAGAACATCGGCATCAACATCATGATCCTGCTCGGCGCGCTGCAGGCTGTCCCCCAGGAGCTCATAGAAGCAGGCCGGATCGACGGTGCGGGCTCGCCCCGCATCCTGCGAAGTGTGGTCATCCCGCAAATCTCACCCGCCATCCTCATGGTCTTCATGCTGTTGATCGTCGGATCCTTCAAGGTCTTCGAGGTCGTCTTACTCCTCACCGAGGGCGGGCCAGGGGTGCAGAGCTCCGTGCTGTCGTTCGAGGTCTACAAGCAGGGATTCCTCCTGAATGATGTCGGCTACGCCAGTGCGCTGGCTGTACTGCTGTTCGCCCTGATCCTCCTGCTCACGACGATTATCTGGCAGACCAGGAAGCGAGTTATTTTCCATGAAGGCGAGTAAGCAGTTCACGCCGCTCAGACGCATCCCGAACTACCTGGTCCTGTGCCTGGTCTCGTTCGTGGCCGTGGCCCCGATCCTGTGGATGATCAGCGCCTCCTTGAAGTCCCCCAGCGAGATCCTCCGCTACCCCCCGGCGATCATCCCGGAGGAAATCCGGTGGGAGAACTACACCGACGTGTTCGCACTGCAGCCCTTCGCGCAGCAGTTCCTTAATTCTGTGGTGATCATGGCGCTGGTCACGGTCCTCACGCTCCTCATGTCGATCCCCGCGGGGTACGCCCTGGCACGGATCAGGCCGATCGCTTCCGGCACGATCTTCCTCGCCCTCCTCAGCGCGATGTTCATCCCTCCGGAAGCAACGATCATCCCCTTGTTCCAATACGCTGCGGCACTGGGTTGGGTCGACACGCACTATCCTCTGGTCATTTTCACCGCCGCACTGATCACCGCGCCGATTGCAACGTTCGTCATGCGCCAGGCCTTCCTGACGATGCCAGCGGATTTCGAGGACGCCGCCGCCATCGACGGTTCAGGCCGGTGGCGCACCATGCTCCAGATCTACCTCCCTCTGGCACGACCATCATTGGCGTCCGTTGTCGTTCTGGCCTGCTGGTACAGCTGGAATCAGTTCCTCGAACCGCTCATCTACCTGCGCTCACCCGAGAAGCTGACGGTCCCTGTGGCACTGACGCACTACGAGGACCCTATTGCCGGACCACTCTGGGGCGTGCAGATGGCAGCCACCACGCTCTCCGTCATCCCTGTTCTGCTGGTGTTCTTCTTCGCCCAGCGCCACGTGGTCGCCGGGCTCACAGCTGGCGGACTGAAGTCGTAGTCACTACCGACTCGAGAGGAATCGAATGCCGGCCCAGTACTCCGCTCCGCTACACCTCGACTACTGGCAATACACAGTGAGGTCGGAGCGGCAGATGTTCGAAACAACCATTCGCGTTCTGGAGCCCGACGAGCTCGACGCGGTCGCGCAGCCCAAGGTGCTGTACCTCTTGCCCTCGACTCCGGAGTTGAGCCACCGGTCGGGGGATGGCCTCGACGAGATCCTGCATCACGAGCTGCACCAGCAGCACGGCCTCGTAGCGGTAGCCCCGACGTTCTCAGACTGGCCGTGGATGACCGATTTGCCTGACAGACAGATGTTCCAGCAAGTCCTTTACTTCATAGAGGACGTGGTGGCCTTCGTCGACCGTCTGTACCCGAACCTGCCTCGCCTCCTGGTCGGCTACAGCAAGGGTGGGTCAGCCGCCCTGCAACTGTTGTTGCGATATCCGGACCTGTTCCACGCTGCCGCCGCATTTGATTCGCCGATCATGAAAGAGCAGCCGGATCAATGGGAAATGCCCTACTTCTGGCCGAACCCTGAGTACTTCCGAGAGTTTGCTATCCCCCACCTCCTGAGGACGAAAGGTCACGCGCTTGGTGAGGCGCCACGGATCGCACTGTTCGGATACGGGAACTTCGGGAAGAACGCGCCAAACTGGACCTACGATCACCTCAGTGCTGGCCACGACCTCATGGAGGAGCTGGGGATCCCACACCATTACCACAACCACACCCGACGCGAGCATCGATGGGACTCCGGTTGGCTACCCGATGCCGTGGCTACCCTGGCGCAATTGTCAAGATGACCGCACCTTCTCTCCACGGAGGCGCGGAAACGCATCTCCCCACGTCGAAGCCGAGGTTGCTCACGTCCACTCCGTGGACTCGACTGAATCGGCTGTAAGTGTTCGTAGTGGCCGGCCCGGGGCTGGCTGGCAGGGTTGGTGCTGGTAGCCCGGTGCCCGTCGTGACTCCTGAATCGGCTGACCTCTACGGGGTGTCATTCCCGGGATCTGTCCGGCGGGGACCGGGTGCCGGCGCCAGCCCTGGCCCACTGCGATGGCTTGATCAGAAGCATGCCCACCGCCGGGATCACGATCTCGGCGGCGTGGCTCATTACAGGCCCGCCTCGTAGTGACTCTCATCCTGGGCCGACGCCGGCAACGACGTCCAGTCCCAGCGAGTCGAGAGGAACATCGTCATGAATAGTCTGCCTGCCACCGTAGGGGACTTCTACCAATACGTCGTCGGAGTCGACACCCACGCCGCAACCCACTCCTACGCGATCATCGAGGCTCCGAATGGCGGTCTCATCGATCAGAATGCCTTCCCGACCAGCCCGGCAGGGCTGCGACGCGCACGGGAGTGGATCACGCGCCGCACCGAGGGAGATCTCGACGGTGTGCTGATCGCCGTGGAAGGAACCGGCTCCTACGGGGCAGTTCTCAGCGGCGTACTGCAGCAGGGCGGCTACCGAGTCGTCGAGGCACCGACCCCGCGTCGTGCACGAGCCCGAAGCAAGACCGACGCCCTCGACGCGCTGCTCGCCGCTCGGTCGAGTCTCGTCATGCCGTTGACGACGTTGCGGGATCGTCGTGCCGGTGAGCTGCAGTCGGCGCTGCAAGTC
>DWZH01000087.1 GCA_019118275.1 Candidatus Brachybacterium merdavium | reverse complement strand
TCGAGCTGCGCATGCGCCCCGGAGTCTTCATCCCGCGCCCCGAGACCGAGCTCGCCGTGGACCTGCTGCACCAGCACGCGGCGCAGGCCGGGACACCGCCTGCCCGCGTGGTGGACCTGTGCACCGGCAGCGGGGCACTGGCCGCCGCAGTGCGGGACGAGTTCCCCGCCGCGCTCGTGCTGGCCGTCGAGGTCGATCCCGTCGCCGCCGACCTCGCCCGCGAGAACCTGGCGGCAGTGCGGCCCGAGAGCACGGGCGGCGGGCCGGACGCGGCGCCGATGAGGGGAGCGGCCGCACCCGTCCGGACCGGAGGCGGCGGCGTGCTGCTGGCGGACCTGCTGGCCCCCGCCGACGACCCGCGCCTGGCCGCCCTGCACGACCTCGCGGGCACGGCGGATGCCGTGCTCTCCAATCCGCCCTACATCCCGCCCCTCGCCGTGCCCCGCGATCAGGAGGTGCTCGACCATGATCCCCACCGCGCCCTGTTCGGGGGCGGGGAGGACGGGCTCGAGGTGCCCCGTGCCGTCATCGCGTGGGCCGAGCGCCTGCTGCGACCGGGCGGGCTGCTGGTGATGGAGCACGCCGAGACCCAGGGCGAGGCGGCCCGGTGCGCCGCCGCGGACCACGGCGGCTTCGAGAACGTGAGAACAGCCCAGGACCTGACCGGCCGCGACCGCTTCCTCGTCGCCCGCCGCGCCCCGGGGTCCCCTGAGCACGGAAGTGAGAGACTGACCCGGTGAGCGTGCACGACACCCAGAACCCTGAGACCCGCGAGGCGGCGCTCGACGCCGCCGTCGCCGCCATCCGCGACGCCAAGCTGATCGTGATGCCGACCGACACCGTCTACGGCATCGCCGCCGACGCCTTCGACGCCGCCGCGGTCGAGGCGCTCCTGGAGGCCAAGGGGCGCGGCCGCGAGACCCCGCCCCCGGTGCTGGTCGCGGACCCGGCGGTCCTGCACGCCCTGGCGGTGGACGCCCCGGACTACGTCGAGGACCTCGTCGAGGCGTTCTGGCCCGGCCCGCTCACCCTGATCCTCACCGCGCAGCCCTCGCTGACCTGGGACCTGGGGGAGACCCACGGCACGGTCGCCCTGCGCATGCCCGACGACGACCTCGCGCTGGACCTGCTGCGCCGCACCGGCCCCCTGGCCGTCTCCAGCGCGAACCGTCACGGCAAGCCCGCCGCCCTGCAGGTGCTCGATGCCGCCACCCAGCTCGGCGATGCGGTCGAGGAGTACCTCGATGCCGGCCCGGCCCGGATTGGCACCAGCTCCACCATCATCGACACCACCGTCCAGCCCCCCGAGATCGTCCGCGAGGGGCATCTGGACAAGGAGCAGATCATCGCGGCCGTCGGCGACATCTTCGCCGTCCCCGAACCGGAGCCGAGCCCCGAGGACGAGAGCACCGCCGATCCCGACGCCGACCCCGCTGCCGACAGCGCCACCGAAGCCGGGCGCACCGCCGACGACAGCGACCCAGCGTCGGACGACTCCTCGGAGGACGACGCCGCCGCGGACCCGACTGCCGCCGAGGCCCCCGCGGCCCCGGAGAGCGCCCTGGACCTCCCCTCGGAGCCGGACTTCACCGCCCAGTCGGAGCCGACGGGCACGCCCGAGACCCCGCTGCAGCTCGATGACCAGGGCCCGGAGCATCCGGATGCCGCCCCGGATCCGAAGAGCACGCCCGGGTGAGGGTCTACCTCTTCCTGCTGCTGATCGCGGCGGCAGTCACGTTCCTCTCGACGCCCGCCGCGCGGCTGCTGGCCCGGAGGGCGGGGGCCATGACGGCGGTCCGCAGCCGGGATGTCCATGACATGGTCACCCCGCGGCTGGGTGGACTGGCGATGTTCGCGGGGATCGCCGCCGCGATGCTGATCGCCAGCAACGTGCCCTTCCTGGAGGGGCTCTATCAGGGCTCCCGCCAGCCCTGGGGGATCCTGGGCGCCGCCGCCCTGGTCTGCCTGCTGGGAGCGGCGGACGACAAATGGGATCTGGACTGGATGACGAAGCTCGCCGGGCAGATCCTGGCGGCTGTGCTGCTGGCCTGGCAGGAGGTCCAGCTGGTCTCGCTCCCCATCGGCGGCGTCACCCTGCTCTCGCCCCGCACCTCGCTGATCCTCACTGTCCTGGTCGTGGTGGTGTGCATGAACGCCGTCAACTTCGTGGACGGACTGGACGGGCTCGCGGCGGGGGTGATGGCTATCGGCGGATCCGCATTCTTCCTCTATGCCTACACCCTCACACGCGACGTCTCCGCGAACGACTACTCCTCCCTGGCCACCCTGATCACCGCCGTGATGATCGGAGCCTGTCTGGGGTTCCTCCCGCACAACCTCACCCGGGCCCGCATTTTCATGGGCGACTCCGGCTCCATGCTGCTGGGGCTGATGCTGGCCGCCTCGACGATCACCGTGACCGGACAGGTGGACCCCGCCCGGCTCTCCGGCGCGGACATCTTCGGGCAGTTCCTGCCGATACTGCTCCCGATCGGGGTGATGATCATCCCCATCCTCGACTTCGGGCTCGCGGTGATCCGCCGCATCGGCTCCGGGAAGTCCCCGTTCCATGCGGACAAGTCCCACCTCCACCACCGCCTGCTGCGGCTGGGCCATTCCAAGCACGGCGCCGTGCTGATCATGTACACCTGGACCGTGGTGATCTGCGTGGGTCTGCTGCTGCCGCTGCTGGCCCCCACCACCGCGGTGATCGGCTTCTGGGCGGCCGGACTTCTCTTCGCCCTGCTGATCACCTTCGACCCCGTCAGATGGCGCAACGGCCGCCACCGGAAGGACTCCGATGCCCGCTCCTGAGCCGACCCCCGAGCACCAGGTCACCCCGCAGGACACCCCCGATGTCACGTCGAAGGACGCCCTGCAGGGCAGCTCGCAGGATCCTGCGGCGGGCACCCCCTCCCGCCCGGTCGTCACCCGTGCGGATCGCGCAATGCAGCGCGCGACCATGCTGTCGCTGCTGATCGGGGTCGGGCTCGATGTGATCGTGATCATCGTCGCAGCGGTCGCCTTCGAGAGCCCTGCCGTCTGGGGAGCCCTGGTGGGCACGGCGCTGACCCTGGTCGTCGTGCTCCCCACCGTCGCCTCCGCCTACTTCGCGCCACGCCGGAGCCCGCTGTCCATGGCCGTGATGGTTCTCGCATCCTGGGCCGGGAAAATGATCATCGTGATCGTGGTGCTTCTGCTAGTCCGGGACTCCGAGCAGGTCTCGATCGCCTGGGTCGGGCTGGCACTGCTGGTGGGAGCGCTGTCCGCGATCGCGATCGAGATGACGATGCTGCTGCGGGTGCGTCAGCCGCTGAATGTGGCGACGCCGCCGAGCACCGACGATGGACCGAGGTCCTCGTGAGCCTCTGTTAGTCTGTTCCAGGCGTCGGATCGCAGATCACGGGACACTTCCCACGGCGAGCATCCGCCGCCGAGCCACCGCTCGACATCCGCCCGTCCCCTGGCATTCCAGGAGGGCGCTGGTGCCGGTGTGAGCGGCGCGTAGATCAAGATGAAGGCACCCGGCCACCGTTGTCACAGGTAGCCGAAGAACCCCCGGGAGATCGAGCTGAGCACCGCCGACGTACTGCCCCCTCTCCTCGCAGAGGGCGAGGCCTTCTTCCACATCCCCACGGTCGGGGAATTCTTCCCGCCGGCGATCTTCGGTGAAGGCACGATCTTCGAGTTCAACCGGATCCAGCTGGTCCGCCTGCTCCTGATCGCCGCCACCCTGATCTTCTTCTGCATCGTCGCCCAGCGTGCGAAGCTGGTCCCCGGCCGGCTCCAGAGCGTGGTCGAGCTGCTGTTCGAGTTCGTCGAGAAGAACATCGTCGTCAACGCCCTGGGGGAGAAAGACGGCAAGCGCTACGCCCCCTGGCTGATCACGGTCTTCGTGCTGATCCTGGTGATGAACCTCGGATTCATGGTCCCGGGCATGAACATGTCCGGCACCGCCGTGATCGGCATCCCCCTGCTGCTGGCGCTGTCGACCTTCGTCATCTACGTGGTCTCCGGCATCCGCAAGTTCGGAGTGGGCGGCTACCTCAAGAACGCCACCATGCCGCCCGGCGTGCCCGGTGTCGTCTACATCCTGCTGATCCCCATCGAGCTGATCCAGGTGTTCGTGGTCCGCTGGGCCTCGCTCGCGATCCGTCTGCTGGCCAACATGATCGGCGGCCACATGATCATCGTGGTGCTGATCGGCCTGACCCACGCCCTGGTGATCGCCCTCAGCGCCCTCACGGTGATCTCGCCGCTGGCCGCCGGCCTCAGCCTGCTGGTCTTCGCCTTCAAGATCTTCGTGGCAGCACTGCAGGCCTTCATCTTCACGATCCTCTCGGCGGTCTACATCCAGATGGCCATCGCCGAGGACCACTGACCCCCGACCCGTCTCACCGCAGGACCCCCAGATCTGTCGGCCACCAGGCCGGCCCAACGAAAGGAAACCCCCGTGGACCCGATGCTCCTGACCGCCATCGAGGGCAACATCGCCTCCGTCGGCTTCGGCCTCGCAGCCCTCGGCCCCGGCATTGGCCTTGGCATCCTCGTCGGCAAGACCGCCGAGGCGCAGGCCCGTCAGCCCGAGCTGCGCTCGCAGCTGCAGACCACCATGCTGATCGGTGCCGGCTTCGTCGAGTTCCTGGCGCTGCTGGCGATCGTCTTCGGCTTCGTCCTCGCCTTCATCTGAGGATCAGCCCATGATCCTCAGCACAGGAGAAGTCCCCGGCTACCAGCTCTTCCTCCCCCTCCCGGAGGAGATTCTCTGGTCGGCGATCTTCATCGCGATCTTCGCGATCGTCTTCATCCGCTTCGTGCTGCCGCGCATGAACGCGGTGCTCGACGAGCGCTCGGAGAAGATCGAGGGCGGGATCCGGCACGCGGAGGAGGTCCAGTCCCAGGTCGACCAGATCAAGGCGGACCAGGAGCAGGAGCTCGCCAGTGCCCGTCAGGAGGCGGCCTCCATCCGCGAGCGCGCCCGGCAGGACGGGGAGCGCATCCTCGAGGAGGCCAAGGCTCGTGCCGAGGCCGAGAACGAGCGCATCCTCGGAGCGGGTCGCCAGCAGCTGCAGGCGGAGCGGATCGCCGCCTCGGCCGAGCTGCGCGGGGAGGTCGGCACCCTCGCCAGCTCCCTCGCCTCGAAGATCATCGGCGAGTCCCTCGACGATGATGCCCGCTCCCAGCGCGTGATCGACAGGTTCCTGGACGACCTCGAGTCGTCCGAGGCCTCCACCCGATAAGGACCAGTGATGCGAGGAACTTCCTCCACCTCGTTCGGCGAGGTGCTGCGACAGGCCGAGGCCGCCTTCTCGGCAGCCCCCGGCTCTCTCGAGGCGACCGCCGACGGATTGTTCACGGTGGCGGACGCCATCGACTCCAGCAACCAGCTCGTGCGGATGCTCTCCGACGCGGGCCGGCCCGCCGAGCTCAAGGAAGAGGTCGTCCAGACCCTGTTCGGGGCCCGCGTCCCGGCCGTGGTGCTGGATGCCGCCCGTGAGGTCGTCAGCCACCGCTGGAGCGAGCAGGAGGACATCCTCGATGCACTGGAGCTGCTCGGGGTGAGCGCGTTGCTCGAGCAGGCTCAGCAGGAGGGGGTCCTCGAACAGGTCGAGAACGAGCTCGTCGAGGTGTCCCGCCTGATCGACGCCGCACCGGACCTCACCATCGCGCTGGACGACCTCCGCGAGGACCCGTCCCAGCGGGAGGCGATCATCACCCGCCTGCTCACTGCGCACGTCCATCGCCTCACCGTCCTGCTGTCGGCGAGGGCCGTCGGTCGGCGCAGCGATCTGAAGCCCTCCACCCGGGTCCAGCAGTTCGCCCGGTTCGCCACGGACCGCCGTCGCCGCAGCTTCGCGCTGGTCACCAGTGCGGTGCCGCTCAGCGACGCCCAGCGGTCCCGTCTCCAGTCGCTGCTGACGCGGATCTACGGCCGCGAGGTCGACATGAACCTCCAGGTGGATCGTGATGTGGTCGGCGGCCTGAGGATCCAGATCGGCGACGACCTGTACGACGCCACGGTGCTCGCCCGGCTCTCCCGGGCCGAGCAGCAGCTGGTGGCCTGAACCATCCCTGACGCCCCGGCGTCCTAGCCCGTAACGACACCCCCCGAACCCGCGGGGACACCGAGAGGAAGCAGAGCACAGCGATGGCCGAGCTCACGATCAGCCCGGAGGAGATCCGGAACGCCCTGGACACTGCCGTGTCCACCTACCAGGCCGGCGCCACCGAACGCGAAGAGATCGGCCGCGTCACCGAGGCGGCTGACGGCATCGCCCGCGTCTCGGGTCTGCCCGATGTGATGGCCAATGAGCTGGTCCGCTTCGCGGACGGCACCCTCGGCCTCGCCCTCAACCTCGAGCTCAGCGAGATCGGCGTGGTGGTGCTCGGCGAGTTCACCGGCATCGAGGAGGGCCAGGAGGTCCGCCGCACCGGCCAGGTGCTCTCCGTGCCCGTCGGCGACGGCTACCTCGGCCGCGTCGTCGACCCCGTCGGCGCCCCGATCGACGGCCTCGGCGAGATCGAGAGCGTCGGCCGCCGTGCCCTCGAGCTCCAGGCCCCCGGCGTCATGCAGCGCAAGGCCGTCAAGGAGCCGATGCAGACCGGACTGAAGGCCATCGACGCGATGACCCCGATCGGCCGCGGCCAGCGCCAGCTGATCATCGGCGACCGCCAGACCGGCAAGACCACCGTCGCCATCGACACCATCCTGAACCAGAAGGCCAACTGGGAGAGCGGCGACCCCTCCCAGCAGGTGCGCTGCATCTACGTGGCCGTCGGTCAGAAGGGCTCGACGATCGCCTCCGTGCGCGCGACCCTCGAGGAGCAGGGCGCGCTGGAGTACACCACCATCGTCGCGGCCCCCGCCTCGGACCCGGCCGGCTTCAAGTACATCGCCCCCTACACTGGCTCGGCCATCGGCCAGCACTGGATGTACGAGGGCAAGCACGTCCTGATCGTCTTCGACGACCTGTCCAAGCAGGCCGAGGCCTACCGCGCCGTGTCCTTGCTGCTGCGCCGCCCGCCGGGCCGTGAGGCATACCCCGGTGACGTCTTCTACCTGCATTCGCGTCTGCTCGAGCGCTGCGCGAAGCTCTCGGACGAGATGGGAGGCGGCTCGATGACCGGCCTGCCGATCATCGAGACCAAGGCCAACGACGTCTCGGCGTACATCCCCACCAACGTCATCTCGATCACCGACGGCCAGTGCTTCCTGCAGTCGGACATGTTCAACGCGAACCAGCGCCCGGCGGTCGACGTGGGCATCTCGGTCTCCCGCGTCGGCGGCTCCGCCCAGACCAAGGCGTTGCGCAAGGTCTCCGGCACGCTGAAGATCGCGCTGGCTCAGTACCGGGACCTGGAGTCCTTCGCGATGTTCGCCTCGGACCTCGATGATGCGTCCAAGCAGCAGCTGAACCGCGGCGCGCGACTGATGGAGCTGCTCAAGCAGGCCCAGAGCTCCCCGTTCCCGATGGAAGAGCAGGTCGTGTCCATCTGGGCCGGTAGTACCGGCAAGTTCGATGACATCGAGGTCGAGGACGTGCGCGACTTCGAGGCCCAGCTGCTCGAGCACCTGAGGCACAACGGCACGGTGCTGTCCACCATCCGTGACACGCAGCTGTTCGAATCGGAGACGGAGGAGGAGCTGAGCCGGATCCTCGAGGACGTGAAGAAGGACTTCCTGGCCGGCAAGGCCGAGTCCGCCGAGGCCCGCACCGACGAGACGCGCCGCATGAGCGCCGACGACATCGAGCAGGAGCAGATCGTCCGCGGCTGATGCGAGGTGCCGCCGCCCTGGCGGCGGCACCCGCCGAAGGACGCATCCACCCGCACGAGGAGAGACATGGGAGCCCAGCAGAGGGTTTACAAGCAGCGGATCCGTTCCGCCCAGGGCATGAAGAAGATCTTCAAGGCCCAGGAGATGATCGCGGCCTCGCGCATCTCGAAGGCCCATGCCCGGGTCCTTGCCACGACCCCGTACGCCGACGCGATCACGCGTGCCATCGGCTCCGTGGCGACGCACTCCGACGAGGTCGCTCACCCGTTCCTGCAGGCGGAGCGCTCCATCAGCGGTCGGTCGGGGATCCTGCTGATCACCGCGGACCGCGGCATGGCCGGCGCGTACTCGCCCAACGCCATCCGAGCCGCCGAGCAGCTGGCCAACACCCTGCGCGACCAGGGCAAGGAGCCTGTGATGTACGTGGTCGGCCGCAAGGGCGACTCGTACTACCGTTTCCGCGACCGTGCTCCGCACCGCTCCTGGACGCCCTACAAGGAGCACGAGCTGCCCGATCTCGGCCGCGAGATCGCCGCAGTCGTCACCGAGGAGCTGCTGACCGAAGACCTGGACCGGCACATCGACGAGCTGTTCGTCGTGGGCCACCGCTTCGAGACGCGGTTCGTGCAGCAGACGCGCTCGACGCGCCTGGTCCCGCTGGGCCTGGTCGAGGCCGAGACCGCCGAGGCCGCTCCGACATTCCCCCTGTATGCCTTCACCCCGGATGCCGACACGGTGCTCGAAGAGCTGATCCCGCGCTACGTAGAGGCACGGATCATCAACATCCTGCTGCAGTCGATGGCCTCCGAGCATGCCTCCCGCCAGCGGGCGATGAAGACCGCCACCGACAACGCGGAGACCCAGATCGACAAGTTCACCCGGCTGGCGAACACCGCACGTCAGGCGGAGATCACCCAGGAGATCACCGAGATCGTGGGCGGCGCCAACGCCCTTGCCGGATCCGGCCGCACCGAACGCTGAGAACTTCGCCGCGCGCCCCCGCGGCCCGACCCATGGAGAGTACGGACACATGACCACCCCAGCCCAGACCCAGGCCTCCGAGGCGCCCGCCCAGCGGGCCACCGGGCGCGTCGCCCGCGTGACCGGCGCCGTGATCGACATCGAGTTCCCTCCTGGCGCCATCCCTGAGCTGTACAACGCTCTGACCATCGAGATCTCTGACACCGGGTCCGGCCTGGAGGCCTCGACCCTGACCCTGGAGACCGCGCAGCACCTCGGTGACGGCATGGTCCGAGGGATCGCCCTGAAGCCCACCGACGGGGTGGTGCGCGGGCAGGCCGTCCACGACACCGGCGCGGCCATCTCCGTGCCGGTCGGTGACGCCACCCTGGGCACGGTGTTCGACGTGGTCGGGTCCCCTCTGAACAAGCCGCTCGAGCAGCTCGAGGTCACCGAGCGGTGGCCGATCCACCGCCAGGCCCCGAACTTCGACCAGCTCGAGTCGAAGACCTCGATGTTCGAGACCGGCATCAAGTCCATCGACCTGCTCACCCCCTACGTGCAGGGCGGCAAGATCGGCCTGTTCGGCGGCGCCGGTGTCGGCAAGACGGTGCTGATCCAGGAGATGATCTACCGGGTGGCGAACAACCATGACGGCGTCTCCGTGTTCGCCGGTGTGGGGGAGCGCACCCGTGAGGGCTGGGACCTGATCGAGGAGATGACCGAGTCCGGGGTCATCGACAAGACCGCGCTGGTCTTCGGTCAGATGGATGAGCCGCCGGGCACCCGCCTGCGCGTGGCGCTGTCGGCACTGACCATGGCAGAGTACTTCCGTGATGTGCAGAGCCAGGACGTGCTGCTGTTCATCGACAATATCTTCCGCTTCACCCAGGCCGGCCAGGAGGTCTCCACGCTGCTGGGCCGGATGCCCTCGGCGGTGGGCTACCAGCCGAACCTGGCCGACGAGATGGGCGTGCTGCAGGAACGAATCACCTCCACGCGTGGCCACTCCATCACCTCGATGCAGGCGATCTACGTGCCGGCGGACGACTACACCGACCCGGCCCCGGCGACCACCTTCGCGCACCTCGATGCCACCACCGAGCTCTCGCGCGAGATCGCCTCGCGCGGGCTGTACCCCGCGATCGACCCGCTGTCCTCGACCTCGCGGATCCTCGATCCGATGTACGTCGGCCAGGATCATTACGACACGGCGGTGCGGGTCAAGCAGATCCTCCAGCGGAACAAGGAGCTGCAGGACATCATCGCGATGCTGGGTGTCGACGAGCTCTCCGAGGAGGACAAGGTCATCGTCTCGCGCGCCCGCCGCATCCAGCAGTTCCTCTCGCAGAACACCCACCTGGCCAAGCAGTTCACCGGCGTGGACGGCTCCGACGTCCCGCTGCGCGACACCATCGAGGGCTTCAAGGGCATCTGCGACGGCGAGTTCGACCACATCCCCGAGCAGGCGTTCTTCAACGTCGGCGGGATCGACATGGTCATGGAGAACCACGACCGGCTCCAGAAGGACCTGGCCAAGTGAGCTCGCTCGAGGTCACCTTCGTCACCGCGGACCGCACCGTGTGGACGGGGCAGGCGGCCCAGGTGGTGGTGCCCGCGGCGGACGGCTCGATGGGGATCCTGCCGCAGATGCAGCCGACCCTGGCGGTCCTGGAGCGGGGACTGGTACGCATCATCGACGAATCCGGCCAGGCCACCGAGCGATCGGTGGTCGGGGGCTTCGTGTCCGTGGACACCGACGTCGTCACGATCGCGGTCGACGACGCCGAACTGGCCCCCTCCGACCTCTGAGCCCGCTGACCGAGAGCCGCTGAGCCCTTCATGACCGACGTGAGCATCCCGATCCTCCTCGCAGTGATCGGGATGCTCATCGTCGTCCTGGCCCTGGCCGTGGTCGCGCGCCAACTCGTGGTCTCACGGCAGCGAGGCGCCTTCGAATGCTCGATCCACCGGCGCTCCCTGGTCGGCGGGTCGAGCTGGCAGCACGGCCTGATGCGCTTCGGCACCGACCGGCTGCGCTGGTTCCGGGCCTTCTCGATGCGGCTTCGGCCCGAGGTGGTGCTGCGGCGCTCGGAGATCCGGGAGGTCTCGCGCCGGCGACTGGCCGCCCAGCTCCCGGAGGGCGAGGACTGCTACCTGGTCACCTTCGAGCTGCAGGGCGGACGGACGCTCGAGGCGATCGTCGATCTGCCGTCGGGGGCGGCGCTGAACGCCTGGTTGGAGGCCGCGCCCACCGGTCTGGTCAGGGGAGACGCCGACTAAGCCGCATCCAGCGGTCCCGGTGAGGGGTGACGCTGACCAGGCCCTATCCATCGGTCCCGGTGAGGGGTGACGCTGGCGAGGATCCGCGGCAGGGGGTCAGGGCCTGACGACCCGGCCCGCCCGGAGCACGTCGACCACGTGCAGACCGGGGTCGACGAGCACCGCGTCGGCGCGCCGGCCGGGGGCCAGCGAGCCGATCGTGTCCTGCAGGCCGAGCACCGCGGCCGGGACCACGGAGGCCGCGCGCACGGCCCGGACCAGATCCACGCCGGCCTCGAGCACCGCATGACGGACGACGTCGAGCAGGTGCGCGGTGCCCCCGGCGATCGACTCGCCACCGGTCAGAGTCGCCACCCCGCCGGACACCGTGACGTCCAGCGCCCCCAGTCGGTACTGTCCATCGCGCATGCCGGCGGCCCCCATCGCATCGGTGACCAGCACCACCGCGTCATCTGCCGCGACGGCGAAGACGTGGGCGACGGTCCGGGCGTCCAGATGCACGCCATCGGCGATCAGCTCCACGACCAGGTCACCGGTCGCGGCGGCGTCGAGCGCCGCGAGGGCGGGGCCGGGATCGCGATGGTGGATGGGTCGCATGCCGTTGAACAGGTGCGTCGCGGTGGGGCGCGGGGATCGACCGTGCTCGCTGCGCAGCTGACTGGTGGCCAGGGCGATCGCCTCGGTCATCTCCCGGCTCGAGGAGTCCGTATGGCCGAGGGAGGGCACGGCGCCGACCTCGGCCAGCGCGCGGATCACCGCCTCCGCATCCTCGGTCTCGGGGGCGACCGTCATCGTCGCCAGCGCCCCGCCCGCGATCTGTGCGAGCTCGCGCACGAGCTCCGGATCCCCGGCCGTGATGTGCTCGGGGTTCTGTGCGCCGCACCGCTCGACGGAGAGGAAGGGACCCTCGAGGTGGATCGCCGCTATCTCGCCCTGGTCCCAGAGTGAGGCGAGCTCGCCCACCTGGGCGCGGAGGGTCGCGGCATCCGCCGTCACCAGGGAGGCGACGATCGAGGTAGTGCCGTGGAGGCGGTGCTCCCGGATGGCGGTGAGCATCTCCTGGGCGGTGGGGGAGTCCGGGAACGAGGCGCCGCCTCCGCCATGGCAGTGCAGGTCCACCAGCCCGGGCAGGATCAGGCCCTCATGGGTCCGGCTCTGCTCGGCACGGTGAGCCGGGGCGTGAGTGGCGGGCCCGGCCCAGATTATGGTGCCCGCGGTGATCAGGAGCAGGGCGTCGGGCACCACCCCCTGATCCAGGACCGCGCTACCGCGCAGCGCGAGATCGACGCGATGGGGGACCGGGGGCATGGAGGGCTCCTGGGGATGAGAGGTCAGAACAGGCGGGATTCGATGTCGTCGATGCCGCGCAGGGCGTCGTAGTCCAGGGTCACGCAATCGATGCCGCGATCACCGGCGAGGACCCGCGCCTGCGGCTTGATCATCTGGGCGGCGAAGATGCCGCGCACCGGAGCGAGCAGCGGATCCCGGTTGAGCAGCTCGAGGTAGCGGCTGAGCTGCTCGACCCCGTCGATCTCCCCGCGGCGTTTGATCTCGACGGCCACGCTGTTGCCCTCGGCGTCCCGGGCCAGGATGTCCACCGGGCCGATCGCGGTGCCGTACTCGCGACGCACCAGGGACCAGCCTTCCCCGAGCGTCTCGATGTGCTCGGCCAACAGAGCCTGCAGATGGGCCTCGACGCCGTCCTTCTGAAGCCCCGGGTCGACACCCAGGGCATGGGACGAGTCCTCGAAGACCTCGTGCAGTCGCACCCGCAGACGGTCTCCGGACTTGTCATGGACCACATCCCACTGCTCGAACCATTCGTCCGCGGGGTCCCCGGCCGCCTCCTCGTCATCGCGACGGGTGGTCGTCAGCGTGCAAGGAGGACTCATCCAGTTCAGCGGCTTGTAGCTGCCGCCGTCGGAGTGGACCAGGACGCTGCCGTCGGCCTTGACGATCAGCAGACGGGGGGCCAGGGGGAGATGGGCGGTGAGCCGACCGGTGTAATCAACGCTGCAACGGGCTACTACGAGACGCACCCCGACAGACTACGTCACCCACGGTGGCGCCATCGTCGGCGGGCGTGCGGGTGCTCACGTGAGTCTGTCACCTGCCCGCCGGCACCCGTATCGTGGTCAGGTCCCTGGCCGGACTCTGTCCGGCACCGCCTGAAGGAGAGAATCCGCGTGCAACGTCTCCTCGCTGTCCTGCTGGTCCTGATCGGGCTCATCGGACTGGCGCTCGGTCGTCTCGGTGAGACGAGCTGGGCACCGGCCACCGAGGTGACCGCCACCACGGAGCTGAACGACCCGGGCCCGGCCGTCGTGATCGACCCCGGGGTGCTGTACATCGGGGGCGAGAGCGGAGAGCTGTCCATCACGGGCGCCTCCGAGGTCTCCGTGATCACGGCTGGACCGGGCGACATCGAGGCCTACCTCGACGGGGTGCGGCACACCCGCGTCACCGGGGCCGCGGACTGGTCGTCCCTGTCCACCGAGGAGGTCGACCCCGAGGGCGAGAGTGAGCTGACCTCCCCGACCTCCTCGGACCTGTGGCGCACGGTCGAGACCGCACCCAGCCCGCACACCGTGGACATCGCCGACTTCCACGCAGGGGAGAGCGGTGAGAACCAGCAGCCCTATCGCGCGCTGCTGATCGTCACGGACGGCACCGCACCAGGAGCGGAGACGATCTCCATCACCTGGCCCGTCGACGACGAGAACGAATGGGTGCCGCTCGCCTATGCCGGCGGGGCCGCGGTCGCGGTGGTCGGCCTGGTGCTCCTGGTGGTCTCCCTCAGCACCGGTCGCCGCCGGGTCGAGTCCGAGTCCGCCGGGGCGGAGGATGCCGAGCAGATCGAGCCGAGCGAGCCAGGGCACGATGAGCCGAGCGAGCCGGGGCACGATCAGCCCCGCTCCGGCCGCACCGACGACACCGAGAAGCTCGACGCGGTCGACGAAGCCGGTCCCAGCACGGAGGAGCCCCGATGAGCCGCCCCGCCCCCTTCTCGCGCCGGAAGCTGGTCCTGGGCACCCCTGTGGTGCTGGCCGGCGGCCTGCTGGCCGCCTGCGCCTCCGATCCCGAGCCGCCCCCGGCCCCGCCCACCGGCGAGGTCGACCCCGAGCAGTCCGCACCGGTGGCGACCGTCGATCTGTTCGAGACCCTGGTCACGGAGATCCACGAGGCGGTCGTCACCGCCGATGAGGAACACGATGCCGAACTGCTGGCGCCACGGGTGACCGGATCCGCCGCGGAGTTCCGCACGGCCGCCTACGCCATGATCGCCGAGGCCGAGGAGTGGGCGGAGGAGCTCAAGGTGCCCAGCGACCAGCTGACGGTGCCGTTGACCTCCACCGGCCGGGAATTCCCGCGCACTGCCATCGCCCTGGTCGAGGATTCCGTCGAGGACGGCGTGCCCTACTTCATGGCTCTGCAGCAGGCTGATGCCCGCGCCCCGTACACCAGCTGGGGGTGGGCGCAGCAGGCCGTGGGCGTGGAGATGCCGATGGTCCCCCATCAGGAGACCGGGGCCGAGCCCGTCGCGCTCGACGACACGAATCTGCTGGTGACCCCGGCTGAGGCGCTCGAGCTGTACGCGAAGGTGCTCACCGACGGAGACGACGCCGACCCCGATGACGTCCTGGCCCCCAACCCTTTCCAGAGCGGGACCCATGAACGCATCCAGACCGAGCGCGAAGAGCTCAACGCCGGGGTCGAGCAGGACGAGGCCGCGACGATCAAGGAGGTCTTCACGGTCACCGAGGACGAGTTCGTGGGCCTGCGCACCGACAACGGCGGCGCGATCGTGATGGGCACGCTGCTGTCCACCCGCACGGTCTCCATCAAGGACGGCGCGACCATGCGCTACGCGGAGGACAACAAGTACACCAAGGTCATCGGCACCCGCGAGTTCACCGAGGAGTACGTGCGCGAGTTCGGCACCCACGTGGCGCTGTTCATCCCGCCCGCCGGGTCGGACCTGCAGGTCCAGCCGATCGGTGCCACGCAGACCGCGCTCGATGCCAGCGGGCAGTGAGCCCGCTCCTAGACTGATCGCAGCAGACATCGTCGAAGGAGTTCACCAGTGACCGAACCGTACGGCATGATCGACCTCGCCTCGTTGAAGAAGCCCGCCGCCGGCGCTGCCGGTGCGGGCGCCTCCCGCCCCTCGGCCCATGAGGTGGCCGTGACCGAGCAGGGCTTGGAGCAGCTGGTCGCCGATTCCCAGCGGACCCCCACGCTGATACTGGTCACCAGCCCCCGGGTGGCCGAGGGCGAGCAGTTCCTGGGCTCGCTGCGGCGGGCGGTCGATGCCCAGGGCGGCGCGGTCCGTCTAGCGACGGTCGACGCCGATGCCCAGCAGCGCGTGGCCGCCGCCCTGAAGGTGGAGCAGCTGCCCACCCTCCTGCTGCTCCTGCTCGGGCAGGTGCAGCCCATCGTGCAGTCGGCGCTTCCCGACGAGGAGGTCGACAACCTGGTCCAGCAGGTGCTCGAGGTGGCCCGGCAGCAGGGCATGGAGCCGGCCGGGACATCGGAGGAGGGCGAGTCCCAGGAGGAGCCGGCACCGACCCCACCGCTGATCGCCGAGGCCTACGAGGCCATCGAGAAGGGCGACCTGGACGCTGCCGTGGCCTCCTACGAGCGTCACCTGACGCAGAACCCGGGCGACGGCGAGGCCCAGGCCGGGCTGGCGACCGTCCGGCTGATGCGCCGCACCCAGGGCGCTGATCTCTCCGAGGCACGTCAGGCCGCGGCCGACCGCCCCGAGGACCTGTCGGCGCAGCTGCTGGTCGCTGACCTCGACATGCTCGGCGGGCACGTCGATGACGCCTTCGGTCGTCTCCTCGAGCAGCTGATCGGTGCGGATGCGGAGACCAAGGATGCGGTCCGCGAACGCCTGCTGGAGCTGTTCGAGGTCGCCGGCGCCGAAGACCCGCGGGTGCCGGCCGCCCGCAAGCGTCTGGCCAACCTGCTGTACTGACCCCACCGCCCACGCGGACGGACGACGGGCCCGGGACCTCCTCGCTAGGCCCCGGGCCCGTCGCCATGGTCGCAGCCGGGCCGGGCCCGGGCAGTTGACCTCACGCTTCGCGGAGTCGCTCGGGGACCAGGATCACCCCGCCCAGTGGAGGGGCCGCCACCCGCACCGAGTGGTCGCGCCCGTGCATCGGCACCGGCTCGGCGTGCACCATGCCGAGGTTGCCGACCCCGCTGCCACCGTAGACCGGCGAGTCGGTGTTGAGCACCTCCAGCCAGGTGCCGCCCTCGGGCAGGGGGACCCGGTACTCGGTCCAGGGCTGGGCGGAGAAGTTCAGTACCACCACCACCGGATCGTCGGCTTCGTCGCGCCGCACGAAGGCGATCGTGTTGTGTGCGGCGTCGTCGCCGATCAGCCATTCGAAGCCGCCCGGATCCTGATCTCGCTGGTACAGCGGGGCGAACTCGGCCTGGACGGCGTTGAGATCGGTGACCAGCTGCTGGGCCCCCCGATGGAGCGGGTACTCCAGCAGCCACCATGGCAGCCCGCTCTGCTCGGACCACTCGGTGCCCTGCGCGAACTCGGTGCCCATGAACAGCAGCTGCTTGCCGGGATGGGTCCACTGGAAGGTGAGGTAGGCACGCAGCGAGGCGGCCTGCTGCCAGTCGTCGCCCGGTGCCTTGCGCAGCAGCGATCCCTTGCCGTGGACGACCTCGTCGTGGCTGATCGGCAGCACGAAGTTCTCCGAGTACTGGTAGACCATCGAGAAGGTCAGCTCACCGTGGTGATGACGACGGTTGATCGGGTCCTCGCCGAGGTAGACGAGGCTGTCATGCATCCATCCCATGTTCCATTTGAACCCGAAGCCCAGGCCACCGGACTCGGTGCTACGGGTGACGCCCGGGAAGGACGTGGACTCCTCGGCGATCATCACGATCCCCGGGGCCCGCTTGTAGGCGGTGGCGTTGGCCTCCTGGAGGAAGGCGATCGCGTCGAGGTCCTCGCGGCCACCATGCCGGTTGGGCACCCACTGGCCGTCCTCGCGGGAGTAGTCCAGGTAGAGCATGGAGGCGACCGCGTCCACCCGCAGGCCGTCGACGTGGAACTCCTCGAGCCAGTAGCACGCATTGGCGACCAGGAAGTTGCGCACCTCGTTGCGGCCCAGGTCGAAGACGTAGGTGCCCCAGTCGGGATGCTCTCCGCGACGCGGATCGGCATGCTCGTACAGCGGTGTCCCGTCGAAGCGCCCCAGCGCCCATTCGTCCTTGGGGAAATGGGCCGGCACCCAGTCCATGAGCACACCGATGCCGGCCTGGTGCAGGGAGTCGATCAGATGGCGCAGCTCATCGGGGGAGCCCAGGCGGGAGGTGGGTGCGAAGTACCCGCTGACCTGATACCCCCAGGAGCCGCCGAAGGGATGTTCCGACACGGGCATGAACTCCACGTGGGTGAAGCCCAGCCCCGTGACGTAGTCGACCAGCTCGGTGGCCAGCTCCCGGTAGCCCAGGCCCGGACGCCAGGAGGGGAGGTGCACCTCGTAGATCGACATGCGCTCCGCGACGGCCCGGGATCCGGCTCGCTGGGCGAGCCACTGGTCATCGCCCCAGTCATAGTCGCTGGAGGTGACCACGGACCCCGTGGCGGGCGGCACCTCGGCCAGCCGGGCCATCGGATCGGCCTTGTCGCGCCAGGTGCCGTCGGCCCCCAGGATCCGGAACTTGTAGACCTCCCCCTCACCGATCCCGGGCACGAAGATCTCCCAGACCCCGGAGGCCCCGAGGGTGCGCAGGGCGTGACCGCGGCCCTCCCAGCCGTTGAACGCACCCACCACCTGTACGGAGCGGGCGTTGGGGGCCCAGACCGAGAAGGCGGTGCCGTCGATCCCGTCGACGGTGCGGATCTGCGCGCCCAGGGCCCGCCACAGCTCCTCGTGGCGGCCTTCCCGGATCAGATGCAGGTCCAGCTCGCCCAGAGTGGGCAGGAAGCGGTAAGGCTCCTCGAGCGTGACCGGCTCCTCACCCTCGGTCCACGTCACCCGCAGGAGGTAGCTCGGGAGTCCGGGGCGGTCCAGAGCCACCGCCCAGATGCCGTCGTACTCATGCACCATGGGGTGGGCTTCGCCATCGGGCGTGAGCACTTCCACGGCATGGGCGAACGGCTTGAGGGTGCGCACGGTGACCGCGCCCTCGTAGCTGTGGGCTCCGAGCACAGAGTGCGGGTCGTGGTAGCTGCCGGTGGCGGCCGAACCGAGCTCGTGGACGCTGAGCGGCATCAGCGCCGGCCCGTCGTGCGGGGCGGTGCCGCGGGTGCTCGGTGGGACGGCGCTGCCGGTGCCACGGGGGCCCGCCGTGCCCTTGGGCGTGATGGGATCGATCGACTCAGGCATGCCGTTCCTCCTCGGGGTGGATGACTCGCAGCACGTGCGCGGGGCGCCCATCGGCATGGAGGATCACGTACGGATCGCTGCCCCAGGTGAACCTCTCGCCGGTCAGAAGATCCTCGACCTCGAAGGACTCGCCCACGGCGAGGGCATCCAGGTCCAGGTGGACGGTGGTCCAGGAATCACGGTCATGCTCGGTCAGCGAGACCACCAGCACGGTGTCCGCGGCCCCGGTGCCGGAGGCCTGCGCATCCAGATGTTTGGAGAAGACCAGCACCTGGGGATCATCGGCCCCGTGGAAGGTCACGTTCGTCAGCGACTGCAGGGCCGGGTGCTCTCGGCGGATCCGGTTCAGATCCGTCAGCAGCGGTTCCAGGCTGGAGCCATCGGCCAGGGCCCGGGCGAAGTCGCGCGGCTTGTACTCGTACTTCTCGTTGTCGATCTGCTCCTGGGCCCCGGGTCGGGGAACGTCCTCGACCAGCTCGTAGCCGGAGTAGATGCCCCAGGTCGGCACAAGGGTCGCGGCCAGGATGGCCCGCAGCGCGAAGGCGCGCCGCCCGCCGGAGGTCATGAACGGGGTGAGGATGTCGTGAGTGGTGGGCCAGAAGCTGGGGCGCATGTACGGGGCGGCCACGGCCAGCTCCTCCACGTACTCCTGCAGCTCCGCGGGGGTGTGGCGCCAGGTGAAGTAGGTGTAGGACTGGTGGAAGCCGACTTTGCCCAGGGTGTGCATCATGGTGGGGCGGGTGAACGCCTCGGCCAGGAAGATCACCTCGGGATGCTTGGCATCGAACTCGGCCAGCAGCTCCTCCCAGAACCGCACCGGCTTGGTGTGCGGGTTGTCGACCCGGAACAGGGTCACCCCGTGGGCGACCCACAGTTCGAGCATGTCCCGGATGGCGACGTACAGGCCTTCGTAGTCGGTCTCGAAGCTGAGGGGGTAGATGTCCTGATACTTCTTGGGCGGGTTCTCGGCGTAGGCGATCGACCCGTCCGGGCGGATGTCGAACCACTCCGGGTGCTCGGTCACCCAGGGATGGTCGGGTGAGCACTGCAGGGCGATGTCCATCGCGACCTCGAGATCCAGCTCCCGGGCCCGGGCCACGAAGGCGTCGAAGTCCTCCATGGTGCCCAGATCGGGGTGGATAGCGTCATGGCCGCCGGCCGGGGAGCCGATCGCGTAGGGCGATCCGGGGTCCCCGGGCTGTGTCTCCAGGCTGTTGTTGCGGCCCTTGCGGAACGAGGTGCCGATGGGATGGATCGGTGTCAGGTAGGCGACGTCGAAGCCCATCGCCGCGATCCGGTCCAGGGACCGTGCGGCGGTGCGCAGCGTGCCGGAGCTCCAGCCCCCGCCCTGCGGGTCGAAGCGGGCGCCCTCGGAGCGGGGGAAGAACTCGTACCAGGAGCCGTACAGGGCACGACGGCGGTGGACGATCAACCGGTGCGGGCCGCTGGTCGTGACGCCCTCGCGCAGCGGCCGCTCCCACAGGATCCCCTGCAGGTCCGCCGCCAGGGCGGGGGCCACCCGGGAGGCGGGGCTCAGCGAGGTCTCCCGCAGACCGGCGATCGCGGCCCGCACCACCGGGCCGTCCGCGGCCGGGCGGGTGCCCGCCTCGACCTCCTCCAGCACCCGGCTCAGCACCGCGACGCCCTCGGCTGCGACCAGCTCGACGTCCAGCCCGGCCGGGATCTTCACCTCGGCGGTGTGGACCCAGGTGTCGTAGGGGGAGGAGAAGGCCTCGATGCGGAAGGACCAGTGGCCGGTGGTCTCGGGGCGCACCGAGGTCTCCCAGTGGTCGAGCCCCGGATTGGTCGAGGTCATGCGCAGGCGTTGCTCACCACCCTGGGGGTCGGTGAGCACGGCCTGGACGCCCATCGCGTCATGGCCCTCCCGGAAGGCGTTGGCCGATACGACCAGGTGCTCGCCCTGCACGCACGAGGCGGGGAACCTGCCGCCGTCGACGAGCGGTGAGACATCCATGATCGGGATCCGTCCGATCCCGGCCTCGAGTCCGGTGGGTCCGATGGGCTCTGACACGGTCTCTCCTGCCTGCGGTCGAGGGGTGACGGTCCTCACGATATCCCTTATTCGGGGGCGACTCCGACCACGACCACCGAGCCCGGCTGCACATGAACGCTGCCGCTGCGGACGGGGGCATCCGGCAGGTCGTCCTGGGACTCCAGGGCGCTGTCGAACAGCAACCGGGTGCGGCCCACCGGCCAGGGGTGCGAGGGCAGCGTCAGCTCGGCGGGCTCGGCCTCGGCGGAGAACACGATCAGCAGATGCTCGGAACCCTCCCGGCCGGGGATCGCCGGCCGCAGCATCACCAGCAGGTGCCGGGAGGGATCCATCCAGTCCTCGTGCGAGAGCCCCCGGCCGTCCGCCCCGAACCACGCCACCTGGCCGGCATCGAGCGCCTCGGCGTCGGCTGGTCGCAGGAAATGTGGGCACCGCAGCTGGGGGTGCTCACCGCGCAGCTGCAACAACCGCCGCACCGTCTCGCGCTGCTCCAGTGCGCGGCGGTCGAAGCGCCAGTCCATCCAGGAGATGGCGTTGTCCTGGCAGTAGGCGTTGTTGTTGCCGCGCTGGGTGCGGGCGACCTCGTCGCCGGCGGTGAGCATGGGCGTACCCGAGGCCAGCAGCAGCGTGGCCAGGACGGCGCGGGCGGTGCGGCGCCGGGCCGCTTCGAGCTCCTCGCGCTTCGGGTCGGTGCCCGCGGCCGGGTCGATGGGCCACTCGCCCTCGTGTCCGTGGTTCCAGGAACGGTTGTCGTCGGTGCCGTCGCGATTGTCCTCGCCGTTGGCCTCATTGCGCTTACCCTCGTAGACCGTCAGGTCGCGCAACGTGAAGCCGTCATGGGCGGTGACGTAGTTGATCGAGGCCCAGGGCGAGCGCAGACTGCGTCCCGGCGGCAGATGGGCCGGATCCCGGGAGGTCATCAGGTCGCTCGAACCGGCGAGCCGGGTCGCGAGATCTCGCACCCCGCCCAAGGCGGCGTCGCCGGTGCGGTCGCGGTGGGCGCGGTCGGCCAGCCAGAAGGAGCGGATGTCATTGCGGAAGGCGTCGTTCCACTCCGCGAAGGGCGCCGGGAAGCCACCCGTCCGCCAGCCGCCGGTGCCCACGTCCCAGGGTTCGGCGATCAGCTTCACCTTCCGCAGCACCGGGTCGGTGGCGATTGCGCGCAGCAACGGGTGGTCGGCGCGGAATCCGCGGTCATCCCGGCCCAGGGTGGCGGCCAGATCGAAGCGGAACCCGTCGACATGGACCTCGTCGACCCAGTAGCGCAGCGAGGACACGATCAGGTCCATCACGTGCACCGACCGCGGATCCAGGGTGCCACCGGTGCCGGTGACGTCGAGGAAGGAGCCGTGGTCGGTCCAGTAGTACTCCAGGTTGTCCAGACCGCGCAGCGACAGAGCCGGACCGTCGGCTCCTCCCTCGGCGGTGTGGTTGTAGACCACGTCCAGGATCACCTCGAAGCCGGCCGCGTGCAGGCTGCGCACCATCGTCTTGACCTCGTCAAGGACCGCCTGGGCACCGGACCGCTGCGAGGCGGCGGTGGCCAGGGCGGGGTTGGGGGCGAGGAAGGACAGTGTCGAGTAACCCCAGTAGTTGGTCAGCCCCAGCCGGGTCAGGTGCGGCTCGTCCATCGCGGCGTGGATCGGCAGCAGCTCGATGGTGGTCACGCCCAGCTCGCGCAGATAGCCGGTCACGGCGGGATGGGCCAGTCCCGCGTAGGTGCCACGCTGCTCCGCGGGCAGGTCCGGGTGCAGCTTGGTGAAGCCCTTGACATGCATCTCGTAGATCACCGTGGAGTCCCAGTCGACCATCGGCCGCAGGTCGTCCTGCCAGTCGAATTGGTCGCTGACCACCTCCGACCATACCGCGGTGGGGCCGCTGTCGACCTCGCTGCGCACATGGTGGTCGCCGACTCGGTCCAGCATCGAGTCGACCTCGTAGGGGAAGAACGAACTCATCAGCGGCGAGGCGTGGGAGACGCCGCGCGCGTGCGGGTCCAGCAGCAGCTTGCGAGGGTTGCAGAACAATCCGGCCGAGGGGTCCCAGGGGCCGTCCACCCGCAGCCCGTACTGGGTGCCCGGGGTCATCCCGGTCACCCGGTCCCAGCGCAGTCCGCCGTCGAAGTGGCGCAGCCGCTGCCGGTGCTCTGTCCCGCCCTGCCGGATGCACAGGTCCACGGAATGGGCACGGGGAGCGGCCACCGCGAAGGTGCCACGTCCCTGCTCGTCCACCGACAGGCCGGGGGCCGTGGGCGCCACCGGCGGGGTGGCACGGTCGAAGCGTTCTGCAAGCACGCGGGCATTGTCCCATCACGCAGGTGACAGGCGTTCCCACCGGACGAGATCGGCGTGGCTGAGCTCTCGGCGTTAGGATCGGGCCCGACGGTCGTGCGGCCGGGCCCGGCCTCCGGCCGCCACGGGGGAGCGGTCCGGGTGCGCGCGATCGGAGCACGGACGCGTCACGCCGACGCACGAGCACGGTCGATCGAACTACGCACGGGGGAGCCGCAGCACATGAGCCAGCCATCCATCCCGCAGCCGGCACAGTCCGGCGCGCCCGCCCCAGCGAGCGCACCGACGGCGGCGCCCTCGGCCCCCGCGGCGGGCCGAGGAGGACCGCAGGGCCGGCCCGGGGACTATACGCCGCGCAGCGCGGCGATCTCCCCGGCCGACCTGGAACGCTCGGCCGAGGTGGTGAAGACCATCACCTCGGTGTTCGGATCGCGCGTGGTGGGGCAGGAGAACCTGCGCGTGACACTGGTGACGGCCCTCGCCGCCGGGGGACACGTGCTGCTCGAGTCGGTGCCGGGACTGGCCAAGACCACCGCAGCCAGTGCCCTGGCCTCCGCGATCACCGGGTCCTTCTCACGCATCCAGTGCACGCCGGACCTTATGCCCAATGACATCATCGGCACCCAGATCTTCAACTACGGCTCCGGAACCTTCACCACCCAGCTGGGACCGGTGCATGCCAACGTGGTGCTGCTGGACGAGATCAACCGCTCCAGCGCCAAGACCCAGTCGGCGATGCTGGAGGCGATGCAGGAGCGCCAGACCTCCGTCGGCGGCGAGGTCTATTCGCTCCCGGAGCCGTTCATGGTGCTGGCCACGCAGAACCCGATCGAGGAGGAGGGCACCTACGTCCTCCCCGAGGCGCAGATGGATCGCTTCCTGATGAAGGAGATCCTCACCTATCCGCGCCCGGGGGAGGAGCACGAGATCCTGGACCGCTCCACCTCCGGGAACCTGACCGGACCGCGCGAGGCCCCGGGGACCGTGACCCTCGAGGACGTGCGGTTCCTCCAGGAGACCGTCGACCAGGTCTACGTGGATCCGGCCGTCAAGCGCTACATCATCGACCTGATCTTCACCACCCGCGGTTCCGGTCCGCGCCCGGTGCCGAACCTGACCCAGTCAGTGCGCGTGGGAGCCAGCCCCCGAGGGTCCCTCGCGCTGATGCGGGTCGGACAGGCCTACGCCTTGATGCACGGACGCGACTACGTCACCCCCGATGACGTGCGCGCCATGCGCTACGGGGTGCTGCGGCACCGCCTGGTGATGACCTTCGACGCCCTGGCCAGCGGGATCAAGCCCGAACAGATCATCGACGCGGTCTTCCACGCCGTGCCGATGCCCTGACCGGCGAGCGACGGAGCACACGGATGGCGACCTCCCTGCTGACCCGGGTCAAGGCCCGGGTTGATCTGCACACCTCGAACCGGGCGCGCGGCCTGATCCAGGGCCGCGGCCGTTCCATGTTCAAGGGCAGCGGCGAGGACTTCGACGACCTGAAGTACTACCAGCCCGGGGACAAGATCTCCGACATCGACTGGAAGGCCACCGCCCGCTCCGGGGAACCGCTGATCCGCCAGTTCAACGAGGAGCGGGTGCGGCACCTGTCGATCGTGGCCGACACCTCCTCGTCGATGTCCGCCACCGCGGCCGACGGCACCTCCAAGCGGGAGGCGATGATCCTGGCGGCCGGGATGATCTGCTTCCTGGCTCAGAAGAACGGGGACCTGGTGGGCCTGGTGGGCGGCGATGAGCAGCGGCCCATCCAGCTGCCCTCCCGTTCCAGCGACGGCCACCTCGAGCTGCTGCTGCGCAGCATCCAGCAGGCCACCACCACCGCCTCGGGTGCCTCGGACAGCGCCTGGCTGCTCGAACGCGCCTTCCGGGTGACGTCCCGCTCGACCCTGATGACGATCATCACCGATGAGGCCCACCCCGACGTGGAGGACTTCTCGCTGCTGCGGCGCCTGACCACCCGCCACGACGTGATGATGGTGCGCATCGCCGATGCCGATCCCCTGCAGCGCGAGTCGCTGGACCACGATGTGGTCGACGTCGACAACCCCCGCGAGGTGGCGTCGCTGGCGCGCTCGTCCAAAAGGGTGGCGCGGGACGTGGAGGCCTACCGGCGTGCCCGCCGCGAGGGGATCTCCGAGATGATGGACCGTCTGCACATCAGCCACCTGCTCACCCAGGGGGAGACCACCGTGGTGGACGACATGATCGCGATGCTGCGGGCGAGGGAGTACCGACATGGACCGGGCTGACCTCGTGACGGTCGTGCTCGCCGACCCCGCCCCCGAACAGCAGATCATCGACCCCCCGCAGTACTCGGTGGCCTGGGTGATCCTGGCGGTGCTGTGCGCCCTGGTGATCACCGCACTGATCGTGGCGACGCTGCGGATCACCCGGGCGATCGAGAAGAAGGTGGCCTACCGCGGCCGCCCCAGCGACCTGGAGGCGCTCAAGGCGGAGTTCCTGCGCTCGGTCAACGACATCGCCGACCGCCACGAGGCCGGGGAGATCGGTTCGCGCGACGGCCACCATGAGCTGACCGGGGTGATGCGCCGTTTCGTGCGGCGCACCACCGGGCACGACGTCACCAGCCAGGACCTGTCCACCCTGTTGGCCGATCAGCGCACCCGCGCGGTCGGTGAGCTGATCGAGGACCTGTACGAACCGGACTTCGCCCTGTCGTCCGACCGGCAGCTGAGCGACTCGGTGCGCCGGGCGCGGGAGGTGATCCGGCAATGGTCATGATCTTCTGGTGGGTCACGGCGCTGCTGCTGCTGATGGGCCTGGCCGTGTGGGCGATCACCTTCTGGAACCGGCGCGCGATGCGGCGGTCCCCGGTGGTGGTGGCCAACTCCTCCTACCTGGACCGGCTGCCGAGCTTCGTGCGTGCCCAGCGCACCGCCCGGGTCCTGCGTGCCGCACAGGTGGGCATCGCGGTGATCGGGGTGGTGGCGGCCGCGGTGCTGTCGGGCCGCATCGCCACCGAGCGCATCGAGACCCCCGACTTCGCCACCCGCGACATCGTGCTGTGCCTGGACGTCTCCGGCTCGATGTATGAGTACGACACCGAGATCCTGGAGACCTTCTCCGAGATGGTCGACGGCTTCGAGGGTGAACGGGTGGCGCTGTCGATCTTCAACTCCACCTCCCGCACCGTCTTTCCCTTGACCAACGATTACGAGCTGATCCAGCGGGAGCTGCAGGAGGGGGCCGAGGCGATCGATTTCGACGAGTTCGGCTACCGCCTGGGCTCACGCAGCTACGACGAGGACAAGGTGCGCCGGTACGTCGACTTCGTCGACGGCACCCGCGGCATCCCCGACGAGGCCTCGGTCGTGCCCGACGGCCTGGCCTCGTGCGGGCAGCTGTTCGACCAGGCCGAGCAGGACCGTTCGCGCTCGATCATCTTCGCGACCGACAACGAGGTCAACGGCGACCCGATCTTCACGCTCCAGGAGGCGGTCGACGGTGTCACCGCTCGCGACATCGACCTGTACACCTTCTTCCCCGGTGCCTACGAGTGCGGACCGGAGTGCCTGGAGGAGCTGCAGACGACCACCGAGGACAATGACGGCGAGCTGTACCAGTCCTCGGATCCGGACGCGATCCCCTCGATCATCAACGACATCCAGCGCACCCAGGCCGTGGCCATGGGGTCGACCCCGACCGTGGTGCGCACCGATCACCCCACCGTCGGATTCGTGCTGACCCTGCTGTCGCTGGTCGGGATCCTGGTGTTGGGATGGAGGTCCCGCTGATGCGCCTGGAGCTGCTGATGCCTTTGTGGGCGATCATCCCTCTGTTCGGGGGGATGCTGTTCCTGTGCGCCGTGCTGCTGGTGCGCCGGCCCCGTCAGCGGGTGGCATGGCTGCGGCGAGGACTGATGGTGGCGCTGCTGCTGGTGGTCGCGCTGCGCCCGGTGACCCCGCTCGAGGGGGAGCAGACTGAGCGGATGAACGCCAACGTGTTCTTCGTCGTCGACCGTACCGGCTCCATGAACGCCGAGGACTATCATGGCGAGCAGCCCCGTCTGGAGGGTGTGCAGGCCGACATGGAGCGGATCATGGAGATGACCGAGGGCTCGCGCTACTCGATCATCGGATTCGACTCCTCCGCCACCCAGCAGCTGCCCTTGACCACCGATGCCGGAGCGGCCGCGGCCTGGATCGACACCCTCGAGACCGAACCCACCGCCTACTCCCAGGGCTCGAACATGGATCGCCCGCTGACCACCCTGCTGACCGCGCTGACCGAGACCCGCCGCGACGACCCCGATTCCCACATCCTGGTCTATTTCCTGGCCGACGGTGAGAACACCGACGAGCGCGAGGCCGAGCCCTTCAGCCAGACCGCTTCGCTGGTCGACGGCGGCGCGGTGCTGGGCTACGGCACCACGGAGGGCGGCCAGATGAGAGCCAGCGGCGGCGACACCGACGGGGAGTACATCACCGACGAGTCCGGCCAGCCCGGCGTCTCGCGGATCGACGAGGAGCAGCTGGAGACCATCGCCGGCCAGATGGGTGTGCCCTACCTCCACCGCGACGATCCGGAGGCGCCGATCGAGGGCACCATGGAGGGCATCACCCTGCGCTCGGTCCCGACCGAGTCCCCGCGCTCGGTGGCCAGCTTCGAGGACTGGTACTGGATCGCCGCGATCCCGCTGGCGGGCCTGGTGATCTGGGAGCTGGGGGAGATGACCTACCGCCTGCCGCGCCGGCTGGACCGCTACGACCTCCGAGGAGCGCAGTGATGAGCACGCCCCCGCAGTCGCCCCTCGCGCAGGACACCCGGGGCCGCCCCCAGGACTTCGGGCTCGACGTCAGGCGGCTGCGCCGCGTGCGGCTGATCGTCTTCGTGATCCTGGCGCTGCCGATCCTGCTGCTGGCGCTGCTGACCATGAAATTCGTGTCCCTGCCCATCACTCAGGCCACCCACCAGTCCGCCTATGAGGACGGCAACTACACCGGTGCCATCGAGAGGCTGGCCCCCGTGCAGCTCGCCAACTGGTTCGAGCCGTATCTGCCGCATCTGAGCGAGGGCACCGACCTGCTGCAGATGGGGCAGAATGCCGAGGCCGAGGCCGAGCTGCGCACCGCCCTGGAGAAATGGAACACGGGCAGCGACCTGAACCAGCCGTTGCACGCCCAGTGCAAAATCATCAACAACCTCGCCATCTCGATCGAACGCCAGGCCGATGAGATCGATGATCCCGCCGAGCGCGCCGAGCGGCTCTACGAGGCCGAGGTGCTGATGCAGCCCTGCGCCGGAGGCGGAGGCGGCGAGGACGACGGTGAAGGTGGCGAAGGGGAAGAGGGCGAAGAGGGCGAAGGCGGCGAAGGCGGCGAGGAGCAGTCCGAAGGCGGCTCCGGCAATGAGGACTCCGAGACCACCGACGACAATGGCGAGCGCATCCGCGACAAGCGGCGCGAGGCCGACGAGGAAGCCGGCGAGGACCCCGACGAGCGCGAGAGCGAGGAGGGCTCGGGCGGCGAGGGCGAACCCGGCGAGGGCGGCGGGCCCCGGGAACAGGGAGATCCCCGCCGGGAGGACCCCGAGGGCGAAGGTCCCGATGAGGAGGCCCCCACACAGGGCGATGGGGAGAACCAGGAGAAGGAGGACGAGCTGGAGCAGCGCAATCGCGATGCCGAGGGCGATGGCGAGGACGATACCGGTGGGTCCCCGCAGGATCCGAGCAAGCCATGGTGAATGAGCAGTCCGTGACCGATGAGCCCGACGGCGGGCGGCACGCCACCCCGGCCCCCGAGCCCCTGTCCGCAGGGGGCAGGTCCGGGGCCGCCGGGGGCCAGTCCGGGTCCGCAGGGGGCTCGTCGGGGTCCGCCGGGGCCGGGCAGGAGCGCGCCTACCTCGACCACGCGGCGACCACCGTCCTGCGTCCGGCCGCTCGGGAGGCCTTCCTGGAGGCCTCGATGGTGTGGGGCAACCCCTCCTCCGTGCACGCCTCGGGCCGACGCTCCCGCGCCGTGCTCGACGACGCCCTGGAGACCATCGGCGGCCTGCTCGGGGTGCCCCGTAGCTGGCTGATCATGACCTCCGGCGGCACCGAGGCCGACAACATCGCCGTGCGCAGCCTCGCCCTCGGTGCCCGCGCGAAGGATCCCGTGCGCAAGGCTGTCGCGGTCGCCGAGACCGACCATCCCGCCGTGGTCGCCACCGCCCGCGCGCTTGCCGAGCCCCCGAACGGGCTGGCTGCCCGGTTCCTTCCCGTCGACCGGCACGGTCAGCTGCTCCCCGAGCAGACGGAGGAGGCTCTGGCCGATGGCCGGGTCAGCGTGGTCAGCGCGGCCCTGGTCAACAACGAGACGGGGGCGAGCCAGAGCCTCGCCTCCCTCGCCGCGATCGCACGTCCCCACGGCACCCTGGTGCACACCGACGCGGTCCAGGGCCTGGGGCTGGTGGACCTGCCCTCATGGGACGACGTGGATCTGATGTCGCTGTCGGGGCACAAGATCGGCGCCCCCGTGGGGATCGGTGCGCTGGTGGCCAAGCCGGGCGTGCCGCTGGCCCCGGCCAGCACCGGCGGCGGACAGCAGCGCGGCATCCGCTCGGGCACCCTGGACGGACCGCACGCCGCGGCCTTCGCCGCCGCGCTCGACGAGACCCTGCGTGACCGAGATGAACATGCCCGCCACCTGCAGGGACTTGCGAAGATGCTACGCCGGGGGATCGCCGAGATCGACCCCGATGCCCGTTTCACCCTGCCCGAGGAAGCACCGCAGTCCGGACACATCGTCCACGTCGTCTTCCCCGGCGCGGACGCCGATTCGCTGCTGTTCCTGCTCGACGAGCGCGGTGTGGATTCCTCGGCGGGATCGGCCTGCTCGGCCGGGGTCACTCAGGCCAGCCCCGTCCTGGCCGCGATGGGCCTGACCGCTGAGCAGACTCGGGGCGCACTGCGGCTCTCGCTGGGCTGGACCAGCACCGAGCGCGATATCGAGATCCTGCTGCGCGCCCTGCCGGAGTCGCTCGAGAAGGCCCGCGCCGTGGGGGCGCTGTTCAGCTGAGCAGCTGAGCGATCTGGCCGGCCGCCCGCCGGTAGGCTCCGGCCACGGGTTCACCGATCCCAGCCATGGGGTCACCGATCCCAGCCATGGGGTCACCGATCCCAGCCATGTGCTCACCGAGCTCTGCGAAGTGGTGGTCTGAGGGCGGTATTCCCGCATCTTTGCAGCGCTCGGTGGGAGGGGACGCCGCGGACGCCGGGAGGCCGGTGGGACGGGACGCCGGGGCACCGGGGGGCGGGACGGGGTGCGCCGGCGCGAGGTGGGGCTGGGCAGGGCGCACATCACGTTCACATCCGTTCCGCGGCGACCTCCACGATCCGTACACTGAGCGGCTGGACGAGAGGGAGGAGGCCGCCGTGAAGGTGCTGGCAGCGATGAGCGGGGGAGTGGACTCCGCGGTGGCCGCGGCCCGTGCGGCCGAAGCAGGTCACGAGGTGGTCGGCGTGCATATGGCGCTGTCGAAGAACCGCGATCAGAACCGTACCGGGTCGCGGGGATGCTGCACCGTCGAGGACGCCTCCGACGCCCGCCGGGCCGCCGACCGGATCGGCATCCCGTATTACGTGTGGGATCTCTCCGACGACTTCCACGATCTGGTCGTGGAGGACTTCCTGTCCGAGTACGCAGCCGGCCGCACCCCTAACCCCTGTGTGCGCTGCAACGAGCGCATCAAGTTCGCCTCCCTCATGGAGCGCGCCACGGCGCTGGGCTTCGACGCCGTGTGCACCGGCCACTACGCCTCGATCCGCACCGACGGACCCGGTGGTGCGCCGTCACTGCACCGCTCGCGCAACATGGACAAGGACCAGTCCTACGTGCTGGCCGTGATGGGCCCCGAGGCGGTGGGCCGTTCTCTGTTCCCGTTGGGGGAGTACGCGACCAAGGACGAGGTGCGAGCCGAGGCCCAGGCCCGCGGTCTGGGCGTGTCGACCAAGCCCGACAGCTACGACATCTGCTTCGTGGCCGACGGCGACACCCGCGGCTTCCTGGAGCGCTCGCTGGGCCAGCGCCCCGGAGAGATCCTCGACGAGGCCGGCGAGGTGATCGGGACTCACCAGGGCACCCACGGATTCACCATCGGTCAGCGCAAGGGGCTGGGCATCCAGCATCCCGCCGCCGACGGACGCCCCCGCTACGTGGTCGACATCGATCCCTCCTCGCGCCAGGTCGTGGTCGGGGCGGCGGAGCTGCTGTCGACCCGGGAGCTGGTGGCCACCGACGTGATCACCTTCGAGGAGCTGACCGAGGGCCAGGAGATCGGCGCGCAGATCCGCGCCCACGGCGAAGCCACCCCCGGTGTGGTCACGGCGATCTCCACTCGTGACCTCCGGGTCCGGCTCGAGAGCCCCATCCGCGGCGTCGCCCCCGGGCAGACCCTCGTGCTCTATGTCGAAGACCGGGTCGTCGCCGCCGCCACCCTGGAGCGGCGCGCATGAGCCCCCTGGTCACCCTCACCGGCGACGGCACCTTCCGGGCACCGGACACCGAGGCGATCATCGCCCACGAGCTGCCGGATGACCCCCACCTGGCCGCGCTGATGCGGCTGCGCGCCCTGCTCGGCGACGATCTCGAGGACCAGATCGCCACCCGCCTGTACCTGCCGGCTGCCCTGGGCATCGATGACACCGATCATCTCCTGCCCTCGACGCTCGTGATGCTGGCGGGGATGACCGGTGACCTCGCCCCCTACGGCTGGCGCATGGGACCTGGCCTGGGACGGGCCTGGCGGCACGCCTGGGAGCAGCAGCAGCTCACCGTCGAGGCCGCCCGCATCGCCCTGTACGGCTACGAGGGGCCGCTGATGGTCACCGTCCTGGGGCCGGCGACCCTGGCCGCCGCGAGCTTCCTGTCCACTGGTGAGCGCACCCTGTCCGACCCGGGGGCCGTGCGCGATCTGCCGATGCTGCTGGCCGAAGGCATCACCGAGCATCTCGCGGAGCTCCGTGACCGGGTCCCCGGGGCCCGGCCCCACGTGCTGGTGCGGGAGGACGCCGTGGCCGGTGTCGTCGCCGGGCGCATCCCCACCCCGTCGGGCCGGCGGCGCTATCCGCCGATCCCGGCCCCGGAGATCGGCCATCTGTGGCTCCGCCTGCTCGCCGCGCTCGGGGAGACCGGGGCTCTGGGGGCTGAGGAGATCACGCTCGGGGTCGGGGCCGACGCCGCCCTCGTGACCGCCGCCCGCGACGCCGGGGCTCGCCGTCTGGCGGTGGCTCCTCGCAGGCAGCCTGCCCTGTCCACGGATGCCGGCCGCGGGATCTGGGAAGGTCTGGCGGCCGCGACGGAGGCCGGCTGCGCCCTCGAGCTGGTCGTCGATCCCCGCCCGGGCGGCGGGATGGCCGACGAGCTGGACCAGGTGCTGGAGACCTGGCGCCGGCTCGGCTACAGCTCGGCGCAGGCCGCCGGCTTCGGGCTGATCGCCCACACTGGAGCTTCCCACGACGTGCACGCCGGACGCGTGGACCCCTCCGCGCAGCCCGGCCTCCATACTCTGTTGGACGAACCAGGGATCGAGGCGCTGCTGCGAGCAGCACCGGCCTGGGCCGAGCGCGTCGAGAGCTGATCGCGCCCGACCTCGCTCCGGCCACCGGCAGACACCAGCTCGCCCGCTCATCCGGCCCGCCCTCACGGCCCGTGCCGGCCCTGCGCCGGCGGAGGGGCGCCGCCCGTGTCGGCACTCCACCGGCGAAGGGGCACCAGAGCCGGCGTCAGACCGCCACCAGCGCTCCTGCCAGGCCGACGGCCAGGACGACCACGGCCAGGATCGCTGCGAGGGCGACCGGGCGGCCGCCGACCTGACGCAGCAGATCGGCCCGCAACCCCGTGCCGAGCGCGAACATCGCCGATGCCAGCAGCAGTGCCTGCACGGTGGAGAGCAGATCGAGCGCCGGCGACGGCACGATCCCCAGCGAGCGGACCCCGACCGCGACGAGGAAGGCGAGCACGAACATCGGCATGATCGGCGGACGGGCCCTGTCGACCCGTGCGGGCGACCCACCCTCCTGCGGGAGGTCGTCGCGATGCTCCGCGGAGCCGCGCCGGGTCGAAGCGGCGCGGAGCATCACCGCGGTCACGATCGCGATCACCGGGGCCAGCATCAGCACCCGGGCGAGCTTGACCAGGACCGCCGTGCCCAGTGCATCCGTGCCCATCATGCTGCCCGCCGCCACCACCTGCGCGACCTCGAGGATCGAGGCTCCGGCCCAGGTGCCGGAGCCGGGAGCCGGCAGATCCAGAGCCACCGCCAGGAGCGGGACCAGAGGGATCATCAGCGTCCCGAACAGCACCACCAGGGCGATCGCGGTGGCGGTCTGGGTCTCCAGCTGCACTCCGCCACGCTCCGCCTGCACAGAGCGATCTTGCTCGCGGTCATCGCGCGCACCTCGGGCGGTCCCTTCCAGGGCCGAGCTCGCCGCCGCGACGGCGGCCGCGCCGCAGATCGAGAAGCCGCAGCTGACCAGGATCGTCTGCGTGAGAGGCAGGTGAAGCAGGCGTCCGGCCAACAGTCCGGCACCCATGCCCAGTCCGACCACCGCGACCACGGTCAACAGCGTCAGCGGCCCCAGCTCCAGGACATCACCCAGCGCCAGCTGCAGGCCCAGCAGTGCGATCCCGATCCGCAGCACCGTGCGGGAGGACACCCGCAGGCCGGGCAGCAGCACCTTCTCCGTCGCGGGGCGCCGTAGCACCGTGTTGGCCGCGAGCGTGCCGAGCACGATCGCCACCAGCGCGGGGGAGGCCGCCGGGATGATGTGGGACAAGGCGAGCGTGAAGGCCCCGACGGCGAGGCTCAGCAACAGGCCCGGGCCGATGCGGCGGGGCAGGGAAGGGCGGGAGCCGGCCGCCGGGGCCGGGGAAGGCATACGGGTTCGAGCTGGAAAAGGCACGCGTCCCACCGTCGTGCTCCGGGGCCGCGGGCGGTAGTCCCCGATCCGCTGCAGGTCATATCATCACGGATATGTCTGGGTTTCGCAGTCACGTCACACGCCCCGACCTGGACTCCCTCGAGCTCCTGGTCACCGTCGCCGAGCTGGGCAGCCTCTCGGCGGCCTCCTCCGCCCTGGGCATCGCCCAGCCCAACGCCTCCCGTCAGCTCTCGCGGCTGGAGAGGCGGCTCGGGGTGCGTGTCTTCGACCGCGGCGCCCGTGGCTCCGAACCCACGGCGGAGGGGCGGGTGGCCATCGAGCATGCACGGCGCGTGCTCGACGCGGCCGACGGCCTGGTCGAGCAGGTCCGGTACTCGGCCGGTCACGGACCGGTGCGCATCGTCGCCTCCCAGACCATCGCCGAGCACCTGATGCCGATCTTCCTCGCATCCCTGGCCGCCGAGCTGCCGGGAGTGCCCGCGACCTTCGAGGTGGAGAACACCGCCGGCGTGATCTCGGCCCTGCGCCGCGCGCGGGCCGACCTCGGGTTCATCGAGGGCGGCGAGACGCCCGGTGATCTCGACTCATGCGTGATCGGCCACGACCATCTGGTCGCCGTGGTCGCCCCCATCCATCCCTGGGCCGAGGACGAGAGCATCCGCAGCTCCGGAGTCGACGCCGAGCAGCTCGCCGCGACCGCCCTGATCGTCCGCGAGGAGGGATCGGGAACCCGCGAGGTCCTGGCCACCGCTCTGGCGCCCCGTCCGGTCGCCGAGCCGGCGATGGTCCTGCACTCCAACGCTGCGGTGCGCACGGCCGTGGCCGGGGGAGCGGGCTGTGCGCTGCTCAGCGAGCTGGTCGTGGCAGCGGACCTGCGCGAGGGGCGTCTGGTGCGGATCCCCGTGCGCGGTGTGAACCTGCGGCGCTCCCTGCGAGCGGTCTGGGACGGTCCTCCGCCCGAGCGTCTCGAACCGTCCCTGCGTGCCCTGCGCGGGGCCACCGCGCGCGGCTGACGCGCCGTCGGACGTGCCCCCTGCGGGCGGATGAGTCAGAATGTGCGGGTGAACGCAGCAGTGTCAGATCCCCAGCCCACCGAGAACTCCGGCGCTGCCGAAGCCCAGCAGCGCATCGCCGAGCTGACCGCGCAGATCGAGCAGGCGATCGAGGACTACTACATCCACGACGCACCGACCATGGCCGATGCCGACTACGACCGGCTCGAGCTGGAGCTGCGGCAGCTCGAGGCGGACAACCCTCAGCTGGCCAAGGCGGACTCGCCCACGCAGACCGTCCACGGCGCGGTGGCGGCGGGCTTCACCCCCACTCCGCACATCCAGCGCATGATGAGCCTGGACAATGCCTTCGAGCTGGAGGAGATCGACGCCTGGGCGGCACGGGTCGTCGAGGGGGTCGGCGGGCAGGCGGCCGAGGTCCGCTACCTCACCGAGCTCAAGATCGACGGCCTGGCCATCTCCCTGGTCTACGAGAACGGACAGCTGCTGCGCGGCGTCACCCGCGGGGACGGACGGGTGGGGGAGGACGTGACCGCCAACATCCGCACCCTGGCCGGCGTGCCCCACCGGCTCGCCACCGACGACCCACCCGCTCTGCTGGAGGTGCGCGGCGAGGTGTTCTACCCCACCACCGAGTTCGAGGCGCTGAACGCAAAACGGCGGGAGGCCGGACTGGCCGAGTTCGCCAACCCCCGCAACACGGCCGCCGGGTCGCTGCGCCAGAAGGACCCCTCGATCACCGCCTCGCGGGCTCTGGAGCTGTACGTGCACGGCATCGGCGTGCACGAAGGGATCACCCTCGCCTCCCAGTCCGAGGTCTACGAGCAGCTGGCGGAATGGGGCCTGCCCACCTCACCCCACACCAGGGTGCTGACCTCCTTGGAGGAGGTGCGCTCCTATATCTCCGACCACGGCGACCGCCGCCATGACGTCGAGCACGAGATCGACGGGATCGTCATCAAGGTCGACTCCTTCGCCCAGCAGCGCGCCCTGGGATCGACCTCGCGGGCGCCGCGCTGGGCCATCGCGTACAAGTACCCGCCCGAGGAGGTCACCACCCGGCTGCTCGACATCCAGGTCAACGTCGGGCGCACCGGCCGCGTGACCCCCTTCGGCGTGATGGAGCCGGTGAAGGTGGCCGGCTCCACCGTGGAGCTGGCGACCCTGCACAACCAGTTCGAGGTCGAACGCAAGGGAGTGCTCATCGGCGACACCATCGTCCTGCGCAAGGCCGGGGACGTGATCCCCGAGATCCTGGCCCCGGTCGAGGCGCTGCGCGATGGCACCGAGCGGGCCTTCGTGATGCCCGAGCACTGCCCCTCCTGCGGCACTGCGATCCGTCCCGCCCGCGAGGGCGACAAGGACTGGCGCTGCCCCAACACCAAGGACTGCCCCGCCCAGGTGACCGGACGCATCGAGCACGCCGCCTCCCGCGGTGCCTTCGACATCGAATCCCTCGGGGAGGAATCCGCGATCGCCCTGACCGACCCCGACAAACGGCGCGAGGAAGCCATGGCCGCGCTGCGCGACGGACGCGCTGTGCATCTGCCGGTGCGTTCCGAGGCGGACCTTGCCTCCGAGGCCTTCGTGGTGGTCAAGAACGGTGAGGTCACCTCGGGCACCGATGGGGTGCCCCTGCTGCGGATCACGGCGGAGGACGATCCGGCCCTGCCCGCGCCGCAGGAGCCTGTGGTGCGCATCGGCGACAACCTGTTCGACCTGACCGCGGACGATCTGCGGGAGGTGTTCGTGTGGCAGCCCGAGCGCCGGGACGGCGAACCCACCGGCGACTGGCGCGTGCACCCCGTGTTCTGGTCCCGGCCCGCATGGCGCCACTACAAGCGTGAGGCGGTCTGGAAGCAGGTCGGCCAGGAGCGCGCCGCCGCCAACACCTCGAAGCTGATCGAGGAGTTGGAGAAGGCGAAGTCCCAGCCGCTGTGGCGGGTGCTGGTGGCCCTGTCCATCCGCCACATCGGCCCCACCGCCGCGCGGTCCCTGGCCACTGCCTATGGATCGATGGACGCGATCCGTGCGGCGAGCGAGGCGGACCTCGCCCAGACCGATGGGGTGGGCCCGGTGATCGCCGAGTCCGTGCGCGAATGGTTCGCCGTCGACTGGCACGACGCGCTGGTGCGTGCCTGGGAGGCCAGTGGGGTCCGGATGGCCGACGAGGTCACCGAAGGATTCGTGAGAACCCTCGAGGGGCTCACGGTGGTGGTCACCGGAGGGCTGGAGGCCTTCACCCGCGACGGCGCGAAGGAGGCGATCATCTCCCGCGGCGGGAAGGCCTCCGGCTCGGTCTCCAAGAAGACCGATTACGTGGTGGTCGGCGAGAACGCCGGCTCGAAGGCCGATAAGGCCCGCGACCTGGGGCTGACGATCCTGGACGAGGAGGGTTTCGTGCACCTGCTCGAGAACGGGCCCGAGGAGCTCGCGCCGCACGAATCCGAGACCGGGGGCGCTGCCGGCGCCGAGCCGGGAGGCGAGCACTGAGATGCGGCTGCTGTGTTCCACGGGAGCCTTCTCCCGTCACCCCGACCGGTGTGAGCCGTCCACCGTGGCAGAGGGCATCCGTGCGCTCGGGGCGGACGGGATCGAGGCGATCTTCTACACCCCCTGGTACGACGCCATCGATACCGCCGCCCGCGAGCTCCGCGCCACCGGTGCCAGCATCCCGGTGCTGCACACCGAGAAGTCCATCGGCTCTCTGGCCAGCTCGCCGGCACCTGAGGACCACGAACGCGCCGCCGAGCTGCTGAGGGCCAACTGCCACCTGGCGACCGCACTCGGTGCCCGCACCCTCGTACTGCACCTGTGGAGCCAGCCCGATACGGAGGAATCCGTGGCGACGGCTGTCGCCACGCTGCCTCGTCTGCTCGATGTCACCGAGGAGCACGGACTGGATCTCTCGGTCGAGACGATCTGGCGCGTCACCTCGACCCCCTTGCCCGCGATCCATGCGTCCCTGGCAGCCGACCCCCGCACCCGCGTGACGCTGGACACCGAGTTCCTCGGGAACCACGGCGAGCTGGAGGAGGCGATCGCCGATGACGCCCTATGGGAATCCGGGGCCGTCGACCATGTCCAGATCAAGGACTTCGCCGGCTCCATGACCGATGACGCCGGACGCCGGAAGTACCTGCATCCCGGTCAGGGCACGCTCGACCTCGCGGGCTTCATGCGCGGGCTCCGCTCGCGCGGATACGGCGGCACGGTCTCGCTCGAAGCCTCCGGAGTCGTCGATGCCCGGACCGTCGACTACGACCGGATCCGGCAGAGCCTGACCATGATCTCCTCCTGGATGGACTGACGTTCCCAGGCAGTGAGCGAGCGCGGGCCGGCTCAGCCCTCCAGCGCGAGCGCCAGCGGGAGCACGGGACCGGATCCGGCCCGCCGCAGCAGACGGGCGGCCACGGTCATGGTCCAGCGGGAGGAGACGGTGTCATCCACCAGCAGGATCGGCGCACCGCCGAGCTGATCCAAGCGCTGCTGCAGCTCGGGCGGAACCGTGAAGCGATCCCACAGGTCGGCCACCCGGAAGGCGCTGTTGCCGCCGGCGCGCAGGGGAGCGGCCCCGGCCGAGAGTCCCAGGGCACCGAGATCCTCCAGCCGGCCGACCGAGGCGATGCCTGTGGCCAGCGACCCCACCAGCTGCGGCCGGGTGACCGAGGGGATCGCGGCCACTGCTGCGGGTCGCTGGGACCAGTCCCAGGCGGCGAGCACCTCGACGATGCGCCTGCCGAGCGTCTCCGGGACCGGTCCGTCGATCCGGCGTCCGTCCTGATCGGTGCGCAGCACCTCCCGCAGCGTCGCCGCCCAACCCAGATCCGACAGGCGGGCCACCACCCGTCCTTCCTCGGCCCGGTGCTCGGTGGGGATCCTGCCGCGCGGGGTCTTGCCCGACTCATCGACCACACCCAGCCGGTCCAGGCCCTGCGGCCACTGCGCCCGGGGCTGGATCGGCACGCCGACGCGGTCCAGCAGGGAGGAGACGCGGTCGGCGGCTGCGCCCGCGCCGTGGTCGGGACCGGACCCGGTCGCGGTCGAGCCGCCCGGGATCGGCGGCGGGTACCAGGGCCCGGCGCAGATGTCGCAGCGACCGCACGGGCGTGCGGTGTCGTCGTCGAGCTGCCGGGCGAGGAAGACCATGCGGCAGTTGGCGGGATCGCCGGGCTCCAGACCCTCGTAGGCGAGCATCGCCTGCTGCTCCTCGCGGCGGGTGCGGGCCACGTTCTCGTAGCGCTGGGCGTCGTACTCCCAGGGAGTTCCGGTCGCGACCCAGCCACCCTTCACGTTCTCGACCGCGCCATCGACCGCGAGCACCTTCAGCAGTAGTTCCAGGGCGGTGCGCCGCACATCCACGCGCGCTTCGAGCGCGGGGGTGGACAGCGGCCTGTCGGAGGAGGCCAGCGCCTCGAGCACGCTGCTCGCATTCTCCTGTGACGGCATCGACGCGGTGGCGAAGTACTCCCAGATCGCCCGATCCTCGCGGCCGGGCAGCAGCAGCACCTCGGCCGTGTCGGTCGCGCGGCCGGCGCGTCCCACCTGCTGGTAGTAGGCCACTGGGGAGCTCGGCGCCCCCAGGTGCACGACGAAGCCCAGGTCCGGCTTGTCGAAGCCCATCCCCAGGGCACTGGTGGCCGCCAGGGCCTTGACCTGGTTGTCCTTGAGCTCCTGCTCGAGCCGGGCGCGGTCCTCGGGATCCGTGCGACCGGTGTAGGCGGCCACCGGACGCTCGGGCGTGTTGAGCAGGTCTGCGAGATCCTCGGCCGCCGAGACGGTGAGCGTGTAGATGATGCCCGAGCCGGGAAGCTCATCGAGATGCTCGAGCAGGTACTGCAGGCGGGACCGGTCATCAGGCAGTTGGAGGCAGCCCAGACGCAGCGACTCCCGGGTGAGGGAGCCGCGCAGAGTCAGCACGGGCTGGGCGCCCGGGGCCTCGACCTCCAGCTGCTCGGCCACATCGGCCACCACCCGGGAGTTCGCGGTCGCCGTGGTCGCGAGCACCGGCACCTGGGCTCCGAGCTGCGCCACCAGGTCCCGCAACCGTCGGTAGTCGGGCCGGAAATCATGGCCCCAGTCGGAGATGCAGTGCGCCTCGTCGATCACCAGCAGTCCGCACCGCTCCAGCAGCAACGGCAGCTGCTCCTCGCGGAACCGGGGATTGACCAGCCGTTCCGGGGAGACCAGCAGCACGTCGAGCTGATCGGCCGCCAGGGCGCGTTCGATGTCGCCCCACTCGGTGGCGTTGGCCGAGCTGATCGCCTCCGCCCGTACTCCGGCGCGGCGGGCAGCTGCCACCTGATCGCGCATCAGGGCGATCAGAGGGGAGATGATCAGCGCCGGACCCGCGCCCCGCCGCCGCTGCAGCAGGGCCGACAGGAAGTACACCGCGGATTTGCCCCAGCCGGTGCGCTGGACCACCAGCACTCGTCGCTGCTGCTCGACCAGCGCCGAGATCGCATCGAACTGGCCGGCACGGAAATCCGCGTCGGCCCGGCCCGTCAGGTCCTTCAGCGCTGTGCGGGCTTCGCTGTACAGGCAGGCATTGCCACCAGTGGGGGAGTCCATCGCGCCAGTCTCCCAAGTCCGCCTGACAACCGCTCCGCCCGAGTACGGATGTGGATGGACCTCACTGCGGGAGGAGACGTGGGATGATCAGTTCGACGTGGGCCCGCCCGAGCCGCTCCGATCCGGTTCCGAGCCGTCGGACCGATCCCGCTCGGACCGGTCCTTATCCTCGCGCGCCAGGCGGCGCAGACGTTCCGAGGTGGACTCGTCATCCCGCAGCGGATCCTCCTTGGTGGCCAGAGCGCGGCGCATGCGGGCCTCGTACTCCTGCTGCTCTCGGATACGGGGATCGTCCGAGAGCTCCTCCCCGTCCTCGGGATCGTGCGAGAAGTAGTCGGCGTGCGGGTCGACGGACATGGCGGCGCCTTTCCAGGATGGCTGATTCTCTGAAGCGATCAGATGACCGCGGGGCACCCGATCTTACCGGCCCCGCCCCCGGGGCGTCCGCGCCCGATCCCACCGCGCAGCCGGGCCACGGGGCGGGGCCGCACCGGGTGCGGACGGTCCCGGCGGCCACCGCCTCTAGGATGCAGCCATGGCCTCACGCAGCAGGAACAGCACGGCAGCCCGCGGCCCCCGGCCCCTGACCGGGACGAGACTGCTCGAGGCGCTGATCGGAGGGTGGAGGCCACTGGCCCGGCTCGATGTCGAGGGCTTCGCCCTCCTGCGTTCGCGTGGCATCACCCGCCGCGCCAACAGCGCCGTCGCACTCGAGGTGCCCGCGGACCGCGATGCTCTCGAGCAGGCGGTCTCCCGGGTGGAGGCGCTGATGCAGAGCGCGGGCGCCGCGCCCACCTTCCGCATCCTCCGGGAGCACGGACCCGCGGCAGAGCTGGATACCCTCTTGGAGGGCCGCGGCTACAGCGCCGAAGGCCACAGCCGGATCCTGGAACGGGCGCTGGATCCGGCTCGCCTGCCCGCCCCGCATCCACAGGCCGTGATCCGCACCGGAGGGCTGGACGAGGACTGGTTCGACGGTGCCTGGAGACTGGCACCCCGTGAGGGTGAGGACGCCCGGCGCACCGTGCGGGACATCATGGCCGGCAGCCCCGCCATCCAGCTCTCCCTGCCCGCCGGCTCCGACGCGGTGGTAGCGGTCGGGCGGGCCGCCCTGGTGGAGACCGGGCGCACGAGCGCGGCAGTGCTGAACCACATCGCGGTGGCCGAAGAGCACCGCCGGCAGGGGCTCGGCACCGCGGTGGTCGGCTCCCTGCTCACTCTCGCCGCCGCGCAGGGGGCGGACCGTGCCCTGCTGGAGGTCGAGACCACCGACACCGGGCAGGCCGCCGCCCGCATGTACCGGGGCCTGGGTCTGCGCCCCCTCGGCGCCTATCACTATCGCGTCCGCCCTGAGGGCGCCACGAGGTGATACTCGCGTCGGATCCCTCCGGCGGGAGGGGCGCTGTGCGAGCGGTGCCCGGAGCGATCTAGGATGTCCCCATGCCTTCGATCGGACGAGACGACGTCGCACGCCTCGCCGACCTCGCACGGATCCAGCTGACCGATGAGGAGGTCGACCGCCTCGCCGGCGAGTTCGACGCCATCATCGATGCAGTTGCGTCCGTCTCCGAGGTCGCGACCGCCGACGTCCCCGCAACCTCCCATCCCATCCCCATGACCAACGTCTTCCGCGAGGACGTCGTCGGCCAGACCCTGACGCAGGAGCAGGCGCTCTCCGGGGCGCCCGAGGCCGAGGACGGCCGCTTCGCCGTCCCGCAGATCCTGGGGGAGGAATGAGCATGAACGACACCATCCGCCGCAGCGCGGCCGCCCAGGCCGCTGCGCTCGCCGCCGGCGAGATCACTTCCGAGGATCTCACCTGCGCCCACCTCGACCGCATCCGCGCCGTGGACACCGATCTGAACGCTTTCCTCCATGTCAGCGAGGAGGAAGCCCTGACCACCGCCCGGGACGTGGACGCACGCCGCAGCGCCGGCGAGGAACTGCACCCGCTGGCGGGTGTGCCCATCGCGGTCAAGGACGTCGCCGTGACCGAGGGCATCCCCACCACGGCCGGCTCCAAGATGCTCGAGGGCTGGCTCCCTCCCTACGACGCCACCCTCGTGGCCACGCTGCGCTCAGCCGGTCTGCCCATCCTGGGCAAGACCAACATGGACGAGTTCGCGATGGGCTCCTCGACCGAGAGCAGTGCCTTCGGGCCCACCCGCAATCCCTGGGACCGTGAGCGCATCCCGGGCGGCTCGGGCGGCGGCAGCTCGGCCGCCGTGGCCTCCTACGAGGCGCCGCTGGCGATCGGCAGCGATACCGGCGGCTCGATCCGTCAGCCCGGCGCCGTCACCGGCACCGTCGGCGTCAAACCCACCTACGGCTCCGTCTCCCGCTACGGGCTGATCGCGCTGGCCAGCTCCCTGGACCAGGCCGGTCCGGTGGCCCGCACCGTCGAGGACGCCGCCCTGCTGCACGAGTTGATCGCCGGCCACGACCCGCTGGACTCCACCTCGTTGCCCGACCCGGTCGGTGCCTACGCCGAGGCGGCACATCGCAAGGACGTGCGGGGGATGCGCATCGGCGTCATCTCCGAGCTCGAGGGCGAGGGCTTCGATCCCGAGGTCCGCGCGCGCTTCACCGAGTCCCTGGCGCAGCTCGAGCAGGCCGGTGCCGAGATCGTGCCGATCTCCTGCCCGAACTTCCGCTACGCGCTGGGCGCCTACTACCTGATCATGCCCTCGGAGGCCTCGAGCAACCTCGCGAAGTTCGACGGCATGCGCTTCGGACTGCGGGTCGTGCCCGAGGACAGCCCGACCGCCGAGTCGGTCATGAAGGCCACCCGCGGCGCCGGCTTCGGTCAGGAGGCCAAGCGGCGCATCCTGCTGGGAACCTACGCCCTGTCGGCCGGCTACTACGACGCCTACTACGGCAGCGCCCAGAAGGTGCGCACTCTCGTCCAGGGCGACTTCTCCGCCGCCTTCGACCAGGTCGACGTGCTCGCCTCGCCGACCTCGCCGACCGTCGCCTTCCGCCTGGGCGAGAAGATCGACGACCCCCTGGCGATGTACCTCAACGACATCGCCACCATCCCCGCCAACCTCGCCGGCGTCCCGGGCATCTCCGTGCCCAGCGGACTGGCGGAGGACGGCCTGCCGGCCGGCATCCAGTTCCTGGCCCCCACCCGGGCCGATGAGCGGCTCTACCGCATCGGCGGCGCCCTCGAGGCGCTCCTCGAGGACGCCTGGGGCGGACCGCTGCTGGCCAAGGCCCCCGAGCTCGTGTCAGGAGCGAACTGATGAGTACAGCTGAGCCCACCACGCCGATCGTTCCGGTCGACTACGACGAGGCCATCGCGCGCTTCGATCCCGTTCTGGGCATCGAGGTCCATGTCGAACTGGGCACCGACACCAAGATGTTCGACGGCGCCCCGAACGTGTTCGCCGCCGAGCCCAACGCGGCGGTGACCCCCACCTCGCTCGGCCTGCCCGGTGCCCTGCCGGTCGTCAACCGCACCGCCGTGGAGCACGCGATCAAGATCGGCCTGGCACTGAACTGCCAGATCGCCGAGAGCTGCCGCTTCGCACGCAAGCAGTACTTCTACCCGGACCTGGCCAAGAACTTCCAGACCTCGCAGTACGACGAGCCCATCGCCTTCGACGGCTGGGTCGACGTCGAGCTCGAGGACGGCGAGGTGGTCCGCGTCGAGATCGAGCGGGCCCATATGGAGGAGGACGCGGGCAAGAACACCCATGTCGGCGGCTCCACCGGGCGCATCCACGGCGCCACCCATTCCCAGGTCGACTACAACCGCGCCGGGGTGCCGCTGGTCGAGATCGTCACCAAGCCGATCCCGGACACCGGCGGGCGGGCCCCCGAGGTCGCCGCCGCCTATGTGCGCACCCTTCGGGACATCTTCCGGGCCCTGGAGGTCTCCGAGGCGCGTATGGAGCAGGGCAACGTCCGCGCCGACGTCAACGTCTCGCTGCGTCCCACGCGGCAGGATCCGCTGGGCACGCGCACCGAGACCAAGAACGTGAACTCCTTCCGCTCGATCGACCGCGCGGTGCGCTTCGAGATCTCGCGCCAGGCAGGGGTGCTCGACGCCGGGCAGGAGGTGGTCCAGGAGACCCGTCACTTCCACGAGGACACCGGTGGGACCTCCTCCGGTCGCCCCAAGTCCGATGCGGAGGATTATCGCTACTTCCCCGAGCCGGACCTGGTCCCCGTCGCACCCAGCCGCGAGTGGGTCGAGCAGCTGCGCGCCTCCCTGCCGGAGCTGCCCGCCGCCCGTCGTCGCCGGCTGCTGGGGGAGTGGGGCTTCAGCGACCTGGAGATGCGTGACGTGATCAACGCCGGGGCGCTGGACCAGATCGAGGCCAGTGTCGCCGCCGGAGCGAGTGCCCAGAGCGCCCGCAAGTGGTGGATGGGCGAACTCGCCCGCACCGCCCGGGAGCAGGACGTCGAGCTCACGCAGCTCGCGGTCACCCCCGGCCAGATCGCCGAGCTGCAGGGCCTGGTCGACGAGGGCAAGATCAACGACAAGATCGCCAAGCAGGTGCTGGTCAAGGTCCTGGAGGGCCAGGGCGACCCCGCCGCGATCGTCGAGCAGGAGGGTCTGGCGGTCGTCTCCGACGACTCGGTGCTCACCTCCGCGGTCGATCAGGCCATCGCCGACAACCCCGATGTGGTCGCCAAGATCCAGGGCGGCAAGGTCAAGGCGATCGGGGCCCTGATCGGTCCGATCATGAAGGCCACCCGCGGTCAGGCCGATGCCGGGAAGGTCCGCGAGATCATCATGGACAAGCTCGGCGTCAGCTGATCGCCCACCCCATGGGCAGCTGATCGCCCGCCCCGTGGGGGAGGTGCGCGGCCCCGCGGTAGGAAATGCCTGATCCCGAACCATCGTCGTGTGCTCCGTGGTTCGGGATCGGGCATCCTGCCTCCTGGGCAGCGGCGAACCGCCCCTGTCTGGCGTCCGGATGGTGACATTCTCATCTCGCATGCCGGAGTAGAGTGGGTGCATGGCTCAACTCCGCTCCCGCACTTCGACCCACGGACGCAATATGGCGGGCGCGCGCGCCCTCTGGCGCGCGACCGGCATGGACACCTCGGACTTCGGCAAACCGATCGTCGCCATCGCGAACTCCTACACGCAGTTCGTACCGGGGCACGTGCACTTGAAGAACCTGGGGGACCTGGTCGCCGGCGCCGTCAAGGAGGCCGGGGGCGTCTCCAAGGAGTTCAACACCATCGCCGTCGATGACGGCATCGCCATGGGCCACGGCGGGATGCTCTACTCGCTGCCCAGCCGGGACCTGATCGCGGACTCGATCGAATACATGGTCAACGCCCACACCGCCGACGCGCTGGTGTGCATCTCCAACTGCGACAAGATCACTCCGGGCCACCTGATGGCGGCGATGCGCCTGAACATCCCGGTCATCTTCGTCTCCGGAGGCCCGTCCGAATCGGGCAAGCCCGTCGAAGGGGTCACCGAGCACCGCGTCGACCTGATCGACGCGATGGCCCTCAGCGCCGATGACACCGTCACCGACGCACAGCTCGCCGAGGTGGAGGAGAACGCCTGCCCCACCTGCGGCTCGTGCTCGGGCATGTTCACCGCGAACTCGATGAACTGCCTGGCCGAGGTGCTGGGCCTGTCCCTGCCGGGCAACGGCACCACCTTGGCCACCCATGCCTTCCGCAAGGAGCTGTTCCTCGAGGCCGGCCACAAGATCGTGGAGCTGGCCAAGCGATACTACGAGGAGGAGGACGAGTCGGTGCTGCCGCGCTCGATCGCCACCAAGGCGGCCTTCTCCAACGCGATGGCGATGGATGTGGCCATGGGGGGCTCGACGAACACCATCCTGCACATCCTGGCCGTGGCGATCGAGGCCGGCGTCGACTTCGGGCTCGATGACATCGACCGTATCTCCCGGGTGGTGCCGACCCTGTCCAAGGTCGCTCCCAACGGGACCGCGCACGTGGAGGACGTCCACCGTGCCGGTGGGATCCCGGCGATCCTCGGGGAGCTCGACCGGGCCGGCCTGCTGGATCACACCGTCCACTCCGTGCATTCCCCGGACCTGGCCAGCTGGCTGGCCGAATGGGACATCCGCAGCGGGACGGCGTCGAAGAAGGCGTTGGCCCTGTTCCGCGCCGCGCCCGGCGGGGTGCGCACCACCGAGGCGTTCTCTACCACCAACACCTGGGATGAGCTGGACACCGACGGTGAGGAGGGAGTGGTGCGGGCGCTCCCGCACGCACACACCAAGGACGGTGGCCTGGCGGTCCTCACGGGCAATCTCGCCGAGGACGGCGCCGTGTTCAAGACAGCGGGCGTGACCGAGGACCTGTTCCACTTCGAGGGCACGGCCGTGGTGTGCGACTCCCAGGAGGAGGCGGTCCAGAAGATCCTGGACAAGACCGTCAAGGCCGGCGACGTGGTGGTGATCCGCTACGAGGGCCCACAGGGCGGCCCGGGCATGCAGGAGATGCTCTACCCCACGTCCTTCCTCAAGGGGAGGGGCCTCGGCAAGACCTGCGCGCTGATCACCGACGGCCGCTTCTCGGGCGGCACGAGCGGCGTGTCCATCGGGCACATCTCCCCGGAAGCCGCCGAAGGCGGGCTTATCGGCCTGATCGAGGACGGTGACCGGATCATCATGGACGTCGACCAGCGCCTGCTGGAGCTCGATGTCGACGAGGAGGAGCTGTCGCGCCGGCGCGAGGCCAAGGGGCCGCTGCCCTGGCGGCCGGAGCACCGCACCCGCCAGGTCTCCCAGGCGCTGAAGGTCTACGCGCACCTGGTGCGCTCGGCCACCTACGGAGCCACCCGGCGTCCGTTGGACTGATCGACGACGCGTGAGCCGGGAGTCGTCGGCGAGGGACGAGTCGGCGGCGGACGGCGAGGGTGAGGAGATCAGTCGGTACGGGCTGGACTGATCGACGACGCGTGAGCCGGGAGTCGTCGGCGAGAGACGAGTCGGCGGCGGACGGCGGTCTCAACCGCCGACGGCCGACAGGTACCTCTCGGTGATCAGCTCGGCGATCAGCGGATGCGCGCCCAGGGGAGCGGCGACCACGTCGGCCCCGGCGGCCTCCACCAGCCCTTGGAAGTGCCCTGGAGCGAGCAGGTAGCTGGCGACCGCCACACGTGCGTTCGGCCCGGCACGATGCCGCACCTGCTCGACGGCCTCGGCCACGCCGGGGCGGGAGGCGGCCACGAAACAGGCGGTCACCTCCCGCCCCAGGCGCTCGCCCAGCATGTCGGCCATCTGTCTGGCCATGGCCACTCCGGCCGGATCACGTGTGCCCGCCGCGGCCATCACCACGGCATGGTCCGGCCCGGCCCCGGCCTCCTCGAGCCGCTGGGCCATCACTTCTGCGAGCCGGCGCTCGGGGCCCAGCGGCCCGGTGGCCACGGCCTCGCGACCGCGGACCGCAGCAGCGACGTCATGGGCGACGTGCACCCCGGTCGACAGGAGCAGCGGCACCACCACCGCGGCGGTCTCGCCGTGCTCGTCCCGGGTGCGCACCTCGGAGCGCGCCGGGGCCAGGGAGGCCACCACCTCGGAGACGTCCGGGGACTGGACATCGACGTAGGCCTCGCGGAGCTGGACCGCGGGAAGCAGCTCGCGCACCTGCATCAAGAGCGCCCGGATCACGTCCCGGCCCGTGCGGCTGCGGGTGCCGTGCGCACAGCCCACCAGCACCGGGGCCGGGCTCGCGGGGACCGGATCGTCGACGGGGCGGTCCGGGACGGGGGGAGGTGCCAGCGCTTCCCGGCCGGAGCCCTCGAGCACGGCGTGCAGATCGGGAGGGCTCAGAAAGCCCTCGGCCGCGGTGCGCCCGACGACGATCACCGCCGGGAACCCGATCCCCGCCTCCCGCACGAGCTGGTCGATGGTGGCCAGGGGCCCGCGCACCACCTGCTGGCCGGGCATCGTGGCCTCCTGGACCACGGCCACCGGAGTCTGTGGATCGATGCCGCTGAGCAGCGACTGCGAGACCAGGCGCGGTAGCCAGCCCACCCCCATCATCAGGACCGTGGTCGTGCCCGGGTCGCGCAGCGCGGCCAGGTCGGCCGGGCCCAGATCCCCGTGGGCGTTGACGACATGGACGGCGACGGCGGTGCCGCGGTGGGTGACGGGCACCTCACCGGCGGCCGGGCCGGCGATCGCCGAGGACACTCCCGGCACCACCTGGACCTCGATCCCGGCGGCCCGGCATGCCAGCACCTCCTCACCACCTCGGCCCAGCAGGAAGGGATCGCCGCCCTTGAGTCGCACCACCCGACGACCCGCGCGCGCCGCCCCGATCAGGATCTCCTCGATCTCCTCCTGGCGCATCGAGTGCTTGCCGGGGGTCTTGCCGACCTCGATCACCTCGACGCCCTCACCCAGGTGCTGGACCAGGGCGGCCGGCCCCAACCGGTCCACGATCACCACATCGGCCTGCTGAAGCAGCTGCATCCCGCGCACCGTGATCAGATCCAGCGCACCGGGGCCGCCGCCGACCAGGGCGACGCTGCCGGGGGAGAGGGCGGCGACAGGGAGACTCATCGGAGGGGCCGCGGCCGCGGCCTCCCGCCCGCTGGTCCCCGCCCGATGGGCGCCGCTCATGCCGCTCCGGTGCCGGGCCGCGGCTCGGAGGCGATCAGCACGCGGCCGTCACGGACCTCGGCGTCGAACACCGCGATCGGCAGTTTCGCCCCGCCGCCGGAATCCAGCACCTCACCGGTGTCCAGGTTCCAGGCCTGCTTGTACATGGGAGAGGCGATGGTGGGCACGACCTCACCGGCCTGCTCACCCTCAAGCTCATGGGAGCCGACCAGCCCGCGCGAGAGCAGATTGACCCCCGAATAGGGGTCCTTCTGCTGGACCGCGCGCACCGTGTCGTCCGCCAGGCGGAAGACCGCCACCTGGGTGTCGCCGATCAGGGCCGCGGCGCCCCGCTCGGGGGAGAGCTGCTCGAGCGCACAGATGTCGATCATGGTCTTCGGTGGTGTCTGCATGCTCATGCCCGGGTCTCCTCGCCCTCGACGGAATCTCCCATGGGGCTGGTGGCGCCCATGCTGATCATGGCCAGCTCCCGGGCCCGCACCGGGTCCGGGGCGGTGTGGGTGTCCATCTCGCCCGCGGGCCGCATCTGACCGCGCTCGGGCACCCAGGCGAGCTCGGGATCGGCGACCCCGGGAGCATTGATGAAGGAGACGAACTTCGCCATCCGCTGCGGATCGTTGACGGTGGCCGTCCACTCGTCCTCATAGGTGGCCACGTGATTGGCCATGGCCGCCTCCAGCTCGTCGCCGATGCCCAGGGAGTCCTCGACGATCACGCGATACAGCTCCTCGATGCCGCCGGCGCGTTCCTCCAGCCAGCGGGCGGTGCGCTGGACCTTGTCAGCCTCCTGGATGTACAGCATCAGGTACCGGTCGATGCACTTGACGAGGTTCTCGTCGTCCAGGTCCTCGACCAGCAGCTGGGCGTGCGCGGGCTGGGCGCCGCCGTTGCCCCCGACGTACAGGTTCCAGCCCTTGGTGGTGGCGATCACCCCGACGTCCTTGGCGCGCGCCTCCGCGCACTCACGGGCACAGCCCGAGACACCCACCTTGATCTTGTGCGGGGAGCGCAGACCGCGGTAGCGGCGCTCGAGGGCCACAGCCATGGCGGTGGAGTCCTGTACGCCGTAACGGCACCAGGTCGAGCCCACGCAGGACTTCACCATCCGCAGGGACTTGCCGTAGGCGTGACCGGATTCGAAGCCGGCATCGACCAGGCGCCGCCAGATCTCGGGCAGCTGGTCCAGGCGGGCGCCGAACATGCCGATGCGCTGGGCGCCGTTGAGCTTCAGGTACAGGCCGTAGTCCTTGGCCACCTGAGCCAGCACGAGCAACTGCTCGGGGGTGACCTCGCCGGCCGGCATCCGGGGGATCACCGAGTAGGTGCCGTTCTTCTGGATGTTGGCCATCACGTGGTCGTTGGTGTCCTGCAGCGATCCCAGCTGCTCGCCGACCGGGCTGTGCAGCTTCCCGGAGGTCGAGCCGAGCGTGGAGAGGATCGATGCGACCACCGGCCGGCAGACCGCGCAGCCGCGCCCGGTGCCGAAAGCGGTCACGATCTCGGTGAAGGTGTCCTGGCCTCCGTCTTTGACCAGCTGGTACAGCTCAGCGCGCGACATCGCGAAGTGCTCGCACATGGCGGTGGAGACCGTGATGCCGGAGCGCTCGAGCTCCTTGTTCAAGAGCTTGGTCAGAGTCGGGACGCAGGAGCCGCACACCGTGCCGGCCGTCGTGCACTCCTTGACCTGGCCGATGGTGGTGCAGCCGTGCTCGGTGACCGAGCTGCGGATGGTGCCGGCATCGACGTTGTTGCACGAGCACACCACCGCGTCGTCTGGCAGCTCGGCGTCCGCGAGCGCTCCGCCTGCACCCGCGGGAGCGATCACCGCCGAGGGGTCGGCGCCCAGATCCCTCCCGACCAGCGGTCGCAGCGCCGAGTACAGCTCGATGTCGCCGACGAAGACGCCGCCCAGCAGCTTCTTCGCGTCGTCGGACATCACCAGTTTGCGGTACTCGTGGTTGACGGGATCGACGAAGGAGACCTCGAGGGCGCCGGGGGAGATGCCGTTGACATCGCCGAACGCGGCGGCATCCACTCCCACGCCCTTGAGCTTGGTGCCGTCGTCGGCGCGGTGGTGGGTGCGGGTCCCGCCCAGGAAGCGGTCCACGACCACGTCGGCCATGTCGTTGCCCGGGGCGATCAGGCCGGCACACACGCCGTCGTAGGACGCGCACTCGCCGATCGCCCAGATGGCGTCGTCCGACGTCTGGCAGGAGTCGCCGACGACCACGCCGCCGCGCTCGCCGATCGCCAGGCCCGCCTCGCGCGCCACCCGGTCGCGGGGGCGGATGCCGGTGGAGAAGATGACGATGTCCGCCTCGAGGCTGGAATCGTCGGTCAGGTGCGCGCTGCCCATGGCGCCATCGGCCGCGGGGCTGAAGCGGGACGCTCCCACCCCCGTGCGCACCCCGATCCCCATGTCCTCGATCATCAGACGCAGCATCTCGCCGCCCCCCTGATCGAGCTGGACGGCCATCAGACGGTCAGCGAACTCGACCACCGTGGCCTGGACCCCGAGCTTCTTCAGCGCCGCGGCCGCCTCCAGCCCCAGCACGCCTCCGCCGACGACCACGCCCCGCAGGGGCCGGCCGACCGTTTCGGCGCGCAGGGTGGTCCACTCCGCGATCCGTTCGACGTCCTCGATGGTGCGGTAGGAGAAGGTGCCCGGGAGATCATTGCCCTCGGCGCGCGGGGACCAGGCCCAGGAACCGGTCGCCAGTACCAGACGGTCATAGGAGTGCACGGTCCCGTCCCGGGTGGTGACCGTCTGGGCGTCCCGATCCAGCGCCACGGCGGGATCACCGGGCGACAGGGTGATGCGCGGATCGCTCCACACCGCGGTGTCCAGCGAGAGCAGATCGGCATTGCGGCTGGAGAACCAGTTCGACAGGTGCACGCGGTCGTAGGGCTGCTGGGGCTCCTCGCCGATCACGGTCAGGGACCAGTCGCCGTCCGGGTCCTGGGCGCGCAACCGGGAGGCGAAGCGGTGAGCGGTCATGCCGCCGCCGACGACGACGATGTGCTGACCGGCCAGCGGGACGGTCTCGGCGGGGGTGGTCAGGGGCGAGCTGCCGGGGACGGACGGGGTTGCACTCATGGCGATCTCACTCACAGTCGTGTCGAGGGCGGGTGACCATGCCGTCAGCCTAGAGTCGGGACGCGAGCCCTTTCGGGACTTTCGCCAGTCCGCATGATGGACGTCTTGGGTAGCGGGCGGCGCGGGCACTACAGTGGCCGTATGCAGACGAACCTTCTCGTAGTTACCGAGCGCGGCTGACGCCCGTTCGTTCCGACGAGACGTCTTCCGCGCCCCTCCCGAAGCCCCAGGCGGAGGGGCTTTTTCGTGTCTCCAGCACGGAACCGGGCAGGGTCCATCGCGTCCGCCGCGCACCGAGCACACCGTCCGAGACGACGAAGGAGTTCCGATGACAGGACAGCAGATGACCGGCGCTGAGGCGCTGGTCGAGTCCCTCAAGCATGCCGGGGCAGAGGTCGTCTTCGGCCTGCCCGGCGGTGCCATCCTGCCCACCTATGACCCCTTGATGGATGCCGTGGGCCTGCGGCACATCCTGGTCCGGCACGAGCAGGGCGCGGGGCACGCCGCCAGCGGCTACGCGCACGCCACCGGGAAGGTCGGGGTGTGCCTGGCCACCTCCGGTCCGGGAGCGACCAACCTGATCACGGCCATCGCCGATGCCCAGATGGATTCGATCCCCCTGGTCGCCATCACCGGTCAGGTCGCCTCGACCTTCATCGGCACCGACGCCTTCCAGGAGGCCGACATCGTCGGCATGACGATGCCGGTGACCAAGCACAACTTCCTGGTCACCGACGCCGCTGACGTCCCCAAGGTGATCAAGCAGGCCTTCCACATCGCCTCGACCGGACGCCCGGGCGCGGTGCTGGTGGACGTGACCAAGGACGCCCAGATGGGCATGACCGAGTTCGCGTGGCCCCAGACCCTGGACCTTCCCGGGTATCGCCCCGATCCGCGGCCCCACAACAAGCAGATCCGGGAGGCGGCTTCCCTGCTGATGGCCGCTGAGCGACCGGTGTTCCTGCTCGGTGGCGGCGTGATCCGCGGCGGCGCATCCCAGGAGGTGACGGAGCTGATCGATGTCTCCGGAGCGCCGTTCGCGACCACGCTGATGGGGCGTGGCGCGCTGCCCGACTCCCACCCCAGCCACCTGGGCATGCCCGGGATGCACGGCAGCGTCTCCGCGGTGTCCGCACTGCAACGCTCGGACGTGCTCGTCGCCATCGGTGCCCGATTCGACGACCGGGTCACTGGTGTCCTCGAGTCCTTCGCCCCGAACGCGAAGATCGTGCACGCCGACATCGACCCGGCCGAGATCTCCAAGAACCGCACCGCCGACGTGCCGATCGTGGGCCAGGCGGGTGATGTCGCCACCGCGCTGTCGGCCGAGCTGCGCGAGCGGATCGCAGCCGGCGACACCCGCGAGTACGAGTCGTGGTGGCACACGCTGAACATGCTGCGCCAGAAGTACCCGCTGGGCTGGACCGCGACGGAGGACGGTTTCACCGCTCCGCAGAAGGTGATCTCCCGGATCGGTGAGATCTCCGGACCGGAATCGATCTACGTGGCCGGAGTGGGCCAGCACCAGATGTGGTCCGCGCAGTTCATCGAGTACGAGAACCCCTGCACCTGGATCAACTCGGGTGGCCTGGGCACCATGGGGTACGCGGTTCCGGCGGCGATGGGAGCCAAGGTCGGGCAGCCGGACCGGGCAGTGTGGTGCATCGACGGCGACGGGTGCTTCCAGATGACCAATCAGGAGCTCGCGACCTGCGTCATCAACAACATCCCGATCAAGGTCGCGGTCATCAACAACAGTTCGCTGGGCATGGTCCGGCAGTGGCAGAACCTCTTCTACAACCAGCGCTACTCCAATACCGACCTGAACACCGGTCACGGCACCTCCCGGGTGCCCGACTTCGTCAAGCTCGCCGAGGCCTACGGCTGCGTGGGGTTGCGCTGCGAACGGGACGAGGACATCGACGCGACCATCGCCCAGGCGATGGAGATCAACGACCGGCCGGTGGTCGTGGACTTCACCGTCAGCGCCGACGCGATGGTGTGGCCGATGGTGCCCACCGGTGTCTCCAACGACGAGATCCAGATCGCGCAGGGCATGAGCCCCGAGTGGGAGAGGGACATCTGAGAATGAACACCACCGAATACGTCATGTCACCGAACACCCAGACACTGTCGGTGCTGGTCGAGAACAAGCCGGGCGTCCTCACCCGGGTCTCGGCGCTGTTCGCACGCCGCGGCTACAACATCTCCTCCCTCGCGGTGGGCCCCACCGAGCATCCCGAGATCTCACGGATCACGGTGATCATCGACGTGGACCAACGCTCGCTCGAGCAGATCACCAAGCAGCTCAACAAGCTGGTCAACGTGCTCAAGATCGTGCAGCTGGATCCCCGTCAGACCGTGCAGCGCGAGCTGATCCTGATCAAGGTCTCCGCCGACAACACCTCGCGCACCTCGGTGCTCGAGATCGTGCAGATGTTCCGCGCCAAGGTGGTGGATGCCGCGGCCGACGCGGTGACCATCGAGGCCACCGGCACCCAGGACAAGCTGGCCGCCCTGCTCGGCATGCTCGAGGAGTTCGGCATCCGCGAGATCGTCAAGTCCGGTGAGGTGGCCATCGGCCGCGGCGGCCGGGCCATCACCGACCGCAGCCTGCTCTCCTGAGACCCGGGACGCAGAACCGAGGACCCCGCGGACGTCTCATCACTGAAGACGTCCTCTCAGAACGTAAGACAGTGGGCGATAGGATCGGATCCGTCGCCCGTGGCGCCGCGGAGAGCGCGGCCCACATCCCCCATCCCGAAGGAGCACACCGTGGCAGAGATCTACTACGACGACAATGCCGACCTGTCCATCATCCAGGGCAAGAAGGTGGGGGTCGTCGGATTCGGCTCCCAGGGCCACGCCCATGCGCTGAACCTGCGTGACAGCGGCGTCGAGGTCCGGGTGGGCCTGCGCGAGGGTTCGAAGTCCCGCGCCAAGGCCGAGGAGCAGGGCCTGGGCGTGGGCACCGTCGCGGAAGTCGCCGAGTGGGCCGACCTGATCATGATCCTGACCCCCGACCAGGACCAGCGCAAGGTCTTCGCCGACTCCATCAAGCCCCACCTGACGCAGGGCAAGGCGCTGGCCTTCGCCCACGGCTTCAACATCCGTTTCGGCTTCGTCGAGGTGCCCGCCGGCATCGATGTGCTGCTGATCGCTCCCAAGGCCCCCGGACACACCGTGCGCCGCGAGTTCGTGGCCGGGCGGGGCATCCCCGACATCGTGGCCGTCGAGCAGGACGCCACCGGATCGGCCTGGGACCTGGCGATGTCCTACGCCAAGGGCATCGGCGGCACCCGCGCCGGCGTCATCAAGACGACCTTCACCGAGGAGACCGAGACCGACCTGTTCGGAGAGCAGGCGGTGCTGTGCGGCGGCATGAGCCACCTGGTCCAGGCCGGCTTCGAGACCCTCTCCGAAGCGGGGTACCAGCCGGAGATCGCCTACTTCGAGGTGCTCCACGAGCTCAAGCTGATCGTCGACCTCATGCACGAGGGCGGCATCGCCAAGCAGCGCTGGTCGATCTCGGACACCGCTGAGTTCGGTGACTACGTCTCCGGCCCGCGCGTGGTCACCGATCAGGTGAAGGCCGACATGAAGGCCATCCTGGCCGACATCCAGGACGGCTCCTTCGCGAAGAAGTTCATCGACGACCAGGACGCCGGCGCGCCGGAGTTCACGAAGCTTCGCGAGGACGAGGCCAAGCACGAGATCGAGACCGTGGGCAAGGAGCTGCGCAAGATGTTCTCCTGGAGCGCCCAGTCGCTCGACGACGACTACACCGAGGGCAGCGCCGCTCGCTGAGCAGCGCTCGCGACGACACGGAGCCCCGCACCGAACGGTGGTGCGGGGCTCCCGTGCGTCCAGCGGTGCCGTGCGTCCATCGGCCGACGCGCGGGGTCTCAGCGGTCGCCGCTGCGCCGGAAGGCAAGCACCGTCAGCGCTGTCGCGACCAGGATGATGCCCACGCTCCAGATCAGCGAGACGAGCACCTTCGCTTCACCGCCGCCGACCAGCAGCGCCCGCAGCGACTCGACCAGCGGACCCATCGGCTGGTGGGTGGCGAGGGGCTGGAGCCAGGAGGGCATCGTCTCCACCGGGACGAAGGCACTGGAGAGATACGGCAGGAACAGCAGGGTGAAGCCGTAGCCGTTCGCGGCCTCGGGGCTGCCGGAGACCATCCCTATGCAGGCGAACAGCGAGGTGATCGCCAGGATCCACAGCGCCACCAGGCCGAGCACGCCGAGCCACTCCAGAGGCGTGGCCGTCGGCCGGAAGCCGATCAGCAGCGCCACCGCGATCACGATCGCCGTTGCTGCCAGATTGCGCAGCACGCTGGCGACCACATGCCCGGCGAGCACGGTGGCGGAGGCGATGGGCAGGGTGCGGAACCGGCGCATGGCACCGAGGGTGACGTCGCGATTGACCGAGACCGCCACCGACGACGCGCCGAAGGCCGCGCAGGTGAGGATGACCCCGGGGACGACGAAGTCCACGTAACCCTCGGAGATGATCGCGCCGCCGAAGACATAGGTGAACATCAGCAGCAGGAACACGGGCAGGGCGATGGCCATGATGAGCCCTTCGCCATCGCGGAGGCTGTGTCGCAGGCTCCGGCCGATGAACACCGCAGAAGACCGCAGGGCATTGACGCCGCGCGTGCTGGGGAATGAGGAGACGAGTGCGGTCATGCCGCCACCTCCTGGGATGACTGGGTGAAGGCGACGAAGGCGTCGTCCAGGGTGGGGGAGCGCAGAGCGACCTGCAGGTCCTGCTCGCTCTCGGGGAGCTGGGCCAAGGCGTGGCGCACCGACGCCGCGGAGCCGTCGATGTCGATGTCGCGGACCTCGCGGCCCTCGCGGTCGGACAGGACCAGCCGGTGCCCGCCGATGGAGGCCGTCAGCTCCTCGGCGGTGCCGTCGGCCACGATCCGTCCGTCGCGCAGGACCGCGATCCGGTCGGCGAGTGCTTCGGCCTCATCGAGGGTCTGGGTGGTGAGGAAGACCGTGGAGCCGGATCCGGCGAGTTCCCGCACATCGTCCCAGACTCGCCTCCGGCTCACCGGATCCAGTCCGGTCGTGGGTTCGTCCAGGAAGAGCACCTCGGGCTGCGAGATCAGGGTGGCCGCGAGGTCCAGCCGACGACGCATGCCCCCGGAGTACGTCGAGACCGTCCGGCGGCCGGCGAGCGCCAGGTCGAACTGCTCAAGCAGCTCGTCGGCCCGCAGGGCAGATGCCCTGCCCAGGCCCAGCAGTCTGCCGAGCATGATCAGGTTCTCGCGCCCGGTGAGGAGATCGTCCAAGGTCGTCTCCTGGCCGGTGGCCGCGAAGCGGCGTCGGGCGCCCTGCGGGTCACCGACCACGTCGATCCCGCCCAGCCGGGCGCGGCCCTGATCGGGCCGGACCAGAGTGGTCAGGATCGAGACGAGTGTCGTCTTCCCGGCCCCGTTGGGACCGAGCAGCGCGAACACGCCGCCGTCGACCGAGAGGTCGAGGTGGTCGATCACGGGCTCGCGGTATGCCTTGCTGATGCCGTCGAGCTCGATCGTGCCGTGCATCACGGCTCCTTTCTGTATGTTCCGCATACAGTGTGCGGCGTAAGCAGTATGCGCGCCACGCAGTCCATGCGCAATACTGAGTGGCGTCCAACTCGTCGCAAAGGGGGCTCCGCATGGCCGAGGAGGAAGTGTCTCGGGTGGTCGCGATGGCGTGGGGAGTCGCTGCGGCGCCGCAGCGAGGACCGAAGCGCGAGCTGAGTCATGAGCGGATCGTCGAGGCGGCCATGGAGATCGCGGACGCCGAGGGGCTCGATGCGGTCACGATGCAGCGAGTGGCGCGTTCCTTCGGGTTCACGACGATGGCGCTGTATCGATACGTCTCCTCGAAGAGTGACCTGCATCAGCTCATGCTCGATGCCTCCCTGGGCGACGAACAGTGGGTCATCGACGGTGACGATTGGCGGGTCGGGCTCGAGCAGTGGGCACGGACGATCGCGCAGGCCTACTCGCGCCATCCCTGGGCGCTGGACATCCCGCTGTCGACGGAATCCCTGCTGATGCCCGGCCAGCTGCGAGCGGTGGACGCGGGTATGCGTGCCGCCCGCACTCTGCCCGGGGGTGCGGACGACAAGCTCGCGGTTCTGATGGTGCTCTCAGTGCAGGTCAGAGGATTCGCTGTGATGGATCGCGACATGCGCACCGGGGCCTTCGGTGCTGGGGAGGCGACCAGGCAGCTGCTGCGGGACATCGTCGCCGAGGGAGGGTTCCCGGACGCGCGTCCGGTCATCGAGTCCGGGGTCTACTTCAGCGGCGTGGAGGCCGGGGTGGAGGGGGGCGATGACTTCTCCACCGCGCTCGGACTGCTCATGCCGGGCCTCGAGCGAGCGCTCGAAGGGCGCGAGCCCGTCGCGTCGGCGGCAGAGCCCGAACTGACGCCCGAGGCGGCCCTCGCGGCGGCCGAGGCCGAACTCGCCTCGGCCACCGCCCTGCGCAAGGCCACCCAGCGCCGCGTGCGTGAGCTCGAGAAGCGGGAGGCGCGGATGAAGACGGCCCGGGATGCGGCGAAGAGCCGGGCCAAGGAGGCGGCGAAGTCGGCGGCTAGGGTCGAGGAGGCGGGGCTGGACGCCAGGGGCTGAGGTGCGAGCGCGGCCGGAGGCAGGGGTGACCTGACCAACGCTCTGCGAGCATCTCGTATGGTGACTCCGGCGACCGAATGGCGGACAGCGCAGTAGTCTGTCCCCCGGCCCCAACGACGGCTGTTCCCGAAGCCGCCGACCCACACCGGAAGGTACATCCCGTGACGCGTCCCGTCGTGCTCTTCGCCGAAGAACTCTCGCCCGCCACCATCGAGGTCTTCGGTGATGACGCCGATATCCGCCATGTCGACGGCACCGACCGCGCCGCTCTGCTCTCCGCAGTGGGGACGGCCGATGCGCTCCTGGTCCGCTCCGCCACCCAGGTCGACGCCGAGGTCTTCGCCGCAGCACCGGAGCTGAAGGTCGTGGCCCGCGCCGGAGTCGGTCTGGACAACGTGGACGTGCCCGCCGCCACCACCGCCGGCGTCATGGTCATCAACGCCCCCACCTCGAACATCGTCTCGGCCGCTGAGCTGGCCGTGACCCTGATCCTGGCGTCTTTGCGCAATCTCTCCCGCGCCGACGCCTCCGTGAAGGCGGGGCGCTGGGACCGCAAGCAGCTGACCGGGGTGGAGCTGCTGGGCAAGACGGTCGGCGTGGTCGGATTCGGTCGCATCGGCCAGCTGGTGGCCGAGCGTCTGGCTCCCTTCGGCGTGCAGCTGCTGGCCTACGACCCCTACGTCAACCACACCCGCGCCGCCGAGCTGGGCGCGCGTGTGGTCGAGCTCGACGAGCTGATGCGCGAGACCGACGTGCTCACCGTGCACATGCCCAGGACCGCCGAGACCGAAGGGATGATCGGTGCGGAGCAGTTCGCGCTCGCCAAGCCGAACCTGCACGTGATCAACGCTGCCCGGGGCGGACTGATCGACGAGGACGCCCTGCACGAGGCCCTGACGGCCGGACGCATCGCCGGGGCCGCGCTCGATGTCTACTCCTCGGAGCCGCCCACCAGCTCCCCGAGCGCCGCGAAGCTGCTCGAACTGGACAACGTCACCCTCACCCCGCACCTGGGGGCCTCCACCGCCGAGGCGCAGGAGAAGGCGGGCGTGGCGGTCGCGCACTCCGTGCGACTGGCGCTGGCCGGGGAGCTGGTCCCCGATGCGGTCAACGTCGCCGGCGGCGCCATGGACGACCTGGTCCGCCCCGGCGTGGCCCTGTCCGACCGGCTCGGCCAACTGTTCACGGCCCTTGCCGGCGAGGCCCCCGAGCTGCTCGACGTCGTCGTCTGTGGGGAGATCGCCTCCCGCGACGTCACGGCGCTGAAGCTGTCCGCCCTGCGCGGAGTCTTCCGTAACGTGGTCACCGAGCAGGTCAGCTACGTCAACGCACCGGTGATGGCCGATGAGCGAGGCATCACCGTGCAGCTGCTCACCGAGGAGAACTCCGGACGGTTCCGCAACGTGATCCGCATCCGCGGCACCCTGCGCAACGGCGAGGTGGTCTCGGTCTCCGGCACCCTCAGCGGCGTCGAGCAGGCCCAGAAGCTGGTCGAGGTGGCCGGGCACCCCTTGGACGTCCCCCTCAGCGATCACCTGATGGTGATCCGCTATGACGACGGCCCCGGACTGATCGGCCAGTACGGCGCGCAGCTGGGTGAGGCCGGCATCAACATCGCCGGGATGCAGGTCTCGCGCGCCGGGGATGCCCCGGGGGCCGAGGCGCTGGTCATCCTCAACCTCGACCAGTCCGTCCCGCGTGAGCTCGTCGACCGGATCGGGGAGTCGATCTCGGCCCACATGATCCACGGCGTCGATCTCGTCTATTGAGCGTGCCGCCGCCCCGCCACCACCGCGCCCCCCGAACCGGAGAACCACCTATGAGCACCACCGCATCCTCGTCCGCCTCCGCCCTGCGCCTGGCCGTCATCGCCGGTGACGGCATCGGTCAGGAGGTCGTGCCGCACGGGGTGCGTGCCCTGCGCACCGCCCTCGCCCCGGCCGGCATCGACGTGGAGACCACCGACTTCGACCTCGGGGCAGGACGCTGGCACCGCACCGGCGAGACCCTGACCGATGAGGACATGGCGCGCCTGGCCGAGCACGACGCGATCCTGTTGGGCGCGGTCGGGGACCCCGAGGTGCCCTCCGGGGTCCTCGAGCGCGGACTGCTGCTGAAGCTCCGCTTCGGTTTCGACCATTTCGTGAATCTGCGGCCCACCCGGCTGTTCACCGGCGCGTCCACCCCACTCGCCCAGCCGGGCGAGATCGACTTCCTGGTGGTGCGCGAGGGCACCGAGGGCCCCTACGTCGGCAACGGCGGGTCCATGCGCACAGGCACCGAGCTCGAGGTCGCCACCGAGGTGTCCCTGAACACCGCGGTCGGCGTCGAGCGGGTGGTGCGCTACGCCTTCGAGCAGGCCGCCGCCCGACGCGGGAAGCTCACCCTGGTCCACAAGCACAACGTGCTCGTCCACGCCGGCCATCTGTGGCAGCGGATCGTGGAGCAGGTCAGCGCGGAGCACCCCGACGTGTCCGTCGACTATGCGCACGTGGATGCCGCGATGATCTACCTGGTCACTGATCCCTCCCGCTTCGACGTGATCGTCACCGACAACCTCTTCGGCGACATCGTCACCGACCTGGCCGCGGCGGTCGGTGGAGGGATCGGCCTGGCAGCCAGCGGGAATGTGAACCCCACCGGCGCCTTCCCCTCGATGTTCGAGCCGGTCCACGGTTCAGCCCCGGACATCGCCGGACAGGACCGGGCCGACCCTACCGCGACCGTGCTCTCGGTCGCACTGATGCTCGACCACCTCGGGCACCCAGATGCCGCCTCCCGGGTACGAGACGCGGTCGAAGCCGATCTCGCAGCCCGTGGGGACCACGATGCGCGCGGCACGACCGCCATCGGCGATGCTCTGATCTCCGCGATCGCCGGCAGCTGACCCCGTACTCTGTCCTCAACCGCCCCAAGGAGGCACCTCGTGAGCGCGCTCGCTTTCCCCCACACCGAGACCGCCCGTCGCGTCAGCGACGCGGAGCGTGCCCGGATCCTCACCGATCCCGGTTTCGGCCTCTGGTACACCGATTTCATGGCCCATGCCCGGTGGACCATCGACGAGGGCTGGGGTGCGAGCGAGATCGTCCCCTTCGGTCCCCTGCAGCTGTCGCCCGCTTCCGCCGTGCTGCACTACGGGCAGGAGGTCTTCGAGGGGCTGAAGGCCTTCCGGCACGCCGACGGGTCGGTGTGGACCTTCCGTCCCGAGCTCAACGCCGAGCGGCTGCAGCGCTCGGCCCGCCGTCTGGCACTGCCCGAGCTGCCGGTGGCCGATTTCCTGACCTCGCTGACCGCCCTGGTCGCCGCCGATGAGCCCTGGGTCCCCGTCCCCACGGGGGAGCAGGCGCTGTACCTGCGGCCCTTCATGTTCGCCAGCGAGGAGTTCCTGGGAGTCCGGGCCGCGCATGTCGTGGACTACTACGTGATCGCCTCGCCGGCCGGCAACTACTTCCCGCGCGGCGTGCAGCCCCTGGTGGTGTGGATCGCCGACCAGTACTCCCGGGCGGGCGCCGGGGGCACGGGAGCCGCCAAGTGCGGCGGCAATTACGCCTCCTCCCTGCTGGCCAAGGACGAGGCCGCGGAGCACGGAGCCGACGAGGTCATGTTCCTGGACTCGGAGACCCGCAGCAGCATCGATGAGCTGTCGGGCATGAACGTCTTCGCCATCACCGCGGATGATCGCATCCTGACGCCCGCGCTGACCGGTTCGATCCTGGAGGGGGTCACCCGCGGCTCGATCCTGCAACTGGCCGCCGACCGCGGCCTCGAGCCCGTCGAGCAGCGGCTGGTGCTGTCCGAGGTGCTCGATCAGATCAGCTCGGGCGAGATCACCGAGCTGTTCGCCTGCGGCACCGCCGCCGTCATCAACCCGATCGGGACGCTGCGCGCTCACGGCGGCTCCTGGACCGTCGGTGACGGTGGCTCCGGCGAGACCACCCTGGCCCTGCGCGAGGAGCTGACCGGCATCCAGTACGGCCGCGTGGCCGACCGCCACGGCTGGCTCACCAGGCTGGTGTGAGGCGATGATGACCACCGAGACCACGACCGCATCCACTCCCGCCCACCAGCAGGCGGTGCCCGTCGACGGCTTCCACCTCTACGACACCACCCTGCGCGATGGTGCCCAGCAGGAGGGGCTGACCCTGTCGGTCACCGACAAGCTCGCGGTCGCCCGTCTGCTCGACGAGCTCGGCGTGACCTACATCGAGGGTGGTTGGCCCGGGGCAGTGCCGCGGGACACCGAGTTCTTCCTGCGGGCTCGCACGGAGCTGGAGCTGTCCACCGCCCGGTTGGCGGCGTTCGGGTCCACCCGCAAGGCCGGGGTCGCGGTCACCGACGACCCACAGGTCGCGGCGCTGATCGAGTCGGGAGCCCCGACCGTCACCCTGGTCGCGAAGTCCGATCTGCGCCATGTCACCGCCGCCCTGCGCACCTCCGGCGAGGAGAACCTGGCAATGGTGCGTGAGACCGTCGCGCACTTGGTCGAACTCGGCCGCGAGGTCTTCGTCGACGCCGAGCACTTCTTCGACGGCTTCCGGCACGACGCGGAGTACGCCACGTCGGTGATCGCCGCCTCCCTGGCGGCCGGAGCAGAGGTCGCCGTCCTGTGCGACACCAACGGCGGCATGCTCCCGCATGACATCACCGAGATCATCACCGAGCTGCGGGAACGCCTGGCCGCGGCCGGTCATCCGGACCCGCGCCTGGGGGCGCACACCCACAACGACTCCGGCTGCGCCGTCGCCAACGCCGTGACCGCGGTGCGGGCTGGCGCCAGCCACGTGCAGGGCTGCGTCAACGGGTATGGCGAGCGCACCGGCAACGCCGACCTGATCACGATGCTCGCCGATCTCCAGCTGAAGATGGGTATGGCGCTGGTGCCGGCCGAGACGCTGGCCGAGACCACCCGGATCGCCCAGGCGATCGGCGAGATCGTCAACATGCCGGTCAATCCGCGCGCACCGTACGTCGGTGACAGCGCCTTCGCGCACAAGGCCGGCCTGCACGCCAGCGCGATCCGGGTCGACCCCGATCTGTACCAGCACACCGATCCGCGTCTGCTCGGCAACGACATGCGCATGATCATCTCCGACATGGCCGGACGCGCCTCGATGGAGCTGAAGGGCCGGGAGCTCGGCTTCGACCTCACCGGTGAGAAGAACCTGCTGGCCCGCCTGGCCGCGACGGTCAAGCAACGGGAAGCGGTCGGGTACTCCTACGAGGCCGCCGACGCCTCCTTCGAGCTGCTGCTGCTCGACGAGATGGGCCGCGCCCCGGCCTATTTCGACGTGGAGTCCTGGCGCTCGAGCTCCCAGATGCTGCGCGATGGGAGCCTGGAGACGGAGGCGGTCGTGAAGATCGGAGGCGGAACCGCCGGTGTCCAGGCCCGAGCCGTCGCTCTGGCCGAGGGCAACGGGCCCGTCAATGCCCTGGATCTGGCCCTGCGCAAGGCGCTGTGCGACCGGTACCCGCTGATCGACGAGTTCGAGCTGCGGGACTTCAAGGTCCGCATCCTCGACGCCCAGCACGGCACCGACGCCACCACGCGGGTCCTGGTGCGCACCTCCGGGGCCGGACTGGACTTCCAGACCGTGGGAGTGGGGCCCAATGTGATCGAGGCGTCGTGGGAAGCGATCGCCGATGCCTACACCTACGGGCTCTACAAGGCCGGCACGCCCCAGCCGTGAGGAGCACCGGGCCACCCGGTGCCCTCAAGCGCGGCCGGTCGCCCTCTGGTGCGGTCGGGTGCTCTCGCGGGGACGCCGCGTGCCCGCGTTGTGCCCGATGGGCTCTCCTGGCTCCCGCGCAGGACGCCCTGCCGCCGGGGCGGACCGAACGGTCGGACCGGCCATCCGAAGCGTGAGTCCACCGGCTAGCCTGTGACCATGACCACATATGTCCTCACCGCCATCGGCGATGACCGGCCGGGCCTCGTCTCCGCTCTGTCCTCGGTGGTCGACGACCACGGGGGCAGCTGGGTCGACAGCAGCCTGGCACTGCTGGCCGGCAAATTTGCAGGCATCGTGCTGGTCGACGTCGCCGAGTCGCGTGCAGAGAGATTCGTCCAGGAGCTCGCCACCCTCGCCGAGCAGGTCGGACTGAGGGTCGAGGCCACGGCGGCCGCAGCCCCCTCGGCGGCACCGCCCGGGTCCGGCCCGTCCCTGCGGCTCCACCTGCTGGGGCAGGATCGCACCGGGACGATTCGGGAGGTCACCTCGGCGCTGGCCACCGTGCACGCGACCATCGACGAGCTGCGCACCTGGACCCGGGAGGCCCCCGAGGGCGGGGGGCGGCTCTTCGAAGCGGAGGCGCAGCTGCGGCTGGCGGAGGGCGGCGATGCCGACGTTCTCCGTGATGCGCTCGAGACCATCGCCGCTGAGCTGATGGTGGACGTGGAGATCGATGATCCCACCGAGAGCTGAGGTGGGCCAGACGTCCCTCCTCCGCGCGATCGAAAAGCGGGCCGGAAAAAGACACATGGATTGAACAACGCGCGGCTTGCGAATTCCAGGAATGTTTATGCAATGCCCGTGTTGCGGATCATGGCTGCTAGTGAGAATTCATCGGGTGAAGTCCCATAGGTGGTCGAATGCGGGCCCGGAAAGGACCGAAGTCCCCTAAGCTGGACGCGTCGGTCGGAGAAGCTGATCAGGTGCTTTCTGCTCAGCACCGAAGGCACCGCGAGCTTCCCCGCTCGCGAAATCGCTGTCGAGAACGAAGGTCAAGCGATGTCTGCAACCGCCTCAGAGCCATCATCGTCCTCGGTGAGGACCTCGCCCCCTGCCTCGGAGGTCCCGTCCGGCGCCTGGCGGGCACTCATCCTGGTCACCCTCGGTTTCGGCCTCAACTTCTGGGCCTGGTCGCTGCTGAGCCCGCTCGGACCCGTCTACGTCGAGCGGGGGCTGACCGCCGATGCCGCCCTGATCGTGGCGATCCCGGTGCTGGTCGGCGCGGTGGGCCGGATCCCCATCGGGGCGCTCACCGACCGCTATGGCGGCAGACTGATGTTCCCGTTGGTCTCCTTGATCACCGTGATCCCGGTGCTGTTCATCGGCCTCGTCGGCCAGTACAACTACGCCACTCTGCTGGTGGGCGGTTTTTTCCTCGGCATCGCCGGAACCGCATTTGCCATCGGGGTCCCGATGGTCAATTCCTGGTTCCCGCCGACGAAGCGCGGAATGGCCACGGGGCTGTACGGGGTGGGCATGGGCGGCACCGCCATCAGCGCCTTCACCACGGTTCCGCTGGTCAGCTCCCTGGGGGATCGCGCGCCGTTCCTGCTCACCGCAGCGGTGCTGCTGGCCTACGCCGTGGTCACGTGGCTGCTACTGGCCGACCCGCCCGGCTGGCAGCCCTCGCGCCGCAACATCGTCACGCAGTCCCTGGCCACGATGAAGCTCAAGGTCACCTGGCAGGCCTGCTACCTGTATGCCCTGTCCTTCGGCGGCTACGTCGCCTTCTCGGTGTTCCTGCCCACCATGCTGCAGGTCTGGTACGGGCTCGAGGCCGCCGACGCCTCCTTCCGCATGGCTGGATTCGTGATCGTCGCGGTGGTGATGCGCCCGCTCGGGGGCACCCTCTCGGACCGGATCGGCGCGGCCAGCACCCTGCTGATCTCCTACAGCGCGGTCGCGATCGCGGCGGCGGTGCTGGCCTTCCAGCCGGCGCTGATGCCGGTGGGCACGATCGTCTACATCGTCATGGCCGCGGGGCTGGGCTTCGGATCCGGCGCGGTGTTCGCGCTCATCGCCCAGACCAGCGACCCCTCGATCGTCGGATCCGTCACGGGCTTCGTCGGGGCCGCCGGCGGCCTGGGCGGCTTCGTGCCGCCGCTGGTGATGTCCGCGGTCTTCGGCTACAGCGGCAGCTACTCGCTGGGGGTGCTCCTGCTGCTTCTGGCGACCCTCGGCGCCATCGTCGTCACCCTCTTCGTCGCCCGCGGCTCGCGCGACCCCGCCGCAGCCCGTTGACGCGACACCCATGATCCACGTCCGCCCACTCCAGGAGGAGCAGCAATGACGATCCAGGACCGCCCGGAATCCGCTCCCGCCCCCAGCGGCACGTCGGAGGGAGGCGACGTACCCGGCCTCGATTCACCCGTGATGGACGCCCTGATCGGGGCGCGCCGGATGTTCAGCCGCTCCGAGCGCATCTCCGAGGACAATCGCGAGACCCACCGGGTGGGTGGCCGCAGCGGCGACTCCTTCTACCGCGAGCGGTGGAGCCATGACAAGGTCGTGCGCTCCACCCACGGCGTCAACTGCACCGGCTCCTGCTCCTGGAAGGTCTACGTGAAGGACGGAGTGATCACCTGGGAGTCCCAGGAGACCGACTATCCCTCGGCCGGGCCGGACAAGCCCGAGTACGAGCCCCGGGGGTGCCCTCGCGGGGCCTCCTTCTCCTGGTACACCTACTCACCCACCCGCGTGCGCTATCCCTACGTGCGCTCCGCACTGCTGCAGATGTACCGCGAGGAGAAGGCCAAGGCGCCCGGGAACGATCCGGTCGAGGCCTGGAAGGCCATCGTCTCCGATCCGGAGAAGGCCCGCCGGTACAAGTCGGTGCGCGGCAAGGGAGGATTGGTGCGCGCCTCCTGGGACGAGACCATCGAGATGGTCTCGGCGGCCTATGTGCACACCGTCAAGGAGCACGGCCCCGACCGGGCCACCGGCTTCTCGCCGATCCCTGCGATGAGCCAGGTCTCCTTCTCCTCCGGGGCTCGCTTCCACCAGCTCATCGGCGGGTCGATGCTCTCCTTCTACGACTGGTACGCGGACCTTCCCCCGGCCTCCCCGCAGGTCTTCGGGGACCAGACCGACGTCCCCGAGTCCGGCGACTGGTGGGATGCGGCCTACCTGATCATGTGGGGATCGAACGTCCCGCTCACGCGCACCCCGGACGCACACTGGATGGTCGAGGCCCGCTACCGCGGCCAGAAGGTGATCTCGGTCGCGCCCGACTACGCGGAATCGGTGAAGTTCGCCGACGAGTGGCTGGCTCCGCATCCCGGCACCGATGCGGCCCTGGCGATGGCGATGGGACACACGATCCTGCGCGAGTTCTACGTCGACCAGCAGGTCCCCTATTTCGATGCCTACTCCAAGCAGTACACCGACCTGCCGTTCCTGGTGCAGCTCGAGCAGCGCGAGGACGGCAGCCTGGTACCCGGCAAGTTCCTCGTGGCCAGCGATGCCGGGGAGCAGCGCACCGTCGAGGCGGCCACCGAGCACGCCGACTTCAAGCCGATGATGTTCGACGCCGCCACCGGCACCCCGGTCGTGCCCAATGGGACCCTGGGGCACCGCTTCTCCGAGGACGGGGTGGGCCGGTGGAACCTCGAGCTGGGCGATCTCGATCCCGCGCTGAGCCTGCTGGGCCACCACGAGGAGGTGGCCGAGGTGCTGATGCCTCGCTTCGACACCGTCGGCCAGGGCGGCCGCGGGGACGTGCCCCGGGGGGTGCCGGTGCGCCGGCTCGACGGCCGCATCGTCACCACCGTCTTCGATCTGCTGCTGGCCGAGTACGGCGTGGGCCGCGAGGGCCTGCCGGGCCAGTGGGCGAGCGGCCTCGATGATGCCAGAGCCCTCTACACCCCTGCCTGGCAGGAGGAGATCACGGGCGTGCCCGGCGTGGCCGTGGCCCGGATCGCCCGGGAGTTCGCGCAGAATGCGATCGACTCCGGCGGTCGCTCGATGATCATCATGGGTGCGGGCACCAACCACTGGTTCCACTCCGACACCATCTACCGCTCCTTCCTGACGCTGACGAACCTGTGCGGCACCCAGGGCGTCAACGGCGGGGGCTGGGCCCACTACGTCGGTCAGGAGAAGGTCCGGCCCATCACCGGATGGATGCACCTGGCCAATGCGCTGGACTGGTCACGGCCCCCGCGGCAGATGACCCAGACCACCTACTGGTACATGCACACCGACCAGTGGCGCTACGACCGCTTCGGTGCCGACACCCTCGCGGCGACCACCGGAGCCGGCCGGTTCGCAGGCACCACCACCGCCGATGCGGTGGCCCTGTCCCAGCGGCTGGGCTGGCAGCCCTTCTTCCCGCAGTTCGACATCTCCTCCCTGGACGTGGCCGATCAGGCCGCCGAAGCGGGGGAGGAGACGATCCCGTACCTGGTCGACCGGCTCAAGGACGGCTCGATCTCCTTCGCCGCCGAAGATCCCGATGCACCGGAGAACTTCCCGCGGATCTGGTCGATCTGGCGGGCGAACACTCTGGGCTCGTCCGCCAAGGGCGACCAGTACTTCTTCCGGCACCTGCTGGGGGTGGACTCCGCGGCGACCGAGGAGGAGACGCCCCCGGAGTTCCGTCCCCGGGACGTGAAGTGGCGGGATCAGGCTCCGATCGGGAAGGTCGATCTCGTCCTCACCCTCGATTTCCGCATGACCAGCCACACCCTGCACTCCGACGTGGTGCTGCCGGCGTCGACCTGGTACGAGAAGCATGACCTGTCCACCACGGACATGCACCCCTTCATCCATTCCTTCAACCCTGCGATCACCAACCCCTGGGAGTCCCGCACCGACTGGGAGACCTGGGCCGCGATCGCCGAGAAATTCAGCGAGCTCGCCGAGACGCACCTGGGCACCCGCACCGATGTGGTCGCCTTCCCGCTGCAGCACGACAGCCCGGGCGCGATGGCCACCCCTCACGGCAGGGTGAGGGACTGGAAGGCCGGCGAGTGCGAGGCGATCCCCGGCCTGACCATGCCCACCCTGGTCGAGGTCGAACGGGACTTCACACAGATCTACGAGAAGTTCAGCTCGATCGGCCCCCTGCTGGACACGCTGGGCATGACCACCAAGGGCGTCACCTACGACGTGAAGGAGTACGTCGAGGAGCTGGGCCGGCTCAACGGCGTCAAACGGGAGGGAGCTGCCGCCGGACGCCCCCGGATCGAGACCGACCTGCAGGCCTGTGAGTTCATCCTGGGCCTGTCCGGGACCACCAACGGCCACATGGCCACTCAGGGCTTCACGACCCTCGAGAAGCGCACCGGCGTGCCGCTGCGCGACCTGGCCGGGGAGCATGAGGGCAAACGGATCCACTTCGCCGACACCAAGGCCGCGCCGGTGCCGGTGATCACCAGCCCCGAATGGTCCGGTTCGGAATCGGGTGGGCGGCGCTACAGCCCTTTCACCATCAACGTCGAACGCAAGAAGCCCTGGCACACCCTGACCGGACGTCAGCACTTCTACCTCGACCACGACTGGATGCTGGAGATGGGGGAGGCGCTGCCGGTGTTCCGCCCCCCGCTGGACATGACCGCCCTGTTCGGCGAGAGCCCGGTCGGCGAGAACGAGTCGGGTGGGATCAGCGTGCGCTACCTGACCCCCCACAACAAGTGGGCGATCCACTCCATGTACCAGGAGAACTTCTACATGATGAACCTGTCCCGCGGCGGGCAGAACATCTGGATGAGCGTGGAGGACGCCGAGGCCGCGGGCATCACGGACAACGACTGGGTCGAAGCGGTCAACCGCAACGGCGTGCTCACCGCCCGCGCTGTGGTCAGCCACCGCATGCCTCGGGGCACCGCTTTCATGCACCACGGGCAGGAACGCACCGTCAACGTGCCGCTGACCGAGCGGGACGGCAAGCGCGGTGGTATCACCAACTCGCTGACCCGGATCATGCTCAAACCCTCGCATCTGATCGGTGGCTACGGACAGCTGTCCTACGCCTTCAACTACTACGGGCCCACGGGAAACCAGCGTGATGAGGTCACCGTGATCCGCAAACGCACCGCCCCGGTGGAGTACTGACATGGCGACCACCCCGTGTGGACCCGCCCTCCACCGTCCCTCGACCTCCCGTAGGAAGGAGCCCCTGACATGAGAGTCATGGCCCAGATGTCGATGGTGATGAACCTCGACAAGTGCATCGGCTGCCACACTTGTTCAGTGACCTGCAAGCAGGCCTGGACCAACCGATCCGGAACCGAGTACATCTGGTTCAACAATGTGGAGACCCGTCCCGGGCAGGGGTACCCGCGCGGTTACGAGGACCAGGAGAAGTGGAAGGGAGGCTGGGAGCTCAGCAGGAGCGGACGGCTGCGCCCCAAGGCCGGCGGCCGGATCAAGAAGCTGATGGAGCTGTTCTCGAATCCGCGCCTGCCCGGCATCGAGGACTACTACGAGCCGTGGACCTATGAGTACGAGAACCTGCTCAACGCCCCCGCTCAGCAGGAGAACATCCCCACCGCGCCCCCGACGTCGCTGATCACCGGGGAACGCACCGACATCCAGTGGTCGGGCAACTGGGACGACGACCTGGGCGGGACCTATCTGCACAAGGACAAGGACCCGATGCTCAAGGGCATCGAGGACAAGGTCCAGTTCGAGTTCGACCAGACCTTCATGTTCTATCTGCCGCGGATCTGTGAGCATTGCCTGAACCCCACGTGCGTCGCCTCCTGCCCCTCCGGCGCGATCTACAAGCGTGAGGAGGACGGGATCGTCCTGGTCGATCAGGACGGCTGCCGCGGCTGGCGCATGTGCATCACCGGCTGCCCCTACAAGAAGATCTACTTCAACCACCAGACCGGCAAGGCCGAGAAGTGCACCTTCTGCTATCCGCGCATCGAGCAGGGCGAGCCGACGGTGTGCGCCGAGACCTGCGTAGGCCGCCTGCGCTACATCGGGCTGGTGCTCTACGACGCCGACCGCGTCACCGCCGCGGCGTCCATGAAGGACGAGCAGGACCTCTACCAGGCACAGCGGGACATCATCCTGGACCCCCACGACCCGGAGGTGATCGCGGGCGCGCGGGCGGCGGGGATCCACAACGACTGGATCGAGGCCGCCCAGAAATCCCCGACCTACCAGCTGATCAAGGACTACGAGGTCGCGCTGCCGCTGCACCCGGAGTACCGCACCATGCCGATGGTCTGGTACATCCCGCCGCTGTCCCCGGTGGTGGACGTGGTGCGTGACACCGGCTACGACGCCGAGGACGCCGACAACCTGTTCGCGGCGATCGACGCCCTCCGGATCCCCGTGGAATACCTGGCGAACCTGTTCACCGCCGGGGACGTGCCCACCGTCGAACGGGTGCTGTACCGGATGGCGGCGATGCGTTCCTACATGCGGGACATCAATCTGGGCAGGCCGGCGCGTGAGGGCATCGCCCACGCCGTCGGGATGAGCGGCCAGGAGATGGAGGACATGTACCGGCTGCTGGCGATCGCCAAGTACGAGGACCGGTACGTGATCCCGGCCGGGCATGCCGAGTCCGCCCACGACCTGGAAGGCACCGGGACCGACTGCCCCCTGAACGCGCCGGGCGGCCCGGGCATGGGGATGTCGCTGCCGGAGGAGTCGCTGGGGATGTCAGGCCCGGGGTATGCGACCAAGAGGCAGGAGTCGCCGGTGCCCAGGCCCGAGGGCACGCGCATCAACCTGCTCAACTGGGACGGCAAGGGCAGGCCAGAGGGACTGTTCCCGGCCCCGAACGCGGGGACCGCCTGATGGGCGCGCTGGCACGGCTCCTGGGCCGACGGGGGAGCGGGGGCGCGTCCCCCGGCCCCCAGGGTGGCCCCGCACCGTCCGGGGGCGTGGCGACGGCGACCCGCCCGCGCCGGGCAAGGACCCCCGCCGACCTGCTGCACGCCTCGGGGATGAGCACCGATGAGCTGCGGGCCTGCTGGATCGCGGTGTCGTGGCTGCTGACCTATCCCGACGAGCAGCTGATCCAGCGGCTGCCGCAGATCCGCGAGCTCGCCACCGCGCTGCCGGATCCGGCCCGGGAGGCGCTGCTGCGCACGGTCGACCGGCTGAGCCGGCGCGATGCCCTCTCCCTGCAGGAGGAGTACGTCGACACCTTCGACACCCGTCGCCGCGGCTGCCTGTACCTGACCTATTTCAGCCAGGGTGATACCCGCCGTCGCGGCATGGCCCTGGTGCGGATCAAGCAGGACTTCCGGGCCGCCGGCGTCGAGGTCGGCACCGATGAGCTGCCCGACCACCTGCCGGTCGTGCTGGAGTTCGCCGCCGCCCACGACGCGGAGCGGGGCGCGAAGATCCTGCGCGCCAACCGGCCCGGCGTCGAGCTGCTGCGGCTGCACCTGGACGACATCGGCTCGCACTGGCACGGAGCGCTGCAGGCGCTGTGCGCGACGCTGCCGCCCCTGGATGCCGATGATCGCGAGGCCGTGCTGCGCCTGGCGGAGGAGGGCCCCGAGGAGGAGACCGTCGGCCTGGACGGCTACGGCGCCGAAGGACTCGGCGGGATGGCCGGTCTGGATGCGGACGCGGCCGATCTGATGGGCCAGACCCATGCCGCCTCCTCCGGTTGTGGATCCCATGCCCCGGGAGCCGGGGCGGCCGCACCGGGGCCGGTCCCGGTGGATCTGATGAGAGGACGACCATCATGAGCGAGGTCTCGATGCTCGAGCTGCTGCTGTGGGTGGTGCTGCCGTATGTGATGCTCGCCGTCTTCGTGCTCGGCCACATCTGGCGGTTCCGCTACGACCGATTCGGCTGGACCACCCGCTCCAGCCAGATCTACGAGTCGAAACTGCTGGCGATCGGCTCCCCGCTGTTCCACTACGGGATCATCGGGATCTTCTTCGGGCACGTGGTGGGTCTGGGGATCCCCAAGTCCTGGACCCGCGCCGTGGGCGTCAGCGACCACGTCTACCACCTGATGGCGGCCACCATCGGGCTCGCGGCGGCCGTCGCCTGCGTGGGCGGCCTGCTGATCCTGATCTACCGCCGCCGCACCAACACCAGGGTGTTCGGCGCCACCACCGCCGGCGACAAGCTGATGTACCTGTTCCTGGCCGCGACGATCCTGTTCGGAGTGCTCGCGACGGTGGTCGAGACCGCTTTCGGCACCTATGACTACCGTGAGGGCGTGTCCATCTGGTTCCGGAACTTCTGGACCCTGCGGCCGGACGCCGCGCTGATGTCCTCCGCGCCGCTGTTCTTCCAGCTGCACGTGCTCTCGGCGCTGCTGCTGTTCGGGATCTGGCCCTTCACCCGCCTGGTGCACGTCTTCGCGGCCCCGGTCGGGTACCTGACCCGGCCCTACATCGTCTACCGCAGCAAGGACCCCCGCAAGGAGGCCGAGCGCCGCGGCTGGGAGAGGGTGAAGTTCTGATGACGGCTGTGAAGGGCGCGAAGCCCCCGGTCACCAGCCAGGACGACTGGGAGAGCGAGTTGCTGCCGTGGATCCGCCGGGTCGAGGCCGCGCTGCAGATCGAGGACTGCCCGATGGACGTGGACCGGGTGCACGTGATGACCGGGGTGGTGGCACGCGAGGTGCAGCGCTCGATGGCCCCGATCTCCTCCTTCCTGGTCGGCTATGCCATGGGGCGCGGCGCCGGCCTGGAAGAGGCCTGCGAGGTCATCGAGCGGGTCACCACCACCCGGGTCGATACCTGACCTGTGCTCGCCACCACGTTCTTCCGGGCCTGTTGCGGCCGGCGGCGTGTGTTGCCGACCTCGGTGCAGGCGATCTGATCAGGTACCGACGACACCGAAATGCCGAGCGGCCCTTCACTGCCCGATCCCGCTCTTGAGACCACTCCGTCGGGCGTGATGCACATCCTTCCAAGCTGATCGTGGGCGAGCCAGAACAGATGTCGGCTCCCTGCGTACCGGTCCAACCGGGTCAGCGGTCGGCGATGTCCCCGACATGGGTGATCGCGAGCACCGGCTCACCCGCCTCGTCGGTGGCCTCCAGATCGAGCTCGGCCTCGATCGCCCAGTCGTGGTTCCCGTCCGGATCGGCGAGCACCTGCCGGATCCGCCAGATCCTCGACTCCTCGGTGATCTGCAGCAACTGCGGCGAGCGGGCCGGCCCATCGATGCCCACGTCATCGTAGGCGTCGTAGTACTCGTCCATGGCCTGCGCCCAGCGCGAGCGGTCCCAGCCCGAGGCCCCGTCGAGCTCGGCCAGCCGTTGCTCACGCTCGAAGGCGAAATGCTCGACCCGCTGCCACATCGCCGCACGCACCATGGTGCGCAGCACCTTGGTCTGCGCCGACAGCCCGCGCGGGGTGGTCGGCCGGATCTCCGCCGCCCCGTCCGCCTCCGCATCCTCGGGATGGGACAGGGCCTCCCACTCGTCGAGCAGGGAGGAGTCGATGCCGCGCACCAGCACCCCCAGCCACTCGATGAGATCATCGAGCTGCTCGGTGCGCAGATCCTGGGGGATGGTGCGGCGCAGCGCCCGGTAGGCGTCGGAGAGGTAGCGCAGCACGATGCCCTCCGAGCGTTGCAGCCCGTAGCGCTGGACGAACTCCGAGAAGGTCTGGCCGGTCTCGTAGATCTCCCGGACGATGGACTTGGGGGAGAGGTCCTCGATGCGCACCCAGGGGCGGGTCTTCGCGTAGATCTCCAGCGCCGCCTCGAGGTCCTCCTCCAGGGGCTTTGGCCAGGTGACCTCGTCCAGCTGCGCCATGCGCTCGGTGTACTCGACGCCATCGGCCTTCAGCTCCGCGAGGAGCTCGCCCTTGGCGGCGTTCTGCTGGGCCAGCAGGATCTGGCGCGGGTCCTCGAGGATCGACTCGATGATCGAGACGGTGTCCAGGGTCAGGGACTCCGACTCCTCGTCGAGGGTGTCGATCATGGCGATCGCGAAGGGCGCCAGCGGCTGATTCATCGTGAAATCCAGCTGCAGATCCTCGACCAGGACGATGCGCCGGCCGAGGTGGTCGGGCTGCTCGAGGATCTCGACGATCTCGGCCTCCTTGAGGCCCTTGAGGATCTCGATGGCCTCCCGCGCCAGCTTCAGCTTCTGAGCGCGGGTCTGGTGGCTGGTCATGATCAGGTGGCGGCCGGCGGCGATCGCATCACCGGGGCGGGCGATCAGTGCCAGCACCATCCCGGCCGTGATGCGCAGGTGCGGTCGCAGGGGTTCGGGGGCGTTGTCCACCAGCTTGGTCAGGTTCGCCTCCGACCAGGAGATCGCACCTTCGGGGATCCGCGGCTTGGGCTCCTTCTTGCGCTTCTTCGCATTGTTGGGGGCCTTGCCGGCCTCCTCACGGGCCCGCTGCTTCGCGCGCTCCTTCTCGAACTCGATGGTCCACGTCGGCGCCTGCACCACGACGTGACCGATGGTGTCGAAGCCCGCGCGTCCGGCGCGACCGGCGATCTGGTGGAACTCCCGGGCGTTCAGCAGCCGCATCCGCTTGCCGTCGAACTTCGCCAGGCCCGTCAGCAGCACGGTGCGGATGGGCACGTTGATGCCCACCCCGAGCGTGTCGGTGCCGCAGATGATCTTCAGCAGCCCGGACTGGGCCAGCTTCTCGACCAGGCGCCGGTACTTGGGCAGCATCCCGGCGTGGTGGACCCCGATGCCCTCCCTCACCAGCTTGGACAGGATCTGCCCGAAGCCCTTGGAGAAGCGGAAGTCGCCGATGATCTCCCGGATGCGCTCCTTCTCCTCGCGGCTCAGGATCTTCTGGCCGGCCAGCGCCTGCGCCTGCTCCAGGGCGTCCTTCTGAGTGAAGTGGACGATGTAGACCGGTGCGTCGCGATCGGCCAGGATGGTGGTGATCGTGTCCGGCAGCGGTTCCAGCGACCAACGGAAGTCCAGCGGGACCGGGCGCGGGGCGTCGTCGATGACGGTCACCTCCGTCTGGGTGCGCTCCTCCAGATCCTCCACGAAGAAGCTCACGTCGCCCAGGGTCGCGCTCATCAGCACGAACTGGCACTCGGGCAGCTCCACGAGGGGAACCTGCCAGGCCCAGCCGCGCTGGGAGTCGCCGTAGAAGTGGAACTCGTCCATCACCGCCAGGCCCACATCGGAGCCGGGGCCGTCGCGCAGGGCGTGGTTGGCGAAGATCTCGGCGGTGCACACGATGATCGGGGCATCGTGGTTGACAGCGGAGTCGCCGGTCATCATGCCTACGTTCTCGGCGCCGAACTGGGAGACCAGGTCGAAGAACTTCTCGGAGACGAGCGCCTTGATGGGGGCGGTGTAGTAGGAGCGCTGTCCACGGGCCATCGCGGCGAAGACCGCGGAATAGGCGATCGTGGTCTTACCGGACCCGGTCGGGGTCGCGGCGATCACGTGGTCGCCCGCGGCGACCGCGAGCAGGGCCTCCTCCTGATGCGGGTACAGGATGCGCCCCGCAGCCTCCTGCGCCGCGAAGAAGCCGTCGATGATCGCGTCCTCGCTGTCGGTCGGACGATCAGAGGGCAGGAAGGGAGCGAGGGAAGCCATGTGCCCAGTCTGCCAGGGGCCTTCGAAGCCGCTGCACACCCGCACCTGCCCTGTGACCGAGATCGATCACCGCCAGGGTGCGCAGGCTCGAGGGCCCGTGCTCCTCGCGGTTACGAGGACAGGGGTGCGGCGGGCTCGTCGGCCTCCGCGGGCACGAGCGGCTCCATGACGGCGAGGATCCGCTGCCGCAGGCGGTCCGCCCGCTGGGCCAGGTCGCGCTGTCGGCGCACGTACTCGGCCTTGCCGGCGGGAGTCTCGATCGCCACCACCCCGTAGCCGAGGGGGCGCAGGTCGTAGGGGCTGGCCTCCATGTCCAGCACCCGGGTCTCGCGGGCCTGCTCGAAGCAATCCAGCAGCAGATCGGACGGCAGCAGCGGGCTGAGCTTCATCGACCATTTGTACAGGTCCATCCCCACATGCAAGCAGGCCGGGTTGTCGTGGGCGACTTGTGCCTCCCGGGTGGGCCGGAAGGCGTTGCGGGGCGCTGCGGTGGGAGTGAAGAAGCGGAAGGCATCGATGTGGGAGCACACCAGCTTCTCGCGCTCGACGACCGCGTCGGTCTCCGCCGGGGGCAGGCGCAGCGGGAGATCCTCGTGACGCTTCTCATCGGGCCCGAGGCCGTGCACCATTGCCCACTCGTGCAGTCCCAGGCAGCCGAACTGAGGGCGCCGGCGGGTCAGCTGCGAGGCGGTCAGCAGGCGGTGGATGAAGGCCAGCGCATCACCACGCTCGGTCAGGAAGCGGCCGACATCGGCTCGGCGCAGCGTCTTCCCGTCGCAGGCCGAGTCTCGGTACCAGGAGCGGCGACCGGAGGCATCGACGTCACGGATCAGCGCCTCGCCCTGGTCATCGGCGTCCGCGGCGGCGTCGTAGGCCGCGTCCCAGCCCGGATGCCAGCGTCGCAGCCGCGCGGGGGAGAAGGGGTAATAGGTGAACAGGAAGTCCTCGACCGGATGCTTCTGTCCGCGCTGCTTGCGCTCGCGATGGCCGGCCGTCAGCTGATCCGCGCGCTCTTCGTGGGCGCGGCGCGCTGCGGAGGCCTGGGCGGCGGACAGGATCCGGCGCGGCGGCAGCGTGGGCATCGGTGTGCTCCTGACCTCTCCTGGGCGGCGGATGAACGGTGTCCATCGTAGGAGGAGTCGTCGTCCGGCCCTTCCTCCGGGGGAGCGGGCCTTCCTCCCCAGGGGCCCTGTGTCCCCAGACCGGGGAGGAACGCGGCGCGAGCGTTGCCCTCGTCCCTACCGTGCAGGTCACCGCTGCGGGCCGGATTCCTTGTGCACCGCACCGAACCATCTGCTGTCACCCCCGAAGGGACCCCCTCATGACCGGCATCGACTTCGACTGCCCGTGCTGCCGTACTTCGTATCGGGAGAGCGACGGCAGCCCGCTGCGCCCTTGGCCGGCGCTGGCCTTCCGCCGTCCTGATGCCTTCCTGGACCTCGGTCCGGACCGTCAGCGCCAGGCCCAGGCCACCGACGACCTGTGCATCATCTCCGGGCCCGGGCACGCAGACTGCTTCATCCGGACGGTGATGTCCATACCAGTCGTGCAGGACCCCGTGCGCAGACTCGAGTACGGGCCATGGGTCAGCCTCGAACCGCGCGACTTCGACGACTACGTCGAGCACTACGAGGACGACTGCTATCGGGCCACCTACAGCGGGCGCCTGGCCACCGCCCTGCCGGGATACGAGGCCGCGATGACGGTGCCGGTGCTGGTGAGCACCCGCGGCCCCTACCGCCCGATGATCACCCCCGATTCGACTTTCGACCATCCTCTGGTCCGGGACTTCCACGGCGGCGTCACCCGTCGCGAGGCCGAGCTACGGATCCGTGCGTTCCAGCTGCAGGACCCGATGAGCTGACATGCCTTCCCGGGGCCGCCGCCGACCGTGATCGCGGGGAGGGCCTGGTGGCGGCGCCGCACCCCGCGCAGCGTCCCAGCCACGGTGCGCCGGCCCCGCGGCGGCCTAGACTGACGGGCATGCGCATCGCCCGATTCACTACCGGCGAAGATCCGATGTACGGCATCGTCCAGGAGAAGGACGGTCAGGAGATGGTCTACGGGATCACCGGAGACCCCCTGTACACAGAGATCCGCCCCACCGGAACCATCGTCCCTTTGGAGGACGTGCGCCTGCTGGCGCCCGTCATCCCCCGCTCGAAGGTGGTGTGCGTGGGCCGCAACTACGCCGCCCACGCCGCCGAGCTCGGCAACGAGGTGCCCGAGCAGCCCCTGCTGTTCCTCAAGCCCAACACGGCCGTGATCGGCCCGGGCGATCCGATCGTGCTGCCCTCCTACAGTCAGGAGGTCAGCCTCGAGGCCGAGCTCGCGGTGGTCATCAAACGCATGGCCAAGGACGTCGAGCCGGAGCAGGCGAGCGACGTGATCCTCGGCTACACCTGCGCCAACGACCTCACCGCCCGCGACGCCCAGCGCGAGGAGGACCAGTGGTTCCGCGCCAAGGCCTTCGACACCTCGTGTCCGATCGGCCCCTGGATCGAGACCGATCTGGGTTCTTCGGCCGCGTCGATCGGCTCGAGCGTCGACGGAGAGGTCGCTCAGGCCGGCTCGACCGCCGACATGGTCCGCACGGTCTCCGAGCTGATCGCCGAGATCTCCCGCGTGGTCACCCTGCTGCCCGGTGACATCATCCTGACCGGCACCCCCGCCGGAGTGCGCTCCGTCGAGGCCGGATCCACGATTGACGTGACCATCGAAGGCATCGGCACGCTGTCCAACCCCGTCGTGCGCCGCTGACCGCGACGCCGTCCGCCCCGTCTCTCCGACCGACCACAGGAGCATCACGCGTGAGCACCACCCCGGCCCTGACCGCCCCCACCGACACGGTGAGGGTGCGCTTCTGCCCCAGCCCGACCGGGACCCCGCATGTGGGCCTGGTCCGCACCGCCCTGTTCAACTGGGCCCATGCCCGCCACCACGGCGGCAAGCTCGTCTTCCGCATCGAGGACACCGACGCCTCCCGCGACAGCGAGGAGTCCTACCACCAGCTGCTCGACGCCATGCGCTGGCTCGGCATCGACTGGGACGAGGGCGTGGAGGTCGGCGGACCCGACGGCCCCTATCGCCAGTCCCAGCGCAGCGAGATCTACCAGGATGTGATCGCGAAGCTGAAGGAGGCCGGCCACATCTACGAGTCCTTCTCCACCGCGGAGGAGATCTCCGAGCGCCATCGCGCGGCCGGACGCGACCCACAGCTCGGCTACGACGGCTACGACCGCACGCTGACCGAGGAGCAGAAGGCCGCCTTCCGCGCCGAGGGGCGTGAACCCAGCTGGCGCCTGCGCATGCCCGAGGAGGACATCGTCTTCACCGACCTGGTGCGCGGCGAGATCAGCTTCAAAGCCGGCTCCACCCCGGATTTCGTCGTGGTGCGCGCCAACGGCCAGCCCCTGTACACCCTGGTCAACCCGATCGACGACGCGCTGATGCGCATCACCCACGTACTGCGCGGAGAGGACATCCTGTCCTCCACCCCGCGTCAGATCGCGCTGTACCACGCGCTGATCGACGTGGGCGTGGCCGAGTGGGTGCCTCACTTCGGGCACCTGCCCTACGTGATGGGCGAGGGCAACAAGAAGCTGTCCAAGCGCGACCCGCAGGCCGACCTGTTCATCTACCGCGAGCAGGGCTTCATCCCCGAGGGCATGGTCAACTACCTGGCCCTGCTGGGCTGGGGCTACAGCGCCGACGAGGACATCTTCACCCGCGATCAGCTGATCGAGCGCTTCGACGCCTCGGACGTGAACCCGAACCCGGCCCGGGTGGACCTGAAGAAGGCCACCGCCATCAACGCCGACCACATCCGCCTGCTCGAGCCGGCCGATCTGACCGCCCGGATGATCCCCTACCTCCAGCAGGACGGTGTTCTCGGCGAGCACGTCACCGATGAGCAGCACGAGCTGCTCGCCGCCGCGACGCCGCTGGTGCACACCCGCATGAACCTGCTCGGCGACGCACCCGACCTGCTGCGCTTCCTGTTCATCGCTGACGAGGAGCTCGTGGTCGCCGATGACGCCCTGAAGAAGATCGGGGACGACCCCGCCGCGGTCCTCGAGCGCGCCATCAGCGAGCTCGAGGCGGTTCCCGAGGACGGCTTCACCGCCGCGCCCCTCGAGGCGGCCCTGCGCTCGGCCATCATCGACGGCATGGGCATCAAGCCCCGTCTGGCCTTCGGCCCGCTGCGCAGCGCCATCTCCGGGCGCCGGGTCTCACCGCCGCTGTTCGAGTCGATGGAGCTGCTGGGCAAGAGCTCGAGCCTGGCCCGGCTGCGCGCCCTGCACGCACGCCTGGCCCAGGAGCCGGCCGGGCGCTGACCCGCGAGCCCGGCCCGGCGCCGCCTACGCTGGCAGGCGCCGGGCCATGACCGGCGGCGCCGGCAGGGCGGTGAGGGGTGGCGCCGGCGGCAGGCCGCGACCGGCGGCGTCGGACACCCGCTGAGCCTCGCGCGAGCGGGCTCTGGGCACGGGTGCTCAGGCTCACAGCGCAAAAGCGCCCTCCGGCTTTGTCTCCCGGCCCGGAAGGGGCTAGAGTCTTACCTCGGTACGCCCCCTGGATCGGCTCCGGGAAACCTCTTCACCAGAGCGGGGATCCGCCGGAGAAGACCAAGGAAGCGTGCTCTCACCATGGGGTATGGTGTAATTGGCAACACAACGGTTTCTGGTACCGTCATTCTAGGTTCGAGTCCTGGTACCCCAGCGCTGATCGATCACCGCATCGATAGGCCCGCGCCCCGTTCGTCTAGCGGCCCAGGACGCCGCCCTCTCACGGCGGTAACACCGGTTCAAATCCGGTACGGGGTACGACACGAGTCCGGTGGATTCGTGATTGCCCCGTTCGTCTAGCGGCCCAGGACGCCGCCCTCTCACGGCGGTAACACCGGTTCAAATCCGGTACGGGGTACGGCCAGGAGCCGATGTCCCGGGACATCGGCTCCTTTTCGTTCTCATGACGACCGAGTATCGTCAGGGCATGACGAGCGCCACGCCACCCAGGATCACCGTCGGAGTCTTCGATGCCGATGAGGCGGACCTGGCCGTGCGCTGGGCCGCTCGCCACGCGCACCAGGTCGGGGGCCGGCTCCATCTGCTCCATGCCTTCGTGTGGACCGAGCTGGATGTCAACACCGATCCGATCCCCGGCCTGAGCGGCTCGGGCATCCGGGCCGCGGCCGGTGGGCTGATCCAGGATGCGGTGGCGCTGGCTCGCGCCGAGCATCCCGAGCTGCCCATCACCTCCGAGATCATCGACGGCAACGCCGTGCCTGTGCTGGTCGAGGCGAGCGCGGAATCCGATCTGATCGTGGTGGGCGGCAGAGGGTTGGGGCGGCTGCTGACGCTGATCGTCGGATCCAAGAGCCTGGCCCTGGCGGCGCGCTCACAGTGTCCCGTCGTGGTGGTGCGGGGGGCGGTCGAAGCGGAAGGCCCCATCGCCCTGGTCCATCACCCGAGCGCCCATGAGGTCGTCACCCGGGCCGGGGACCTCGCCACCGCCTATGGGCAGGACATCGAGCTGATCGTGCGCGCCGATGCCACCCCTGAGCGCGCCCAGGAGCTGCTCGCGCAGGTCCGCGGACAACTGGGCTCGACCCACCCTTCCGTCTACGTCCGGGACGTCACCATCGCCGCCACCAAATCCGCGCGCGAGCTCGTGGCCGCCAGCGAGGGGGCGAGCATGACCGTGGTGGCGGGCGAGCGGGCCAAGGGCCCCGACTCCCCGATCTCCGCCCCGCGCCAGCTGGTCACCGTGCTGCGCTACGCCAACACCCCGGTGTGGATCGAGCGCGAGTGACACCGGGCTGCCACTGGTGGCAGAACCGGATCGCGGTGTCCGTCAAGCAAGGATGACGCCTGCCGACGTCCACCCCAGAGCCGGGCCACCCGCGAATCGAATGTGACCTTTGGGTCCCGTACGCCCAGTGACGGTGCTGCCGAGGTCGCACTCGCAGGCGCTCCGCGCTCCCGACGTGGATGCTCTCGACGTGGGCGCTCAGGTGCTCTCGACCTGGGCGCTCAGGAGCCGGCGCCGCGGAGCATCTCGGTGAGGTGATTGGCCGAGCTCATCACGGAGGCGGCGTGCAGTCTGCCGGGCTGGCGGGTGATCCGCTCGATCGGCCCGGAGACGCTGAGCGCGGCGACCACCCGGCCATTGGGCCCGCGCACCGGCGCCGAGACCGAGCCCACGCCCGGCTCGCGCTCTCCGATGGACTGCGCCCAGCCGCGCCGACGTACGGCCGAGAGCTGAGTGGCGGTGAAACGCGCCCCGAGCAGTCCGCGATGCAGACGGTCCGGCTCCTCCCAGGCCAGCAGGATCTGCGCGGCCGAACCGGCCTTCATGGTCAGGGTCGAGCCCAGCGGCACGGAGTCCCGCAGGCCGATGGGCCGCTCCGCCGCGGCCACGCAGATCCGGTGATCGCCCTGACGGCGGTACAGCTGGGCAGACTCGCCGGTGTGGTCCCGCAGGGCTGCCAGGACCGGGCCGGCCGTGGCCAACAGGCGATCCTCCCCGGCCGCAGCGGCCAGTTCCCCCAGCCGCGGGCCCAGGATGAAGCGTCCCTGCATATCCCGCGAGACCAGGTGGTGGTACTCCAGGGCCACCGCCAGGCGGTGAGCAGTGGGTCGCGCCAGCCCGGTGGACTGCACGAGCTGGGCCAGGGTCGCGGGGCCGGCTTCGAGAGCACCGAGAACGATGGCGGCCTTGTCCAGCACACCGACGCCGCTGCCCGTCTCCTCCGACGTGGTTTTGTCCATGCTCCGATACTGCCGTCTTATTTTGTGAGACGCAAGTGCGCGCTCCCGGCGAAGGTCATCAGGATTGTGCTGCGCTCGCACCCCGAGCGCTCAAGCATGCAGTCGGCCCGTACGGGTGGACACCGGCAAGCGCCCGCACCCGGGCGCGGGGAAGGATCGACATGGCAGGGACCCTCGCGGAGAAGGTCTGGGCGGATCACGTGGTCCGGCTCGGAGAAGGTGGAGAACCGGACCTGCTGTACATCGACCTCCAGCTCCTGCACGAGGTCACCAGCCCACAGGCATTCGACGGGCTGCGTCAGGAGGGGCGTGCCCCCCGCCGCATCGATCAGACGATCGCGACCGAGGACCACAACACCCCCACGATCGACATCGAGAAGCCGATCGCCGACATCACCTCGCGCACCCAGATCGAGACGCTGCGCCGCAACGCCGAGGAGTTCGGCGTGCGCATCCACCCGCTGGGCGACAAGGACCAGGGCATCGTCCACGTAGTGGGCCCCCAGCTGGGCCTGACCATGCCCGGCATCACGGTCGTCTGCGGCGACTCCCACACTTCCACGCACGGGGCGTTCGGGGCCCTGGCCTTCGGTATCGGCACCAGCGAGGTCGAGCACGTCCTGGCCACCCAGACCCTGCCGCTGACCCCCTTCAAGACCATGGCCATCACTGTCAACGGCTCCCTGAAGCCGGGCGTGACCGCCAAGGACGTCATCCTGGCGGTGATCGCGAAGATCGGCACCGGCGGCGGTGCGGGCTACGTGCTCGAGTACCGCGGTGAGGCCATCCGCGAGCTCTCCATGGAGGGCCGGATGACCATCTGCAACATGTCGATCGAGGCCGGCGCGCGCGCCGGCATGATCGCCCCGGACGAGACCACCTTCGAGTACGTCAAGGGCCGTCCCCATGCTCCCACCGGCGAGCTGTGGGACGAGGCGGTGGAGTACTGGAAGACGCTGCGCTCCGATGACGACGCCACCTTCGATGCCGAGGTGGTCATCGACGCCGACGAGCTGGAGCCCTTCGTCACCTGGGGCACCAACCCCGGCCAGGGGCTGCCGCTGTCGGGCGCGGTCCCCGCTCCCGAGGACTTCACCGACGACAATGCCCGGGTCTCCGCCGAGCGTGCCCTGGAGTACATGGATCTGGTGCCCGGCACGCCGCTGAAGCAGATCCCGGTCGACACCGTGTTCATGGGCTCGTGCACCAACGGCCGGATCGAGGATCTGCGCGCCTTCGCCGACGTCGTGCGCGGGAAGAAGAAGCACTCCGACGTGCGGGTGATGGTCGTGCCCGGTTCGGCGCGGGTGCGGCTGCAGGCCGAGCAGGAGGGCCTGGACCAGATCTTCCTGGACTTCGGTGCCGAATGGCGCCAGGCCGGTTGCTCGATGTGTCTGGGCATGAATCCCGACCAGCTGCAGCCGGGGGAGAGGGCGGCCTCCACCTCCAACCGCAACTTCGAGGGTCGGCAGGGCAAGGGCGGGCGCACCCACCTGGTCTCCCCGGTGGTGGCCGCCGCCACGGCCGTGCGTGGCACCCTGTCCTCCCCGTCCGACCTCGAGCCGGTCGGCTGAGCCCGGCTTCGGCTGACCCTCGACCCTCTCGCTCCAGGAGCACCCCATGGAATCCTTCACCACCCATACCGGCATCGGCGTCCCGCTGCGCCGCAGCAACGTCGACACCGACCAGATCATCCCCGCCGTCTACCTGAAGCGGGTGACCAAGACCGGCTTCGAGGACGGGCTGTTCTCCGCCTGGCGCAGCGATCCCGACTTCGTGCTGAACCAGCCCGCCTACAGCAAGGGCTCGGTGCTCGTGGCCGGCTCCGACTTCGGTACCGGCTCCTCCCGCGAGCACGCGGTGTGGGCGCTGCGCGACTACGGCTTCCAGGCCGTGCTGTCCTCACGCTTCGCCGACATCTTCCGGGGCAACGCCGGCAAGCAGGGACTGGTGGCCGCCCAGCTGTCCCAGGACGACATCGAGCAGATCTGGAAGATCCTGGAGGAGAACCCCGGCTCCGAGATCACCGTCGACCTGGTCGAGCGCCAGGTCCACGCCGGCGAGGCGACCTTCCGCTTCGACCTCGACGACTACACGCGCTGGCGCCTGATGGAGGGCCTGGACGACATCGGCCTGACCCTGCGTCATGAGGCCGACATCACCGCCTTCGAGGCACGCCGGCCGGCCTGGCTGCCCAAGACGCTCCCGGCCCGGATCGCCGAGGGCTGAGCAGGGCCGCGGACACGGCTGCGGTTCCCGTCGGCGGTCCGGTTCCAGAGGGGGTGCTTTGGTGCGATGCCGTTCGGCGGAACCCCGCGCCGCCCGCTCCGGTAAGGTGACCGGGTCAGACACCGGGCGCCCCGGGGCGCCGGTCCAGCGAAGCAAGGACACCATGAGCTCGACATTCCACGTTCGTGGAGGACGGCCGCTCAGCGGCGAGATCACCGTTCGCGGCGCGAAGAACCTCGTCTCCAAGGCGATGGTCGCCGCGCTGCTGGGGGAACAGCCCAGCGTGCTGCACTCGGTGCCGGACATCCGTGACGTCCAGATCGTCTCCGAACTGCTGTCCATCCACGGCGTGAAGATCGAACGGGACGCGGAGTCGGGGACCCTGCACATGGACCCCTCGAACGTCGAGAAGGCCCATGTGGCCGACATCGACGCCCACGCCGGCAGCTCCCGGATCCCGATCCTGTTCTGCGGTCCGCTCCTGCACCGCCTGGGCGAGGCGATCATCCCCGACCTCGGCGGCTGCCGCATCGGCGACCGGCCCATCAACTATCACCTGGACGTGCTGCGCAATTTCGGCGCGGTCGTTGACAAGCGTGAGATGGGCATCTACATCACCGCGCCGAACGGCCTCAAGGGCACCAAGATCCATCTCGAGTACCCCAGCGTCGGCGCCACCGAGCAGGTGCTGCTGACGGCGGTGCGGGCCCAGGGGGTCACCGAGCTGAGCAATGCGGCGGTCGAGCCCGAGATCGAGGACCTGATCGCGGTGCTGCAGAAGATGGGCGCGCTGATCTCCCTCCAGACCGACCGCACCATCACCATCGAGGGTGTCGACGCCCTCAGCGGCTACGAGCACATCGCCATCCCCGACCGGATCGAGGCCGCCTCCTGGGCGTGCGCGGCCCTTGCCACCAAGGGGTCGGTGTTCGTGCGGGGTGCCCAGCAGAAGCCCATGTCGACCTTCCTGAACACTTTCCGCAAGGTCGGCGGCGGGATGGACATCACCCCGGCCGGGATCCGGTTCTATCATCCGGGCACCCCGCTGCGGGCGATCGCCGTGGAGACCGACGTCCACCCCGGGCTGATGACGGACTGGCAGCAGCCCCTGGTCGTCGCCCTCACGCAGGCCGACGGCATCTCCATCGTCCACGAGACGGTGTACGAGAACCGGCTCGGCTTCACCTCGGCGCTCAACGACATGGGCGCCCACACCCAGGTCTACCGGGAGTGCCTGGGCGGCTCCAGCTGCCGCTTCGGTCACAGCAACTACAACCACTCCGCGGTCATCTCCGGCCCCAAGACGCTCCGGGCGGCCGACATCACCGTCCCGGACCTGCGGGGAGGGTTCTCCTACCTGATCGCCGCGCTGGGGGCCGAGGGCGTGTCCACCATCCACGGAATCGACCTGATCGACCGCGGCTACGAGCGGTTCCAGCACAAACTGGCCCAGCTCGGAGCAGAGTGCTGGGAGAAGTGAGCGCCGTGACGGTCACGGGCTGCGAGCACGAAGGGGGCAACAGGCACCGATGAGCGAGAACGTCCAGGCCGATCGCGCCGACACCGGGCCGGCCCCCTCGGCCCCGACCCCGTCCATCACGGCGGCGTCCTCTCTGGCGCTACGGGACATCCCCATCCCCGATTACTGCGATGTGGTCATCGTTCCCACCCGGGGTGTGGCCGAGACCGACCCGCGGGTGTGGGCGGATGCGATCTTCTCCCACGAGAACACGCCGCTGCGCAAGCGCGGCATGCTGGCAGTGCGGGACGAGGCGATCCGTCTGTTCGACATGGTGCCGCCGCCGGCCAAGCAGTACGTGGTCGATGAAGTGGTCGGTGGGGAAGCGCTGATCCGCGACGACGACGAGAAGCTGAGCGTGCGCATCGGGGTGGCGCTGCTGCCCGGGGGCGAGCTGCTCCAGGTCACCACCGCGGTGAAGTACCGCTCGGTGCGCGGTCGGATCGCCTTCGCCCCGCGCCGGCTGATGCATGCCTCCGCGGTCAACACCCTGGCCCGCCGGGCGCCGACCACCCTGCGTCGCCGCTCCATGGCAGCCGGTGCCCCCGTGCCGACCGTGACCGGGCAGGCGGCCCGCAGAGCGCTGGGCCGGCCGTCGGCCGCGTCCTGATGGGCCGGCCGCGCCCGACGATCTCGTTCGCGCGCAGCTGGGACCTCGGCTCAGCCCGCCCGCCCGAACGGCGTGCCGGAGGCGTGATCTTCGTCGCGCAGCTGGTGCTGCGTCCACTGATCCGGCTGTTGGCGGGCCGGCAGTGGATCGGCACCCACCACTTCCCCGAACGCGGCGCGGCGGTCGCCTGCGGCAACCACAGCGGCCCGTTCGACGCCCTGGCCTACGGGCATCTGCTGCAGGCCTGCGGCATCGCCCCGCGGTTCCTGGCCAAGGACTCCCTGTTCCGAATCCCGCTGCTCGGCACGATCCTGCGGGCCACCGGGCAGATCCCCGTCCACCGCGGCACCACGCGCAGCACGGACGCCCTCTCCACCGCCCGAGCCGCCCTGGAGCGCGGAGAGCTGCTGATGGTCTTCCCCGAGGGCACCTACACCCGTGACCCCGAGCTCTGGCCGATGCGGGCGCGGCTGGGTGCGGCAAGGCTGGCGCTGTCCACCGGCGCCCCGCTGATCCCGCTCGCGTGCTGGGGCTCCCAGCAGCTGTGGCCGGTGGGAGGGATGCTCCCGCGCCTGCTGCCGCGGCGGCGCCTGATCATACGGGTGGGGGAACCGATCCCCGCGCAGCGGCGACCCGAGGAGACCGAGCACCAGGCCGCGGTACGTCTGACAGAGGAGCTGATGAGCGCCATCACGGCGCTTCTGGCCACCACCCGCGCTCAGCCGCCCCCGCCGACCGTCCACGACCCCCGCAACGATGACCACCGCCCCGAGGACGGCCGGCCCCAGCGCCGCCGACAGCTGAGAAGAGGACGCCGATGACACGCCTGGCAGTGCTGGGAGGCGGAAGCTGGGGGACCACCTTCGCGCAGGTCCTGGCCGACAGCGGAGCCCAGGTGACCCTGTGGGCACGCCGGGAGGAGGTGGCCCGGGAGATCCGCGAGGAGCACCGCAACCGCACCTACCTCGGCGGGCACCGCCTGCCCGCCGAGGTGACGGCCACCTCCTCCGTGGCCGAGGCCGTGGACGGCGCTGACGGCATCGTGGTGGCCCTGCCCGCCCAATCCCTGCGCCCGACCCTGACCGGATGGCGCCAGCTGCCCGGGCTGTCCCAGGGGCTGCCATCGGTGCCTGTGCTGTCCCTGGTGAAGGGGATCGAGCGGGGCACCGACTCGCGCATCAGCGAGGTGCTCGTGGCGGCCGGGGGCGCCCGGCGGGAACTGGTCGGGGTGCTGTCGGGACCGAACCTGTCGGCCGAGATCCTGCAACGCCGGCCCTGCGGAAGTGTCATCGCCGCGCCCACACAGGATCTGGCCCACCTTTTGGCGGGCTGGTGCCACGCGCCCTATCTGCGCGCCTACACCTCCACCGACGTGGTGGGCGTGGAGATCGCCGGAGCGGTCAAGAACGTCATCGCCATCGCGGTCGGGGCGGCCACCGGACTGGGGCACGGGCACAACACCACCGCCAGCCTGATCACCCGGGGCCTGGCCGAGATCACCCGCCTGGGCGTAGCCCTGGCCGGCCGCCCGGAGACCTTCGCGGGACTGGCCGGGATGGGGGACCTGGTCGCCACCTGCGCCTCCCCGCTCAGCCGCAATCACCGCCTGGGGCTCGCGCTGGGCAGCGGACTGGACGTGGAGGCCGCGACGGCGCAGGTGGGCCAGACGGCCGAGGGCGTGGCCACCGCACGCGCCGTCGACGATCTGGCCGGCAGGCTGGGGGTGGAGATGCCGATCACCCGGGCCGTGGTCGATGTCGTCGATCACGATGCGGGTATCGAGCAGGTCACCACGGCTCTGCTGTCACGATCCGTGCGGCCCGAGTGACTACCCTGCCGCTATGAGAACCACCGTCGCCCTCCTGTTCGGAGGCCGCAGCGGAGAGCACGGGATCTCCTGTGTCACCGCCGGCGGCATCCTCGCCGCGATCGATCGCGACCGCTACGACGTGATCGCCATCGGCATCACCCGCGAGGGCCGCTGGCTGCTGGTCTCCGATGATGCCTCCGACTGGACGCTCGTCGACGGCCGCACCCCGGAGATCGATCCGCAAGGCCCCGAGGTGCTGCTCCCCGAGCAGCGATACCGCCCCGGCCGCCCGGCCGCCCTGCGCGTGGTGCGCGAGGGGCGCATCGAGCAGCTCGCCGAGATCGACGTGGCCTTCCCCCTGCTGCATGGCTCCTACGGGGAGGACGGCACCGTCCAGGGCATGCTCGAGATGCTGGACATCCCCTACGTGGGCAGCGGGGTCCTGGCCTCCGCCGCGAGCATGGACAAGGCCGCCACCAAGCAGATGCTCCGCGCCGCCGGCATCGGCACCGCCCCCGGCATCGTGCTCCACGAGGACCTGTGGGCCCGAGAGGGCCGCCGGGTGCAGGCGCATCTGTACCAGAACCATCCTCTGCCGTGGTTCGTCAAGCCAGCCCGAGCCGGATCGAGTCTGGGCGTGACCCGGGTCAACGATCCGGCGGAGCTGGACCTGGCGCTGAAGAACGCCTTCGCCGAGGATCCCAAGGTGCTCATCGAGGAGGCGGTCGTCGGCCGCGAGATCGAGTGCGGGGTCCTGCAGGGCATCGACGGCCGCGAATGCCGCACCACCGTGCCTGGGGAGGTCAAGGTCGGCGACGACCTCGAGTTCTACGACTACGAGGCCAAGTACTTCGGCAAGGGCACCGTCAGCATCGATGTCCCCGCCGATCTTCCCGACGCCCAGCTCGAAGCGGTCCGCGAGGTGGCGGCCCGGGCCTTCGAGGTGCTGGGCCTGGAGGGCCTGGCCCGGGTGGACGTGTTCGTGACCGAGGACGGTCAGGTGCTGGCCAACGAGGTCAACACGATGCCAGGATTCACCCCGTACTCGATGTTCCCGGTGCTGTGGGCGCACATGGGGCTCCCGTACTCCGAGTTGATCACCGATCTCGTCGAGCAGGCGCGCCGGCGCCGCCTGGGTCCGCGCTGAGCAGCGCTCAGGCCTCGTCGCCGGGTCCCACGCAGTGGTCGGTGGCCTCGATGTTGTCCTCGACCAGGCGGGCCACCGACAGCGGCACCGCCGAGGGCTGATCACCGGCCGCCTCCATGGGCACCGTGAGGTCGATCGCGGGTTCACGACCATAGGTCGTGTACTGCAGGACGCCGCCATCCAGCTCCTGGATGATCCAGTCGACCTGCACCCCCGCACCGTCCTCGAGCCGGGTGCACTGATCAGTGGTGGGGCCGGGAGGGATCACACCGCACCGCATCACCACGGTGTCGTCCCCGCTGCCCCAGGCAACCGTGCCCTGGCTGGAGGTCTCCACCCGGTCCATCTCCAGCATCTGCTCAGGGGCGCCCATCACGATCTGTGCGCATACAGGATCGCTCGCGAATTCCCCGGCGGGCACCCGCACCGTGCCGCAGCCCGCCAGACCCGCTGTCAGCAGGCAGATGCCGGCGAGGGCCGGCAGACGGGGGCCCGGGAGACGGGAGCCCGGCAGGCGGACGTCCGGCAGGAGGGAGCGGAGCGGAGCGAGCACCCGTCGAGGGTACCCGGGACACCCGTGCACGAGGTGAGCACGCGCATCCGGCACACTGGGGGCCATGGCAGGCGACACACATCTCGGGGAAGCGGGCCTCCTGGCTCGCATGCTCCCCCACCTGGCCGACGGCGAGCAGATCGAGGTGGGCCCCGGAGACGACGCCGCGGTGGTGCGGCTGCCCTCCGAGCGCCTGGTGGTGACCACCGACACGCTGGTCGACGGGTATGACTTCCTGCCCCGCACCACGGCGGGTCGCTGGATCGGCCACAAGGCCGCCGTTCAGAACCTGGCCGACGTCGCCGCCATGGGAGCTCGGCCGGTGGCCCTGGTGGCAGCTCTGTCCGCCCCGGTGAGCACCCCCGCATCGTCCTTCGAGCAGCTGACCATCGGGCTGGCCCACCGGGCGGAGGCCGACGGGGCCCGGATCGTCGGCGGGGACCTGGGGCGCGCCCAGCAGCTGACCGTGACCGTCACCGCGGTGGGCGCCCTCGAGGAGGGTCGGCCCGCGGTGCTCCGCTCCGGAGCCCGCCCCGGGGACGTCCTGGCGATCGGCACCGACCGCCTGGGCCGCTCCGCCGCGGGTCTGGCGCTGGTGCTGGCCGGGCGCGTCCGGGTCGACGAGAGCGATCCCGCCCACCCCGGCATCCAGCTCGAGGGGATCCAGGATCCCGCGGCCGCCGATCTGGTGGTCTGGCACAACGCCCCGGACCCGCAGCTCAGTCTCGGCTGGACCGCGGGCCGCTCGGCGCACGCCATGATGGACCTGTCGGACGGGCTGATCCGCGACGGCGGACGCCTGGCCGCGGCCTCACAGGTCGCCATCGACCTCGATGAACAGGCCCTGGCCCCGGATGTGCGCGCCCTGGCACCGCTGGCCGCCGAGCTCGGGGCCGATCCCTGGCAGTGGGTGCTCCACGGCGCCGAGGAGCATGCGATGCTCGCGGCCTTCGCCCCCGGTCGGGTGCCCCCGGGGTTCCGGGTGATCGGCCGCCTGCGGACCTCGCAGGCACCGGGCCGCGCCATGACGCTGGGCGGACGCCCCATCGTCGGCGAGGGTTTCGACCACTTCGGATGACCGGTCTTCTCCCCCGTGCGATACGCCTCCTGACCACGAGTGATGGATAGGCTGTCGGCGCCGGGCACCTCGCGTGCCGCGCACCCCGTGCACCATTCAGCCCCGTCCCGGAGGACCACCCCCATGCCGATCACCGTCAAGGCCCTGCAGAAGACCGGACCGGATCAGCCGTTCCGGGTCGCGACCATCGAGCGGCGCGATCCCCGGCCCGATGACGTGGTCATCGACATCAGGGCCGCCGGGATCTGCCACAGCGACATCCACACCATCCGCAACGAGTGGGGCGAGGCGCACTTCCCGCTGACCGTCGGCCATGAGATCGCCGGCGTCGTCGAAGAGGTCGGTGAGGCCGTGACGGCCTGGAAGGTCGGCGATCGCGTCGGCGTGGGCTGCCTGGTCAACTCCTGCGGCACCTGCCAGGAGTGCCGTGCGGGATTCGAGCAGAGCTGCCTCGAGGGGAACGTGGGCACCTACAACGCCACCGATGTCGACGGGACCATCACCCAGGGCGGCTACGCCGAGAAGGTGGTCGTCAACGAGCGATTCGTGCTGCGCATCCCGGATGCGATGGCCTTCGATGTCGCCGCACCGCTGCTGTGTGCAGGCATCACCTCGTACTCGCCGCTGGCGCGGTGGGGCGCCGGCGAGAGGATCGACGGACGCCCCAAGCAGGTCGCAGTGCTGGGGCTCGGGGGCCTGGGCCACATGGGTGTGCAGATCGCCGCCGCAATGGGCGCCGAGGTCACCGTCCTCACCCGCACCCTGCGCAAGGAGAAGGAGGCCCTCGAACTGGGGGCCGCGCGCGTGCTGGCCACGACCGAGGAGAACTTCTTCCGCGACCACCGCGGCCAGTTCGATCTGATCCTGAACACCATCAGCGCCGATATCGACGTCGATCGCTTCCTGCAGCTGCTGGCACCGCGCGGCGTGATGACGGTGGTCGGCCTGCCGCCCGCCCCGCAGTCCGTGGGTTTCGGCTCCCTGATCGGCAACAACAAAGTCCTGGCCGGATCGAACATCGGCGGCATCGAGGAGACCCAGGAGATGCTCGACTTCTGCGCCGAGCACGGTTTGGCGGCCGTCATCGAGACCGTGGGGATCGACGGGGCCGACGCCGCCTACGAGCGGGTGGTCGCCGGTGATGTGAAGTTCCGCGTGGTCATCGACACCTCGACCTTCGAGGGGGCCGAGGTCGAGGTCTGAGGTGCCCGTGACCGCGCTCCCTGCTCGATGGGAGTCGCTGCGGTGGTCGCGTCCCGCGGCCGCGACGGCCATGACACAGCACTTATCCACGAATCATATGAGTACAGCGTGAAGACGCTGTTTGTCGGCGAGGTCGCTCGGGCCGTCACGCACCGGCGCCCACGGGCTCCCCGGCTCCCTCTGCCCGAGCACTCGCTCGACTGCCGCTGACCAGCGGAACCACCGCCGCCACCATGATCAGCACGATCCCCAGGGCCACCGGCACGCTGAACGGCTCGGCGAACACCAGGGCGCCCACCGTGGTCGCCACGATCACCTCGGTGAACGAGAGTCCGGACAGCTCCGCGGCGCGCAGATGCTTGCCGGCCACCACCAGCATCCCCAGAGCCAGCAGCCCGCAGATCAGGAAGAAGGCTCCAGCGAAGGCCCAGTTCGTCACGGTCATCCCGGACAGATCGGGTCGCACCACCGCCACCAGGCCGGCTGTGGCGACGGCACCGAAGGCGAAGTTCCAGAAGCTGCGCGCATCAGCCGGCATGTCCGAGCGGAATCGGTAGCACAGCAGCGCCGCACCATAGAAGACGCCCGAGGCGAGAGCGAGCAGGGTGCCGAGCGTGTCCTGCCCGGTGCCCACCGGGGTCCCGGTCCCCAGGATTCCCGCGGCGAGCATCATCCCCAGGAAGCTGACGCCCAGCGAGAGCGCGTCCGCAGGGGAGATGCGCTCCTTGAGCACCACCCGGGCCAGCACCGTCGACAGCACCGGTCCCAGGTAGTGGAGCACGACGGCACGGGAGAGGTCGGTGAGGACGGTGGCCGACAGATAGGTCGACAGCGACAGGCCCAGGAGCAGCCCGCCCAGCACGACGGACCCCGACAATCTCACCTTCAGCTGAGACAGGCGCCCCGTCATGGCGAGAATCGCGAGCATCCCCAGCGCGCCCACCCCCATCCGGCCCAGGGTGAGAGCCTCCCCGGTGGCGGCACCTTCCGGCGTGGCCAGGCGCGCGAACAGACCGGACAGCCCCATCCCGACGGTGGAGATGAGCACGGCGACGATCCCGAGACGGCGGTTGGCCGTCCGGCGGGCAACGGGGGCGGGGCGAGCCGGTGTGGGCGCACTCCGGCGCGCCGAACCGATCTGGACCACGGAGACTCCTCACAGGAGGGCGCCATGACACGGCGCCCGACGACAGGGGCAGTTCCCCGCTCTGTCATCGGACCTGAGAGTTTCGCGGGCCGGGCCCGTTTACACCTTGGGTGCACCCGATGGGGTGCTTTCCAGAGTCACCTCGCGCAGCGGTGAGGGGGCCTGAGAGATTCCCGGGGAGGTTGCTCCTACGGCGCCCGCCATGGCGGGACTCTCCCGCTGCGCATCGACGGCGTATTCGATTGTTCGTCCCACATCCTACCCTGGATCAGACCTGACCAGCGGCGATGTGGTGGTGCCGCTCTCCTCGGGACGCACGAGAGCCCCCTCCCGGATCGGGAGAGGGCTCGCGGGATGAGTCGGCCGGTGCCGCTCGCTCAGGCGCTGAGCTTGGACACCTTGCCTGCCTTGAGGCAGGAGGTGCACACGTTCAGACGCTTGCTGGTGCCGTTGACCATGGCCCGCACGGACTGGATGTTCGGGTTCCAGCGGCGCGAGTGGCGGCGGTGCGAGTGGGACACGGTCTTGCCGAACCTCGGGCCCTTGGCGCAGATGTCACACGTGGAAGCCACTGTCGTCTCCTGAAGAATCGAAATCTGTACGGGTGCCCCCGTCCCTGCGAGTGCTCACCGGCCAGCAGAGCGGGAGCCTTCTCAGGAGCCGGTGACCTCGGGCCGCACGCACGAGCGGTCGCGAAGATCAGGGCAACCACGGAAGTGTATCCCACAAGGAGTCCTCCCCAGAAGGGAAGGTGCAGGCCGTTGCCTGTGCATTCCACCACAGCGTCACAGGGGCCTGGCACGATGGTCCCGGTCGGTTCCATCATCGCACGCAGGGTCTGCGTCGTGAGGGCAGCGAACCGGGACAGCACAGCGGTGCCGGGCACCGGCGGATCGGGCAGGAGGACGCGATGGCCAGGAAGCAGGCGGCGCCGCACGGCTCGATGTCGCTGAGGGAGCTGCTGACCCCCAAGGAGTCGAGGGCCATGGCCTCCTTCGGGGTGCGCGACCTCGACGCGATGATGCGTTTCGCGCCGCGCCGCTACAGCGTCCCGGCCCCGCTGCGGTCCCTGCGGGAGGTCCGCGAGGGTGAGGAGATGAGCGCGATTGTGCATGTGCTCGAGGTGAAGGATCGCAGGATGCGCAGCCGTCATGGCTTCATCTTGGAGGCCGAGGTCTCCGACGGCGACGAGCAGCTGACCCTGACCTTCTTCCTGACCAGGCCGCACCAGGTGGAATGGCACCGGGGCCGCCTGGCTCGCGGTACCCAGATCCTGGTGCGCGGCCAGGCACGGCGGGACCAGCGAGGCCACCCGCAGCTCACCCACCCCCAGTACGAGGAGTTCGAGGACACCCCGCAGGGGCGGCGCGAGGCGATGCGCCCGCTGCCCGTCTACCCTCTCAAGCAGAACATCAAACAGGCCACCATGCGCTCGGCCACCCAGAAGGGACTGGAGTTCGCTGGCAGTCTGCTGCACCCGGTGCCGCAGGAGGTGCTCGATGCCCGCGGCATCCTCCCGCTCGACGACGCGGTCGAGAAGCTGCACGCACCCTGGACCGAGAGCGATGCCGCCGCCGGAACACGCTACATGGCCTTCGAGGAGGCCTTCGTCCTGCAGACGATCTTCGGCCAGCGCCGTGCGATCGACGCCCGCACCCCGGCCCCCTCTCTCACGGCCGAGGGCCCGCTGCAGCCCGCCTTCGACCAGCGCCTGCCCTTCCGTCTCACCCGCGGTCAGCAGGAGGTGGGCCGGGAGCTGGTCGAACGGGTTCAGCGCACCCATCCCAGCTCGGTGCTGCTGCAGGGCGACGTCGGATCGGGCAAGACGGTGGTGGCGCTGCGGGCGATGCTGCGAGCGGTGGATTCCGGGCACCAGGCGGCGCTGCTGGCACCGACCGAGGTCCTGGCCGAACAGCATCACCGGACCCTGACCGAGCTGCTGGGGGACCTCGCCGCCGCCGGTCGCCTGGACGGCCACCCCGACGCCACCCGGGTGCGATTGCTGACCGGCTCCCAGCGCACTGCCGCGCGCCGCGAGACCCTCCTGGACGTCACCTCTGGGCAGGCCGGCATCGTCGTGGGCACCCACGCCCTGCTCACCGAGTCGGTCGAGTTCGCCTCCTTGGGGCTGGTGGTGATCGACGAGCAGCACCGTTTCGGCGTCGATCACCGGCGCAGGCTGCGCGAGAAGGGGCCACAGGGCCAGAGCCCGCACGTGATCGTGATGACCGCGACCCCGATCCCGCGCACGGCCGCGCTGTCGACCGTCGGGGACCTCGACGTGCTGACCTTGAGGGAGAGCCCCGGAGAGCGTGCCGGGGTCACCAGCTTCGTGGTCCATGAAGGCCGCGTCGCGTGGGAGCAGCGCATGTGGCAGCGCGCCGGCGAGGAGATCGCGGCCGGTCGCCAGGTGTTCGTGGTGTGCGCCCGGATCGACGAGAATTCCGAGGACGCACTGCCGCAGGCCCTGTTCGCGGGGGAGGACGGCGAGGAGCCGGCCCCGCCGCCCCGCGGCGTCACCGAGACCGTCTCGCGACTGGCCGATCGACCCGAGCTGGCCGGGGCCCGGATCGATCTGCTCCACGGGCGACTGGGCGCCGAGGAGAAGCAGCGCGTGATGGATCAGGTCGTCGCCGGACAGATCGACCTGCTGGTCGCGACAACCGTCATCGAGGTGGGTGTGGACGTCCCCAACGCCTCGGTGGTGGTCATCCTGGACGCCGAACGCTTCGGCGTCTCCCAGATCCATCAGCTGCGCGGTCGAGTGGGCCGCGGGGAGCATGCCGGCATCGCCTTCCTCGACACGCGTGCGCCGGAGGGCTCCGGGACCTCCCGGCACCTGCAGATGATCGCCGGCGCCACCGACGGCTTCGAACTGGCGGAGCTGGACCTGCAGCGGCGGGGCGCCGGCGACCTGGTCGGGGAGGAGCAGTCCGGTCTGGGGCGCACCCTGCAGCATCTGGATCTGATGCGCGACGCGGAACTGATCGGGACCGCGCGCGAGGACGCCTTCGCTCTGGTCCGCGAGGATCCCGAGCTGTCCGCGCACCCTGCGCTCGCCACCGCGGTCGCGATCCGTCTGCGCGCCGCCGAGAACACGCTCGAGAGGAGCTGAGATGCCCCGCATCATCGCCGGCGCCTTGGGAGGGCGCTTCGTCCCCGGTCCGCCGGGCAGGGGCACCCGGCCCACCGCCGACCGGGTGCGCGAGGCCCTCTTCTCCCGCCTCGACGGGTGGGACACGCTCCAGGGGGCCCGGGTACTGGACCTGTTCGCCGGTACCGGGGTGCTGTCCTTCGAGTCGATCTCCCGCGGGGCCGAGGACGCGGTGATGGTGGAGATGCACGCGCCCACCGCCCGGGCCCTGCGCGCTACGGCGAAGGAGCTCGGGATCGCCGATCGGTGCCAGGTGCACGCCGGCAAGGCGCTCCACCACGTCCAGCAGCTCCTCGAGGAACCTCCAGCGCAACCCTTCACCCTGATCTTCCTCGACCCGCCCTACGGCCTGGCAATCGACGGGCTCGAGGAATTGCTGGTGACGCTGCGGCCGGTGCTGGCCGATGACGCTCTGGCCGTCATCGAGCGCTCCAGCCGCACCCGCCCCTTGCAGTGGCCCGATGGCTGGGCCGACGACGGAACCAAGAAGTACGGCGAGACCGTGCTGCAGTACGGCGGCCCGATCGTCGACTGAGCCGGCGGCCCTCCAGGCCCTCGATCCGAGCGAAACGCCCATCGAGCGAAGCGCCCATCGACCGAAACGCCCATCGACCTCTGCGAAGTGGTGGGTTCCGGCTCGTATAGCAACATCTTTGCAGAGCTCGAGGTGGCGCAGGCAGCCCGATGGCCGTAGCGCCTCCATCGAGCTCTCCAACTTGCCCATCGACTTCTGCGAAGTGGTGGGTTCCGGCTCGTATAGCAACATCTTTGCAGAGCTCGGGGTGGCGGCGACGCGGACTATGGCCAAGGTGGGCTACGGCCAGGTGGGTCACGGCCAGGTGGGTCACGGTCAAGGTGAGCGGCCGGTCAGATCCCTCGGCCTCCCGGCAGCGCTCCCGGCCATCGGGCGGAATATTGGCTGACGGGGCACCGGAGCCTCCCGTACCGTGATCCTGTGTCTCTCACACTCCGCGAGCTCGACTGGCCCCTGACCACCGACCGTCTGCAGCTGCGCCCCGGACTCAGCGAGGACGCCGCGCAGATCTGGCCCTGGTACCGCCTGCCCGAGGTCCAGCAGTGGACGACCACGCTCTCGGCCGATGAGGCCGAGCACCGGCAGCGGTGGGAAGCGGGCCTGGCCCACGCCATGGTGGCCCTGCAGGGGGAGCGGATCATCGCTGTCGGCAAGGTTGAGCGTCAGGATGCCTGGTCCCAGACCGATGTGGCCGAGCAGGCCCGCGGGCAGCAGGCCGAGCTCGGCTGGGTGCTCGACCCCCGCCAGCAGGGGCAGGGACTGGGTACCGAGTTCGCCGTGGCCCTCCTGCGTATCGCATTCGAGGGCCTGGAGGTGCGCCGGGTCGAGGCCGCCTGCTTCGCCGACAACCATGCCTCCCGAAGGATCATGGAGAAGATCGGCCTGCGCTGCGAAGGCGTGTTCCGTCAGGAGTCCCTGCACCGCAGCGGGCGCTGGCTGGATGGTATGGCATGGGCGATACTGGCCACGGAGTACCGCGCCCGGCATGAGGGTGCGTCCCGTGCCGAGGCCCCAGCCCGCAGCCAGGAGACCCGATGACCAGCACCGCGACCTTCACCATCGAGATGCATCCGGGGCAGAGCCTGATCGACGGCTCGGCCCGCTTCGACTTCACCAAGACCTGGAACGGCGCCCTCGAAGGAACCAGCCACGGCGCGATGCTCACAGCCGGGGACCCCGCCACCGGCAGCGCTGGCTACGTCGCCCTCGAGATCTTCGACGGCACGCTCGAGGGACGGGGCGGCACCATCGCCCTCCAGCAACTGGGCACCATGGACGCCGGCGAACCGCAGCTGCAGTTCGTGCTGGCTCCCGGTTCCGGCACCGGGGAGCTCGCCGGGGTCACCGGCACCCTGACCATCGAATCCGTTGGCGACGACGGCGTCCACCAGGTGGGCGTCGCCCTGCACTGAACGGGCACCCCGAACTGCCGTGCCAGAGGCTGACGACCACCCCCGGGACCGGCCCAGGGGATCGCTTCCGTGCGGTGGAGAGTCGGCGACGGCTGCGGGACGCGCAAAACCATGTGGGGCGCGCACCTCACAACCGTGGTTGGCGCGCACGACCATGGTTGGCGCGCTCGATCGTGTTCGACGCACATAACCGGGGTGCGCTCGCACGAACCGTCAGGTGAGGCGCGCGGACCCTCTAGAGTGGCATCCCATGAGTACCGTCGTCCTGCCCGGCTCGTTCGACCCCTTCACCCTCGGCCACCTCGACCTGGCGCGTCGCGCCGCCGCCCTGGCCGACCGGGTCGTCATCGCCGTCTCCCACAACCCCAGCAAGAAGGGCCTGCTGGGGCTGGACGCCCGCAAGGAGGCCATCGCCGCCACCATGGCGCAGGAGGACCTGGCCGACACCGTCGAGGTTCGCACCCTGCCCGGGGGACTGCTGGTCGACTTCTGCCGGGAGATCGGCGCCGGTGCGGTGGTGCGCGGACTGCGCTCCCAGCTGGACCTCGCCTATGAGGAGCCCATGGCGCGCATGAACCGTCACCTCGCCGAGATCGACACCGTCTTCCTGCTCACCGAGTCCTCCCTCGCCCACATCTCCTCCAGCCTGGTGCGGGAGGTCCACGCCCTGGGCGGTGAGGTATCGAACATGCTCCCGGGCCCCTCCCAGCAGGCGCTCGTCGCCGCCCCGGACGTATCCTGATAGGTTCCCCGCCCGCCCCCATCCGCTTCTTCACGAACAGGACGGCACCATCATGTCCACCGAGACATCCTCGAACTCACCGCTGGAGACCGAGCTGCGCTTCGATGCGGTCGACCTGGCCGGCCGCATCGGTTCCCACCGCACCGTCCAGCACACCATCACCGCCCCCGCCCGCGACGCCGGCGGGCAGGCCATGCAGGTCCCGGAGGGCGAGACCATCGACGTCGAGGCCGAGCTCGAGTCCGTCGTCGAGGGCATCTACGTCCACGGCACCGTCACCACGCACCTGGAGGGGGAGTGCTCACGCTGCTTGGACCCCGTCGAGCAGGACATCGGCGTCCGTATCGACGAGCTGTTCATGTATCCCGAGAAGCTCACCGCTGAGGAGAAGGAGGACGCCGTCCTCTTCGAGGACGACCAGGTGGACCTGGGCCCCCTGGTGCGCGACACCATCGGGGTCGAGGCCGACGAGCGCCCCCTGTGCCGCCCGGACTGCCCGGGTCTGTGCTCCCAGTGCGGCTTCCGCATGGAGGACGATCCTGAGCACTTCCACGATGTGATCGACCCTCGCTTCGCGGCGCTGCAGGGGCTGCTCGAGGAGGATTCCGACGACGTCGAGCAGGCCGAGGACTCTTCTGAGCAGCCCGGGAGCTCCGACGACGCGGGCGAGAAGGAGGATCGCTGATGGCCCGGTCCCGCCGGACCCGGCCCGCCGCCGACCCCCAGGGCCTGCTGGACGCCCTGCCCCTGGACGGAGGGCAAGCCGCCGATCTGCGCGAATCCGGCCTGCTCGATCTCGCCCTGACCCACCGCTCCTACTCTTACGAGAACGACGGCGTCGCCCACAACGAGCGACTGGAGTTCCTGGGGGACGCGGTGCTGCAGCTGGCCGTGACCGAGCAGCTCTACACCGCCCACCCGAGCCTGCCCGAGGGCGATCTGGCCCGCCGCCGAGCCGGCACCGTCAGCTCCCGGGCGCTGGCGGTGATCGCCACCCGCCTGGACCTGGGGGCCTACGTCAAGCTCGGGCGCGGGGAGGACCTCACCGGCGGACGCTCGAAGGCCTCCATCCTGGCCGACACGACCGAGGCCGTGATCGGGGCGGTGCATCTGGCCTGCGGGCAGGACGTCTCCCGGCGCTTCGTGCTGGAGCTGATGCGTCCGCTGCTGGACTCCGACGAGTTCCTCGAGGCCAGCTACGACTTCAAGTCCCGCCTCCAGGAGATCGCCGCCGAGACCGGGACCAGCCCCAGCTACCTGATCACCGAATCCGGCCTCGAGCACCAGAAGACCTTCACCGCCACCGTCACGATCCCCGAGATCGTCACGGCCAGCGGTGACGGCGCCTCCAAGAAGGACGCCGAGCTCGCTGCCGCCCAGAACGCGGTGCGTACCGTGCTCGATGCCCGTGGCGAGCCCCTGATCCCGAGAGGCTGAGACATGCCGGAGCTGCCCGAGGTTGAGGTGGTGCGGCGCGGTCTGCTGCCCCATACCGTCGGCCGCACGATCACCGAGGTCGAGGTGCTCGACCCGCGCATCATCCGCCGGCAGGTCGGGGGCGCGGACCGGCTGCGCGGCGGGTTGGAGGGATCGTCGCTGACCGCGTTGGTGCGGCGCGGGAAGTTCCTGTGGTGGCGCCTGGCCGACGAAGACGGCGCAGAGCTCGGGGAAGCGCTGATGGGGCACCTGGGCATGAGCGGACAGCTGCGGGTGCGGACCCCCGGGCCGTCCCCGGAGCAGATCCTGCCGCCCGAGTCCGAGGGCCCTGCCCCCGATCCGCTGCGCCACCGGCGCCTGACCCTGCACCTGGACGACGGTGGCGCGATCGATCTGATCGACCAGCGACTGTTCGGAGGGATCTGGACCTCCGAGCTGGTCCCGGGCGCTGATGCCTCGCCCGCCGGGGCCGGCAGCCCCGATGCGCTGATCCCCACCGATGCCGCGAAGATCGCGCGCGACGTGCTCGACCCCGCCGCCGATCTGCCTGCGATCGCCCGCCGCCTGCGCACCCGCCGCGCCGCCATCAAGACCCTGCTGCTGTCCCAGGACCTGGTCAGCGGCATCGGCAACATCTACGCCGACGAGGCGCTGTGGGCCGCCCGCGCCCGCTTCGACACCCCCGGGGCCGCGCTCAGCCAGCGCCGGACGCACACCATCCTGCGCGAGACCGCTGCCGTGATGGAGCGAGCCCTGCAGGCCGGAGGGACCAGTTTCGACGAGCTGTACGTGAATGTCGACGGCCGCAGCGGCTACTTCGCCCGGAGCCTCAATGTCTATGGCCGTGCCGGATACCCGTGCACGCGTTGCGGAACAACCATCGTGCGCGAGCGGTTCATGAATCGCTCAAGTCATTTTTGTCCGATCTGCCAGCGGAAACGCTAGTCGACACCCGTGCGATGCACAGGCACATGCTGTGACTCACGGCATGTCATCCAGGCCGTGCCGATCTGACATCGACTCGCATGTGGCAACGCGCATCATGATGCGGGGACCTCGAGCGGTGCGTCGAGCTCGTCAGCCATGGCCGACCATGACCGCGGAGCGTCGGCACATCACGCATGAGCGGCGCGACGACATCGCGAGACGGATCCGCGATCTGACCCTCGCGCTGGAGGTTCTGAACCACACGATCCATGACTACGTTGGGCGCCCCAGAGGACGAACAGTTCAGGGACCATGGATCGCTCCTGGACCCAAATTGCCCCGCTGCCGACGTTGCCTGGCCAGGCGTCAACAGCGATGGCGCGGTTCCCGCCTGCTGGATGATGTGGCGGCGCATCGCTATCGTCGAGCCCGTATCCGGCTGTGCCCTACTGCTTCGCGGCGAGCTCTCTGTAGAAGTCGCCGAGGTGGTGGTTGCCGACTGGTTCGCCGACCATGTCTCTGCTCAGGGTGTGCCGGAAGAAGCGCATGAATCCGGCTGCGTTTCTGTTGAAGGGGCGCAGCACGGCCGCCACCGCGTCGACCGTCCATCCGGGCAGGTGGATCGGACGCAGCCGTTTGCCGAGGACCTCAGCGGCGAGGTCGGTGAGCTCACGGTGTGAATACGTGTCCGGCCCGCCGATTCCGAATTCCGTGTCGTGCAGCTGTGTGTCGCTGATGGCGCGGACTGTGACGTCTGCGATGTCGGCCGGGTGGATCAGGTTGATCCGGTGGTGGCCATCGTCGAGCATGAATGCCCATCCTCGCTGCGCGATCCGGAAGATCTCGGCTCCGTCGTTGAACGCTCCGGTGGGCCGGATCACGCTCCAGTTCAGCCCGGATTGTCTGAGCTCGTCGATGAATCGCTCGCGGGGACGCAGGATCGGCACTTCTGACATCATCTCCTCGCCGGCGAGGACGCCGACGAAGACGAAATGCTTGACCCTCGCGGCCTGTGCGCATTCGAGGATGTTCTGGTTCGCGCGCAGGTCGACGTCGTCGGCGCTGGGGTGACGACGCAGCGTCCGCAGTCCCAGTGCGGAGACGACAACGTCGACTCCCTCGCAGATGCCTTTGAGGCTGTCGCGATCAGTGGCCTCGCCGAGAACGACCTCATCGCACGCATGGGCCACCGGCTCCAGTTTGGCTTCGTTGCGAACCAGGGCGCGCACACGGTAGCCGGCATCGTGCAGCGCCTCGACGATATGACGGCCGATGTATCCGGTCGCCCCGGCGACCAGCACCCACGATGGCGCATCGTCTGTGTTGCTCGTAGTTTCTGCGCCCGGTCGGACAGGGCTCATGAGGGATTCCTCTCATCCTGGCGTTCAGTCGGGAGGTCCGTTCCCCGGCCTTGGATGCTGGAGCTCGGTGCTGCGTCATGAAGTAATCCGCCTCGATAGACGCTCAGTGCCTCGGTTCCCCAGCGATGCAGCCCATCCGGCGATATCGGATCGACGCCGAGCACCTCGGTGAGCCGGTCTCGCAGGATCATCACCGCAAGGTCGTTGACCAGCAAGAAGGCCGCGCGCACGTCGGGGTCGTGGCCAAGGGTTGCTGACCCGCTCGCGATCATGTCTGCAAGCGTTGCTTTGCTCACGTCGTGTAGGCGTTGGAAAAGGGCTGATCCCGCTGGGTCGCCAGCGATGAGCATTCGCCCGAGGTAGCCGGGGATCGCCGAGTCGTGCGGCAGGGACTTGGTGACCATCTCAACGAAAGACAGCGGGACAGCCGGTTCCGACCGTTCATCACAGCTAGGGGCCGACACTTGGGCCATCATCGCTTCGAAAACGTCGACGACGTAAGCGTCGACTGCGGAGCGCACCCCGTTCTTCGAGTTGTAGTGGCGGATCACGAGGCTCGGTGACACACCGGCCCGCGCTGCGATACCACGGACTGTGACCGCGTCAGGCCCGAACGCGGCGAACAGTTCCAACGCCCCATCTCGAATTCTCGCCCGGGCGGTGCGGTCATCAGTGTGTAAACACGTGTTCACTATAGTACACGAGCGTTCATCGTGCGTAGGGCAGCTGCGGTCGGTTCGCACCGAGCAGACCGGCCCGAGGCGGACGGGCCGCGCAGCAGCGGCCGCGCGACGGCCTGCGCCGGGAAAGTACCTCGCCAGCGGGCCGGGCGCTTCCTATGGTCGAGCTCATGACCGCCACGATCACTGCCGATGACCTCGCCACCACCCTCCACGCCGCCGCGGCCGACAGTGACTTCAGCGGGGTGATCCGCGTGGACCAGGGAGGCCGCCTCGTCGCCGAACGCGCGTAGTGTCATGACCTCGTGCGGCAGAAGGTGTTCGCCCCCGCCGGGAGGACCCACTCCTCGTCCCGCGGATGGGCGAGCCCGCGGGGGACCTCGCCGTGGGATACCTCGCCGAGACGGGACTGCGCACCAACGCGTCGGGTCCCTCACTCCCCCCAGAAGCCGGTGTGCGGCACGGCGGCTTCCTGCTCGAGCAGCGGACCGATGACATCGATCGGGCGGCCACCCGCGGCGAGCACGAGCCGACAGGGATGATCGAGAGTGGGGTTGCCGGGATGGTCACCGCTGAGCGAGAGGAGCCCCGTCTCGGAGAGGCCGTAGACGACGCGGCCGATGCCTGACCAGAAGATCGCCCCCGAACACATGGCGCAGGGTTCACAGGACGTCACGAGGGTGTAGTCGCCCAAGCGGTCGTGGGGGATGGTGCGCGAGGCCTTCCACACGAGATTGGTCTCGGCATGGTCGGTGACGTCGTTCTCGGTGACGACCGTGTTCTCGGCCTCGAGCGCGATCGAGCCGTCGGGGGCGACGAGGATGGCCCCGAAGGGGTGGTTGCCGTGGGCACGGGCGTCCGCGGACACCTGGATCGCGCGCCGCAGAAGCTGGTCGTAGTCGTGGTCGGGCATGGGGAGCCTCCTAGTAGGCGTGATGCGTGATCGAGATGGTGGTCTCGTGCTGGTTGATGAGCGATTTCGAGAGGAAGGCGGGGCGGCCGTCGAACCGCAGATACCGGGTGAGGACCAGGATCGGTTGAGCGGCCGGTATCCCCAGGAGCGTTGCCCGGGTCGCTCCCGCGGTCCCGGTGGTGATCTCGCTCGTCCCGCTGAAGCGCAGCCCCGCTGCGTGGGCGGCTCCGAGGAAGGTGGCATCGGCCGGGAGCGAGGCCAGCACGTCTCGCAGCGGGGAGAGGGGACCGTCGAGCCGTTCGCTGGCCGGCAGGTGCTCCTGGGTGAGTGCGATCGGGCCGGATCCATCGCCGATGACGCTCTCGATGAACCACGACGACGAGTGCCCGTCCCCACCGAGGAAGTCCGTGACGAAGCTGGACGTCGAGGTCTGCTCGGTGTGCTCGGTGCGCGTGATCCTCACCGGTCGGCCGGCGCTGATGAGCCGCTCCAGGGGCTCGAGGCGCTCGATGCCGCTGCGCGGCGGGTGGTCGCTGACGAAACGGCCGATGCCACGCCGGCTGTGGACGAGACCGTCCTCCTCGAGCAGGAGGAGCGCCTCCCGGATCACGGTGCGAGAGACGTTGAAGCGGCCCCCGAGCTCGGCCTCGGACGGGATCAGGCTCGCGCGGGGGAGCGCCCCCGTGCGGATCGCCTCATCGATCCTCATGTAGACGGCCACGCGCAGCGGCACTCCCGCCGTCGGGGAGATGGCGCCGCCCAGAGCGTGTTCAGTATCGGTATCCATCTGACTCACTATGTCGTATGCGGGCGCAGCGCCCCATGCCAGGTCCGCGCCGTGCGTGGCGACGATCCTCATGCTCGATCCAGGTAGTCCTGGTAGCGGGCGAAGTGCGGCTGCGAGGCAGGATCCGCGACGGCCTCGGCGCCGACGGCGGCCGCGACGGAGAGCGCCGTCCGGGGGTCGAGGCCCGCAGCGAAGCCGAGGGTCACTGCTGCGCTGAACGCGTCTCCCGCCCCGACGGTGTTGACGACCTCGGTGGGAACGGCGTCCACATGCAGTGCCACCGCGCCGTGCTCGATCAGATCGATGCCCTCACTCCCGGAGGTGACGACGACGCGGCGACAGCCGGCGAGCTCCGGAAGGGCACGCCATTCATGCTCGTTGACGATGATCAGATCGGCCCGCTCCAGTGTGGCCGCGGGCAGATGCCGCGCCGGAGCGAGATTGAGCGCGACGAATCCCGTGGCGGCCTCGACGGCCGCGGTGACGGCCTCGAGCGGGACCTCGAGCTGGAGGAGGAGCGTGTCACCGCCGCCGAGCGACGCCACCGGGCCGAGCTCCGCGTTGGCGCTGGGGTCGACGATGATCAGGTTCTCACCCTCGGGGTCGACGGCGATCGCCGCGGTCCCGGTCGGCCGTGCGGTCGTGCACAGGTGATCGATGTTCACCCCGGCGCGCTCGAGCTGCGTTCGTGCGAAGCGTGCGTGCTCGTCGTCCCCGACGGCCGCGAGCAGCGTCGTCTGCGCACCCAGGCGCGCGGCGGCGGCTGCCTGGTTCGCGCCCTTGCCGCCCAGGTGCAGCTCCCGGGTGTTCGCGAGCACGGTCTCCCCGGGCGTGGGCAGGGCGTCCACATGGTGGGTGATGTCGATGTTCACGCTGCCGACGACGGCGAGGCGAGGCAGACGAGGAGAGGCCGTCACTGGGTGACCCCCTGATGGCGGCTCGTGCTGAGGAGACGGGCACGGATGGCCGCGTCCGCGTCGGCGGATGCGCCCGTGACGACCTGGACCTGGGGCCGACCGTCGGCGGCCATGGTGCGGCCACGGTCCTCGGTGTCCTCGGCGAGAACCTGTATCGCCACCGAGCGCGCTGCGGTGATCGCGACCTCACCGGTGGCGATCGCGGCTGCCAAGGGATCGTGCAGCGGCGCGGCACGCACGCCGTCGACCGACTCGTAGAAGTCGATGTAGCGGCGCAGCATCGTGCCGAGCGCGAGGTGGAGCGGATGCCCGGAATCCTCGAGGAGTGCCGCATCGTCATCGGTGAAGGTGTGCTGCAGGGTGACATCCAGCGGTACCAGCGTCACGTCGAAACCGGCGGTGAGGACCTGGGCCGCTGCCGCGGCGTCGTTGTAGATGTTCGCTTCTGCGTGGTCGGTGGTGTTCCCGGGCACCCAGACCGCGCCTCCCATGATGATGAGCCTGTGGATGCGCTGCGGCAGGGCGGGATCCTGGTCGAGGGCGCGCGCGATGTTCGTCAGCGGACCGATCGCGACCACATCGAGCTCACCGGCGTGCACGCGGGACAGGCGCAGCAGCATCTCCGGTCCCGTCTCGTCGGAGGGAGTGCCGGCCCCGGGCAGGGACACATCCCCCACCCCGTTGCCGCCGTGGACATGGGGGGCTCCGCCGCGGTACGCCCCCGTTCGCGGATCGTGCTCGCCGACGGCGACCGGGATGCCGGGTCGGCCGGCCAGCGCCAGGAGAGCGAGTGTGTTGGCCGACGCCTGCTGTGCCGAGGTGTTGCCGCTCACGGTGCTGATGCCGACGAGGTCGGTGTCGCAGTTCAGCAGGTACGTCAGTGCCAGGGCGTCGTCGATACCGGTGTCGCAGTCGAGGAGGAGGGGACGGTTGTTCATGCGAGGGACTCCTTCGTGGTTGCAGCCGGCAGCGCTGCCGCTGCGGGCTTGAGGATGAGCGAGCACATCAGGCCACCGCCCACCAGTGCCGCTGAGACGATGAAGGCGGAGCGGTAACCGATCTCGGTGGCCAGATCCGCCAGGGGAGCGACCAGGGCGATACCGGCGGCGGCTCCCAGCCCGAACTGCGCCCCGTTGATCCCCGGGAGTGATCCCGGCGCGTCCGGGGGCGAGTTGAGCACGGACAGCCCGTTGGCAGTGGTCTGGAAGGTGCCGATGTAGAAGGCGCCGGTGATGATCAGGAGTGCGAAGACCACCCACTGCTCGGTGGCCGACAGCGCGACGAGCACCATGAGCACCACCAGGATCCCGGTCGCGATGCGCTGGGTGTGCACCCATCCGACGCGCTGCGCCACCCAACCGGCGAACGTTGCGGCCACCACCCCTGCCACCGCCGCGGGGGTGAGGAAGAGCAGACCGGACATCGTCGCGTCGAGCCCGTAGCCGACCTCGACGTCCTGGCTCAGCATCACGACCGTGAAGTTGGTCGCGGAGAACACTCCCGCGACCGTGAGGAACGTGCTCGCGATGACCGGCCAGACGAAGCGCGAACGCAGTGCGGAGACCGCGATCAGGGGTTGCCGGACGCGCCGCTCCACCCTGATGAACAGGACCGCGGAGAGAACCACGATCGCGAGCAGCACGAGCGTTCCGCTGCCGAGCCCCCGGGACGAGGCGGCGCCGATGAACTGCGTGAGCGAGACGAGGAGGACCGCCAGCACGAGGGCTCCCAGCCAGTCCATCCGGGCGTGTTCGGCAGGTCGACGTCCCGGGACGAAGATCATCGCCATCACCGTGGCCACGATGCCCAGCGCGAGGATCACCGCGAAGAGCGATCGCCATCCGAGGGCGTCGGTGAGTGCACCCCCGATGTAGCCGTCCAGGCCCCCGAGCCCGCCGTTGACGGCAGTGACCACACCGACGGCGACGCCGAACAGCTTGCCGGTCAGCTCCTCGGACAGCACGAGGAACGCGATCGTGAACGCTGCGGAGGAGGCTCCCTGCAGGACCCTGGCGGCCAGGAGCAGGGCGAACGACGAGGTCGCCAGAGCCAGCATCGAGCCGATCAGGAGCAGTCCGAGGGAGACGAACAGCGCCCTGCGCCGCCCGATCGTGTCCGACCAGCGTGAGATCACCATTCCCAGGACGGAGGCCGCCAAGAAGAAGGCGCTCTGGACGTTCGAGATCTCCGCGATGCTCACTCCCAGGGAGGCGGCCATCTGCGGAAGGGCGGGGGACAGGAGGCTCGCGTTGAGCTGGAACGCGAGCACGGTCAGCACGAGCGCGCTGATCAGCAGGATCGCGCGAGCTCCTCGAAGCGTCGGAGCGGCCGGCGTCGTGTCGACGTCGAGGGTGACGGGTGGAGACGAACCCAAGAGGAACTCCCTTGTTCTGAGGCCGGTTGTCATACAAGCGAGTATGACTGGGGGGTCTGACATGTGCGGCCGGGTTCGTCCACTCCGGCCCGCGGTGCGCCCCGCTCCCGGTGCGCGGCGACGCTCGCGGAGGGCGCGCCCGGCCTCGATCGCAGTCACGGGGCACCTCGCGCGCGAGGTGCGGTAGATTGCATCTCGGACGGACCTGATCAGAGGCGCAGCAGTCACCGCTGCCCTCCGATGCAAATTCAGGACGATGTGAGGAAGGACGCTCCGTGACAGCGACCGAGAAGGCGGGGCCGATCCGCGTGATGCTGGTGGACGACCACGAGGTGGTCCGCCGGGGCATCGTCACCGTGATCGACGCCAGCCCGGCACTGACGGTGATCGGCGAGGCCTCCTCGGTGGCCGAGGCGACCCGGCGCCTGCCTGCCATCCGCCCCGAGGTGCTCGTGGTGGACCTCCAACTGCCCGACGGCACCGGCATCGACGTGATGCGGGCGGCTCGCGAGCTCGACCCCGAGCAGAAGATGCTCGTGCTCACCAGCTTCGATGATGATGCCGCGCTGCGCGAGTCGCGCGCGATGGGCGCCGCCGGACTGATGCTGAAGTCAGCGCGCTCCAAGGAGATCGTCGAGGCGATCCTGGCCATCCACGGCGGCGGCAGCGTGTGGCCCTCGGGCGGCGCCCAGGACGAGCTGGAGCTGTCGGAGAGCGACCGCCGCATCGTGGAACTGATCGGGGAGGGACACTCCAACCGGGAGATCGCCGAGCAGCTGGGGATCGCCGAGAAGACGGTCAAGAACCGCGTGACCGTGATCCTGCAGACTTTGGGGATGCAACGTCGCACCCAGGTCGCAGCCATGGTCGCCGCACGCCGCCGCGCCGGCTGGAAGTGACGCCGGCGCCCCGCCTCAGGCCGGTGGCAACGTCACCCGCCAGGAGATCATCGTGCCCGGGTCGAGGTTGAAGGCGTCCACCCAGCCCGAATGGCGCCGGGCGCGACTGGACATGTTCGCCAGACCGCTGCGCCGGGTCACGGTGGGATCGATGCCCTTGCCATTGTCGGAGATGTTGACCTGCACCACCCGGTCCACGCCCTCGGAGAACACGCTGACGGAGATCGCGACTGCACTGGCGTGAGCATGCCGGGCGGCATTGGCCAGGCCCTCGCGCACCACGGCCACCACGTCCTCGGCGACCTCGGGGGGAAGTTCCGCATCCATCTCCGCCGGGTGCGGCGGCAGCCTCAGCGCCGGGACGAAACCCAGACCGGAGGTCGCCAGACCGACCTCGTGGCGCAGCCGTTCGCTCAGCGTCGCCTCGATGCGTTCACGGCGCAGGGACTGCACGATCTGGCGGATCTGGGCCACCGCGTTCTCGACCCCCTGGACGGAGGAGGTCACCGCCGCGCGGATCCGTGCATTCGAGGGCGGCTCATCCGGGGTGGCGAGGGCATCGGTCAGCCCCTCCAGCTCCATCCCCACCGCGAACAGCTCCTGGATCGCCAGGTCGTGCAGATCCCGGGCGATCCGGCTGCGCTCGTCGTCGACCTCGGTGCAATCCTCCACCGTCGGGCCCCGCAGGGTCAGTGCGATCAGACCTGCCAGGGAGTCGAGCCGTTCTCGGTCGGCGGGTGTGAACGGCTGCTCGCTCCCGGGGTCGCTGAGGACTCCCAGACATCCGTTCCCGTGCGAGGCGGCGTCGATCACCGCGAACAGCGCGCGACGATGATCAGCGGTGTCTTCGCCCGGCCCGCTGCCGAGGTCGAGCGCTCCGATCGCCTCGATCGCCTCGGCGTCCGCATCGGAGAGGGCACGGCCCAGGGCGGAGTGCGGATCGATGCTCGCGCCCAGCAGTTGCGGCGCATCGGGACCATCGACGATCTCGTGGACCCAGGTCTCGGCGTCCAGAGGCATCACCAGGGCGGCCGTGCGCACGGCCAGGTCGGTGCGGGCCGAGCCCACCAGCAGGTCCAGCAGTTCTTCGGTGTCGGCACCGGCCAGGACCGCACCGGCGAGGTCCTGGATGCGGGGGCGGTCTGCGCGAGCTGGCGGGGTCGGGCCGTGTGGCAGTGATGTCATCTGTCCTCCTCCAGCACAGTGTGCCCGCCGTCGCCGATGCGCAACACCGCGGTGTGCTCCGGGATCGCCTCGAGGCGATGGGTGACCACGACGACGGTGGTGCTCGCGGGCACCAGCGACTCGTCGCCGGGTGTGAGCAGAGCCTCCAGCAGGGCATTACCGCGGGCTGTGTCCAGGTGTTCGGTGGGCTCGTCCAGCAGCAGCACCGGGCCGCGGCGCAGCACCGCCCGGGCCAGCAGCAGGCGCCGGCGCTCACCACCGGAGACGGTGGTGCCGTCGGGCCCGAGCATGGTGTCCAGTCCCCGGGGCAGGGTCGCCACCCAGTAGTCCAGGCCCACTGCCCGCAGCGCCGCGCTCGCGCCGGCGTCGTCGACATCGGCGCGCACCACCCGCAGGTTCTCGCGCACCGTGGTGGCGAAGACGTGCGCGTCCTCGGCGAACATCACGACGCCTTGGCGGACCTGCCGGCCGGACAGGGAGGCCAGGTCGTGACCGTCGAGCTCGACCCGGCCCGCCAGCGGGTCCAGCAGGCCGGCCAGGGTGGACAGCAGGGTCGATTTCCCGGTCCCCGATGCGCCGGTGACGGCCAGCCGGGAGCCGGGGCGGAGGTCCAGGTCCAGGTCGCGGATCCGCGGGGCGTCGGCGTGCCAACCCGCTGTGAGGCCGACGGCGCGCAGGTGGGCGCGGTCGGGATCGATGGTGACCTCCCGGGCGGTGTCGGCGGGGGCGTCGGGGACCGGGTCATCGGGGCCGGGGGCCGTCGGGGGCAGGGCGATCTCCCCGAGGCGGGCGGCGGCCGCCTGGGAGCGGGCGTACTGGGAGGCGGCGGCCGGCAGCGCGGTGGCGGCCTCGAAGGAGGACAGCGGCAGCAGCAGCAGGACCCCGACCTGGCCTGCGGAGGCGCCGTTATCCAGCCAGGCCGTCCCGGCGGCGAGCAAGGATCCGGTCACCGCCAGGATCATCGCCAGCGGCACGGCCGCCGAGGCGACCGCCGAGGGCACGGCGGCGCGGTCGATCGCCGCATCGTGCTCGTGCTGGTCACCTCGGAGCTGGACCAGGTGCTCGTCGAGACGGCCGTCCAGGCGCAGGCTGGTGGCGTCATCGAGGATCTCCAGTGCACTCGCGGCCACCACGGAGCGGGAGGTGATCACGGCGTCCTCGGAGAGCCGGGCGGCGCGGTAGGCGGCCAGCGGGGCGAGCGCGCCGGCGAACAGCAGGGCGGCCAGCATCGTCAGGGCCGCCAGGACGGACAGGGGGGTGATGGTGGCCAGCACCACCACGAACATCACGACCGCCACGAGGCCCGGCACGATCGCCTTGATGACGTGGTCGCCCAGTTCCTGGGCATCATCGCCCAGGCGTGAAAGCAGGTCGCCCCGTCGCACCCGGGTCAGGGTGTCGTCGCCGCGCCGCGCCAGAGCGATGAACAGATTCGTGCGCAGCGAGACCACACCCCGCAAGGCGACATCATGGGTGATCATGCGGTCCAGCCAGCGGAACACGCCCCGAGAGATCCCCAAGGCCCTCACCATCACCACCGCGACGCTCAGGTCCAGCACTGGGGGCATGGTCCAGGCCCGGGTGACCAGGTAGGCGGAGACGGCGGCCAGGGCGAAGGCGGAGGCCAAGGTCGCGCAGGCGGCGAGCACGGCGGCCAGCAGCCGGGGCAGGGGGATCTCCAGCGCCCGCTCGGCGCGGCGCAGCGCGGTGGTGGAACTCATCGGTCCACCTCCGCGATCGCCTCGACCCGGACCACATGATCGGCGACCTCGACCAGACGGGAGCGGTGGGCGATCACCAGCACCGTGCGGCCCTGGTCCCGCAGGGTCCGGATCAGGTCGATCACGATCTGCTCGGTGGCGCCGTCGAGGTGGGCGGTGGGCTCGTCGAGCACCACCAGCTGCGCGGGTGACAGAAGCGCCCGTGCCAGCGACAGGCGCTGCCGCTCGCCCAGCGAGATGCCCTGGCCGGAGCGTCCCAGATCCGCGTCCCAGCCGCGTTCGTCGATCACCGGGCCCAGTGCGGCGGCAGTGGCGGCCTGCTCGAGCTCGGCGGCGCTCGCCTCCGGGCGCGCGGCGGCCAGGACGCTGCCGATGGTGCCCCCCGGCAGCACCGGACGCTGGGGGAGCAGCACCAGCTGGTCCCACAGGCTGCGGCGCTCGAGCGAGGAGATGGGGGTCGAGGTGCCGTCGGCGGTGATCACCTCGGCCTGGCCGCGCTCCGGTTCCAACAACCCCAGCAGCACCTGCGCGGCCGTGGTCTTGCCGGAACCCGAGGCGCCGGTCAGCGCCGTCACCTGCCCCGGTGGGATGCGGAGGGTCGCCTCGTGCGGTGCCGAGCCCTCCCGCGACCGGACCGAGACGCCGCGCAGCGCGAGAGTGGAGGTTCGCAGGTCGGGCGCCGCGATGGTGCCGTCGGCCGGCACCTGCTCGTCGAGCACCTCGAAGGTCGCGGTCACCGCGGCGAGGCCGTCGGTCGAGGAATGGTACTGGGAGCCGACGTTGCGCAACGGCTGGTAGACCTCCGGAGCCAGCACCAGCACCGCCAGCGCCGGAGCGAGGTCCATCTCGCCGTACACCAGGCGCATGCCGATGCTCACGGCGATCAGTGCCACGCACAGGGTCGCCAGCAGCTCGAGCACCATCGAGGACAGGAACGCGTACTTCAACGATCCCATCGCCGAGGCGCGGTGGCGCTGCCCCAGGGTCGCGATCACCTTCTCCGGTCCGTGTTCCCGCCCCAGTGCACGCAGGGTGGGCAGGCCGTCGACCAGGTCCAGAAGCTGGGTCCACAGCGAGCGCATATCGGCGATCAGCCGTTCGGAGCGGCCCATGGTCAGTTTGCCCACCAGGATCATGAAGATCGGCACCAGCGGCAGGGTCACGATCGCGATCACCGCGCTGATCGGGTCGAGGAACGCGATCGTGAGCAGGCACAGCGGGGTGACGGTGGCCGACAGCAGCAGCTGGGGGACGTACCCCACCAGGTAGGGGCGGAGATTCTCGATGCCGGTGGTGGCCAGGGCCGTCAGATCCGCGCCGCGCCCGGCCGCGGCGCGGGGGCCCAGCCGCGCGGCATGGGACACGATCCGGCCGCGCAGGTCCGCGATCGCCTCGGTGGCCGCGCGGTGGGCGGTGCGCTGCTCGGCCAGGACGGCGCTCGCACGGATCAGCAGGGCCATGACGAGCAGGCCGAGCGCTGCCGGTGCGTGCTGGGGGAGCTGGTGGTCCACCAGCAGCCGGGCACCGATCCAGCCGATCACCAGGGCGGTGGTGATCACGCAGGCCGACTGCACGAGCCCCAGCGCGGTGGTGCGGGCCACGTGGGCCCGGGCGGCCCGGACCTCCCGCACCAGGCGTGGGTCCAGGGGAGCACGGCTGCTGCGGCGCGGCCGGGGGGCGGACTCGCCCATCGCCCCGGCGGGGGGCGGGGAGGAGGCGCGCGCAGTGGTCGTGGTCATCGCGTTCAGTGTGTCAGGCCGCCTCGACCCGAACAGCGGCCGTGAGCCCGCAGGGTGGCGCTCATCCCTGTTCGAAGGTCTGGCGATACTCCTGCTTGGCCCTCTCGAGCAGCTCGGCCCCGGGCGGCGGGGCGTCCTCGTCGGTGATGCGGTGGCGGAAGACCCGATAGGTCCAGATCGTGTAGGCGATCACGATGGGCATCAGCACGAGCAGGGCGATCAGCATCACCGTCAGGGTGTGCTCGGTCGAGGAGGCGTCCGCGACGGTCAGCGAGTGGGCCGGATCGTTCGTGGCGGGCAGGACATAGGGGAACAGGCCGCCGAACAGGGTGATCGCCGCACCGGCGATCGCCGTGGTGGTGGCTGCGAAGGCCCCTCCCTCCCGACGCGTCCGGTTCAGCGGGATCACCGCTACCAGAGCCACCGCCGCGATCAGCAGCGGGATCCAGGTCAGCGCGGTGTTCGAATGTGCCAGCTGGTACCACAGCAGGAACGCGGCGCCGGCGATGGTGGTCGGCCACACCAGGATCCCGGCCAGACGGTTGGTGGCCTCACGCAGCTCACCGTCGATCTTCCGGGTCAGGTAGAGCGTGCCGTGCAGCCAGAACAGGAGCACGAACACCAGCCCGCCCAGCAGCGCGAAGGGATTGAGCAGCCCGAGGAAGTCGGTGGTGACCCAGCGGTTGGCGTCGATCTCCACCCCGGCCACGATGTTGCCGAAGGCCACGCCCCACAGCAGGGCCGGCACGAAGCCGCCGATGACATGGATGACGTCCCAGACGGTGGTCCAGGTCGGATTGTCGACCTTGTCGCGCCATTTGAAGGCGCACACCCGAACGATCAGCACCAGCAGCAACAGCAGCAGGGCCAGATAGAAGCCGGAGAACAGGGTGGCGTACCACTCCGGGAAGGCGGCGAACAGCAGGGCGCCGCCGGTGATCAGCCAGACCTCGTTGCCGTCCCAGACCGGGCCGATGGTCTGCAGGATCGTCCCGCGCTTCGCGGGTCCGCGCCGCCAGAAGGCGGCCACGTTCATCTGCACCCCGAAATCGAAACCTTCCAGCACGAAGTAGCCGAGGAAGAAGAAGGCGATGATCGCGAACCACAGGGCCTGCAGCACCGTGGGTTCGAGCATGGCATCCATGATGGGTCAGGGTCCTTATCTCAGTAGTCGAAGGACAGAGTCGGGGTGTCGAACTCGTCGGTGCCCGGGTCCCGCTCAGGGATGGCCACGCCCTTCAGGGCGGCCTTGCGCATCATGTGGAACCAGGCCACGGCGAGGATCCCGTACACCAGCGTGAAGGCGGTCAGGGAGGTCACCACTATCCACGACGGGTGATTGGACACCCCCTGCATGGTCATCAGCCGCACCGTGGGATCGAGGGGGTTGGGATGGACCACCCAGGGCTGACGCCCGATCTCCGTGAACACCCAGCCGGCGGAGTTGGCCAGGAACGGCATCGGGATCGACAGCACCGCGAACCACTGGAAGGCCTTGGAGCCGCTGGTGCGGGCGGCCTCGCCCTTGCCGCGGGTGATCCACAGCGCCCACAGGGCCAGGATCGCGCTGAAGGCGGCCAGGCCGATCATCAGGCGGAACGACCAGTAGGTGACGAACAGGTTCGGGCGATAGTCGACGGCGACCTCATTGCCGTGGATGTCCGGTGCGGTCTCCCCGAACTGCTCCTTGTACTGGGCGTTCAGATCGTCGACGCCCTGCAGCTCTGCATTCGGGTCGTAGGTGGCCAGGACGGATGTGACATAGGGGATCTCGATCAGGTGGGTGACGCCGTCGCAGTCCTCGCTGAAGGCGTCCGGTCCGCCGACGGTCAGGATCGAGAATGGGGCGGACTCCTGGGTCTCGCACAGCGCCTCCGCCGAGGCCATCTTCATCGGCTGCTGCTCGAACATGATCTTGGCCTGGAAATCGCCGGTGATCACTAGCAGGACTCCCGCGATCAGCATGAACACCACTCCGAAACGGACCGTGGGGCGGTACATGTCCCGGGCCATGGAGTGATGGACCTGACCATCCTCGGTCTCCAGGCCCGCCTCACGGGCCTGGTTGTGGTGACGGACCATGTGCCAGGAGGCCACGCCCACGAGGAACGCTCCGGCCACCAGCCAGGCGCCGGCGATCACGTGGGGGAAGGCCGCCAGGGCGGTGATGTTGGTGAGCACCGACAGGATGGAGCCCTGGGAAGCGTCGAGCTCCGCGCGTCCCGACTCGGGGTTCAGCAGCGCGCCGACGGGATGCTGCATGAAGGAGTTCGCCGCGATGATGAAGTACGCGGACAAGGTGGAGCCGAGCGCCACCGCCCAGATCGTGGCCAGGTGGACGCGCTCGGACATCTTGCCCCAGCCGAAGATCCACAGCCCCAGGAACACCGACTCCAGGAAGAAGGCGGCCAGGCCCTCCAGGGCCAGGGGCGCGCCGAACACGTCCCCGACGTACCGGGCATACTCCGACCAGTTCAAGCCGAACTGGAACTCCTGGACGATGCCGGTGGCGATGCCGATGCCGAAGTTCACGATCAGCATCGAGCCGAAGAACTTGGTCATCCGGGTCCAGGCGTCCTTGCGGACCGGATCCTTGGCGCGGTGGGCCAGGGTCTGCATGATGGCGACCAGCAGGGACAGGCCGATGGTGAGCGGCACGAAGATGAAGTGATAGACCGTGGTGACGCCGAACTGCCACCGTGCCAGATCGAGGGCTTCCATGGATCCTTCCGGGAGAACGACACGCTGTCATGAAAGATACGGCGGGGCCTGCGGCGGGCCCCGGGACCATGGTCCTCCTCCGGGGCTCGCGGGGATAGCCCGGTCGGCGGCGCGGACGGGCTGCGGGGCGGTCGGCGGGGCGGTCGCGGACGGGCATGTTGCAGGGCGGCGGGCCGCGGCCCTGTGCCATACTGACCGCGGCACTCTCCTGCCCCGTACCGGGTGGGGGAACCTCCCGGCGTCGTCACGTCGGAGCGCCGGCAACGCGTACGGACGCGACCGCTGTGCTCCCGCGATCGGCATCGCAGCGCTTCCCACGGGGAGCTGCGCGACGGCGAGGGCTAGAGACTTCCGTCCTCAGGGACGATGACCACGTGGAGCCAGGGTGCGCTGGGTCCCTCAGAAGGAGACGGCCGCATGGCTGACAGCACCCAGACCCCCGACCCCGATTCCTCGCAGGAGATCCCGCCCGGCTCGGAGGAGACGAGCGGCCGCAGGCGACGCCGCGTGGCGGGAGCCCCGGCCGGAGCTCCCGCACCGACCGTCACCCCCGATCCCGCCGCGTCCGCCGTGCGCCGCACCACCGTTCCCGAGCAGTCGGAGACGGTGCCGGAGCCGGCCCCGGTCGTCCGGCGCACCAGGCGGCGTGCCGCCGGATCGCCGGCAGGTGCCCCGGCGGCACCCACCTTCACCGAACCGGAGCAGAGCACCCCGGCCCACGCGGCAGCCGCGGAGACCGAGCCTGCGTCCGAGCCTGACGCGCCGGTCGACGATGACACCGCCCGGGCGCAGGACTCCGAGTCGCAGCGCACCGTCGCCCCGGCGCAGGAGAGCGCGCAGACGCAGCCCGCGACCGCTGAGGATGCTGAACACGAGCAGGGATCGGACCTCGACGCGGTCCCGAGCCCGGTCGTGGAGGACCTGCGCGCCCTGGCCGATGCCCGGGGCGGCGCCGAGCCGCAGCCCGACGAGCAGGACCAGGCCCGCCGCGAGCAGGTGCAGATGGACTTCGCCTCGCTGCTGTTCCAGGCCCCTGCCCCGGCCCAGCCCCGCACCACCGTGGGAGCCGGCGATGCACCGGTGGGCAGCTCCGAGCTGGCCTTCGAGGCCGGTGGCCTCACCGAGGACGACCAGGCCACCGAGGAGGAGAGCTCGGGCATCGACGACACCGATGACACCGACTCCTCCGGCACGGAGAAGCACGAGGACCGGGACCAGGACCGTTCCTCATCCTCGGGCGGCTCGCGTCGTCGTCGCCGCCGGGGCGGGCGCGGTCGTCGTGGTCGCGGACGAGGCGAGGACGAGCACCGGGACAGCTCTGCCGACTCCGATCAGGACTCCGACAAGGACGGCGACAGCAGCTCCGAGGACTCCGCCGAGAGCGGGAGCAGCAGCTCCGAGCGCTCCGGCGACGGTGACAGCGGCGGTTCGAGCTCCTCGAGCTCCCGCCGCCGCCGTCGGCGCCGCCGCTCGGGAAGCAGCAGCGGCAGCGACGAGTCCACCTCGGCCGATGATCCGCCGAACACTGTCGTCCGGGTCCGTGAGGCCCGCGACGAGGTCAAGGCCGTCAAGGGCTCGACCCGACTGGAGGCCAAGAAGCAGCGCCGCCGTGAGGGTCGTGACGCGGGCCGCCGCCGCAACGTGATCACCGAGGCCGAGTTCCTGGCCCGCCGCGAGTCCGTCAAGCGCTCCATGGTGGTCCGTGAGCGCGCGGGCCGCACCCAGATCGCCGTCCTCGAGGACGACGTGCTGGTCGAGCACTACGTGGCACAGAAGTCGCAGACCTCGATGGTCGGCAACGTGTACCTGGGCAAGGTCCAGAACGTGCTGCCCTCGATGGAGGCCGCCTTCGTCGACGTCGGCAAGGGGCGCAACGCCGTGCTGTACGCCGGCGAGGTCAACTGGGACGCCGTCGGGATGGAAGGCCAGCCCCGCCGGATCGAGCTCGCCCTCAAGAGCGGCGACCCGGTCCTGGTGCAGGTCACCAAGGACCCGATCGGGCACAAGGGTGCTCGCCTGACCAGCCAGATCTCCCTGCCCGGCCGCTACCTGGTGTTCGTGCCCGGTGGATCGATGACCGGGATCTCCCGCAAGCTGCCCGACACCGAGCGGGCGCGGCTGAAGAAGATCATGCGCCAGATCATCCCCGAGGATGCCGGCGTGATCGTGCGCACGGCCGCCGAAGGAGCCAGCGAGGAGGAGCTGACCCGCGACGTCGAGCGCCTGCGCTCGCAGTGGGAGAAGATCCAGAAGGCGCAGAAGTCCAAGTCCGCGCCGGCCGCCCTCTCCCAGGAGCCGGACCTCGCCATCAAGGTGGTGCGCGACGTGTTCAACGAGGACTTCACCTCGCTGATCGTCGAAGGCTCCTCGGTCCACGACGAGATCCACGACTATGTCTCCTCGGTCGCTCCCGACCTGCTGGAGCGGGTGACCGCCCACAGCGGCCCCAAGGACGTCTTCGCCAAGTACCGCATCGACGAGCAGCTGCTCAAGGCCATGGATCGCAAGGTCTACCTGCCTTCGGGCGGCTCCTTGGTGATCGACCGCACCGAGGCGATGACCGTGGTCGACGTCAACACCGGTAAGTTCACCGGCTCCGGCGGCACCCTCGAGGAGACCGTCACCAAGAACAACCTCGAAGCGGCCGAGGAGATCGTGCGCCAGCTCCGGCTGCGCGACGTCGGCGGGATCATCGTCATCGACTTCATCGACATGGTCCTGGAGTCCAACCGTGACCTGGTGCTGCGCCGACTCGTCGAATGCCTGGGCCGGGACCGTACCAAGCACCAGGTGGCGGAGGTGACCTCCCTGGGACTGGTGCAGATGACCCGCAAGCGCGTCGGTCAGGGACTGGTGGACACCTTCTCGACCACTTGCGAGCACTGCCACGGACGGGGCCTGCACGTGGACATGGACGGCACGTCGCACACCCACGGCAACGGGGGAGGGGACGACTCCTCCCGCTCGAGCAAGCGGCGCAACCGTCGCTCCCGCTCGAACGGCTCCGGGAAGGAGCAGGAAGGCGACTCCTCCGAGGAGAAGGGGAGTGACGTCCATCGCCTGGAGGACGACGCCGACAGCCGCGCCCTGGCCCGTGCGACGATCGCCTCGATCGCCGCGGCGTCCAGCAGCCAGTCCCAGCCCGAGGTGACCGTCGACGGGCAGGCCATCGGGGTCGACGACAGCCGTGAGTCCGGCTCGGAGGCACAGGCCTCCGCCTCGGAGCAGGCCTCGTCCGAGAGCGCCCGGCCCGAGGACGAGCAGTCCTCGTCCGAGCCGTCCGGGAACGGACCGTCGGAGGGTGAGGGGCCCGGGGCCGAGCCGGAGCGGGGCTCCGATCCGGTCGCCGACGCCGAACAGGCGGCCGCCGCCGCCGGCGCCGGGGGAGCGATCCCCGTCGAGACCGAGCAGGCGTCCCCGCAGCAGTCCGAGCAGGATGCCTCGGACCCGTCCGAGTCCCGTGCCCACGGAGCCGGTGGGACCCCGCCCCAGGGTCCTGAAGCGCTGCCGACACAGGAACAGCCTCCCTCCAAGTGATGTGTTCCACAGGGAATAGTGGCGTTCTCGCTGGTCGGACCGCAGTTGCCAGTTGACCGGACCGGTCCGGGATCGTAAGCTGTCCCCCGGCGCAGAACGCGCCGCAGTCATGCTCCCCGTAGGGTGCTGCGCGACCGCATCTCCCGTCTGGCCCACCATCCCGGTGCTCTCAGGCGGTTCGACGGTCGCAGGTCCGCGGTCCTACCTCCCAGGTCGCATGACTCGTCGAGCAGAATGATCCGAACCAAGATGGAGCAGTGACGTGGTGTACGCAATCGTCCGCACAGGCGGTCGTCAGGAGAAGGTGTCGGTCGGTGACACCATCGTGATCAACCGCGTGGCAGGCGAGGCGGGCGACAGCGTCGATCTCGCTCCCGTGCTGCTGGTTGACGGTGACAAGGTCACCTCCGCCCAGAACGAGCTCGCCAAGGTGAAGGTCACCGCCGAGAAGGTCGAGGACCTCCGCGGCGACAAGATCCGGATCCTCCGCTACAAGAACAAGACCGGGTACAAGAAGCGCCAGGGCCACCGCCAGGAGCTGACCCGGCTGAAGATCACGGGCATCGCCTGAGCGATCCCTTCGACTAGACAAGGATTGATTCCAGATGGCATCAAAGAAGGGCGTCAGCTCCTCCAAGAACGGGCGTGACTCCAACGCCCAGCGCCTCGGCGTCAAGCGCTTCGGCGGCCAGTCCGTCCTCGCCGGCGAGATCCTGGTGCGCCAGCGCGGCACCAAGGTCCACCCCGGCGACGGCGTGGGTCGCGGGAACGACGACACGCTGTTCGCGCTGACCGCGGGAACCGTCGAGTTCGGCCGCAAGCGCGACCGCAAGGTGGTCAGCGTCGTCTGAGCACTGAGCACGTCCCGGCGAGAGCGGGGACATCAGCTGCCTTCGAGGGGCGGAGCCTACTGCTCCGCCCCTCGACGCGTATGGGGCCATCCTTGGCCGGGTACAACCGGCTGCCGCCCCGTCCGCCGCTCCTCACCCTCCGCCGCCCACCCCTGCTCCACCCCGCCCGTACCTGGAGGTCCCCATGGCCACGTTCGTCGATCGTGTCGTGCTGCACGTCATCGGAGGATCCGGTGGTCATGGTGCCGCCTCGATCCGCCGGGAGAAGTTCAAACCCCTGGCCGGCCCGGACGGGGGTAACGGCGGCCGCGGAGGTGATGTGATCCTGGAGGTCGACGCCTCCACCACCACGCTGCTCAGCTATCACCACAAGCCGCATCAGAGGGCCGCTTCGGGAGGGTTCGGCAAGGGCGACCTCAAGCACGGCGCGAACGGCGGGGACACGATCCTGCGGGTGCCCGACGGGACCGTCGTCTCCACCCAGGACGGCACCGTGCTCGCCGACCTCACGGGGATCGGCAGCCGCTTCGTGGCGGCCCGAGGCGGCCGCGGCGGTCTCGGCAACGCCGCCCTGGCCTCCAGGCAGCGCAAGGCGCCCGGCTTCGCCCTGCTGGGCGAACCCGGTGAGGAGCGCAGCCTGGTGCTGGAGCTGAAGACCGTCGCGGACGTGGCCCTGGTCGGCTTCCCCAGCGCCGGGAAGTCCTCCCTGATCGCGGCGATGAGCGCCGCGCGACCCACGATCGCCGACTACCCCTTCACCACCCTGGTGCCGAACCTCGGTGTCGTCGAGGCGGGCGATCACCGCTACACCGTGGCCGACGTCCCGGGACTGATCCCCGGTGCGAGCCAGGGCAAGGGGCTGGGTCTGGACTTCCTGCGCCACATCGAACGCTGCCACGTCATCGTGCACGTGCTCGATGCCGCCGCCCTGGAATCCGACCGGGATCCCGTCACGGACCTGGCCAGGATCGAGCAGGAGCTGGCCGCCTACGCGGACGGCCTCGATGACGACGGGCAGGGGCGGGTGCCATTGATGGAGCGGCCCACGGTGATCGCGATCAACAAGACCGATCTGCCCGACGGTGCCGACATGGCAGACATGGTCCGCGAGCGCCTCAGCGACCGCGAGGTCCCCGTCCTGGACATCTCCGCGGTCAGCCGCAAGGGCCTGCGCGAGCTCTCGTTCCTGCTGGGCGAGCTGGTGGACCGGGCCCGCGCCCAGCTGCCCGAGCCCGAGGCCGCCCCGATCGTGCTCACCCCCTCCGCCGTCGACGAGGCCGCCTTCCGCGTGTCCACCGAGCAGTTCGACGGTGCCACCGCGTACCGGGTCAGCGGGGACAAGCCGGTGCGCTGGGTCGCCCAGACCGACTTCGCCAACGACGAGGCGGTGGGCTACCTCGCCGACCGTCTCGCCCGCCTGGGTGTGGAGAACGAGCTGCTCAAGGCCGGAGCCGTGGCCGGTTCGACCGTGCTGATCGGCCCGGGGGACGACGCGGTCGTCTTCGACTGGGAACCGACCATGGTCGGTGGGGCCGAGCACCTGGGCTCGCGCGGCTCCGATGCCCGCCTGGAGGAGCAGCATCGTCCCACCCGAGAGCAGAAGCGCGAACGCCGGCGCGAACGCACCGAGGCTCGGCTGGGACGGCTGGCCGCCATGGAGGACGAGCGGCGCAGCGGTCACTGGACCGATCCGACGGTCGACGACACGGAGGAGCCCCGCTCGTGACCCCACCGGATCAACCCGGCTCCCGCGACAATGGCGGGGGCCTGCGCCAGCCTGCCCGGCTGCTCGAGCGCGACTCCCTGCCCTCGGCGCGGCGGGTGGTGGTCAAGATCGGCTCCTCGAGCCTGACCGATCAGCGCGGCCGCCTGGACGACCGGCGGATCGACGAGATCACCGCCGTTGCGGCGGGGCTGATCGAGTCCGGCAGCGACGTGGTCATCGTCTCCTCGGGCGCGATCGCCGCGGCGCTGGGGCCGCTGGGCCTTCCGCACCGGCCCACCGCCGTCGATCAGCAGCAGGCGACCGCCAGCGTCGGCCAGGCCCTCCTGGCGACCTCCTGGTCCCGCGCCTTCGGACGCCACGGGCGCGTCACCGGCCAGGTGCTGCTGACCGAATCCGACGTGATCGGCCGGCAGACCTACCGCAACGTCCGCAGCGCCCTGGAGGCGCTGCTGTCAATGGGCACCGTGCCGGTGGTCAACGAGAACGACACCACCGCCACCCATGAGATCCGCTTCGGCGACAACGACCGCCTGGCCGCCCTGGTGGCCCAGCTGCTGGGGGCGGACGCCCTGATCCTGCTCACCGACGTCGACGCCCTGTACACCGCGCCCCCGGCGGAGCCCGGTGCGCGCCGCATCGGTGAGGTCGAGGACGTCGGCCGCCTGGCCGGCGTCAGCATCGGCTCGGTCGGTTCGAAGGTGGGAACCGGCGGGATGGTCACCAAGCTCTCGGCCGCCCAGCTGGCCTCCACCACCGGCACCGCCACCGTGATGACCTCGGTCGAGAACTTCGCCCCGGCTGTGGAGGGGCAGGACGTGGGAACCTTCTTCCCGGCACACCACGGCCGCCGCCGCTCCCGGCTGGTGTGGCTGCGCTTCGCCACCCGCGGTGCGGGGATCGTGCGGATCGACGAGGGCGCCGCCCAGGCACTGGGCAGGAGGCATCGCTCCCTGCTGGCGGTGGGGATCACCGCCGTCGAAGGCACCTTCCCGGCCGGGGTCCCGGTGGACGTGGCCGGGCCCGACGGCGAGGTCATCGCGCGCGGGCTGGCCGACTTCTCCAGCGATGAGCTCAAGGCGATGAGGGGTCGCGGCTCACAGGAGCTGCGCGACACCCTGGGGGAGAGGTTCCGCCGTCCCGCGATCCACCGCGACCAGCTGGTGATGCTGTGACCCCCGCTCCAACAGGAGCGCTTCGGGCACTGCACCGCCTCCCTTTCCCGAAGCCCGGACCGCCCTGTCGGGCTGGCCGCTTCGGGCGTAGAATCAGGCCATGACCTCCAGCTCCATCACTCATGAGCACACCCCCACCGCCGAGGCGGCCCCGAGCGCGGTCGAACAGTCGGTGCGCGAGGCCGCCCGGGCCGCGAAGGACGCCCAGCCCCACCTGGCCAGGCTCCACCGCGACTCCAAGGACCGGGTGCTGCTGGCGATGGCCGAGGCCCTCGTCGAGCGGACCGAGGAGATCGTCGCCGCCAACGCCCGGGACCTGGAGGCCGCTGACGCCGCCGGCATCGCGCCCGGCCTGCGGGATCGTCTCGTCCTGGACCCTCAACGGATCATCGCCATCGCCGCTCAGCTGCGCGACGCCGCCTCGCTGCCCGACCCCGTCGGCGAGGTGATCCGTGGCTCCGTGCTGCGCAACGGACTCGAACTGCGCGAGCTGCGGGTGCCGATGGGCGTGATCGGGATGGTGTACGAGGCCCGCCCGAACGTGACCGTCGACGCCGCGGGACTGGCACTGAAGTCCGGCAACGCGGTGGTGCTGCGTGGCGGTTCCGCCGCTCTGCACTCCAACACGGCCCTGATCGCCGTGCTGCGCTCGGTGCTGACCGCCCACGATCTCCCGGCCGATCTGATCGTCGGCATCGACGAGCACGGGCGGGCGGGGGTGGACGCGCTGATGCGCGCCCGCGGCCTGGTCGACGTGCTGATCCCGCGTGGGGGAGAGGGGCTGATCCGCCGCGTGGTGGAGAACTCCCTGGTGCCCGTGATCGAGACCGGCACCGGCAACACCCACATCCTCGTCGACGCCAGCGCCGACCTCGACCAGGCCGTCGAGATCGTCACCAATGCCGCGACGCAGCGGATGGGTGTCTGCAACGCGCTGGAGACCCTCCTGGTACACCGTGAGATCGCCGCCCAGGCGCTGCCCCGGCTGGCTGCGCCACTCACCTCGGCAGGGGTGACCCTGCACGCTGACGAGCCGGCGGCCGAGATCCTGCGGGCCACCGACGCCGTCGTCGTCCCCGCCACCGAGCAGGACTGGCACACCGAGTACCTCTCGCCGGACCTCGCGGTCCGCGTGGTCGAGGACCTCGATGCGGCTCTGGAGCACATCCGTGCCTACTCCACCGGGCACACCGAGTCGATCCTGACCCGGGATCTGGAGAGCCAGCAGCGCTTCCTCGCGGAGGTGGACTCGGCGGTGGTGATGGCCAATGCCTCCACCCGCTTCTCCGACGGCGGGGAGTTCGGTTTTGGAGCGGAGATCGGGATCTCCACCCAGAAGCTGCACGCCCGCGGACCGATGGGGCTGGTGGAGATGACCACCGGCAAATGGATCGTGGTCGGACAGGGTCACGTGCGTCCCTGAACAGCGGGCCGGTGCGGGTGAGGACCGCCACCGCGCGCGTGTGCCGGTCTGCGAGCAGGCGCGATTGTGGGATGATGGCCCCGTCCATCGTGGAAAGGCCAATGTCCCATGTTCGACCAGCTCATGATCCTCGCCGAGTCCGGTGCGGCGGCCTCCGAGGGGATCCCCGCACCCTTCGTCGGCATCGGCGTGTTCATCATGCTGATGGCCCTGCTGGGCATCACCTACCTCACCAGCGGTGAGAACCAGCGCAAGCGTGGGAAGACCGACAAGAGCTCCGACCGCTGACGATGCAGCAGCAGCGGCGCCGGATCGGTGTGATGGGTGGAACCTTCGACCCGATCCACCACGGTCACCTCGTCGCCGCCAGCGAGGTCCAGAGCGTGTTCGGGCTGGACGAGGTCATCTTCGTCCCCACGGGCCGTCCGTGGCAGAAGGCGGACCGGGAGATCTCCGACGCCGAGCATCGCTACCTGATGACGGTGGTCGCCACCGCCGCGAACCCCGTGTTCACCGTCTCCCGGGTGGACATCGACCGGCCCGGCGCGACCTACACCGCGGACACGCTCCGCGACCTGGGTGCCCAGCACCCTGATGCGGACCTGTTCTTCATCACCGGCGCGGACGCTCTGCAGTCGATCCTGACCTGGAAGAACACCGAGCAGATCTTCGAGCTCGCCCATTTCATCGGCGTGACCCGCCCCGGCCATGAGCTCGACAGCTCCGGGTTGCCCGATGATGGTGTCACGCTGATCGAGGTGCCGGCCATGGCGATCAGCTCCACGGACTGCCGCAGCCGGGTCGCAGCCGGTGTGCCGGTCTGGTACCTGGTGCCCGACGGCGTCGTCCAGTACATCAACAAGTACGCCCTCTACACAGGAGGTGACGGGGATGAGTGACTCCGAGTCCACGCCCCGGCGCGGCAGACGCGCCCGTGCACTGACCCCGGAGGAGAGCGCGGCTCTCGAGAGCCGGACCGCCTCCATGGTCACCGGCGAGACGTCCCCGATCCCCGGAGTCCGAGGCCCTGTCGCAGCACCCGAGGCGGACGCTCCCGTGCCCAAGCTGCGTAAATTCGGACGCCGTGCCCGCATCATCGAGCTCACCGACCCGCTCGACGAGCACACCGCGGGCCGCGGCGCCACCGGTCAGCCGGGTGCGGGCGCAGACCCCGGTGCCGGCGGGCAGAGCGTCGCTGCGACCGCGGGGTCCGCCGCGGGCGCCGACGCGCCGGCGGGGGCTGATGGTCCCGGTCAGGTCGGCACGGCGTCGTCGACCTCGGAACCGCGTTTCGCTGGTCGCACCGCGACCATCGACCGTGACCGCGACGGGGTCGAGCTCGGTGAGCTGTCCGTCGCCGAGGCCCCGGATCCACGCCCCGCACCGCGGTTCGACGGCAAGGTGCTGCATCGTCCCGAGCGCTCCGGCGGCCGCTCGCTGCTGTGGGTGGTGTGGGCCCTGATCGCGGTGGCCCTCATCGTGCTGATCGTGCTGATGGTCACCGGCGTCCTGGGCCAGGACTCGGCCGCCGCCGCGTTCACCTCGCTCGATCTCGCCGCCCCCGACCTTCCCGATCTGCTGTCCGACCGCCCCGTACTGAAGGAAGCTGCTACGTGAGCGCCCCCGAAGAATCTCTCGACCTGGCCCGACTGGCCGGCCAGGCCGCCTCTGACACGTTCGCCCAGGAGGTGATCGGTCTCGACGTCTCCGAGCAGGTGGTCATCACCGACGTGTTCTTGGTGTGCAGCGGGGAGTCGGAGCGCCAGGTCACCGCCATCGTCGACGGGGTCGAGGAGGCGCTGCAGACCCAGCGCCGCCGCAAGCCCCTGCGTCGCGAGGGCGAACAGGATGCCCGCTGGGTGCTGCTGGACTACGGCGACATCGTCGTCCACGTCCAGCACTCCGAGGATCGCGCCTTCTACGCCCTCGAGCGCCTGTGGCGCGATGCTCCCGTGATCGACCTGCAGATCGGCGACGACCGTCCTGCGGCCGCGGGTGGGCCTGCGGCCGCGGATGGGGGAGAGGGGGACTCGTGAAGCCTGCTGCCGCCCCCAGCGGCCATGTGCGCACGCGCCTGATCCTGGTTCGTCACGGGCAGACCGAGTACAACCGGGAGGCGCGCCTGCAGGGGCAGATCGACATCCCCTTGAACGTCACGGGCCGACGGCAGGCCGCGGTGCTGGCCGCGACGGTCGCCGAGAATCCGCCGGACATGATCATCTCCTCCCCGCTCTCCCGTGCTTACGACACCGCTCGGATCGTCGGCGAGGCCAGTGGACTGGATGTGCACATCGACGAGGCCTTCCTCGAGCGAGGCTTCGGCGAGTGGGAGGGGCTCAAGGGCGAGGAGATCCGCCGTCACTGGCCCCACGAGCACGCCGACTGGCGTGCCCATCGCGGGGTGCACGGTCTGGACGTCGAGGGCCGCCCCGCGGTCGCCGACCGGGTGGCCTCCGCCTGCCACCAGCTGGTCGCCGAGAACACCGGGCGCACCGTGATGGTCATGTCCCACGGCGCGGCCATCACCCTGGGCATCACCGCGATGCTGGGCCTGGAGACCAGCGGCTTCCGGGGCATCAGCGGACTGGAGAACTGCCACCGTTCGGTGATCGAACCGCTGGCCGCGGATACCAGCGGCCAGCTCATGAGGTTGGTGTCACACAACCTGCCGCCGGATTTCATCTGAGACAGGGGGCGATGTAATATCGATGAGTCGCCACGGCACGGGGCCTCCGAGGCCCTGTCGCTCGTCGAGGCGATACCCGGTACGGGGCTATGGCGCAGTTGGTAGCGCGCTTCCATGGCATGGAAGAGGTCAGGGGTTCGAATCCCCTTAGCTCCACTCGAGAAGCTGTGAGACAGCGAATCATCCAAGAGAGCCCCGCCTGATCGCGGGGCTCTCTTGACGTCCGGAGTCCGGTCGACTGGCCGGAGCATCTGCACCGACCGGGGCCGGGGCCGGTGCCGCCCGGTCGACCGATCCGGGCTGTCAGCGCGCAGGGCGGCCTCGTCGCTTTCCGAAGAGCCGTGATAACTTCGATCTCGGTCGATCTCAGAATTCTGCGTCGGGGAGGTGAGGGCACATGAACAGCGACAGTTCTCCGCATCGATCTAGCAGTGCGCCCTCCCTGCGCCACGGCCTGGCCATCTAACCGGAGTCGTCTGCACGCGTGGGCGCGATCATCCCTGATTGAGCCATGCCGCTGCCCACCTTCGCGGCTCGGGCGCTGGCCTACGCGCAGAGGACTCCTCCATGAATGCACAGCAGAGCACCAACGTGCTCGACCTGGTCGATGACATCCAGCCCCTCATCGATGGCAAGGACTTCCCAGGCATCGTCGACGCCGTGACCCCGGCGTCGTCCCAGCAGCTCTCCTTGCTGTTGGAGCGGTTGTCCGTCCAGGATCAGGCGATCGTCTACCGCTTGCTCCCCAAGGACCGAGCCATCGAGGTGTTCGAGCTGCTCTCCCCGGGCATGCAGAGCGACCTCATCCACGGGCTGCAGGACGGGGAGGTCGCCGCGATCTTCGCCGACCTCGATCCGGACGACCGCGTGTGGCTGCTTGACGAGCTTCCCGCGACCCTGGCACCTCGCCTGCTCCATGGGCTCACCACGAAGGAGAGGCAGCTCACCGCCGAAGTCCTCGGATACCCGAAAGGCTCCGTGGGTAGGCGGATGACACCCGAGTACGTGTCGACCCGGGTGCACTCCACCGTCGAGGAGACCCTGATGCGAGTGCGTGCCCGCATCGATGACGCCGAGACGATCTACAGCCTGCCCGTCCTCGACGACTCCCGACGGGTGATCGGCATCGTCAGCCTGCGCGACCTGCTCCGAGCCGTTCCCAGCACCACGGTCTCCGAGATCATGCAGGACCCGGACGTGGCCACCGCATACCAGACCGCCGAGATCGCGGCACGCAAGTGCGCCGGTCTCGGACACCTCGCGCTACCCATCGTCGACAGGGAATCCCGGCTGGTCGGAATGCTGACCATCGATGATGCCGTGAAGATCCTCGAGCAGGAGGAGAGCGAGGACTCAGCACGTCAAGGTGGCTCCGAGCCGCTGCGCCGCCCGTACTTCGCGACTCCGGTCAGGACACTGGTCAGCTCGCGCATCGTCTGGCTGCTGGTGCTGGCCGTGGGAGCGACGTTGACCGTGCAGGTCCTGTCGATCTTCGAGGACACGCTCGAACAGGTCACTGTGCTCGCACTGTTCGTACCGCTCCTGATCGGGACCGGTGGGAACACCGGCAACCAGGCCGCCACCACTGTCACCCGGGCGCTCGCCCTCGGTGATGTCCGGCCCCGCGACGTGTGGAAGGTCCTGGCACGAGAGCTGTGCACCGGCTTCTTCCTCGGCTCGCTCCTGGGGGTCCTCGGCGGCGTCCTCACCGCACTGGTCTACGAACCGGCCATCGGGCTGGTGATCGGTTCGACGCTGCTCGCCGTGTGCTCCGTGGCCGCGACCGTCGGAGGCATCATGCCGATGATCGCGCGCGCGGTCCGGGCGGACCCGGCAGTGTTCTCCAACCCCTTCATCAGCACCTTCGTCGACGCGGCCGGGCTCATCATCTACTTCGTGATCGCCCGCACGGTGCTCGGCATCTGAGCGCCGAGGCAGCCGGCCTGCCGCCTCCGGTGGCGCTCCTCAGCGCCCCTGGTACAGGGCCTTGCGCTGGAAGCGGGGTTCGGAGGTGACCTGGATCCCGAGCTGGCGGAAGATCCCCTCGTCCACGGTGCCCAGGATCGTGGTGGTGTGCACATCGCAGCCGGCCAGGCTGCGCAGCTGATCCACGGCCCGCCGGGCATGGTCGTCCGTCGCGGCCGAGACCGACAGCGCGATCAGCACCTCATCGGTGTGCAACCGCGGGTTGCGGGACCCCAGGTGCTCGGTCTTCAGCGACTGGATCGGTTCGATCGCCGACGGGGACAGCAGGTGCACGGAATCCTCGATCCCGGCCAGATGCTTGAGGGCGTTGAGCACCATCGCCGCGGAGCACCCCAGCAGCGGTGAGGTCTTGCCGGTGATGATGGTGCCGTCGGCCAGCTCGAGCGCCGAGCCCGGCTGGCCGGTGGCCTCTTCCACGGCCAGGGCGGGAGCCACCACCGCCCGGTCCTCGGGCCGGCAGCGCGCCTTCGACATCACCATTCCCACCCGCTGGGAGACATCGTCGTCCAGATCCTGGATCCGCTCGGTCATCAGGGCCTTGTAGTAGCGGCGGATGATCTCCTGGCGGGCGGCATCGCGGCATACCTGATCGTCGACGATCCCGGCCCCCGCGAGGTTCACCCCCATCTCGGTGGGGGAGAGGTAGGGGCTGGAGCCGGTCAGCTCCTCGAGCAGCGAGCGGACCAGCGGGAAGACATCGACGTCCCGGTTGTAGCTGGTCACCTGGGTACCGTGCGCGGCCAGATGGTACGGATCGATCAGGTTCAGATCATCGAGATCGGCGGTGGCGGCCTCGTAGGCGAGATTGACGGGATGTTCGAGAGGCAGATCCCAGATCGGGAAGGTCTCGAACTTCGCGTACCCCGAGCGGATGCCCCGCTTGTGATCGTGGTAGATCTGGGACAGGCAGGTGGCGAGCTTGCCCGAGCCCGGGCCGGGCGCGGTGACCACGATCAGGTCCCGCGAGGTCGGTGAGTACTCGTTGGCGCCCAGGCCGTGCTCGGAGACGATCCGGGCGGTGTCCTGCGGGTAGCCGGGGATCACACCGTGACGGGCGACCGTCAGCCCCAGCCGCTCCAGGCGCTCGCGGAAGGACTGCGCGACGTGGTTGGACTCCTCCAGCTGGGTCAGCACCACGTGCTCGACCAGGAAGCCGCGCTCACGGAACACATCGATCAGCCGCAGCACATCGTCCTCGTAGGGGATGCCGAGGTCGGCACGGACCTTGTGACGCTCGAGGTCCTTCGCGTTCAGGCAGATCAGGATCTCCAGCTCGTCCTTCAGCTCATCGAGCATGGCGATCTTGTTGTCCGGGGTGAAACCGGGCAGCACCCGGGAGGCGTGCAGGTCATCGAAGAGCTTGCCACCCAGCTCCAGGTACAGCTTGCCCCCGATCTGCTCGCGGCGCTCCTGGATGTGCTGCGACTGCAGACGGATGTAGCGCTGGGGATCGAAACCGATGGCACGGCGGTTCGCGGTGGCCGCAGAGGTCGGACGGGGAGAACCGGAAGCAGAGGCAGTCACCGCGCCACGCTAGCAATCCCCGCGAGCGATGGCGCCCCGACCTGCCGGGGACTGAGTCGCACTCCTCACGAATCGTCGGCCGGCGGCCGGACGCTGTCGCGGACCCAGCCCAGGTACGAGGGCGAGCCGTCCACGATCGGCAGCACGATGAACTCGGGCTCGTCATAGGGGTGCTCGCGCTCGATCAGACGCTGCAGCCCGGGCAGCGCCTGCGCTGTGGTCTTGAACGTGAGCAGCTGCTCGGCGTCCTTCTCGATGCCGTCCTCCCACCGGTACACGCTGGTGGCCTCGGTGATCTGCACGCAGGCCGCCAGGCGTGAACCGACCGCGGCCGAGGCCAGCTGCTCGGCCAGCGCCGGGCGATCCACGGTGGTCTGGGCGGCGATGAACTCGGGCTCGGAGGCGCTCATGACTCCAGTGTGCCGGAGACTCCCGCCCCGGTCACGCCGAGAGCGGCTGGGCCGGGAGGCAGCCGCTCATCGGTGCGGTGGGTGGACCTCGCCCCGGAGGAGGGAGATACTGCAGGCCCGGCAGGGATGCCGCCGCGCGATCGAAGGAGACAGCCCGATGAACATCCTCCTGTGGATCCTGGCCTTCATGCTCGCCGCCGTGTTCGTGGCCTCCGGTGCCGCGAAGCTGCTGGCCCCGCGTGAGCAGCAGATCGAGCGCACCCCCTACGTCGAGGACTTCCCACAGCAGATCATCTGGGGTATCGGGGCGCTCGAGATCCTGGGTGCTCTCGGGCTCCTCCTGCCTCCGCTGCTGGGCATCGCCCCGCCGCTGGCCTCCGTGGCCGCGGCCGGCCTGGCGATCACCATGGTCTTCGCCGCCCTGATCCACCTGCGCCGCGGTGATGGGGTGAAAGCCGCACTGCCCTCGATGATCCTGGCGATCTTGTCGGTGTTCGTGGCCTGGTCACGGTTCGGCCCCTATCCCTTCTGACGGCTCGGTATTCTGACGGCTCGGCACGCAGCGGCTGGATGGTCGGGATCTCTGCGATGATCGGGTCATGGCTTCCACACCGCGCATGCTGGTCAACACCTCCGCGCCTCCCGCCGAGCCTCGGCGCGGTGCGATCTGGTCGATCGACGACCCCGAGCGTGACCTCGACTCCAACCTGGTCCGCCTGCCGGCAGACGAGGAGATCGCCTCCCATCTCGGCGCCGAGGTCGACGTGCTGGTCCACGTGGTCTCCGGCCACGGCACGCTGTCCACCGATGATGGAGAGACGCCTCTGCGGGTGGGAGACCTGGTGTTCCTGCCGCGTCGCAGCCGTCGGGGGTTCCGAGCGGGCGCTGACGGTCTGGGGTACCTCACGGTCCACCGCCGCCGCCAGTCCCTGCAGATCGGCTCCGGTCCGCCCGGGCAGTAGGCCCCTGCTCGCGGCCGCCCCGGGCCCGGAAGGATCCCCTAGGCGCCGCTGAGCTGCTCCTTCTCCACTGCCTCGAGACCGGCGAGCATATGGCGCAGCACCCGCAGCGTGGCGTCGAGCTCGGCGCCGGTGAGGCTCCCTCCCACGCGGCTCATCAGCTCCCGCTCCCGCTCGGTCACCGAGTCGATCGCCGTGCGACCGGCCTGCGTCAGCCGCACCAGGGAGGACCGCCGGTGGGCGGGGTTCGGTGCCAGTTCGACGAACCCGGCCTCTTTCGCATCGTTGACCATTCGCTGGACGAACTGCCGGCTGAGGTCCTGGGCGCGCGCCAGCTGGGGGACCGTGCGCTCGCCCAGACGGGAGAGCTGCTCGAGGACGGCCCGCACCCCGACGCTCATCCCCATCACCGGTTGGCTGCGCTCGACGATGCGCGCGACCTTGCGGTAGAGGGGGCCGATCTCGACGTAGACCTCGGCCAGCCGAGCGGCCAGCTGGTCCGGGGGCAGAGCATTCTCCATCCATCAAGTATGACACTGAGGTTGTCAAGAGTTCGAAGATGTGACACTTTGGTTGTCATGAGTGCTGCGACGACGCACCGCTTCGACCTGACCGACCAGACCATCACCTGCTATCTCGCCCGCCCGGGCCGTGGATCGGGTGCGGCCGCGCCGCTGGTGCTGCTGCACGGTGGGGGCGTCGACCGGCGCATGTGGGGACCGCAGCTGAGCGCCTATCCCGAGCGCACCGTGATCGCGCCCGATGCCCGCGGGCACGGCGGCTCCTCGGATGCCGACGGTCCCCATCGGCTCGCCGATGACGTCGTCCGCCTGCTGGACGCCCTCGAGATCGATCGAGCCGTCCTGGCGGGCGTCTCCATGGGCGGCGGCACCGCGGTCGACACCGCCCTGGAGCACCCGGACCGCGTCGCCGGGCTCGTGGTCAGCGGCACCGGCACCAGCGAGCCGCAGTTCTCCGACCCGTGGACGCTGTCCACTCTGGCCGAGTGGAACGCGGCCCAGGAACGAGGCGACCTCGAAGGGTGGATCGACGCTTTCATGCGTCTGGGCGCAGGACCCGGCCGGACGGCCGACGACATCGCCCCGGGCGTCTGGCAGCTGGTGGAGACCATGGCGCGCGAGACCGTCGCCGAGCATCTGCGCGTCGCTCCCGATGGCACCCCGATCCCTCCGTTCCCGGCCACGCCGGTCACCCGCACCTGGGAGCGGCTGCCCACCATCGACGTCCCGGTCCTGGCCCTCAGCGGCGGGTCTGACGGGGCCGACCATCGCGCGATGTGCGCTCGCCTGGCCGCCTCCGTGCCCATCGGGGACCATCAGGTGATCCCGGGAACCGGGCACTACCCGAACCTCGAGGATCCCGTCGCCTTCGATCACGCGGTGCGCGAGCACCTCGTCCGCCACGGTCTGTGAGCCGGCCCGCATCCGGGGCGCTCTTCCCGCGGCGACGGGGGCGGGGGCGCCGATCAGCCGTTCGACGGATATGCCGAAACCGCCTTCGCATCGATGACCAGATCGATATCCGTGCCCGGTTGGAGGTGGAGCGCGGAGACCTGTTGGGGGGTGACATCGGCGGTCAGGTCCCCCGCCCGCACGCGCACCAGATCGCCCAGCGGCTGCAGGGCTGACACGGCTCGGCGCAGCCTCGTCGCACGCGGCGGCATCGGGGCGGAGCCGAGGACCTGCACCGCGGAGGGACGGAAGGCGGCATGGACCACCGCGCCCGGGGGCTGTTCGAGCGGGGCGTCGATGAGCAGCTGCTGGCCCGAGTCCAGCGACACCGCTCGGCCGTCCCAGCGGCCGGTGAGCAGGTTCAGCCCGGCGAAGCGGCCGGCGAAGGCGCTGCGGGGCCGGTTGAGAACCTCGAGGACCGGGCCGTGCTCGACCAGGCGGCCTCCCTCGAGCACGGCGAGGTTCCGGCCCAGGGTCATCGCGTCGAGCACGTCATGGGAGACCACCAGCGCAGTACGGCCCTCCAGGAAGCGCCGCAGCTGTTCACGCAGCGCGGGGGCGACATCGACATCGAGGGCGGCCATCGGTTCATCCAGCAGCAGCAGGCGAGGCTCGGTCGCCAGGGCCCGGGCGACCGCCACCTGCTGGGCCTGCCCGCCCGAGAGCTGGGCGGGTCTGCGGTCGGCGAGCTCGAGCAACCCGATCTGCTCCAGGCGGTTGTGCGCCTCGGTCTTCGCCCGCCTTGTCGGGATCCCGCGGGCGCGCAGGCCGAACATGATGTTGCCCAGCGCCGTCAGGTGCGGGAACAGGGCCGGGTCCTGGCCCAGCGTGGCCACCAGGCGCGCATGGGGCGGCACCCACGTGCGCGCTCGTCCGTCGGCGATGTCGACCAGCACCCGGTCCTCGAGCACGATGCGCCCGCAGTGAGGCCGCAGCGTGCCGCCGATCAGTGCGAGCAGCGTCGACTTCCCGGCCCCGTTGGGGCCCACCAGTGCGGTGGTCGCCCCGGAGGGGATCTCCAGCTCGAGGTCGACGCCCCGCTCGGGAACTTCCGCCTGCACCGTCAGGCTCACGCCGGGGCCCTCCGTCTCGCCACGGCGATCACCGCGATCGCGACCACCATCAACACGAACGACAATGCCACGGCCGCCTCCGGGTCGCTCTCGCGCTGCAGATAGATCTCCAGGGGCAGGGTGCGGGTGGTGCCTTGCAGGCTGCCGGCAAAGGTGATGGTCGCCCCGAACTCCCCCAGGGCGCGCGCGAAGCACAGCACCGTCCCCGACAGCAGGCTCGGCAGTACCAGGGGCAGGGTCACCCGCAGCAGCACCCGGGAAGGGCGCGCCCCCAGGGAGGCGGCGACCACCTCGTAGCGGGTGCCGGCTGTGCGAAGGGCCCCCTCGAGACTGAGCACCAGGAACGGCAGCGCCACGAAGGTCTGGGCGAGTACCACCGCGGTGGTGGAGAAGGCGATCTGGATGCCCATCACCTCGAGGTGCCGGCCGATCAGGCCCTGTCTGCCGAAGGTGTACAACAGGGCGATGCCGCCCACCACCGGGGGCAGTACCAGGGGGATCAGCACGATCGAGCGGACCACGGCGAGCCCGGGGAAATCCGCGCGCGCCAGGAGCAGGGCCATCGGCACTCCGAGCACGAGGCACAGCAGCGCGGTGGTGGCCGAGGTCTGCAGGCTCAGCTGCAGGGCGTCGAGGGAGGAGGAGCTGGTGATCAGTCCCCAGAAGTCCCGCCACCGCACGCGCGCCGCCATCGCCACCAGCGGCAGCAGCACCATCAGCGCTCCCAGGAGCGCGGGGATCAGCACCCAGCGCGGCAACGCGGGGGAGGAGACGCGCGATGCGGCTGTCCCGCTCGGGCGGGACCGGTCTGGGAGGAGGCGCTCCGGTACCCGCGCAGGCTCCCGCTCCTGTGCAGCGATCTCCGTCACCGCTCAGAGCCTCATGAAGCCGTGGGCGGAGAGGATGTCCTGGCCGGTCTCGTCCAGGACCAGGTCGATGAACTCCTGTCCGAGCGCGGCATTGTCGGCGCCCCGGACGGTGGTGATCGGATAGGTGTTGACCGCGTCGACCGCTTCCGGGAATTCGATCCCTTCGACGGCCTCGCCGGCTTTCTGCACATCGGTGACGTACACCAGTCCGGCATCGGCTTCGCCGGTGCTCACCTTGCCCAGCACATCGGTCACGGACTGCTCCTGCGAGACCGGATCGAAACCGAGACCGGACGCCGAGGCGACCTCCTGGGTGGCGGCACCGCACGGCACCTCGGGCGCGCACAGGACCAGGGCTACGTCCTCCTCGGTGAGGGAGGCGAGATCGGTGACGGCGGCGGGATTGCCCGCCGGGACCGCGATCATCAGGGTGTTGGAGGTGAAGGCGACCGGGTCGGCGGCGCTGAGTTCGCTGTCGACGAGCTTGTCCATGTTCGCGGTGTCGGCCGAGGCGAACACGTCGGCCGGAGCGCCCTCCTGGATCTGGGTGACCAGGCCCGAGGAACCGGTGAAGCTGAAGTCGACCCCGACGCCCTCGTGCGCGGCCTCGAACTCGGCGCCGATCTCCTCGAAGGGATCCTGGAGGGAGGCTGCCGCGAAGACCATCAGCGTGGTCTGCTGCCCGTCGCCGGGCTCGCCCAAGTCCTGAGTGTCACCGGCGCCGCTGCAGGCGGTAGCGCTCGCGAGCAGCGCCGCTCCGGCGGCTGCGAACAGGCCGCGTCTGGAAGTGATGCCACTCCCTGCACTCATGATGACGCCTCCCTGACGGACCGGTCTGGAATCCTTCATACCGCCTTGGACTCCGCAGATGCGTCAGTCTAGCTCTTATCGGCTCGCAGATGCGGTGCGGTGCGGTGGGGTGGGGCGCTCAGTGATCGCGAAGGCGCCGATCTCCACGAGCATCTCCGGGCAGCCCGGTGAAGACGGGGCGTCGGTCGTGGTGACGGCGGTGCGATCGCTCAGGGGATCTCCCGGGACCAAGGTGGCTGGCACAGCGAGCGTAGCCTGGCGGGGGACGACGATGTCGAGCGAAGGAACCGGGATGGAAGACCTCAAGGCCGCACCGCTGGGGAGCGGGCGGGACGGATTCGAGCAGATACTGCGCCGGCGCCCCGCCCTCGACCAGTTGCCCACCCCGCTGGTCACCCTGAGCGAGAGCGCGATCGCGCACAACCTGGCCACCATGGCCGCCTGGTGCCGCAGCGCCGGTGTCGAGCTGGCCCCGCACGGCAAGACCACCATGAACCGCCAGCTGTGGCGGCGGCAGCTGGATGCCGGGGCTTGGGGGATCACGGTGGCGACCCCCTGGCAGGCCTCGGTCGCCCTGGACTGGGAGATCCCCCGGGTGCTCCTGGCCAACGCCCTGGTCCAGCCTGCCGCCCTCACCGTCCTCGCCCCCTCGGCCGGGCGGCTGACGGTATGGAGCGACAGCTCGCGGGGCGTGGAGATCATGCACGAAGCACTCACCGCCGCCGGCGCGCAGGAGCAGCTGTCGGTGATCGTCGAGCTCGGCGCGCAGGACGGGCGCACCGGGGTGCGCACCCTGGAGGACGGCCTGGAGATCGCCCGGGCGATCTCCGCCTCCCCGGCGCTGCGCCTGGCCGGCGTCGGGGGCTACGAGGGAGCATTGGCGCACGACGCGCAGCCCGACAGCCTGCACCGCGTGCGCGCTTACCTCGAGCAGATCGGCGCGCTCCACGACCTGATCGCCGCGGAGGATCTGTACCCGAGCGAGGGGGAAGTGCTGCTGACCGCCGGCGGCAGCGCCTATTTCGATGAGGTCGCCGACGTCCTCGCCCACCGCCATGACCCCCAGGGGCGGCGCGGTCCCGCCACCCGGGTGCTGCTGCGCTCGGGTGCCTACCTCGCCCACGACGACGGCTTCTATCGCGGGATCAGCCCCCTGTCCCGCACCACGGAGAGCGGGACCGAGGAGCCTCGCGAGCAGGAGTCCCAGAGTGAGCCGAGCGGGGCGGGCGCACGCTTCCGTGCGGCGATGCACGGCTGGGCCACCGTCGTCTCCCGGCCCGAGCCCGGACTGGCCCTGGTCGACGCCGGGAAGCGGGACTTCTCCTTCGACGAGGGGCTGCCCGAGCCTCAGCTGCTGCGCCGGCTGGGGGAGAGGGCCGCCCACCCGCTCGACGGTGCCCAGTGCACCGCGATGAACGATCAGCACACCTTCGTGACGATCCCGCCGCACACCGCTCTGGAGGTCGGGGATGTGATCCGCTTCGGGCTCTCCCATCCCTGCACGGTCTTCGACAAGTGGCGCGGCATGGTCGTCATCGATGACGACCATGCCGACGTCCCGCGAGCGATCGATCTGCTGGAGACCGCCTTCGGATGAGCCCCGTGCCCGTTTTGCCCCCGGCCCTGCCCGGAGGGGATACCTCGGACATCCTGATCCTCGGTGCCCTGGTCCTCGACGGCAGCGGCGGCGAACCCTATGTGGCCGACGTGCTGCTGCAGGCTGGCCGGATCACGGCGATCGCTGCCCGGGCACCTGCGAGCGGTGCCCGCCTGGACGCACCCGGCGCGCGGCGCATCCATGCGGACGGACTCGCCCTCGCCCCCGGGTTCATCGACATGCACGCCCACTCCGACCTGGCCGTGCTGACCGACCGTGAGCACCTCACCCGGACCCTGCAGGGGGTGACCACCGAGGTGATCGGCCAGGACGGCCTGTCCTACGCACCCGTCACGGACGCCACCATGGCCGGGGTGCGGGACCGGATCGCCGGCTGGAACGGAGTGCCCGCCGAGCTCGATTTCGGCTGGCGCAGCGTCGCCGAGTACCTGGCCGAGATCGACCGGCGCGGCAGCGCCACCAACGTCGCCTACCTGCTGCCACAGGGCACGATCCGCATGAATGTGATCGGCACCGCCAGCCGGGCGGCGACCTCGGCGGAGCTGCAGGCGATGCGCGAACAGGTCGACCAGGGCATGCGCGAAGGCGCCTTCGGGATGTCCTCGGGCCTGACCTACGTGCCCGGGATGTTCGCAGACACCGAGGAGCTGGTGGCTCTGTGTGAGGTGGTCACCGCGCACGGCGGCTACTACAGCCCCCACCAGCGCTCCTATGGGGCCGGAGCCCTCGAGGCCTACCGGGAGGTGCTCGAGATCGGCGAGCGCTCCGGATGCCCGGTGCACCTGACCCACGCCACCATGAACTTCCCCGAGAACCGCGGGCGCGCCGGCGAGCTGCTGGAGCTGGTCGACCGGGCCCTCGAACGTGGGGCGGACGTCACCCTGGACTCCTACCCGTACCTGCCCGGCTCCACGACCCTGGCGGCGCTGCTGCCGAGCTGGGTCACCACAGGCGACCTCGAGGACACCCTGGAGATGCTGGCCGAACCCGACCGACGCGCCCGGATCGCTCAGGTGATGGAGGTCGAGGGCAGCGACGGGCACCATGGGGTCCCGATCGACTGGAACACCGTGGAGATCGCCGGAGTGCGCGATCCCGCGCTCGCCGGCCGGGTGGGGCGCACCATCGCCCAGATCGCCCGGACCGAGCAGCGGGCCCCGGCCGAGGTGTTCTGCGACCTGCTGATCCAGGACCGTCTGGCCGTGAGCATCCTCCATCACGTCGGCGACGAGACCAACGTCCGCACGATCATGCGCCACCAACGTCACATGGGCGGCAGCGACGGTCTGCTGGTGGGCGACAAGCCCCACCCCCGCGGCGCCGGCACCTTCGCCCGGTACCTGGGCCGGTACGTCCGGGAAGAGCAGGTGCTGTCGCTTCCCGAGGCGATCGTCCATCTCTCCGCCCTGCCCGCCCGCAGGTTGGGCCTGCACGACCGGGGACGGATCGCGGTGGGAGCGATCGCCGATCTGGTCCTGTTCGACCCGGACACCGTGGACGAGCGCGCCACCTTCGCACAGCCGCGGCTGCCGCCGGCCGGGATCGAGCACGTGCTCTCCCGGGGCGTTCCCGTGGTCGAGGCCGGGGATCGGACCGACGCCCTCGCGGGCAGAGCCCTGCGGGGCAGGGGGCACCGCCCACCCCACGCCTGACCCTGAGGCTCTGAGATGATCTGATCACCGGGCGCGATCCTGCCCGCCGACCCCACCAGAAGAGAGGGCCCGATGACACCACGCCTGTCGGACGCCCTGCTCGAGCGGCATCTCGTGCTCGCGGTGGACCGCCGCTCCCAGGAGCTCGCCACCGCCCTGCAGCGCCATGGCGCCACCGTCACCCGGGCCCCGGCGCTGAAGAACATCCCGCACATCGACGACGCCGCACTGCTCGCCCGCACCCGGGAGCTGATCGCTGCACCACCGCAGCTGATGGTGGTCACCACGGGCATCGGGTTCCGCGGCTGGTTCGAAGCCGCCACCGCGGCAGGCCTCGACGAGCAGCTGCATGCAGCGCTCGCGGGCGCCCGTATCCTGGCGCGGGGCCCGAAGGCCCGCGGAGCGATCCAGCAAGCCGGGCTGGTGGCGCACTGGGTGGCCGAGTCCGAGCTGAGCGTGGAAATCGCCGAGCACCTTCGCACCCTGGATCTCACGGGTCGACGGGTCGCGATCCAGCACCACGGAGCCGGGGCCGATGGGCTCGACGAGTTGCTCGAGGCCGCCTCGGCCGATGTCGTCAGCCTGACCGTCTACCGCTGGGGACCGCCGGAGGAGCCCGAGGCCGTGCGCCGATCGATCCGGGCCGCGGCTGCCGGACAGGTCGATGCCGTGGTCTTCACCGCGGCGCCCGGCGCCGCGCGATGGCTGCACTTCGCCGCGGAGCAGCACGCCCTCGACGCTCTGCGCGAGCAGGCGCGGCAGGGCCGTCTGCTGTTCGCGGGAGTCGGCCCGGTCACCGCGGCACCCCTGCAGGAACAGGGCCTGGAGGTGCTGACCCCGCAGCGCTTCCGGCTCGGGGCCCTGGTGCGCTCGCTCGTCCAGCACTTCGCGCAGCAGCAGGATGGAGGCACCGGGGTGGGGTGAGGCCCGCGTGGCGTGCTCAGCAGCGGCCGGGGCCCCTCGCGCAGCTGAGCGCGTGAGGGCGCACCGCTCACCGAGCGGCGGCCGTGGCGGATCCGTCCCGGGTGGTGGTGGCGATCCGGTACAGGCTCGTGGTCGCCACGACGTAGAGCATCTGCCCGTCCTCGCCGCCGAAGCACAGGTTACCGACCTTCTCGGGGACCGGCAGATCCAGCAGTCGCTGCCCATCGGGGGAGAACACCTGGATCCCGGACCGGCTCGAGCTCCAGAGGCGGCCTGCCACATCCACCCGGATCCCGTCGGGCAGCCCTGGGGAGACCTCGGTGAGGATCCACCCGTTCTTGGCGTGCCGACCCTCGACCACGTCGTAGACATGGATCGAATGCCCGCGCGGACGGCGGGGCGAGGGATCCTCGCCCTCGGCCCGGTCGGCGGGGGAAAGGGAGGAGTCCGCGACGTACAGCAGCGACTCGTCGGGCGAGAAGGCCAGCCCGTTGGGAGCCTCCACATCGATCACCACCGGCACCGCGACCGCGGTGTCCGGGTCGACCCGGAACACGTACCGGTCCCCGTACTCCTCCTCGCCCGGGTGGCCCTCGTCCTCGCGCTTGATGCCGTAGGAGGGGTCGGTGAACCAGATCGCCCCGTCCGAGGCGACGACCACATCGTTGGGGGAGTTCAGCCGGTGAGGGCCGAACCGGTCCACGATCACCTCGGGGGCGTGCGCGTCGGCAGGGCCGACGCCGAGATCACGCTGCACGGCCCGCCGGCCATGAGAGCACTCCACCACCGCACCGTCCCTGTCCAGTGTGCGGCCGTTGGTGAACTCGACCTGCTCCGCGAAGACGCTCAGCTCTCCCGTGTGCTCCGAGAACTCCAGGATCCGGTTGTTGGGTATGTCGCTGAAGCGCACTGCGCGGCGGCGCGGGACCCACACTGGGCCCTCGGCCCAGACCGCCCCGGTGGCGACTTTCTCCAGCGCGGCGCCCTCGACCAGGAGCGGCGAGTCAGGGGCATCGAAACGTTCGTCCACGGAAGATCTCCTTCGATCGGGTGAGCCAAGCGGAAGGCCGCGCCGGAGGGGACAGGCGACGTCTCCCTCCGTGTCAGCCACCTCAGTATCGGTCATCGGGCCGTTCCATCGGAGCGCCGATGGTGCCCGGCCACCACACGGCTCCGGCAAAGCGCCGATGGTGCCCGGGCCCGTGCCGCACCGCGCACGGGCCGAGAAGAATCTCGCGAGTGCATACGTATCGATAACCGCAACTGGCAGGGGATGACCAGCAGCAATGGCCCGTGTGATCGCTGGGGGACGCGCCGGGTCCCCCTCCAGCGGCCTGTCGCCCCTTGCGGTGGCCGCACGATATGCGTGATGATGGCCGGCGTCAGGGCGCACAGCCCGCATCGACCCCGACCGGCGGAACCCCCGCCGCCTGACACCCCCACCCACCACCGACGCCGTTCAATCCACCCACTATCGATACGTATCGATCACGGGTGGAGGATACCGAGGAAGAAGGACGACGATGTCTTCCACCCCGAGGGCGGGCCGCACCGGTCCGTTCGCCTTGGCCCATCCGCTGCCCCTGACCGATCCGGGCTCGGACGGTTCCCCTCGAGCTGGATCCGCGCTGACCCGTCGTGCCTTCGGCGCCGCCGCCGCGACCGGAATGCTGGCCCTGAGCGGCTGCGGCGGCGGCAGCACGGGGGATCCGAGCACCATCCGGATCGTCGACTACTACAACACGCCCGCTGATGACGTCGCGATCGACGGCACCTTCTCCCAGTGCGCCGAGGAGCTGGGGCTGACCTTCTCGCGTGAGCGCGTGCCCGGAGACCAGTTGATCCAGAAGGTCCTGCAGATGGGCTCCTCACGAACCCTGCCGGACCTGCTCATGCTCGACAACCCCAATGTCCAACAGGTCGCCGCGTCCGGCGCGCTGGCCCCGCTCGAGCAGTACGGCATCACCACCGAAGGCATCACGGACTCGGTGGCTGACCTCGGCATGCACGACGGAACCCTCTACGGCATCGCGCCCACCGTCAACACCATCGCCTTGTTCTACAACGTGGAGATGCTCGAGGACGCCGGGGTCGAGCCCCCGACCACCTGGACGGAGCTGCGCAGCGCCGCGGAGGCGCTGACCACCGAGGACCGCTACGGCTTCGCGTTCTCCGCCATCGCCAGCTACGAGGGCACCTTCCAGTTCATGCCCTTCCTGTGGTCCAACGGAGGCGACGAGACCGAGCTCGATGGCGAGGGCGTCCTGGGCGCCAGCCGGTTCTGGTCCGACTGCGTGACCGCGGGCCTCACCTCCCGCTCCGTCGTCAACTGGGGGCAGGGCGATGTGATCGACCAGTTCAAGGCCGGCAACGCCGCCATGGTGGTCAACGGCCCCTGGAACATCGCAGGCCTGCACGACGACACCCCCGACCTGGAATGGGACGTGGTCACGATCCCCGTCCCCGCCGCCGGTGACGAATCGGTGGCCCCGCTCGGCGGCGAGGTGTGGACCGTCCCGGTCACCGGCGACGAGGAGAAGCAGCGCAAGGCCGCCGAGCTGCTCAAGGCCTTCGTCACCCCTGAGAACCAGCTGTTCATGGCCGGTGAACGCTCCACCATCCCGGGCGACGCCGAGGCCGCCCGGCAGTTCGCGGCGGAGAACCCGGACCTGAGCACCTTCGTCGAGCAGGTCTCCACCGCCCGCTCCCGCACCGCCAAGCTCGGGCCGGAATGGCCGCGCACCGCGAAGGCCATCTACACCGCCAATCAGCGGGTGCTGGTCGACGACACCGACCCGGCCGAGGCGTACGACGAAGCCGCCCGGACCGTGAGCTGAAAGAGGGACGCGAGATGACCACGACCCAGAACCCCGCCCCGGCGAAGACCTCCCGGGCGCCCGCAGCCGCACCTCGAGGCCGGCCACGCCTGACCGGTGATCTCCTGATCCGGTACGCCTTCGTGTTTCCCGCCCTGATCTACATGATCGCTTTCTTCGGCTACCCGATCATCAAGAACGTCGTGATGAGCTTCCAGGCCTACGACTTCACGACGTTCTTCAACGGCCACGCACCCTTCATCGGCTTCGACAACTACGCCGCCACCTTCTCCGACCCGATCTTCCTGCGCGCGCTCGGTAACACCGCACTGTTCACGATCGGGTCGATCATCGGCCAGTTCGTGATCGGCATGGGCCTGGCCCTGTACTTCCGCCGGAAGTTCCCGCTCTCGGGGTTCCTGCGCTCCCTGCTCCTGCTGCCGTGGTTGCTGCCGATGATCGTCTCCGCCGCGGTGTGGCGCTGGATCCTCGAGCAGGACAACGGCGCGCTGAACGAGTTCCTGTCGGGCATCGGTCTGGTCTCCGACCCGATCCCGTGGCTGAACAGCTCCGACACCGCCCTGATCGCGGTGATCATGGTCAACATCTGGCTGGGCATCCCGTTCAACGTGGTGCTGTTGTACAGCGGCCTGCAGTCGATCCCCGATGAGCTGTACGAGGCCGGGCAGCTCGACGGCGCCACCGGCTGGAAATCCTTCCGGCACATCACGCTGCCCATGCTGCGGCCGGTGGTCTCGGTGGTCCTGCTGCTCGGGGTGATCTACACGATCAAGGTGCTCGACCTGATCATCGGTCTCACCGGCGGAGGCCCCGCCAACGCCACTCAGACGCTCGCCACCCGCAGCTACGAGATGTCCTTCATCGAATTCGACTTCGGACAGGGCGCGGCTCTCAGCAACATCCTGATCCTGATCGCCCTGGCCTTCAGCCTCGTGTACCTGCGCGCCAACGCCCGCGCCGCCCAGAACGGATGACCCCGATGAGCACCGTCGCCCCCACCACCCGTCCCGCCCCGGTCGGCGCACAGCGTCCCGGTGCCGCCCGGCGCCGCCCGCTACCCGGCCGCTCCCTCCTCCACACCGTGATCGGCGTCGTCCTGGTCGCGATCATGCTGTTCCCCGTCTATTGGATGCTCAACGCCTCGCTGGCGCCCGCCGGCAACAGTCTGAACACCCAGTGGCTGCCGCTGGACCCGGACTTCAGCGCCTACTCCCGGGCTCTCAGCGACCAGGGGCAGAACCTCGTCACCTCGCTGATCGTCGCCGTCGGCGCCTGCATCCTGTCGGTGGCGATCGCCGCGCCCTGCGCCTACGCGCTGGCCCAGTTCCAGATCAAGGGCACCGCCGTGCTCCTGTTCATCGTGTTGATCAGCCAGATGATCCCCGGGATCGTGATCGCCAACGCCCTGTACACGGTGTACACACCGATCGGACTCATCAACTCGATCCCGGGGCTGATCCTGGCCGACGCTTCCCAGGGCATCCCCTTCGCCATCCTCATCATGCGCGCCTACCTGGAGACCTTCCCCGCCTCTATCGTGGAGGCCGCCCGCGTCGACGGCTGCGGGCATGTCCGCGCGTTCTGGTCGATCGTGCTCCCGGTTTCCAAGAATTCCCTGATCACCGCTGGGATCTTCTCGTTCCTCTTCGCCTGGAGCGACTTCCTGATGGCACTGACGCTGACCACAGGAGAGACGATCCGTCCGGTGACACTGGGCCTGTACACCTATATCGGCACCAACGACACCGACTGGAGCGCCGTGATGTCCACGGCGGTGCTCTCCTCACTGCCCGCCGTGATCCTGATGATCGTCGCCCAGAAGTACGTCGCCGCCGGGGCCACCGGCGGCGCCGTGAAGTAGGGCCGGCCCTCCGGCCCGGCGGCGCCTTCGCCGCGACCACCCCGTCCCCCTTATGGAAAGGACCTCCACCATGACCACCAACCCCGCTGCGCCCCTGCGCGTCACCGTCTGGGGCGAGAACCGCCACGAGCAGCGCGATGAGCGCGTGCGCACGCTCTACCCCGAGGGCATGCACGCAGCGATCCGCGACGGGATCGCGGCGAACCTCGGCGAGAACGTCACCACGCGTATCGCTCTGCTCGATGAGCCCGAGCACGGGCTGACCGAGGAGGTCCTCGCCGAGACCGACGTGCTCACCTGGTGGGGCCACATGGCTCACGACGAAGTCTCCGACGAGGTCGCCGAGCGCGTGCAGAAGCACGTCCTGTCAGGGATGGGACTGGTGGTGCTGCACTCCGGGCACTGGTCCAAGCCCTTCACCCGGCTCATGGGCACCAGCTGCACCCTGCGCTGGCGCAATGAGGCCGACCGCGAACTGGTGTGGACCGTGACCCCCTCGCACCCGATCGCGGAGGGCGTGCCGCATCCGATCATCATCGACGAGCAGGAGATGTACGGGGAGCACTTCGACATCCCGGTGCCCGACGAGCTGGTGTTCGTGTCCTCCTTCAGCGGCGGAGAGATCTTCCGCTCCGGCTGCACCTTCCGCCGCGGCAAGGGCAAGATCTTCTACTTCAGCCCCGGCGACCAGGACTACCCCGTCTACCACCACCCCGACGTGCGCCGGGTGATCTCCAACGGCGTCCAGTGGACGCGCCCGGTCGTGGCTGATCGTCAGATGCCGTTCCTGGACCGCTACGAGACCGAATGGTTCACCAAGGGCACCGGCGGCCAGGGCCTGGGCGACAACGAAGCAGCAGGCAAGAACGCATGAACCAGACCTCAGACGACCGACCGCAGCCCCTGGACGAGCGCCCGGAGCCGGTGAGGGTGGTCGTGGTCGGCGCCGGCGGAATGGGCCGGGCCTGGATCCGCACCGTGCTCGGCTTCCCCCACGCCCACCTGGTGGGGGTGGCCGACGTCCTCGACGGCGCCGCCGCCCGCGCGGTCGAGGAGGAGGTCCCCGAGGCGCGACGCGAGGCCGTGGCGACCGGGATCGACGCGGTCACCGTCGCGCAGCAGGCGGGGGCCGAGGCCATCATCGACGTCACCATCCCCGCCGCCCACCATGCCGTGACCTCCGACGCCCTGCACGCCGGGCTGCCGGTGCTGGGGGAGAAGCCATGCGCGGCGACCCTCGCCGAGGCGGTGTCCCTGGCCGGGCACGCCGAGACCACCGGGGAGCTGTTCATGGTCTCCCAGTCCCGCCGCCACAACCCGCACCTGCGCGAGACCCGGCGCCTGGCCGACCAGCTGGGCGGAGCGGGCATCGTCGACACGCGGTTCCACAGGGCACCTCGCTTCGGAGGCTTCCGCGAGGCGATGGACCATCCCCTCATCGTGGACATGGCCATCCACGCCTTCGACGCCGGCCGGGTGCTGATCGATGGCAACCCGGTCTCGGTCAGGGCGAGCTCCTACAACCCGCCCTGGAGCTGGTACGCGGGCGACGCGGCCGCTACCGTCACGATCGCCTATGACACCGGCGCCGTGCACACCTACTCCGGCTCCTGGTGCGCGCCGGGCCGGGAGACCAGCTGGAACGGTGAATGGTCGCTCAGCTGCCCCCAGGGCTCGGTGCACTGGGACGGCGAGGCGTCGCCGACGGCACAGCCCGAGGGCGCCCAGGAGATCATCGGACGCCGCCCCGACGGGACGGACCTTTGGGAGCTCGAGGCATCCCTCGCGGAGTTCTGCGCGGCACTGCGCACCGGGACCACCCCGGACTCCGAGGTGCACAGCAACGTGTGGACCCAGGCGATCGTGGAGGCGGCCGTACGCGCCGCCGACACCGGCCGCCAGGTGCAGCTCTCCGAGGTGCTCGATGCCGCTCTCGAGGCCGCCCGGCAGCTCGACTCGGCCGATGGGCGCAGTTCCGCGCTGGCCACGTGGAAGACTGGCAGCTCGGGACTGACCGCCCAGTAGGACGAGGTGGTGGGGAGGAGCTGCAGCTGTGAGGAAGAAGCCGCCGACGAGCCAGGACGTCGCGCGCCTGGCCGGGGTCTCGCAGTCCACGGTGAGCTACGTCCTCACCGGCTCCCGTCCCATCTCCGGCGCCACCCGCAAGCGGGTCGAGGAGGCCATCGACAAGCTCGGCTATCACCCCAACTCCGGGGCCCGCACGCTGCGCTCCCAGCGCAGCAACGTGATCGGGCTGATGGTGCCCGAGGCGGACTCGGACGACGGGGTGCTGATGGTGTTCATCGGTGCCATCGCCCGGGAGGCCCAGCGCTTCGGGTACGACATCCTTCTGGTCACCGCGCAGGAGGGCGCACAGGGCATCCGCCGGGTGGTCCGCACCGGGGTGTGCGAGGCGCTGATCCTCATGGAACTGGGCCGTCACGACGAGCGCGTGGCCACCGTGATCGAGTCCGGGCTGCCGTTCGTCACCATCGGCAAGCCGGATGAGCTGCCCCAGGGCTCCGCGGTGGATCTGGACTTCGAGATGCTGGGGCGGATGGTCGTCCAGCGTGCGCTGAGGCAGGACTGCGACCGGTTGCTGCTGTTCGGTGCGCCGGGCCAGAAGCGGCACCGCAACGATGTCTCCCGGTTCCTGAACGGCGTGGAGAGCCAGGCTGACGGGACGGACCTGCAGCTGCTCCTCGATGCCGGGGCGGTAGCTGATGTCCCCGAACGGGCCGTGCAGGTCACGGCGGCGGGGGAGCGCACAGCCCTGTTCGGGATCACCGGTGCCACCCAGGCGCTGTTCGCCCTCGCGGCGACCGGTGCGCTCACCGATCCGAGCCGCCTGATGATCGCGCTGACGGGAGATGATCTCAGCGCGGTCAGCCCTCTGCTGGCAGCGGTGCCACGCATCGACCCGCGCCGCGTGGAGATCAGCGAGCTCGCCGTGCGGGAGCTGGTGCGCCTGCTGCGCGAGGAAGGCGCCGGGCCGCGGGTGACCCTCGTCGAGCCGCGCTGGCTCGACGATTGAACCATCGCGCGAGCCGGCCCGTCGGCCGGTCCCCACGGAATCGGAGGTCACCCGCGTCCCGTGTCCGCCTGCGGGATGACCCTGGTTCGCGCAGAGGAGGATGGCCCCAGCCACCGAGGGACGACGCGCACAGGTACGTCTCAGTCGGAGCCTGGTGGCATGAACAGTGCCCCAGCTCTTCCTGACCACCAGTCGACCCCCGCTGATCAGGCAGGTGCCCGCTCAGCCCTGACATCGCGCATCGAGGCTCTCGACCTCGTCCGCCTGCTCGCGATCGTGGGCATGATGGCCACCCACCTGCTGGTCCCGCTCTCGATGACTCCGGAGGCAGCGGGCCCCGAGAGAGCGGCGGCCCGGATCGCGGGCGTGCTGGCGGAGGGGACCTCCTCGACCCTGTTCGCCGTGGTCGGAGGGTGCAGCCTCGTCCTCGCCGCCCGGACGCGCCTGCTGGCGGGCGACCGCCGCGGAGCGGTGCTCGCCGGGGTGCTGCGCGGAGCGCTCGTGACGGGCCTCGGGCTGCTGCTCGAGATGGTGCCCACCAGCGTGGTGGTGGTGCTGGTGCCCTTCGGCCTGGGCATGATGCTCACCGCTCCGCTGCTGCTCGTGCCCAGCCGCGTCCTGCTGCTGATGGTCGCGCTGCTCAGTGTGATCGGCGGGCCGCTGCGCGCCCTCGTCCCGGGACGCGTGGAACTCGGTGCGGTGACCCTGCTGAGCCTCGACGACCCGGTCGGAACGGCCCGCGGCCTGCTGCTGACCGGCATGTACCCGGTGATCACCTGGGTGCCGTACCTGCTGCTGGGGGTCGTCCTGATGCGTTACCTGCTGCGCGCGCAGGCGGCCGGCCGGACCGCCCGGAGGACGCTGCTCGCCGTCGCGACCGGCAGTGCCCTCGCGCTCATCGGCCATGGGTGGCTTCGCCGGTTTCGTCCGACACCGCTTGTCGGTGAGTTCTGACACCACTCGGGCCGGATCCACGCCGGGGATGTAGGTCTGCGTCGACACCACTGCTCGGGCGTACGACCTCCGGTCAGCCCGTCTGCTTCTTGGTGGCCTGGGCCAGACGATAAGAGTCGGTGCCGGTCTCCAGGATGGTGCCACCGAAGGTAAGCCGGTCGACGATGGCCGCGCACAACCGGGGGTCGGTGAATGTCTTGGTCCAGCCGCCGAAGGACTCGTTGGACGCGATCGCGACCGAGGCCTTCTCCTCACGCTCGGTGAGGACCTGGAAGAGGAGTTCCGCACCGCGGCGGTCGAGCTGCATGTAGCCGAGCTCGTCGATGCACAGCAGGTCGACTCGGCCGTAACGGGCGATGGTCTTCGCGAGGGTCATCTCGTCGGCTGCTTCGACGAGCTCGTTGGCGAGCTGGGTCGCCAGGGTGTATTTGACGCGGTAGCCGGCCATGGCAGCCTCGGTGCCAAGGGCAATCAGCAGGTGCGATTTCCCGGTGCCGGAGTCCCCGATCAGACACAGCGGCTGGCCCTTGTGGACCCATTCGCCCTTGGCAAGGGTGTGCACCACGGCGGGGTCGATATTTGGGTTGGCGTCGAAGTCGAATGCCGCCAGGGACTTCTCCCGTGGGAACTTGGCCGCCCTGATCCGCCGCTCGGACCGGCGGCGGGCGCGGTCGTCGCACTCGGCGAGGAGCAGTTCGGCGAGGAACCCGCGGTAGGACATCTGCTCACGCCCGGCCCGGTCGGCGTACTCGGTGAAGGAGCCGCGGATGGTGGGCATCCTCAGCAGCCGGCAGGCCTGGTCGATCGCGGCGTCAGCGGCTTCCTCGGTCATTCCACGGCGCTTGGTGGTCACGGTGCGGCTCCTTAGTTCGGGTTCTCGCGACGGTTGGGCAGCAACTGGTCGTACTTGTCCACGCTCGGCAGTGGGCGAGTGTCGACTGGGAGGTGTGCGCGCAGCCGGCGCTCGGTCAGCAATCGCACGGCAGGGGCCTCGCCTTCGCCGTGCGCCTCTGAGCCGACATGGGCGGTTGGGTGGTCCACGGCCGCATCATCAGCCGTGTCCTCGTGCTTGCGCGCCTCCAACGCGACCGCGTCCGCGGTCAGCGCACCGGCACGTAGCGCGGTTGCGAGACCGGCGACGACCTGCTCGTGGGGAAGGTGGCGATGCAGCATCAGCACCTCGATCAGGGCCCGGGTGCCATCGGCGTCCCCGTGGGCCTTGCATGCCGCTGCCCACCAGGCGTCGTGCACCTGGGTGAACCTTCCCAATGCCCGTGCCTGCTCCAACGCTGTTGCTCCGGGGAGCGCGCCGGGTTTGCGGAGGAGGACCTCGAGGTAGTGGTCCAGGTCGACCCGAGTCGCGCCCTTGGTCATCAGCCGCTCGTGGCGGGCGATCTCGGTCTTGCCGTCGTAGATGATCAGGTCGCTGGCATTGAGAAGCACCCGGGCTTGGCGGCCGACCAGACGCGCGGGGACGGAGTACTTGTTCATCCTGACCGTGACCTGGGCGTACCGATCCACGCGCGGGGTAAACCACCGGCCGGTCTCGAACACCTCGACAGGTAGTGGCGCGAGCAGTGGCTGCTCGGTGACGAATTGCTCCCCGACCGTGCGGCCTCGGGACCCGATCCGACGAGTCTCGTCTGCCAGGTCCCACTCGTCGACCAAGCTGTTGAGCTCGGCGAGGGAGTCGACCTCGGGGATGGGGACGAGGTGGTTGCGGCGGAACCAACCGATCTGGCCCTCGACGCCGCCCTTCTCGTGGGCCCCCTGGATGCCGGGTTGGCAGTAGAACGCCTCGATGCCGTAGTGCGATCGGAACGCCGTCCAGCGGTCGGCCTCGACCCGCTGACGGCTGAACCCAATCACGCTCGCGACCGCGGCCTTGAGGTTGTCGTAACGGATCTTCCCGACCGGCACCCCGCCGAGGACGCGGAAGGCGTGGGCGTGGCCTTCGAAGAAGGCTTCCTGTCCCGCAGAGGCACTGATGCGTTGCACGGCCTTGCCGGAGTAGGAGAGTCGGAGGCTGAACAGCGCGCAAGTGACAAGCTCGCCCCGCAGCCGGATGGCCACATCACCGAAGTCGACCTCTGCCTCCCTGCCCGGGAGGTGTTCTTGTGGGATGAACGTGGCTGCGGGCTCTCGACCGGCCTCGATCCGGATCTCCCGGCGTCGGGTCGCGACGTACTCCCGCACGATCCCGTATGAGATCTCGTGGGCGTCGTGCTCGTCCAGAAGCCGATCGAAGATTCGCTTGGCGGTGTGACGCTGCTTGCGCGGAGCATCCAGATCGTCCCGCAGCCAGGAATCGATCACCCCGCGGTGTGGATCGATCCTCGATCCACGCTTCGGCTGTGGCTTGCGCGGCTCCGGCCACGCCGAGGCCTGCGCGGCAGCCACTGTCCGGTACCCCACGCCGTACTTGCGCTGCAGGGCGCGGTTGGACATCCCGGCGCGGACATCGCGCCGGATTGCGGAGTACAGGTCGACCCTGGACCTACCCGCCGGCACGGACACGCCCGTCTTGGGTCGGGCCGGAGGTCATCGGCCATTGCCGGAGGTTGGTGTGCCGAGGCGTTTTGCGATGCCGTCGAGAATCAGGCCGACACCACGCCGGTAGGCACCTTCGGGGTCGTTGGCTTTGCCGGTCTGTTCTCCGAGGGTGCGTGAGACGCGCGAGGCGGTCGGGAACCGGGTCTGGTCGCCGATCGCGGTGGTCAGGGCCGGTTCGATGTTCGACCACCAGTCGGTGTCGTGGTCTTCGCCCGGCAGCCTGGAGTCTTGGGCGGCGCGTGTGGCGCGGGCGGTTCCCTGCACCAACGAGAGCAGGGCGGTGAGGGTGTGCTCCATCTCGATGTCGGTGAGCCCGATTCCGTCCAGGGCGCGCAACTCGGTCTCGTACTTCGTTGAGGCCCCTGGTCCGGGGACTGGGCGTCCGGTAGCGAGGTCGGTGATCCAGGGATGGGCTTGGCAACTCGCCCAGTTCGCTTCGGCGATCGCGGTGACGCATTCCCGCCAGTCCGCGCCCTCGGGGATCGTGACGGTCTCGTAGGTCACGCCCGCGACGTGATCGAGCATGAGCTCGACGAGTTCGGCACGGCCACCGATGTGTGGATACAGCGCCATCGCGGTGACCCCTGCCTCCTCGGCCAGTCGCCGGATTGTCACGGCGTCCAGGCCTTCTCTGTCGGCGAGGTCGACTGCCAGTGTGGTGACGCTTTGGGTGCTGATCCCGCTGCGTGGGCTCACCGGCGAGTCACGCCAGAGCAGTCCGATCAGCTTGAACTCGTCCACGCCTGTGCGCTTGGCCATCTCTGTCCTCCTCGAAGTCTACGGTGTATAATACACTGTAGAACGCGATGAGAGGAACAGCATGGATGTCGAGATGAGCCCACCCGGTTCGATCCGGGTCGAGGCGGTGCACAAGACCTTCCCGAGGCGGGACAAGCCCGCGTTGGCCGGGGTCGATCTGCGAGTCGACTCCGGCCGGGTGTGCGCACTGCTGGGAGCCAACGGTGCCGGCAAGACGACCGTGGTGCGGATTCTGACGACGCTGACGGGCAAGGACTCCGGGACTGTGAGCGTAAATGGCTGGGACGTGGACCGCGATCCTGCACAAGTACGGGCATCGATCGGCGTCGTGGGGCAGTACGCCGCCCTGGACGAGGTGCTCTCGGCCAGAGAGAACCTGGAACTGTTCGCCCGGCTGATCGGGCTCTCACGTACCGCGGCCCGGTCGCGGGCAGTCACGCTCCTGGAGCAGGCGGGGCTGAGCGAGCACGGCGGGCAGAAGGTATCCGGGTTCTCCGGTGGCATGCGACGTCGCCTGGACCTCGTGACCTCGATGATCACCCGTCCCGCCGTGCTCCTCATCGACGAGCCGACGACCGGCCTCGATCCGATCGCCCGTCGCACGATCTGGAACGCGGTGCGCTCGTTGGTGGACGAGGGTACGACGGTCCTGTTGACCACGCAGTACCTGGAGGAGGCCGACGAACTGGCCGATGACGTCGTGATCCTGCGCGAGGGTTCCATAGTCGCCACCGGCACCCCATCGGACTTGAAAGCAATCGTGGGAGAGCCGCGGATGGAACTGCGCGAACCCACCCTCGAAGACGTCTACCTGCATCTGCATCAAGGAGGCGACGCAGCATGAGCGCCACGACGATCGAGCACCACGGTCCGGCTACGGGCCGCATTCTGCGCGAGGCCGTCATCCTGACCGGCCGCGCGATGCGGCACTGGCGGGCGCGACCGATCACGTTCAGCATCCAACTGCTCTTCCCCGTCTTGGTCATGCTGCTCATGGGCGGTCTGCTCGGTGGGGCGATCGCCGGCACCACCGGGGACTACATCGTGTTCGTCGTGCCGGGCATCCTCGCCTTCACCGTGCTCTCGGGAATCGAGACGACAATCACCGCTGTCACCGGAGACGCCGCCAAGACCGTCACCGACCGGTTTCGCACCCTGCCCATCTCCCGCGGTTCGGTGCTGCTGGGACGGGTCTTCGCTGACATGCTCACTGCCGCCGTGGAACTCGCGGTCGTCACCGCCGCAGGACTGCTGCTCGGCTGGCGTCCCGAAGGGGGCGTCGCCGATGTTGTGCTCGCCTACGTCCTGCTGCTGTGGCTGAGGTTCGGACTGCTGTGGGCCGGCGTCTGGATCGGGTTGAAGGCAGGCACACCAGAGGCGGCCACGACCGCCCAGCTTGCGATCTGGCCGGTGGCGTTCCTCTCGACTGTGTTCGTCGATCCGCGCACGATGCCGGCCTGGCTCGGAGTCGTCGCCGAATGGAACCCCCTGTCGGCGACCGCATCCGCGGCGCGTGAACTGTTCTCGGGCACCGACCTCACCGGGGTTACCTTCGTCGCCGACCACGCCGTGCTCTTCGCCATCGGCTGGCCGCTCGCGCTGACCGCGGCGTTCATCCCCCTCGCCATTCGTGCCTACCGGAGACTGTCATGACGACCACGACCCACGACGTGATCCGCGTACGCGGAGCCCGTCAGAACTCACTCCAAGACATCGACGTCGACGTCCCCAAGCATCAGCTCGTGGTCGTCACCGGCGTATCCGGATCAGGCAAGTCCTCGCTGGTGTTCGACACGATCGCGGCCGAATCAGCGCGCCAGCTCAACGAGACATTCTCGGCGTTCGCCCAAGGCAGGCTCCCCAGCTACGCCCACCCCGACGTCGACCTGCTGGAGAACCTCTCGGCCGTCATTGTGGTAGATCAGCAGCGCCTCTCCGGCGGACCTCGCTCCACGGTCGGGACCATCAGCGACATCGGCGCACGTCTACGGCTGCTGTTCTCCCGCATCGGTGAGCCGGCCGCCGGCTATTCCAACGCCTACAGCTTCAACGACCCCGCCGGCATGTGCCCGAACTGTCAGGGGCTCGGCATCGCAGCATCGGTCGTGGAATCCGAACTCGTTGACGACGACCGATCCCTCAACGAAGGAGCGATCACCTTCCCCAAGTTCAACCCGGGAACCTGGCTCTGGAAGGCCTACGCCAAGTCCGGATTCTTCGACCCCGACATGAAGATCCGCGACTACACCCCAGAACAACGCGAGCTGTTCCTCTATGCACCGGCCGGGGAACACACCCCGCCGGCAGGGATGGATGCAGTCGGCACCGCCTACGAAGGCCTCGTCACCCGGTTCAACCGCATCTACCTGCAACGCGAGCCCGACTCCTTCAAAGGCGCCCAGCGCGAGGCGTTCGAGCGGATCGTCTCCCGCGGACCTTGCCCCGAATGCCACGGCTCCCGACTCGCCGCGCCCGCCCGAGCCAGTCTCATCAACGGCAAGTCCATCGCCGACCTCAACGCGATGCAGATCAGCGACCTCGCCGAGCACGTCGCGAAGATCGACGGCGACGCCGTGGCACCGCTGGTCGCGAACCTGCGCGTCCACCTGGAACGGATGATGACCCTCGGCCTCGGCTACCTCAGCCTCGACCGCACCACCTCCACCCTCTCCGGGGGCGAAGCCCAACGGATCAAGATGGTCCGCCACCTCGGCAGTGCCCTGGCCGACATGCTCTACGTGTTCGACGAACCCACGGTGGGCCTGCACCCCCGCGACGTCACCGCGCTCGGACAGATGCTCCTTGCCCTGCGCGACCGCGGCAACACCGTGCTCGTCATCGAGCACGACCCCGACATCATGGCGATCGCCGACCACATCATCGACCTCGGACCCGGCGCTGGAACCGCCGGCGGCCAGATCACCTACCAAGGCGACTACGACGGCCTCACCCAGGCCGGCACCCCCACCGGGCACGGGCTCCGCGAGCACCGGCGCGCGACCCGGACACGGCGTGAGCCCGACGGCTGGATCAGCATCGACGACGCCACCACCAACAACCTCCAGCACGTCACCACCCGCATCCCGCGCGGCGTGATGACCGCTGTGACCGGAGTCGCCGGATCGGGCAAGTCCAGCCTCATCCTCGGCAACCTCCCCGCCGTCGAACCCGACGCGATCGTCATCGACCAACGCCCCATCCGAGGATCGCGCCGCTCCAACCCAGCCACTTACACCGGCCTGCTCAACCTCATCCGTGACGTGTTCGCCAAGACCACCGGAGCACCAGCCGGGCTGTTCACCCCCAACTCCACCGGAGGATGCCCGGCCTGTGAGGGCAACGGCGTCATCTACACCGACCTCGCCTTCATGGAAGGCGTGATCACCCGCTGCGAAGTCTGCGAAGGACGACGGTTCACCCCACAAGCCCAAGAACATCACGTCGCCGGCAAGAACATCGCCGACGTGTTCGAGATGAGCGTCACCGATGCAATCGACTACTTCACCCAGCCCGCCATCGGGCGCATCCTGTCCCGGCTCCACGACGTCGGACTCGACTACCTCACCCTCGGACAGACCCTCACCAGCCTCTCCGGCGGCGAACGTCAGCGACTCAAGCTCGCCACCGAACTCAGCACCCCCGGCCGCACGATCATCCTTGACGAGCCGACTACGGGACTGCACATCGCTGACATCTCCCGGCTCATCGGACTGCTCGACAGGCTTATCGATGCCGGATCGACGCTCGTTGTGATCGAGCACAACCTCGACATCATCGCCGCGGCCGACTGGATCATCGACATCGGCCCCGAGGCCGGACACGACGGCGGACAAGTCGTCTACGAAGGCACACCAGACCAGATGATCACGGACGGCGGGACCCACACGGCCGAACACCTACGAGCTCACGCGAGAATCTGACACCTTAAGGCCAGCCGCACTGCCTGGCTCCGGCCTGTCCTCACCACCGATCACCGACGTCCAAGACAGACGATCTGGAGCCGGTCCACAGCTCGAGATCAAGCGGTGTCAACTCTGGCCGACACCCTCCCAAGCCATAGCCGGGTGGTGCTGGCTCTGGGCGACAAGCGGTGTCGGATGAGACCCTCGTAGCCAGCCATGGGCTCGAACTGACCGCCGGCGCGCTCGGGAGCTCCCGCCCGGGAGCCTGGTACATGGCGACCGCGCACACCGGGACGGTGGCCGACATGGCCGCCACCGCAGGGGTCTCGGTCGCGCTGATCGCCGCGGCCAAGTACCTGCTGCCCCCGCACCGCCATGTACAGACCGGGATCCTGCGGTCACTGCGGGCCGCCGGAGCGGCTCCCCTGACGATCTACGTCACGCACGTGCTGCTGACAGGCGTGGCTGTGATCGGGTACGCCCTCACCTCCGGCGGGGACCCGGCGGAGATGCCCTGGTAC
>DWZH01000086.1 GCA_019118275.1 Candidatus Brachybacterium merdavium | reverse complement strand
CGTCCGTCGATGAGCGGACCGTCAGCGGGACCTTCGAGAAGCTCGTCCAGGTCATCCCGACCGAGGGCGGCACCATCGACAACGTCGACGTCTGGGGCAAGCGGAAGTTCGCCTACGAGATCGACAAGAAGACCGAGGGCATCTACATCGTCCTGACCTTCACCTCGAAGCCCGAGACCGCCCAGGAGCTCGACCGTCAGCTCGGCCTCAACGAGTCCGTGATGCGCACCAAGCTGATGCGCCTCGACGAGAAGTGATCCACTGAGGCCCCTCGCCTCCACCGGCCGCCTGCCATGACGCTCCTTCGTCGGAGCCTCGCAGTAGCATCGGCCACCACCTCGGACCACCCGGTACCGGTGTCCGACCTGCATCCCCCCATAGACCAGGAGCACAGGAGCACCCATGGCGAATGACACCGTCATCACGGTGATCGGCAACCTCACCGCAGATCCGGAGCTGCGTTTCACGCAGTCCGGGATCGCGGTCGCGTCGTTCACCATCGCATCCACCCCCCGCATGTTCGACCGACAGGCGAATGAGTGGAGGGACGGAGAGGCTCTGTTCCTGCGCTGCTCGATCTGGCGCGACGCCGCGGAGAACGTGACCGAGTCGCTGGAGAAGGGCACCCGCGTGATCGCGCAGGGCCGTCTGAAGCAGCGCTCCTTCACCGACCGCGAGGGCAACAACCGCACCACCATCGAGCTCGATGTCGACGAGATCGGCCCGGCACTGCGATATGCCACGGCCAAGCCCACCAAGGTCCAGCGCGGCGGAGGCCGCGGCCAGGGCTTCGGTGGCGGCCAGCAGGGCGGCGGTCAGGGCTTCGGCGGTGGCCAGCAGGGCGGATTCGGTGGCCAGGGCGGATACGGCGTCCCGCAGGGCGCCGACGCCGACCCGTGGGCCGGAGGCGGCAACCAGGGCGGGTACGACGACCCTCCCTTCTGATCCATGAGGTGCGGGGCTTCGAGCCCCACGGCACCGATCAGGACAGATTCATCAGATTCCAATCCATCCCGGGTGCATGCCCGGGCTCCCTGAAGAAAGAAGGAGCACCACGATGGCCAAGCCTGCACTTCGCCCCCCGAAGAAGAAGCAGAACCCGCTGAAGGCCGCGGGAATCGAGACCGTTGACTACAAGGATGCCGCGCTGCTGCGCAAGTTCATCTCCGACCGCGGCAAGATCCGCGCCCGTCGGGTCACCGGTGTCTCCGTCCAGGAGCAGCGCAAGATCGCCAAGGCCGTGAAGAACGCCCGCGAGATCGCCCTGCTGCCCTACTCGAGCTCCGGTCGCTGAGCGAGGAAGGGACAGTCATGACCACCAAGCTCATCCTCACCAATGAAGTCACCGGCCTCGGTGCCGCCGGCGATGTCGTCGACGTCAAGGACGGCTACGCGCGCAACTACCTGCTGCCCCGCGGTCTCGCGACCGCGTGGACCAAGGGCGGTCAGCGCCAGCTCGACCAGATCCGTGCCGCTCGCAGCAAGCGCGCGATCGCCACGCTCGAGGAGGCGCAGTCGCTGAAGGCCTCCCTCGAGGCCAAGCCCCTCGTCATCTCCGAGCGGGCCGGCGAGAACGGTCGCCTGTTCGGCGCGGTGACCTCCAAGGAGATCGCCGAGGGCGTCAAGGAGATGTTCGACAAGGACATCGACCGCCGCACCGTGGAGTTCCCGACGCCCATCAAGGCGCTCGGCGAGCACAAGGCCACCGTGCGACTGCACGAGGACGTCTTCGCGAACCTCGTCGTCCAGGTCGTCGCCTCGAAGGCCTCGGCCAAGGCCTGATCGACGTGCTGCGAGGCACGAGCGGTAGGAGATCAGGCGACTGGTTTCGAGCTTGATCGACGCTACCGCACACCTCCGCTGCGCCCCGGGACACCCCACGGTGTCCCGGGGCGCAGTCGCATCACGGGGCCTCTCCGGATGACGCGGAGCGCTCGGGGGGCGATCGGGCGATGCCGCGGCCCGACGATCGTCGCGTCCGGGACCGACCATCAGGCCGCTAGGTTGTCGACCCTGGCCGGGTCCGGCAGGACCGTGGCCACGGCAGTGGCAGTCTGAGCACCATGACCACGAACCAGCCGCGTTCCGGTCCCGATCGCCCGGGCATCGTCCTGAGCGTGCTGGGCATGATCGGGGTCGCGCTGCACCTCCAACCAGTGCCGCTCCTCGAGCTGCTCGCCCTGATCCCGGCCTGGATCCTGCTGCTGATGGGCCTGAGACGCAGCGCCCTGCAGGACGCCGCCCGCTCCACCTGGCGGCACTGACGATGGTCGGCGGGATCAACGGGTTGCCCGGTCACCGGGGACCTCTCGTACCCTCGACGACGTGAACTCCCCGTCCCGCCCCTCCTCGCAGTCGACTCCGGCCCGCTCCAACGGCTCGGTCCCTCCCTCCGGTCAGCAAGGCGACAAGAGCCGCCAGGGCCTGGCGCGCTCCCTGGGCCACGGCCAGATGGCGATGATCGCCATGGGCTCGGCCCTGGGCACGGGCCTGTTCCTGGGTTCCGGGGAGGCGATCGGCCTGGCCGGTCCCGCGGTGATCATCTCCTTCGCGATCGGCTCCCTGATCGCCGCGACGATCGCCCTGGCCATGGGCGAGATGGCCTCCCGGCATCCCGTGCGCGGAGGCTTCGGCACCCTGGCCGCCCGCTACCTCTCCCCGTTCTGGGGGTACCTCTCGCGATGGCTGTACTGGATCGTGACCGTCTGCGTCACCGGCGCCGAGCTGGTGGCCTGCGCCGCCTACCTCACCTACTGGGCGCCCTCGATCCCCATCTGGGCCGGCATCCTGCTGTTCGCTGCGCTGATCGTGGGCATCAACCTGGCCAGCGTCGGATCCTTCGGGGTGATCGAGTTCTTCCTGTCCTCGATCAAGGTGATCGCAGTTTTCGTGTTCATCCTGATCGGCGCGATCCTGGTGTTCGTCGGGATGCCGGGCCAGTCTGCCCCGGGCCTGGTGGAATGGACCGCCGATGGTGGCTTCGCGCCCATGGGCTGGGCCCCGGTGTGGATCGCGCTGTCGGTGGTGATGTTCTCCTTCGGCGGCATCGAACTGCTGTCCATCACGGCCGCCGAGGCCAAGGATCCGGCGCGCTCGATCCGCACCGCCGCCCGCACCACCATCGTGCGCCTGGCCTTCTTCTACGTGCTGTGCATCGGGATCGTGCTGGCGCTGGTGCCCTGGCGCGATGCCGCCGGGACCGGGGAGGACGTGGCGACCTCCCCCTTCGTGATGGTCTTCGACCGCATCGGGATCCCCGGCGCCGCCCACATCACCAATCTGCTGGTGCTGATCGCCGCGCTGTCGGCGGCCAATGCCAACCTCTACGCCGGCAGCCGCATGCTGCACTCCCTGGCCACCGACCACCTGGCCCCACGCCTGGCCGCGTTCACCACCACCCGTGGGGTCCCGATCGTCGGCATCGCCTGCAGCACGCTGGGCATCGCCGGCGCCGCCGCGCTGGCCTTCAGCGGTGTGGGCGGGGTCTTCAACTACATGATGAGCCTGGTGGTGTTCTCCGTGCTCATGGTGTGGTCCCTGATCCTGGTCACCTACATCCTCTTCCGGCACCGCGGGATCCAGGGCGCGACCTTCACGATGCCCGGCGGCAGCGTCACCGCGGCGCTGGGCATCAGCGGTCTGCTGGCCGTGTTCGCCACTGTCTTCGTCCGGGACAGCATGCAGATCGCCGCGGCCGTCGGGATCCCTGCGGTGCTGGTGGCGACCGCGCTGTACTTCACCGTGATCCGTCGGCGCCTGGATCAGGGCGACATCGACGAGGCCTTCGCAGAGGCCGAGCGGATGCGTTGAGCATCTGCCGTCGCGGCGCCGCCGCGTCTTCGAGGCGGCAGTGCCGAGCCCGGGGCAGGGCCGCAGCCCGGCCCGGATGGGGCGTCCCGGACGAAACGGGCGCGGCCCGGGCCACCGGAAATGATCTGACGTGGTGTGCGTTACGCCGAGGCGGGGCGCGTTTGGGATGGGGCGGACGTGCAGGGTACTCTGACGGAACCTTCGGCCTTGGTGTGTACTGTTCCCGGTGCCGAAGTTACGCGCGAGTGGCGGAATTGGTAGACGCGCACGGTTCAGGTCCGTGTGCTCGAGAGGGCATGGGGGTTCGAGTCCCCCCTCGCGCACCGCAGAAGATCCCCGGTTCACCGACGTGGACCGGGGATCTTCATGTGCAGGGAGCGGCCGAAGTCAGCCCGCCGATTCGAGCCTTTCGGATGAGTTCGCCTGGGGCCCCCGTGCACTGTCCCCTACGGACCTGCGCAGCGTGGCCCGCTCGGATCGGGTGAGGGTGACCCCGTGCCTGATCGCGTGTCCCGTATCGATCGCCCGGGCGATCTCGAGAACTGTGCGTCCAATCGCTCTGAGCATTACCGGCACCACCTTTCCGTCCAGACTATACAGCTCTGTATATACATATACTGACCTGTATGGCTACGGTTCCGCAAGTCCCCACGCTCACCCCGGCCGCCCGCGCGATACTCGACGCCGCAGGCGACCTGTTCTACGACCGGGGCATCAATGCGGTGGGGGTGGACACCGTGGCCGCAGCGGCCGGCACGACCAAGAAGACTTTGTACGATCAGTTCGGATCGAAAGCAGCTCTGGCCGTCGCGTACTTGAGCGAGCGCGACCTGAACTACCGGGCCTGGGTGGAACTGTCAGTGGGTCAGCACAGCGGAACGGAGCGGATCCTGGCGGTGTTCGACGCGCTCGACTCGTGGATGGGGGCCAACAGCCTCAAGGGCTGCCCCTTCGTCCACGCGCACAGCGAGCTGCTGGGGTCTCCCGAGCACCCCGCGCATGACGTCATCCGCGGCCACAAGGTCTGGGCGCGGGAGATGCTCGCCGACCTGGCCCGTGAGGAGGGGGCGGAGTCACCGGATCCTCTGGCCGTGCAGCTGACATCCCTTCTGGAGGGTGCCGCGGTGCTGCGATCGATCTCTGAGATCCCGGACGCGGTCGCCGCTTCGCGCCGCGCCGCAGCGCTGCTGATCGAGGACCAGATCGTCGGTCACCGCTCCACGGGCGCTTAGGGTTCCGGCATGCCCGGCCGACGAGTCGTAGCGCTTCTCGAGGAACTCCGGGACGGTGGAGATCTTCGACTGCAGATAGATCGCCAGGATCAGCGTCGCGAAGAACACCAGGATGAGCGTGGCCATCCATTCGTCGTTCCACACCGCAATGGCGGTGTCGTACCCGGTGCCGGCCAGTCCCAGGAACTGAGTGCCGGAGACGTTGGTGACGATCAGTGAGAAGCCGACCGGCGGTCAGATCATGGAGCGACTTGCCAGGAAGAAGTCACTGGAGGACTTGTGTCGCGGCCGGCCCAGCACCCGATCCGGATGATCCCGACGACGTAGACGCCAATGATGGCGAGGTCCAGCGGTGCTAGTTTCGAAATCAGGCACGGCGGTCCTCCTGGTGGACGGGACGTGCCTCGTCCGGGTCGAGAATCGTCGCTGATGTCGATGCCATCGGTGGGGCCGACGCTACGTTTCGCCGCGGCGCGAGAGCTCGTGATCGCTCCGAAAGGGACCGGCTGGTCGGGTCGTCACGGAATCAGCCCTCCGCGGCCCCAGCGGTCACCGGGGGTCTGCCCCGGCCCCTCTCCGGAGGGCTACTTCACCGCGGTGCGGCGCAGGCGGACGTTGACGAACTCGCCCATACCCCAGCGGCCCAGCTCACGGCCGTAGCCGGAACGCTTGACCCCGCCGAAGGGCAGGCCGGGCAGCGTCGTGCCGTGCTCGTTGATGTAGACCATCCCCACGTCCAGACGGTCGCCGACCTCCTGGGCGCGCTGGAGGTCGGTGCCCCAGACCGAGCCGCTGAGCCCGAAGGTGACGTCGTTGGCCATCTCGACGGCCTGCTCGAGCGTGTCCACGGCGTGGATCACCGCGACGGGGCCGAAGATCTCCTCGTGGTAGGCCTCCATCTCCGGCGTGACACCGGTGAGCACCGCGGGCTGCATGAACGCGCCCTCGCGATCGAGCGCCTGACCTCCGATGTGCAAGGTCGCGCCCTGCTCCACGGCGCGCTCGACCTGCTCGACGACGCCGTCACGCGCGCCGACCGAGGACAGCGGTCCGACGTCGACCTCCTCGTCGTGGGGATCGCCGAGCCGCGCCTTGCGGAAGACGTCCACGACGGTGGCGACGAAGGCATCCCTCAGGTCACGGGGGACGAACATGCGCTTGGGGGAGTTGCAGGCCTGGCCCGCGTTCGACAGTCGGGCCGTGGCGGCGATCCGGCCGACTCGCTCGATGTCGGCGTCATCGAGCACCAGCAGCGGGTCGGAGCCGCCGAGCTCCAGCACCGATTTCTTCACGTTCGCGCCTGCGTTCTCCGCGACGGCGGCGCCGGCCCTCTCACTGCCCGTGAGCGAGACGCCGCGCACCCGCGGGTCCGCGATCATCTCGGCCAGCTGGTCGTGGGAGGCGAAGACATTGAGGTAGGCATCGGTCGGCACGCCCGCCTGGTGGAGGATCCGGGCCATGGTCTCGGAGGAGGCGGCGCAGATCCCCGCGTGCTTGAGGATGATCGTGTTGCCCGCCATCAGGTTCGGGGCCACGAAGCGCGCGACCTGGTAGTACGGGTAGTTCCAGGGCATGACCCCGACCAGCGGGCCGATCGGCTCGGTCTGGACGAGTGATTCCTTCGCGCCCTGCGGGTCGAGCTGCTCGTCCCGCAGGAGCTCCGGGCCGTGGGTGGCGTACCAGCGGTAGATGGAGCCGGCCAGTCGGGCCTCTTCGAGCCCCTGCTGCAGCGGCTTGCCCATCTCCGTCGCGATCAGTCCCGCGAGCTCCTGGGCGCGGGCTTCGTAGACGTCGGCGACACGGGCCAGGATCGCTGCCCGAGCGTCCGCCGAGGTCGCGCGCCAGCCGGGGAAGGCGGCGTGCGAGCGGCTGAGCACGTCCTGGACGTCGCTGTCGGTCAAGGAGGTGAATTCCGTGTCGGTCCGTCCCGTGGTCGGGTTGGTCGTCGTGTATCCAGCCATCTGACCACGGTCCTCGCCGGCGCCCCTTCCTGTAAAGGAGATCGTCCACTCGGTCGCCAGCAGCAGGCGCACCCCCGGGGCAGGTCACCCGGTCCACGCAGCCGGCTCCCCGGACGGCGCGGGGCGCACCCAGGCCAGGGGTGCCGCTGCCCGTGCGAGGCGCACCCAGGCGAGGGGCCCCGCCCGCGCCACACAGCGGACAATCCGTGTCCGTTCGGCACCAGAGACTGTGGAGGACCACCGACCAGGGTCCGCAGGCACCTGTCGACGGATCCCCGACGAAAGGCGTGATGACGATGAGCGAGCTCCCGACCCTGCTGGAAGAGCAGATCGACTTCCATTACCGCGAGTTCATGCGGCCCCGGCTGGAGGGGCTGACCGATCAGGAGTACTTCTTCGACCCCACGGGCTCCGGCGAGATCTGGACCGTGCACCCGCCCGTGCCCGACGGGCAGGTCCCGCCGGGCCGGATACAGGGTGGGGCCGGGGAGCTGGTGATCGACTTCGAGCACCCCGAACCGGTCCCGGCACCCTTCACCACCATTGCCTGGAGGCTCGGGCACATCATCGTGGGCGTGCTGGCCGCGCGCAGCCACAGCCACTTCGACGGGCCCGCGGCCGACTACTTCTCCTGGGAGTACGCGACCACCGCCGAGGAGGCCCTGGCCCAGCTGGACCGGCAGTACGAGCGGTGGATCAGCGGAGTGCGCACGTGGTCCGCGGAGGACCTGATGGTCCCCGTCGGCCCGGCGGAGGGACCCTGGGCCGAGTCGTCGCGCGCCACCCTGGTCGCCCACATCAACCGGGAGCTGATCCATCACCTCGCGGAGGTCGCCCTGCTGCGCGACCTGTACGCGCATCGCGCCTGATTGCCCGGCCCGGCGGTCTCAGCGCTGCGCGTGGCTGGCCATCTCGCGCCGACCGCGTTCTCCTCGCCCCACCCGCTTCGCCCGCAGCAGCGCGACATCGACCCGCCAGGCCAGCAGGGACAGCGCCGCGAAGGCCACGAAGATGACGGCCGCCATGGTCAGGGCCGGTCCGTAGCCGATCATCGCCACATCGATGAAGTGGTACGGATACCAGTCGGTCAGCGCCCCGTACAGGAAGATCCACCCCGCGTACAGCACGGGGAAGGCGAAGCTGCCGACGACCACGAGGCGGTCGGTCAGGCCGCGGGGCCCGGCCACCAGCCACACCACGACCATCAGGATCGGCACGATGATGTGGGTGACCACGTCCACCAGCGCCGTGAGCCCGTGCAGGTCGCTGCCAGGTCGCAGGAGGAACCAGTGCACGACCCCGGTGATCACGATCGCGGCCACGGCGTTCAGCCGCAGCACTCGCAGCGGGACGTTCAGCCGCGCACCCAGGGCGATCGGCAGCGAGGACACCACCACCATCAGGTTCGACAGGATGGTGAAGAAGGTGAAGAAGCGGATCACCGACGTGACCAC
>DWZH01000085.1 GCA_019118275.1 Candidatus Brachybacterium merdavium | reverse complement strand
GCCCCGCCCGCCCGGCCTGCGCGCCCGAACGCCCCACACGCCCGCCCCGCGCTCAGGCGGTCCTCGTGCGCCCGAGCGACGATCCCAGCCGCTCCCGAGCGGCACGTCCTCGTCGGCGGACCGGTACGGTCCCGGTCGCTTTGCCCAGGCCGACGATGCCGCCGTTGCCGTACAGCGTCTCGATGCCCTCAGCCGGCACCGCGTAGGTCTCGTGCCAGATCCCCACGGCCCCCGGGTGCTTGCGTGCGGTCTGATGGAACCGTCTCCAGGCGGGCAGGTGCGCCCGGTCTGGCATGGCGGCGTAGGTGTATAGCTGCTCAGTGCTCTTCCAGTACTGGACCACCCACGGCCCGCTCGCGCCGATCAGCGTGTACGCCCCCAGGAAGCCTAGGTCCTCGGCCTCCCCGCGCTCATGGGCGGCCCGGTTCTTCTCGAGCTCGGCCAACATCGCCGGCATCGCCAGGAAGACGGGGCCCCACAGGTCAGGGCGGTATGGCTTGCGGATGGTCATGCCGATGTGGAAGACGACGAGGTCTCCCTCGTGAGCGTGGGTGAGAGTCGGTGGGCGGCCCGGTGACGGTGAGCGTGCGGGGGAGGTGGCCATGGTGCTCTCCTGAGCAATCTAGAAAGTGGTACTTTCTAGTGTGGATGGCGGGGCGTCTCCTGTCAATGCCTGTTCTGTCAATGCCCGCGATAGCATCGGGCGCCAAACTGCTGAACCGCCGAGGGGCACCGGGGGAGGGGAGCGGATGAAGATCTCCGAGCTGTCGGCTGCGACGGAGGTTCCCGTGGGCACCATCAAGTACTACCTGCGCGAGGGTCTGCTGCACCCCGGTGAGCGCACCTCGCGCACCACCGCCCGCTACGACCACGGCCACGTCGAGCGGATCCGCCTGGTGCGGGCCCTCACCGATGCGGGCGGCCTGGGGATCGCCCAGATCAAGCGGGTGATCGACGTGATCGACGCCGACGCCCCGCCCCGTATGGACGTACTCGCCACCGCGCAGGACGCCCTGGTCGACGGCGGGGCCTCGGTCGACGGTGAGGGCCGGGCCGACCGTGAGGACCGGGCCGACCGTGAGGACCCGGCCGATGGCCCGCCCTCGAACCAGGCGGTGCTGGACGGCCCGCCCTCGAACCAGGCGGTGCTGGACGGTCCGCCCTCGGACCGGGCGCGTGCCTGGGCCGAGCGGCGCGGCTGGTTCTCCTACGACGGTGACCAGGTCATCAGCCGCTTCGCACGGGCCTGGGCAGCCTGCGAGGACGCCGGTGTCGACATCGACGAGGCGGTGATGGATCAGTACGCCGACGCGGTCGAGGCCATCGCCAGGGTGGACCTCGCCTATGTCCCGGCCGAGGCCGACGACGCGGTGCGCCGAGTCATCCTCGGCACCGTCATGATCGAACCGGTCCTGGCGGCGCTGCGCCTGCTCGCCCAGCGCCAGGTCGCGATCACCGGTGAGGGCGCCGAGAGCTGACCGCCCGGCTCCAGGGACGCCGCAGCACAGGTATCTACGACTAAAAGCGGTGTCCCCGGACGCCTCCGGTGGGTCACGATGGTCCCTCCGGCCGATGGTCGGGACTTCGGTGGACGTGTTTCGCCTTGGCACGCCCCTCCCGGCACGGGTGCCCGGCCCCTCGCCACGACGGGTCCGCCCCGCCGCGGCATGCGCGTCCACCGCGCGGAGGGGGCGGACACGGCCGGTCCGCCCCCATCGCTATTGTCTGAACCTCTACCTCTTAGGCCTGCCCCACCTCTTCTGCCCGCCTCTCCGACTCGCACCACCCCTCTGACTCGCACCACTCCTCCGACACTCTTCGAAGGTTCCTTCATGCTCTGGACCCTGCTGCGACGCCACCTGCGCCCCTACCGGGGGCACGTGCTGGCCGTCGTCGTCCTCCAGCTCGTCGCCATTTTGGCCACGCTCTACCTGCCCAGCCTCAACGCCGACATCATCGACAACGGCGTCGCCACCGGCGACACCGGCTACATCTGGCGCGTCGGAGGTCTCATGCTGGCGGTGGCGATGGTGCAGGTGGTCGCCGCGATCGCCGCCGTGTGGTTCGGGGCGCGGGCCTCGATGGGCATCGGCCGTGACATCCGCCGGTCCATCTACACCCGCGTGGACCGCTTCTCCACCGAGGAGATGGGCCGCTTCGGCGCCGCCACCCTGATCACCCGCGGCACCAATGACGTCCAGCAGATCCAGATGCTGGTGCTGATGACCCTGAACATGATGGTGATGGTCCCGATCATGTCCATCGGCGGGATCGTCATGGCGATCCAGGAGGACCCGGGCCTGTCCTGGCTGGTGTGGGTCTCGGTGCCGGTGCTGCTGGTGATCGTGCTGCTGCTGGTGCGCCGGCTGATGCCGCTGTTCCAGCGGATGCAGAACAACATCGATGACATCAACGGCGTGATGCGCGAGCAGATCATGGGCATCCGGGTGGTGCGCGCCTTCGTGCGCGAGAAGCACGAGGCCCAGCGCTTCACCGGCGCCAACGCCACGCTGACCGACACCTCGGTGCGCATCGGGCGCCTGTTCGTGATCATGGGCCCGGCCATCACCATCGTGCTGCACCTGGCCACCGTCGCCGTGCTCTGGTTCGGCGGCCAGCGCGTGGACGCCGGACTGGTGCAGGTCGGCTCGCTGACCGCCTTCATGCAGTACCTGCTGCAGATCCTGATGGCTGTGATGATGGGGACCTTCATGTTCATGATGTTCCCGCGCGCGCTCATCGCTGCCCGCCGCGTGGTCGAGGTGCTGGACACCGCCCCCTCGATGGCCGAGGCGATGGACCCGAGCCCGTTGCCCGCCGACGCGGCCGACGCCGAGCAGGCCGCCGTCGCCATGACCACCGGCGCCGAACCGGCTGCGGGCTCCGCCGACCACGGCGTCAGCGTCGAGTTCCGCGACGTCACCTTCGCCTACCCCGGGGCCGACGCCCCCGTCCTGGACGGGGTCTCCTTCACCGCCCCCGCCGGGCAGACCACCGCCATCATCGGCTCCACCGGATCCGGTAAGTCCACCCTGATCCACCTGGTGCCCCGGCTCTACGACGCGACCGACGGGCAGGTGCTGATCGACGGCGTCCCGGTGACCGAGCTGTCCCGCGCCGCACTCAGCCGAGCCGTCGGCCTGGTGCCCCAGAAGCCCTACCTGTTCTCCGGCACCATCGGCGAGAACCTGCGCTTCGGTGACCCGGAGGCACGTGATGACCAGCTGTGGGACGCGCTGGACACCGCCCAGGCCACCGAGTTCGTCGCCGAGCGCACCACCGGTACCGGCGACCAGGCCCGCACCGGGCTGGAGTCGGGCGTCTCCCAGGGCGGAACCAACGTCTCCGGCGGGCAGCGCCAGCGGCTGTGCATCGCCCGCACCCTGGCGGCCCGCCCCCGGGTGTACGTCTTCGACGACTCCTTCTCCGCGCTGGACGTCACCACCGACGCCAAGGTCCGGGCGGGTCTGGCGGAGTACACCCAGGGCGCAACCACCCTGATCGTCGCCCAGCGCATCTCCACCATCACCGGCGCCGACCAGATCCTGGTGCTCGAGGAGGGCCGGATCGTCGGCCGCGGAACCCACGAGGAGCTGCTGGAGAGCTCCGAGACCTACCGGGAGATCGTCGACTCCCAGATCACCGTGGAGGAGCCGGTATGAGCGAACAGAGGACTCCCGCGACCGCGGAGCTCACCGAGGACGAGATCCTCGAGATGCAGGACTCCATGAGCGGCGAATGGGGAGAATCCGCCCCCCGCAAGGCCAAGGCCTTCTGGCCCAGCCTGGGCCGCCTGTTCGGCACCTTCGGCGACCACAAGGCCGGTCTGGCGATCGTGCTCGCCTTCGGGATCATCTCCACCGGCCTGGCCGTGTGGGCGCCGATGATCCTGGGCGACGCGGTCGACGTCATCTTCGACGGGGTGATGGCCGGCACCGGCATCGACTTCATCGACCTGGGCCGGCTGCTGGCGATCGTGATGGGCATGTACGTGGTCGCGGCCCTGTTCGACTGGCTGCAGGGCCGGCTGCTGAACGACGTGGTGATGCGCATCGTCTACCGGCTGCGCCAGAAGATCGAGGCGAAGGTCAACCGGCTGCCGCTGTCCTACTTCGACACCCGCCAGCGCGGCGACCTGCTCTCCCGCACCACCAACGACGTCGACAACGTCCAGACCGCCATGCAGCAGGCCTTCGCCTCGCTGGTCTACGCGGTGCTGACCATCATCGGCATCACCGTGATGATGTTCTACCTGTCCTGGCAGCTGGCGCTGATCGCCCTGGCCGCCCTGCCGCTGACCGCGGTGGTGGTGGGCATCATCGGCTCGAGGTCCCAGAAGCTGTTCACCGCCCAGTGGCGCCATACCGGACGGCTGAACGGCCATATCGAGGAGTCCTTCACCGGTCACGACCTGATCACGGTGTTCAACCGGCAGGACGCGATGCGCGAGACCTTCGATACGCGCAACGAGGAGCTGTTCGAGGCCTCCTTCAAGGCCCAGTTCTACTCCGGGATGATCATGCCGATCATGCAGTGGGTGACCTACCTCGGCTACGTCGGCATCGCCGTGGTCGGCGGCCTGCGGGTGGCTTCCGGAAACATCTCCCTGGGCCAGGTGGTCGCCTTCATCCAGTACTCGCGCGAGTTCAATGCCCCGCTGGGGGAGGTCGCCGGGATGGCGAACATGCTGATCTCCGGGGTCGCCTCCGCCGAGCGGATCTTCGAGCTGCTCGACGCCGAGGAGCAGGAGGCCGACGGGGAGATCACCGCCCGTGACACGGACGAGCGGGGAGAGGTCACCTCGCGTCGAGTCCGGCGGGCCGAGCTGACCGGCCCCACCCAGGGACGCATCGAGTTCGACCACGTCGCCTTCTCCTACAGCCCCGACAAGCCGCTGATCACCGACCTGTCGCTGGCGGCCCGGCCCGGGCAGACGGTCGCGATCGTCGGCCCCACCGGCGCCGGCAAGACGACACTGGTGAACCTGATCATGCGCTTCTACGAGATCGACAGCGGCCAGATCCGCCTGGACGGCCTCGACATCCGCTCGTTGGACCGCGGGACGCTGCGCAGCCAGGTGGGGATGGTGCTGCAGGATGCGGTGCTGTTCGGCGGCACCATCATGGACAACATCCGCTACGGGCGCCTGGACGCCACCGACGCAGAGGTCATCGCCGCGGCGGAGGCCACTTTCGTGGACCGTTTCGTGCGCACCCTGCCCGAGGGCTACGACACCGCGATCGAGGAGGAGGGGGCCAACATCTCTGCGGGGGAGCGGCAGCTGATCACCATCGCCCGCGCCTTCCTCGCCGACCCGGCCCTGCTGATCCTGGACGAGGCGACCTCCTCGGTCGACACCCGCACCGAGGTGCTGGTCCAGGAGGCCATGGCGGCACTGCGGACCGACCGCACCTCCTTCGTGATCGCCCACCGCCTGTCGACCATCCGCGACGCCGACGTGATCCTGGTGATGGAGCACGGTGACATCGTCGAGCAGGGTGACCATGACCAGCTGCTGGCCGCGGGCGGCGCCTACCACCGCCTGTACTGGTCGCAGTTCATGCAGGGGGTGGACCCCGATGAGGAGCTGGCCGCCGCGACCGGCGAGATGGCCGCGATCACCGGCGAGATGGCGACGGTGACCGGGGAGCTGGCCGCCGTGACCGGTCAGGTGCCGGTGGTGACCGGGGCGCTGCCGGTGACCGGGGAGCTGTCGACCGTCGCCGGTGAGGGGGCGGCCGGGACCGGGGGACCCTCGGCCGCCGGCGAGCAGTCACCGGACGGGACCGCGGAGGGAGCCGCTGACCCCACCGAACCCACCGACGCCGCCGGATCCACGGACTCCACCGGATCCACGGGCCCGACGGGATCCACGGGCCCGACGGGATCCACCGAACCCCACGGACCCGGATCGGCCGCAGCAGACCCGCACACCAGGAGAGGGCACCAGTGAGTCGTCATGAAGCCACGGGACGCTCGCGCCATGAGCACACCGGCCGCTCCAGCATGCTCGTCCGCTTGGGGGTGATCCTCGAGGCCGGCGTGGCCGACCCCGCCGATGACCCCGCTCTGACCGCCGAGGTGAGCGCTGACCTCGCCGCGACCTACCCCGGCCTCAGCTGGGAGGTCGCCGTGACCCGCGCGGAGATCGGCGACCCGACCGACAACTCCCTGGACCTGCTCGAGCTCGCCCGCGACCGCATGCTCGATGAGGGCTGGAACCTGGTCGTCGGCATCAGCCAGGAGCCTCTGCGGCAGGGATCCCACAGCCTGACCGCGCAGATCTCGCCCGTCCACGCCGCCGGGGTGGTCTCCCTGGATCGGGAGGGGGCGGAACTGCCCGGCACGATCCGCCGCACCGTCGCGGGCATCCTGGGGCTGCCGCCGGGTGATCGGCCCCCGTCGGCCCGACAGCTGCGCAGCGCGATCCGAGCCGCCCGTCAGCTGGCCTCCGACGTCGAGGATCGCGGCGCCGAGCATCGCGGGCGCTTCGCGTGGCGGGTGCTGACCGCCAACCCGCGGCTGATCCTGCGCACCGTCCACGCGCATCAGCCCTGGCTGCTGGCGGCCAGCCTGTCCCGGTCGATGTCCGCTGGACTGGCCACCGGGGCGCTGACCCTGATCACCACCGACCTGTGGCTGCTGTCGGCCGAGTACACCGGGACGCAGCTGGCCCTGCTGGGAGCGGTCGCGATCCTGGCGGTGACCATCGCGCTGGTGGTCGGCTCGGACCTGTGGGAGCGCCCGCGGCGTCACGCGGAGCGCGAGCAGGCGGTCGTGTTCAACATCGCCACCCTGGTCTCCGTGCTGATCGGCGTGACGGTGCTGTACATCGCGCTGTTCCTGGCGGCACTGGCCGGGGCCGTGCTGCTGGTGGACGCCGACGTGTTCGGTCAGATCACGGGCGACCCGGCTCATCCGGTGCACTTCCTCAAGCTCGCCTGGTTCGTGGGCGGTCTGGCCACCATCGGCTCCGCGCTGGGAGCCGGGCTCGAGGACGACGACGATGTGCGTGCCGCCCTGTTCACCAGGGCCAGCGCCTCGCGCAGGGGACGGCCGAGCCCGATGGCCGGGGAGCACGAAGGGCCGCATGGCGATGACGTCTGAGAGCCCCGAACGGCTGCGTGCACCGCGTGGCTCAGCAGCACGGAAGGCCACGCAAAAGCGATGGCTGAGCGACAGGGCCGACAGAGCAGGACCGACAGAACAGATGGCGGCCCCGGCTGCCGGTTGGGAGAATTCTCGATATGGACGTGACGATCATCGGCGGTGGGGTCTGCGGGCTGGCCCTTTCGCATCAGCTCGCCCCCGACCACGACGTCACTGTGTTCGAGGCCTCGCCCGGGCCCCGCGGCGGTGGGTACATGATCGACTTCTTCGGGCCGGGCGTCGCCGCCGCCGAGCGCATGGGAGTGCTCGAGGAGCTGCGATCCCGCGGCACCCTGTTCAATGGCGCGCGCTGGGAGCGGCCCAACCGCAGGATCACCGGCCGCATCGACGTCACCAGCCTGATCGGGGACGGCTTCGAGGGGTACTTCTCGATCCTGCGTCCCGAGGTCGAGCTCGGCCTGCTGGCCCAGCTTCCCTCGTCCGTCGACCTGCGCTACGGCACCCAGGTGGTCGCGGTGCGCGACGCCGACCTGCGCGGGGCCGGCTCCCCGCGCAGCGCCCAGGTGGAGCTGGCCGACGGCACCACCCGCACCGCCGACCTCGTCGTCGCCTGCGACGGGGTCCGCTCCCGGGCCCGCGAGCACGTCGCCCCCGGCCACGGACGAGTCATCCCCATGGGCTACCGAGCCGCCAGCTACCTCTTCGAGGACCCCGAGCTGGTCGCAGAACTGGGCGACTGGGCGATGCTGACCGACACCCTGTGCCGCACCGGTGGCCTCTACGCGGCCGGGCCCACCCAGGCGGCGGTGCTGCTCGCCGAAGAGGTTGACCGCAGCGTCACCGATCGCCCCGTCTCCAGCCCCCAGCTGCTGCAGAAGACGTACGCCGGGCTGCACCCGCTGGTCGACCGCGCGCTCGAGCACGCCCCGGCCACCTACTACGACGACCTCGTCGCCCAGTCGGTGGCGCCGCGCTGGAGCCGCGGCCGGGTGGCCCTCGCCGGCGACGCAGCAGGGGCGGTCTCCCTGCTGGCTGGCATGGGCACCTCCCTCGCGATCGCCGGCGCGGAGACCCTGGCACAGTCCCTGCGCGCCGCCGGACCGCACGTCGAGGTGGGCCTGGCCGACTACGAGCGCCGCTGGCGGCCCGTCGTCGAGCGCGGCCAGCGTATGGGCCGGCGCAGCGCCTCCGCATTCCTGCCGTCGACCAAGCGGCAACAGTTGATGCGCCGCCTCACCCTGCGCGGGCTCGGCGTGCCGGGAGCGGCCCGCAGGCTGGGACGACGCCTGACCCGAGGCTGACCGGGGCCCGGGCATCCACAGGCAGGCCTCCCGGTTCGCCGCCCGGTGACGCATGGCCCGCCGCACGGTTCCCGGCGCCGTCTGCCCGGCCCGAAGCGCCCCGCACGGTTCCCGCCGCCGTCCTTACTCTTGGCACGTGGGGAAAGTGCACTCAGGAGGCGCGGTCCGACGTATAAGGACGGTCCGGACTCCCTGAGTGCATTTTTCCCACAGGCCGATCTCGACCCGACCGTCGCGACGACCCTCGCGCCGTGCCGCAGCCACCGGCCGGCCCCGAACCGACCCCCTGAGGAGCACTGCCATGTCCAAGCACTTCGAGATCCGCAAGGAGGTCGTCCTGGAGACGACCCCGGAGCAGGTGTGGCACGCTATCGCCACCCAGGAGGGTCGGACCGCCTGGTCCCCAGACCCCTACCAGCCGATGGAGGGGATGGTGGTCGAGGCCGAGGAGAACAAGCGCCTGGCCGTGCGCACCCCAGAGGCCGAGAACCGGGCCTTCCACGCCTTCGAGTACCTGGTCTCCGCGGGCACTGACGGCACCACCACCCTGACCTTCGTCCACAGCGGCTACCTCGGCGACGACTGGGACGCCGAGTTCGACTTCGGCGAGCTGACCGCTCACGGATGGGACCTGTACCTGCACACCCTGGCCCAGTATTTCGAGCACTTCGCCGGCCGGCCCGCCGTGTTCGTCACCGCGCAGGGGTCCGCTGCCTCGGCCGCGCCGGGGTCCTGGGCGATGCTCGAGAAAGCGCTGGGTGTGGAGGGGCCCTACGAGCGCGGACAGCACCTACGCATGACACCCGAGGGGCTGCCGCCGCTGGAGGGCGTGGTCGACTTCGCCTATCCCGGCTACGAGTTCATCGGGCTGCGCACCGCCGACGGCCTCTACCGCTTCCACGAGATGTCGGCGATGGGCATGCCGATCGCGGTCGGCCACTACATCTACGACGACGTGGACCGGGAAGCCGCCGAGCAGGCCTGGACGCACTGGCTCGAGCGCGTGTTCGCCTGAACGGCCGACGGGTCGTCCTGCGCCGTCGGCCCCTGTCGGCCCACCCTGACGGGCTGCCGCCCACCCTGCCGGCGGACGTCCCAGCCCACCCTGTCGGCTCACCCCGTCGGCGGGCGTCTGGGCCCACCCTGAAGGGATGCCGCCCACCGTGACGGGCTGGCGCCCACCGTGACGGGCTGGCGCCCACCGTGACGGGCTGGCGCCCACCCTGTTGGCAGGGACCCCGCCCCTTCGGTCGGCCCGCCCGGCCTCTCCCGCCCGCCCATCCCGTCGGCGGGCGTCTGGGCTCACCCTGTCGGCCCATCCTGTCGGCGCACGTCCCGGCCTGCGCGGATGGCCGGGTCGGGGTGGGAAACATGCACTCAGCCGTGACGCTGCGGCCGTATGTGTCGCAGCGCGCCTCCTGAGTGCAGAAGCGTCACGTGGCGGGTCAGAGGCGGACTGCGCCGAACTTGTCGGGATTGCGAATCATGTCGATGCGGGTCACGCGGCCGGCGTCGGCCTCGAGCCAGACCACGCTGTCGATCCGATCGCCCTCATGGCTGATCAAGGCCGGGCGGCCGTTGACCTCGCCGATGTGCCAGGAGAGCATCGACATTTCGGGCTTTGCGAGCACTCCGGCGATGAAGCGCAGCACATTGTCGGTGCCCCGGACCGGCCGTCGGGCCGCCTTCGCTCGCCCGCCCGCGTCGGTGGTGAGCACGACGTCCGGCGCCAGCACGGAGATCATCTCCTCCAGCGAGACCTCGCCCTGCGCGGCGCCGCGGAACATCTCGGTCAGCTCGCGATGGGCATCGGCGTCCACTGGGCGGCGCGGGGCCTGTCCGCGCACATGGGTCCGCGCCCGGCTGACCAGCTGGCGCACGGAGGCCTCGGAGCGGTCCAGGGTGGCGGAGACCTCGCTGTAGGGGGAGCCGAACACCTCGCGCAGTACGAAGGCCGCCCGTTCGAGCGGTGAGAGCGACTCGAGCACGACCAGCAGGGCCAGCGACACGTCATCGGCCATCTCCGTCGCGCGACCGGGATCCGAGGCACTGTCGGTGGAGACCGGCTCGGGCAGCCAGGGACCGAGGTACTCCTCGCGGCGCCGCGTGCGCGCGCGGACGGTGTTCAGTGCGGTGCGGGTGACGATCGTGAGCAGGAATGCCCGTGGATCCCGGACGGTCTCGAGGTCGACCCCCTGCCAGCGCAGCCAGGTCTCCTGGGCCACGTCCTCGCTGTCCTGGACCGTGCCCAGCACCTGGTAGGCGGCGCCGAGCAGGGTGCCGCGATGCTGTTCGAACACCTCGGCGTGATCATCCGGGCCTGCTACGGCGCCGGGGCTGCTGGCCATCGCGCCCTCCCTGGTCAGGTCGCTTCCACCCAGGGTACGTCGCAGTCCTCCTTGAAACCCTGGCTGGTCAGGCCCAGACCCGCATTGGTGCGCGAACGGTAGTTCTCGAGCGAGATCAGCGCTGCGAGCTCGACCACCTGGGCATCGCTCAGGTGCTCACGCAAGGTGGCGACCATCTGGTCGGTCACGGCCGACGGAGTGGCCGTCGCGGCCACCGAGTACTCGATCACCGCCCGCTCCAGCGGCGAGTAGACCTCGCTGCTGCGCCAGCTGGCGATCTCGCGGAGCTTGTGCGGGTCCACGCCGCGATGGTGATGCTCCCAGTACCCGAAGTCCATGCACCAGGAACAGCCGATCTCGCGTGCCGACGCGATCACGGCCAGTGCCTGCAGGGTCAAGGGGAGCTTCTTCCATCGCGAGGCGCTCGCCTCCAGGGCCAGCATCGACACCAGCGCGGGCCGATGGTGGAAGGCCACCCGCAGCGGGTCCAGGACCTTGCCATACAGGCGCCGGGCGAGCCAGCCGGCCGCCCTCTCGAAGGGGCCATCGAGGTCGAGCGGGACTCGGGCCGCCGGCTGCGGGGGCCCCTCGACGATGCGGTCGTGCAGGGTGATGGCGATCATGGTGATCCTCTCCTGTGCGGGCCAGCGAACAAGCCCGGATCTGTGCGGGCCTGCGGACAGGCCCCGTACGAGCCCCCGGATGGGGCCGGTCACAGGGAAGACACCGCGAGGATCGGATCTGTGACATCGACCCGGCCCCGGGACGCTCAAGTCCTGTCCTGCCGGCCCGGCTCACAGGTCCAGAGCGGCTCCGTGGTCGCGGAAGGAGCCGGGCGGCTGCCCGTAGTGGCGCCGGAAAGCCGTGATGAAGGCCCGCACCTCCCGGTAGCCGCAGGCGTCGGCGACCTGGGCGATCGGGTCATCTGTCTTCAGTCGAGAAGGGCTGAAGGGTGTCCAGGCTTCTCTCGACTCTCAACCAGGTCATCGTCGACACGGAGATCGCTCGATCAGCTCATGGCTGCGGACCCGGTACTCGGCCGCCTCCTCCTTGCTGAGCAGCCCTTTGACCAGGACGAAGCCCTGGGAGTCGTAGATGTCGGCCAGTCTGTCGAGGTCGGTGGAGGAGCTGGGGAGCGTGGTCATCGTCAACCCTTTCCGCAGGGGGAGCTGTGCATCGGATCCTGCAGCTCGGGCCTAGGCAGGGCCGACGCACCGGGGAAGGGCAGAGCCGGACAACGATATTCGCCGGACGAACATCAGTCGGCGCCGGTGCGGTCAGAACACTGCGACCGGGACCGGCAGGGGACAGGCGAGCGCGATGCGCGTCCCGAACCCTTCGCGGCAGGCCATGGGGCCTCATCGTCCGCGATCTCGTCGGGCCACTCGTGACCGTAGATGCGGGTCGGGTCGGTGGGCTGCAGACGCCGACCGGGTCGGTGGGTAGCGTAGGGGGTGCCGAAACTGCACGTCGGCGCGACGACCACGAGCAGGAGACGATGATGCAGAAGCTGCCCAAGAAGCCCACTGCGATGGGACCTGCCGATTCCTTTACCGGAGACGTCTACCTCGACGGGATCCGCGGCGCGATGGACGGCTCCCGCCTGAACATGGCGCATGTCCACTTCGCACCGGGCGCCCGCACCCACTGGCATTCCCACCCGGTCGGCCAGACGCTGTTCTGCACCGACGGCTCCGGACTGGTCGTCAGCCGCGATGGCACGGTGCTGACGATCGAGCCCGGTCAGACGGTGTGGATCCCGCCGCTGGAGGAGCACTGGCACGGTGCGCGCGAGGACGCGTTCATGGCCCATCTCGCCTCCCAGGAGGACGACGAAGAGGGCGAGCAGGTCACCTGGCTCGAACCGGTCGACGACGCGGAGTTCGCCCGCGCCAACACCGCTGCCCGCGAGAACGGCTGAGAGCGACGGCCTGACGGCCTGAGGGTTCGGTGATCCGACGGCCCGACGGCCCGACGGCCCGACGGCCCGACGGCCCGACGGCCTGACAGCCCGGCGGCCCGACGGCCCGGTGGCCTGAGGGCTCGGGCGTCGACGACGCGACGGTCCGACGGCCCGAGGGTTCGGTGATCCGACGGCTCCGCGGAATCGTCGCCGCCATCGCGGCGGGGGTGACCGTCCTGATCGTCTCGCCAGCATCGGCCTGTCCGCTGACGGCCAGGACCAGCGCATGGGACCCGCGTCGACGCCGGCGATGATCGTCCTGGCGATCGCGGTCGCCGCGGCGCCCTCCGACCTCTCTCGGATCGACACCAATGCCAAGCACCGACTGGGCTGACCGCTCTCGCGGGCCGGGTTGGCTGCTCTCGCTGGCCGGGCGCTCGCCGGCCGGGTTGGCGGCTGCTCTCGCTGCTCGCGAAGAGCGTGCTGCTGACCGCGGGGTCTGCGCGGCGGGCATCCGGCGGCGCGCGAAATTTGGGCAGCCTCCGCCGTGAGCGGACAGGAATCGGCCTGAGCGCCGTGAGCGCACAGGCCCCGGCCCCGGAGGTGATGAGCGGGCAGGAGCCGTCCCTGGTGCGGTACGCGGGCAGGAGCCGTCCCTGGTGCCAGGAGCGGTCGAGGCAGGTTCAGGGCATCACACGGCAAACATGATCCTATAGGGCTGTGGGCCCGAGCGGTGTCCGTGAGTCCGTGCCGGACAGTGGACGCGGAACGCCCGGCTCTGGATCAGGTGTCGGGGTGGCGACTATCCGGAGGTGGCCCGCGGGGGAGCAACCCGCCCGCCATCACGCTGCGGCCAAGCATTCATGCTGATCATGGGTGCGGAGGGGCAATGCTGTCGCGGACTGCCCGTCGTCTGCGCTCACTGCCTCAAGAGTGCTCCGGGTGGGAGCTGTGGTGGCCGACGCGGCCGAGGCGCATGGGCGAGTCGTTGACAAACATCCGATGGCATATAGGATTTCGGTTGCCCTGAGGGAGACGTGCACCACGAGCGGTGGCGTCGGTCGGCCCGGTGTCTGGCTATCGCGACCATGCCGAGGGGCGCTGGGCTCGCGGCTGACCGTGGGCCGAACACAGCCTCGCCGGACGCGCCCGCAGGGCGCCGCCGCGGGACGAAGACGACGCATACGAAGGAGTATCCAGCTGATGTCCGCTACTGGGACAAGGGACGAGCGCCCCGTGAAGACGTACCGCAAGGTACGGAACCTGCGATACCTGATTCTGGGTTGGCTGCTGATCGCCGGTCTGCTGAACTACATGGACCGCAGCTCGATCTCGATCGCAGCCCCGTTCATGATGGAGGATCTGGGTCTCTCCAACACCGACATCGGCTTGATGGGTGCGGTCTTCTCCTGGACCTACGCCTTCTGCCAGCTGCCCGCCGGGTACCTGATCGACAAGATCGGCCCGCGCCGCATGTACTTCATCTCGATGGGCATGTGGTCGTTCGCCACCGCCCTGATGGCCTTCGGCCACAACATGGCACAGTTCCTGACCTTCCGCTTCCTGCTGGGCATCGGCGAGTCCCCGACCTCCCCGAACTCCAGCAAGATCGCCACCCAGTGGTTCCCCCGCGAAGAGCGGGGCCAGGCGGCCGGCATCTGGGACTCCGGCTCGAAGTGGGGCTCGGCGATCGCGCCGCCGCTGCTGACGATGCTGACGCTCGCCTTCGGCTGGCGGGCGATGTTCCTCATCATCGGCGGCGCCGGAATCGTGATTGCGCTGGCCTTCTGGGCCTTCTACCGCTCCCCGGAGCACTCCAGGCATCTCTCCGACGAGGAGTACCGCCACATCCTGGCCGGTCGTGACGACACCTCTGAGAACGAACCCGTCACGATCCCCTGGATGCGCTTCTTCACCTACCCCCAGACCTGGGGCATCATGCTCGGGTTCTTCAGCACCATCTGGATCTGGAACATCTTCCTGACCTTCCTGCCGCTGTTCCTCCAGAGCACCCTCGGCGTCTCGATCGAGAACACGGGCTGGGCCGCCTCGGTGCCCTACATCGCGGCCGCCCTGGGTGCGATCTTCGCCGGGCGCGTCACCCTGGTCCTGGCCCGCAAGTACGCGATGACCTCGATGGCATCGAAGAAGACGATCCTGGTGGGTGGCTGCGTCGGTCTGGGCATCCTGCTGTGCCTGGTGCCCTTCGTCCACAACCTCGCGCTGGCGCTGGCCGTGCTGAGCCTGGCACTGGCCCTGGTGGCGGCGGTGCAAGCGCAGTCCTGGGCCATCTCCAGCGACATCGTCCCCGATTCCCACGCCGCCCGCTTCGGCGGGATCATGAACTTCGGGGGCTACTTCGGTGGCGCGCTGGCTCCGATCGTCACCGGCGCGGTGGTGGATGCGACCGGCTCGTACACCCCGTCGTTCCTGGTGGCCGGGCTGATCGCCGTGCTCGGTGGCCTCTGCTACGGATTCATGGTCCGTAAGCCGATCCACTCCATCGCCTGATCCCGGACCGAGCGCTCCCTCCCGGCCCCGGGCCGAGTGCTCCTGCCGCTCTGCCCTGGCGGGCCTCGGCCCCATCGTTGCGTTATGCGGGTTCTGAGCCTTCAGAACCCGCATAACGCAACGATCGCCGGAGCTCCAGGCGCACGGGACGCGCGAGAAATCCTCGTCCTCGATGATCGGCCCCATCTCTAGGACCCCATCGGCCGGGCTGGGCCCTGGCCGGGGCGGTGCCGGCGGTTGCCCGGGCTGCCGGGCCGGAACCGTCGCGGAAAGCTGCGCGCCGTACCGCTAGCCCCTCGTCGGCGGTGCGGGCGGCGGCTGGTCCGGCGGTGGCTGTTCGGGCTGGGGCGGCTCCTCCGGGCTGGGCTGCGGTGTGGGAGCCGGTGGCCGACCGGGGAGCGGCGGCGGTGGCTCCGCGGGGGGCTGCCCCGGGGGAGCGGGCGGCGGTTCGGCGGGAGGCTCGGTCGGAGGATGGCCCGGGGGAGCAGTCGGTGGCTCGGTAGGGGGCTGAGTGGGCGGTTGTCCCGGTGGGCCGATGGGCGGCTCGCTGGGCGGAGGGATGGAATCGCCGTGCGGTGGCGAGTGGTCGAGCATGGTCTCTCCTTCCGGTGAGGGCCGTCGGGCGGGCGGGGCGGCCGCCATGCCTGCCTGTCGGCCGAGTCGGTCAGACGACTCCGAGCGCGGACTCGGAGTAGCTGACCAGCAGGTTCTTGCTCTGCTGGGAGTCGTCGAGCATCATCAGGTCGTTCTCCCGGCCGATCCCCGAGGACGTGTACCCGCCGAAGGTGGCGCGGACCGGGTGGGGCTGATAGTTGTTCACCCATGCGCGGCCGGCCTGGATGGCGCGACCGGCTCGGTAGGCGATGTTCTGCTGTCGGCTCCAGACGTCCGCGCCCAGCCCGTACAGGGTGTCGTTGGCGATCGAGATCGCGCCGTCGAAGTCGGTGGCAGGTGGGGGGTTCTCGAAGTACTCGCCCTGGGCAGGAGGCACCCACTGTCCGCCCATGTAGTTCTCGTAGCGGGAGTTGACGGTGACCTTCGCTCCCTCGGCTCCCGGACGTGCATAGAGGGTCATGGCACTCCTCATCGAGATCAGGGCGGGTCGGTCTGCCGCGGCCCGCCCCGTGTCCGCGGGCCTCGAAGCCGACGCCCGGCGGGTGTCCTGGCT
>DWZH01000084.1 GCA_019118275.1 Candidatus Brachybacterium merdavium | reverse complement strand
TCCGTGGCAGGAGGGTTCATGCCATCCGCTCGGCACATCGGCGACGCACGTCACGGACCGGCCCAGCCTACCCGTCGGGTGGGCCCTGGGCCAGGACGGGAAGTGACGTGCGCGGGGGATCACAGCGGCTGTGCCCCTTGCGTTCGCGCGGGCTCTGCTCAGGTGGCGGCGAGGCTCGGGATGGCCGCTATCAGCTCGCGGGTGTACTCGTGCTCGGACCGATCGAACACCGCAGCGGTGCGCCCCTGCTCGACGACCTCTCCCTCCCGCATCACCAGCACCTCCCGGCACAGCTCCCGCAGCACTCCGAGGTCGTGGGTGATGAACACCAGGGCGAGGTCGTGCTCGATCTGCAACCGCGAGAGCAGGGCGAGGATCTGGGACTGCACGGTCACGTCGAGGGCGGAGACCGCCTCGTCGCACACCAGCGCTCGCGGGGAGAGGGCGAGCGCGCGGGCGATCGCGACTCTCTGGAGCTGTCCACCGGAGAGCTCGTCGGGTCGGCGTGCGGCCAGTGCGGGGTCCAGGCCGACATCGGTGAACAGGGTCGCCGAGAGTTCTCGCAGCTCAGACCGGGAACGGGGAGCGAGGGCGCGCACCGGCTCGAGCACGGACCAGCCGACGGTGCGGGCGGGATCGAACGATGAGTGCGGGTTCTGGAACACGGGCTGGACTATTCGTCGGCTCTGCCGATCGCTGCGCGAGACCGGTCGTCCGCCGATGTGCACCGTCCCTTCGTCGGGATCGGCCAGCCCCAGAATGATGCGGGCGAGAGTGGTCTTGCCCGATCCGGACTCCCCCGCGATTCCGATGCTGTCGCCGGGACGGACACTCAGATCGATGGGCAGCAGGGCCTTGACCGGGTGGCGACGATGACCGTAGGTCTTCGCCGCCCCGCGCACTTCGATCAGCGGGGGCTCGTCGGCGACCGGCTCCGGGGGGCGGATGGTGGCCAGCGCCCCGGAGCGGCCCGGGATCGCCTCGACGAGCGCCCGGGTGTACGGCTGGTCGGGAGCGGTCAGCAGGGTGCGGCTGACCCCGCTGTCGACGATCTGTCCCTGCCTCAGCGCGATGGCGATGTCGGTGCGTTCGGCGGCGACCGCGAGGTCGTGCGTGATCAGCAGCAGCGCAGTGCCCTGGGAGGCGGTGAGCCGCTGGAGGCGGTCGAGGATCTGCCGCTGCACGGTCACGTCCAGGGCGCTGGTGGGCTCGTCGGCGATGATCAGGCGCGGCTGGGAGACGAACGCGGTGGCGATCAGCACGCGCTGGCGCTGACCGCCGGAGAGCTCGTGCGGCCAGCGCTCGGCGAGCACATCGGCGTCGTTGAGCCCGGTCTCGCGCAGTGCCTGCAGGGCGCTGTCGCGGTAGGTGGCGGGGTCCCCGATGCGGTGGTGGCGCAGGGGCTCCGTGACCTGGTCGATCACCCGCCGCAACGGATCGAGGGACCCTCCGGGATCCTGCGGGATGTAGGCGATGTCGCGGCCCCGGATACGCCTGGCCTGCTTCGGGGGGAGGGCCAGCAGGTCCTCTCCGGCCCCTGCCGCACCTTCGCCAGCTCCGGCGAAGCGCACGCGCCCGGAGACCTCGGCGCGCCCGCCGAGCAGTCCCAGGACGGCGCGAGCGATGCTCGACTTCCCGGAACCGGACTCGCCGACCAGGGCCAGCGACTCCCCGGCACGGATCGTGAACGAGACGCCGTCGACGGCGGTGGTCATGGTGCGGCGGCGCCGGTAGGAGATGCGCAGGTCCTCGACGGCCAGCAGCTCTTCGCCCGTGTCGGGCCGCGTGCTCTCCAGGAGATTCATCGGTTCTCCTTCGTGCCGATCCCTCGGCTGAGACGGTTGACGCTGAGGACGGTCAGTCCGGCCACGATCGAGGGGAACAGGGTCCACCACCAGGCATTGGCGATGTACATGCGTCCCTCGTTGATCTGGGACCCCCATTCGGGCTCCGGGGGCACCGCACCGAAGCCGAGGAAACTCAATGAGGCGACGGCGAGGATCGCGCCTCCCAGGTCGATGCCGGCCACCACCCCGATCGCCCCAGAGGCATTGGGGACCACGTGGGTGATGATGCCGGTCAGGCGCCGGGTGCCGCTGGTGGTCGCGGCATCCATGTAAGGCAGGTTCACGATCCGCAGGGTCTCGGCGCGGGCGATCCGCACCATCCCGGGGATCCCGGCGATGCCCACGGCGATGGCGACCTTGTCGACACCGAAGCCGAGCACGGAGATGATGGCGAGCGAGAGCAGCATGCCCGGGATCGAGACCAGCACCTCGACCGTGCGGGAGATGACCGCGTCCGCGAACCCGCCGATGTACCCCGCGATCATTCCCAGCAGACCACCGACGACCAGGGAGATCAGCACCGCGACCACCCCGGCGAGCAGGGACAGCCGGGCACCATGGACCACGCGGCTGTACACGTCCCGACCGTTGAGATCGGTGCCGAACCAGAACTCCCCACCGGGCGATGCCAACGAGGTCCCGACGGCTTCGAGCGGGTGATGGGTGGAGAATGCTCCGGGGGCGATCACCCACCCAAGCAGCAGCGCGAGAAACAGCGCTGAGAGCGTCATCCCTGGCGCGGACACCAGGCGGAGCAGTGCGTCGACGGCCCCGTGATGCGTTGCCTTCCCGGCAGGGAGAGCGGGTCGCCGGGGGCCGGTAGTGTCCGTGCGCGCCGGAGGGTCGCCGGGGGCCACGGGGCCCCGAGGCGGAGCCGGCCGGGAGCGGGCTTGCGTGGTCATCGATTCCTCCTTCCACTTGCGCGCCCACTCGCGGCAGGCGAGGTCACCCGCGGGTCGATCAGCGGGTAGGACAGGTCCACGATCAGGGTGACCAGGACGTACAGACCTCCGGTGAGCACGATGAGCGCTTGGATGAGCGGGAAATCGCGGGCGCTGACCGCTTCGACGTACAGCTGGCCGACGCCTGGTCGACCGAAGATGATCTCGATGATCGCGGCGCCCGAGACCACACCGCCCACCAACATGCCCACGATCGTGTAGACGGGCAGGCTCGCATTGCGCAGCACGTGGGTGAGCACCACCTTCGCCGGCCCCAGCCCCCGGGCCTGCGCCACCTCGACATACCCCTCGGCGGAGACCTCACGGATGCTGCGGGCGAATACCTGGCTGAGGGTTCCCGCTCCGAGCAGGGCGATGGTGATCGAGGGCAGCAGCACCGAGCGGAAGTCCCCGGCGCCGAAGGCCGGGAACCAACCCAGCCGGAAGGAGAACACCTGCAGCAGCAGGATCGCCATCACGAAGGAGGGCACGGCGATGCCGATCACCGTGATCCCCTGGAAGGCCGAGCGCAGCCACCTCGTGGGCAGCAGCACCGAGCCCAGGGCGAAGGCGATCCCGAGCACGGTCATGAGCACCAGGCTGGTCACGCCAAGCTCGACGGTCGCTCCGATGTTGTCGCCGATCACGGCCGAGACCGACTGGCGCTGCTGGGAGTAGGCGGTGCCCCAGTCGAGGGTGAGCACGCGCCACAGGTAGCTCACGTACTGGATCACCAGCGGCTGGTCCAGCCCCATCTCCCTGCGGATCTGGGCGATCTGCGAGTCGTCGGCGGCCCCGGCATCCGCGCCTTCACCGCCCATCACCATCAACCGGGCCGGATCGCCAGGGGTCAGCTGCACGATGATGAACGACAGCGTGATCGCACCCCACAGCACCACCGCCGCCTGGCCGAGACGACGGGCGACGTAGCGGATCACGCCGGGGCCGTATCTGCGAAGACCGGCTTGTTCTCGGCGTCCAAGGAGATCCCCGCGAGCTGCCGGGAGGCAGCGACCAGCGAGACCGCGTCGATCAGCGGGAAGGAGTACCCGCCCTCGAGCAGCAGGCGCTGCGCGCTCTCCGAGGCGGCGGCCCGTTCCTCGGGGTCGGTGGTGGACTGAAGGGCCAGCAGGGCCTCGTCGATCTCCGGCAGGGCGTTGCCGTAGAAGAACGACTGGTTCTCGTAGAAGGAGCTGTAGACAACGCGCAGCACATCGGGATCTGCACGACCCTGGGTCCAGGTCGACAGGTCGTGAGGAGCGTCATAGAGGCCGTACTCGCTCGACTCGGCTTCGGTGACGGGCTTGAGCTCGAATTCGATACCCACCTCGGCCCACTGCGTCTGCAGGAGCTGGAACAGCTGCTCGTACAGGGTGTTGCCGCCGACGTACTGGATGGTGATCGTCAAGCGCTCCCCGGCGTCGTTGACCCGTATCCCGTCATCCCCTGGCGTCCAGCCGCCCTCCTCGAGAATGCTCTCGGCCAGCTCCGGGTCGTAGGTCAACAGCTCCGAGAGGTCGGCGGAGCCTGGGGTCACCGCGGTCAGCAGCCCGGTGGCGGGCTCGACGTGGCCCTGATAGATGCGCTCGGCGATCTCGGCGCGATCGGTGGCTGGGTTGATGGCTCGGCGCACCGCCTCGTCGGTGAAGATCTCCTTGTAGATGAACGGGATCAGAGGGAAGGAGATGCCCCGGGTCGGCACGTTCGTCAGGTGCAGACGCTCGGTGTCGATCGACGCAAGAGTGGAGACGTCGAGGGAGAAGGCGTAGTCGACCTGGCCCGAGGAGACGGACCCGGCCAGGGTGGTGGCGTCGGGGATGAAGGAGATCTCGATGCTCTCGTAGGTGCCGGCGCCCTGGTTCTGGTACGCCTGCGAGCCCCACGCGTAGTCCTCGCGTCGCGTCAGGGTGATGCTCTCGCCGGGCACGTACTGGTCGAAGGTGTAGGCCCCGGAGCCCACGACGGACGGGCCGCCGCGCGCGACCTCCTCGGGGCTCAGGGCCAGTGTCGAGTCGGCCAGGATGCTCAGGGACTGCGTGGTCGCGGCCTGCAGGAACTGCGCGTTGGGGCCGTCGAAGGAGATGACGGCGGTCAGGTCGTCGATCACCTCGGTGCCGGTGTAGCCGCGCAGATGGCTCGCGCCGATGTAGGCCAGCGGCCCGAGGTCGATGATGCGATCGAAGTTGTTCTTGACCGATTCGGCAGTGAGAGCGGTGCCGTCGGAGAAGGTCACGCCCTCTCGCAGGTGGAAGGTGAACTGCGTGCTGTCCTCGTTCACCTCCCAGTCCTCGGCGAGCCAGCCCACGATCTCCCCGGACTCCCTGTCCTGGTCGACGAGGGTGTCGGCGATCTGACGGGCCACTGCGCGGGTGACCGTCTGGGGAGGCTGGTGCGGATCCCAGTTCTCGCTGTCGCCGGGGAAGCCGACCTTCAGCACGGTGGTGTCCACCTCCTCGGGACCATCGGCCCCGCTGCTCGCGCAGGCTGCGAGCGCGGGGATGGTCAGGGCAGACAGGGCCGCAGCTGTTCCGAAGGAGCGGCGGGACAGCGGTGGTGTGACGATCATGAGGAACCTCAGGGGGCGTGGATGAGAACCGTACACAGCATTAGTACTACTTATATGGACCCTTAGACCACCTATGTGAACGAAAGCGTGAACCAGTTCTCGGCACTGATACCTTGCATCCGTGAAACCCACCGATATCGAGCTGCTGATCTCCCTGTCCCGTCCGTCCCTCGCGCCCGATGGATCCTTCGCGGTCTATGCGTCCGCCCGTCCTGACCTGCAGGCCGACCGGGCTGTGGGACAGCTGTG
>DWZH01000083.1 GCA_019118275.1 Candidatus Brachybacterium merdavium | reverse complement strand
TCCCGGCGGCGCCGACCACGGCGACGCTGATCGAGGGGTCGAGCTCGACGGTCTTGCCGTACAGGGGGTTGAGCTGCTTGTTGCTGGTCATCGGTGACTCCTTCGTGACGGTGCGACGGGGCGTCGCGGGGCGGTGCGGCCGAGGCCGCGGTCGGATGCGAACCGGGGGTCGCGGGGCGGCGGTCGAGGGACCGCTGGATGGTGGATCGGCGGGCCGATGGGTGGTCGGGCGGATGCGCGGTCGGGCCGAGGGATCGGTGGCCCGAGGAGGTTGGGCCGCCGGGTGGCGGCCGGTGCGCGAGATGTCAGCCAGGGGTCGACGGCAGGTGCTCGGTGCGCCAGGACCGCAGGGCGGCCAGGGTGCGATCGGTCCACGCTCGTTCGGTCGTGACGGTGGTCTCGAGGTCTCCCTGCCAGGGCAGCCAGTGCTCCACGATGGCGCTGGGGCAGATGCGGTCGTGCCGGGCGGTGGTGCTGGTCGGGGCGGAGCGCCTGCCGGTGCCGGGCGTTCCGGCGCCGTAGACCGCGCTGAGCTCGTGGTCGAGGTCGAGCAGGCCCTGGCCGAGCGGGGCGCCGGAGTAGGTGAAGCCGACCCAGCCCTCCTGGCGGGCGAAGGCGAAGTCCTTCACGTGCAGGTTGACGGTGTGGCTCGCGCAGGACTCGACGACCTGCTTCGGGTGCTCGAGGGCCGAGACGCAGTTGGCCGGGTCCAGGCAGACGCCGACGAAGGGTGAGTCGAGAGCGGTGATCACCTCGAGCAGCACTGGCGTGGGCACCTGCTCGTAGGTCTCCAGGGCGAGGGTGATGCCCGTGCTCTCCAGGCGGGGGAGGGTCCGGCGCAGCTCGCTCAGGGCAGCCGGGGCGCCAGTGGCGATCTCCTGGCTCTGGATCATCGAGCGCAGCGTGCGGGCGCCGAGCGCCTCGGCGATGTCGAGGTAGCGGTCCAGGTGCTCGCGACCGATGGTGCGAGTGCCGAGCTCGAGCTCGAGGCCGAGGATCTCGGCGCGCTCGCGCAGCTCCTGCAGCTGGGCCGGGTCGAGCCCCTCGATCCTCGGGTCGTCACAGATCTGGAAGACCTCGCACCCCAGCTGGGAAGCGCGATCGATCATCCCGGAGATGCCCAGGGACTCGGGATTGCGCTCGGGCAGCTCCCAGAACAGGGAATAGGTTCCGATGCCGATCTTCATGCGCTTTTCACTCCGTCGTGTGCATCGCGGTGGTCTGGTCAGATGCGGGCCGAGGCTGGGCTGCGTCCTCGCGGCGGCGGGGTTCGTCCCGTGCTGCCGGGTGCGGGGGTGGCCCGTGGGCTCCAGGGGCGTACCCGATCGGGTCCGTGGTCGGTCCGTCTGATGCACCATAGGCACGAAACCCAGAACAGGTCAACCGGTTGGCCGCTTGGGCGGCGGGCGACGGCCGGACGGCCGGTACTGTGTGGAGCTGTGAACACTGCAACCACACCCGAGTCGCAGCCGTCGGAAAGTCGTGGGGGCGCGGTCTTCCCGCTCGGCTCCGATCACGTCGAGCCCGGCACGCCCGGCGGCCCCGTCAGCATCAGTCGTTCACCCAGCAGTGCCGTGACCTTCCGCCTCCTGGATCTGCTGCTGGGCGAGAGCATGCGCCCCGGTGACCGACTCCCGGGGGAGCGGGCCCTGGCCGAGAGCCTGGGGGTGGGACGCAGTGCAGTACGGGAGGCGATCTCGGCGCTCGAGGTGCTCGGCATCGTCGAGACCCGGGCGGGGTCCGGCACGTATCTGCGCTCGGGCACCTCCGAGCTGCTGCCCAGCACGCTGTCGTGGTCGCTGCTGCTGGATCAGGACCGCACCTCCGAGCTGACCGTCGTGCGCTCCGCCCTCGAGCGCAGCGCCGCGGAGCTGGCCGCCGCCCAGCGCACGGACGAGCAGGCCGACCATCTGCTCGAGCTGGTCCAGCGCCAGCGCGAGGCGATCGATGATCCGGAGCGTTACGTCGAGGCCGATATCGCCTTCCACCGCGAACTGGCCCTGATGGGTGGCAACAAGCTGCTCTCGGAGATCCTGTCCACCACCCGCACTCTGCTGCGGGTGTGGTTCGAGAACGCGGTGGACCGCCGCGCCGACATCGAGGACGCGATCCGTGAGCATGAGGAGATCGCCCGTGCTGTCGCCGACCGCGACGTGGAAGCCGTCTCAGCGGCGACGATCCGGCACATGGACACCGCGACCGCGCGCATCCTGCGCAGCTCGGACGACGAGGGCGATCCCGCCTGACGCGAGGCGGAGGCCCGACGGGAGGGCTGCCGGCTACCGGTGCCGGCAGGGCGGCAGAGCGCTGAATCCTGGCTCAGGGCTCAGGGCTCAGGGCTCAGGGACCGATGGCTCGATGAGTCGATGCGAGAACCGGGCCCGCGGAGGAAGCCGCGCGGGGGCGTCGGCCCGGCCGGACCGCACCGAGACCGGAGCGCCTCGGCCGAGGTCGGCCAGCGGATCCGAACCCAGAGCGCAACTTCTACTTCCCCTTCACCGCATCGATCCTATAGGATCAGCGTGACGTGACCTCGACTTCGAAGGGACAACGATGTTCACCGCAGAGAACTGGCCGATCGGCGCCAACATGCTCTCGTTCGGCAACACCACTCCGGACGGCACCCCCACCCTGGAGGCGCCCTCCACCGTCTGGGCCTCCCAGCTGCGCCAGGTCAAGGAGCTCGGCGTCGACCAGATCGACCCCACCGACGCCTGGCTGCCGCTGGCCAAGCTGAGCGACGAGCGCCTCGAGGAATTCCGCAGCGTCCTCGACGGCGAGGGCATGTCCCTGGCGTCCATCTCCATGACCCGCAACTCCGTCGTGGACGTCGACCACGGCGAGCAGAACCTGCGCGATGCCCACCGCTTCATCGAGATCGCCCCCAGCTTCGGCGTCAGCGTGGTCAACACCGGCTTCATGCAGGCCACCACCGAGGCCCAGAACCGGGCCATCTGGTTCTGGCTCGCCGACGGCCACGTCGACGACCCCGCGCTGCGCGACCTCGCCATCGAGCGGATCCGCGAGCTCGGCGATGCCGCCCAGAAGCAGGGCATCGAGGTCAGCCTGGAGATGTACGAGGACACCTACGTCGGCACCGCCGACGAGGCCGTCGCCTTCCACGCCGACGTCGACCACCCGGCCGTCGGCCTGAACCCGGACATCGGCAACCTGGTGCGCCTGCACCGCGAGATCGAGCCCTGGGAGGACATGTTCGAGAAGGTCCTGCCGCACTCGAACTTCTGGCACATCAAGAACTACACCCGCGACTTCGATCCGGCCACCGGAGCGTACTCCTCGGACCCCATGCCCCTGAAGTACGGCTACATCAACTACCGCAAGGTGATCCGCCGCGCCATCGACCTGGGCTACTCCGGTCCGTTCTGCTGCGAGCACTACGGCTCGGATTCGCTCGGCGTCATCGCCGAGAACGTCCAGTACATCCGCCAGGTGCTGGCCTCGGCCTTGGCTGAGAAGAACGCCTGATCGCCCTGACGACCATGCCCTGATCCCACGGAGAACGAAGGAGTTCTGATGGATCCCATCCTGCTGCTGGCCCTCGTGGTCGGTATCGCGCTGATCGTCGTGATCGTGCTGCGGACACGACTCGATGCCTTCGCCGGCCTGCTGATCGCATCGGTGGTGGTCGGCCTGATCGCCGGACAATCGCTGCCTGGCATCGTCGAATCGATCAAGACCGGCTTCGGCGACACGCTGGCCTCGATCGGCATCGTGATCGGTCTGGGCGTAGCCATCGGGAAGATCCTCGAAGTCTCCGGTGCCGCCCAGGCCATCGCGGTGGCGTTCCTGCGTCTGTTCGGGAAGAACCGTGAACCCTGGGCGATGACCAGCATCGGGGCCCTGATCTCGATCCCGGTCTTCTGCGACTCGGGCTACGTGATCATGAACCCGCTGGCACGGGCCATCGCCAGGGTCAAGAAGTACGGCTACGCCACCCTCGGCATCGCACTGGCCGGCGGCATGGTGATCACCCACCACTTCGTCCCGCCCACCCCCGGCCCCCTCGGTGTGGCCGGCATCCTCGGGGTCAGCGTGGGATCGGTGATCATCACCGGCCTGATCTTCACGGTGTTCATGATCCCGGTGGTCACCCTGTACGCGAAGTGGATCGGTCCCAGGGTCGAACCGCTGATCAATGACGAGGTCCAGCAGGCCGTCTACGGCGACGTGCGCACGGACCGGGTGGCGGTCGCCGCCGGGTCGGGCGGCGGCACCGGATCAGGCAGCGTCAGCGCCGGATCGGACGACGCCGACGCGGCCGCCGGCCTGGACGCGGTCTCCAGCGGAAGTTCCGAGCTGGGAGAAGCGCCCAGGGGCGCCAAGCCGCACCGGATCGGAGCCCTCGTCGGTCTGCTCCCCCTGGTCGTGCCGATCCTGCTGATCGTGCTCAACACCGTCATCACCGCGATCGACATGGACGCCCAGGGCACTGCGCTCCCCGCCGACTACGAGCCCTCGGCCTGGGCCGGTTTCTTCGTCTTCATCGGCGACCCCGTGATCGCGCTGCTCATCGGCCTGGTCATGGCGGTCTACCTGCTGCTGCCGCGCTGGACCCCGCGCAAGAAGAGTCACAAGTGGCTCGGTGACGCCGCGGCCGATGCCGGGCTGATCCTGCTGATCACCGGAGCCGGCGGAGGCCTGGGCCAGGTGCTGCGCGACACCGGGATCGGGGATTCCCTCGCCGAGGCGATCGGCGGGCTGCCCCTGCCCACCTTCCTGCTGCCCTTCCTGATCGCCTCGATCGTGCGCATCGCCCAGGGCTCCGGGACCGTCTCGATGATCACCGCGGCCTCGGTCACCGCTCCCGTGATGGCCACCATCGGACTGGCCCCCCTGGTCGCCGTGATGGCCTGCGTGGCCGGCGCCATGGTGTGCAGCTACTTCAACGACTCCTACTTCTGGGTCGTCACCCGCTTCATGGGGCTCGACGGCACAGCCGCCCTGAAGGCGCACAGCGGCATGACCACCGTCATGTGGGCAGCCTCGATCCCCCTGCTGTTCGTCCTCGACCTCATCATCAGCTGACACCTCCCGTGCCGCTGCCGTCCCTGCACATCTCACGAATGGAGAACCACTCATGACCCTTGAGACCACCACTATCCAGCCCTTCCCCGCCCAGCGCACCGCCCTGGTGACCGGGGCCGGCGCACCGCGCGGCATCGGCCGGCGCGTCGTGCGCAAGCTCGTCTCCGAAGGCTGGAACGTCGCCGCGGCCGACATCGACGGTGCGGCCGTCGAGGAGTTCGCCGCCGAGCTGAACGCCGAGCTCCCCGCCGAGTCCGGGCTGAAGGTGATCGGCGTCGGCGTCGACATCAGCGACCAGGACTCCGTGGACGCTGCCTTCGAGCGCGTGGACGCCGAGATGCCGCAGCTGGTGGCACTGGTCAACCTCGCCGGCATCCCCAGCCCCCACTCGATCTTCGAGATCACCTCGGAGATCTGGGATCGCGTCATGGACGTCAACGGCAAGGGCACCCTGCTGATGATCCAGGCCGCGGCCAAGCGCATGATCGACGGCGGGGTGGGCGGACGCATCGTCAACACCGCCTCGATCACGGCGCTGGACGGCGGCGGCACCTTCTCCAAGACCGGCTATGCCGCCGCCAAGGCCGCCGTGCAGGGCCTGACCCGCGGCGCCGCCCGCGAGCTCGGCACCTATGGCATCACCGCCAACGTGATCCTGCCCGGCCCGATCGACACCGACATCATGGGCGGCACCCTGACCGATGAGCGCAAGGCCGGGATGTCGGCGAACATCCCGCTGCAGCGCGTGGGTCAGCCCGAGGAGGTCGCCGGCCTGATCAGCTTCCTGATCAGCGAGGACTCCTCCTTCGTCAACGGCACCTCGATCAACGTCGACGGCGGCAAGCACATGCACTGATCCGGCCCGGGTCCCGGGGCGCCCGCGCGCCCCGGGATCACAGCTGTCCGCACCGGGCACCTCCGACCGCCCGCGCCCACCGGCGAAGCCCGTGCCCACCGGCTCGGACCGCCCAGGCAACCCAGCACCCCCGTCGGGCACCGCTGCCCGGCCCCGACCCAAGGAGCAGACATGGCCGAGAACCCACTGTCCAGCGCCGTCGAATTCGCAAAGATGCTCACCGCAGGCGGATTCCGGCTCGACCCGTTGGACTCCGCCCCCTCCATCGAGGACGTCCGCCGCCTCGCCAAGCGGCGGCTGCCCACCATGGCCTTCGACATCATCGACGGCGCCTCCAATCATGAGCTCACTCGCGAGGAGAACGTCTCGGACCTGCGGGAGGTGCGGTTCCGGCCGCGCTGGCTGACCGACATCTCGAACGTCGACGTCTCCACCACGATCGACGGCCAGACCCTGGAACGCCCGTACGTGATGGGGCCGCTGGGCCTGCAGCGCATGATCGGCGGCGAGGGCGAGCTGGGCGCTGTCCGTGCCGCCGGCAAGGCCAACATCCCCTTCACCATCTCCACCGCCTCCAACTGGGCGATGGAGGAGCTGGCCGACCAGGCCACCGGGCCGCTGTGGTACCAGCTGTACATGTACAAGAGCGAACGGATCGTCGCGAACCTCATCAAGCGCGCCAAGGCCATCGGCTCCGAGGCGCTGGTGGTGACCGTCGACGTCCCGCTGAACGGCAAGCGCTACCGCGACCACCGCAACGGCATGTCGATCCCGCCCCGCATCACCCCGCAGAACGCGCTCGAGGCGATCCGGCACCTGAACTGGACGCGGGCGATCATGCGGCCCCCGGCGATCGGGTTCCGCAATCTCAAGGACGAGGTCCAGGGCAACAACGCCGTCTCCCACCAGGAGTTCGTCGCGAAGTACCTCGCGAACCTCACCCTGACCTGGGAGAGCATCGAGGACGTCCGCCGCCAGTGGGACGGTCCCCTCTACATCAAGGGCATCCTGACCCCCGAGGACGCCCAGCGCGCGCACAAGGCCGGGGCCGACGGCATCTACGTCTCCAACCACGGTGGCCGCCAGCTCGACTCCTCGCCCAGCTCCATCCGCGCGCTGCCGATGATCGCCGATGCGGTCGGGGACCGGATGACCGTCATCTTCGACTCCGGCGTGCGCACCGGCGACGACATCGTCAAGGCGCTGGCCGTCGGCGCGGACCTGGTCTCCATCGGGCGCGCCTGGGGCTATGGCAACGCCGCCGCAGGGGAGAAGGGCGTGCTGCGCGTGCTCGACATCCTCGACGGTGAACTCTCCCTGGCCATGGGCCAGCTCGGCGCCACGCGCATCAACGCCCTGGACCGCAGCTTCGTGGAGTACCCCGAGGCCTGGCACGGCCAGGGCATCCACCGCGAACCCGAACCCACCGCCGTCACCGAGGAGGTCACCCCATGAACCAGCCCAGCGCAGCGTCCACCTCCGCCCAGGGGGCCGCCCCACGCCCCTGGAAGGTCGCCGTCACCGGCGACTACGCCGACGCCGACGGCTCGACCATCTACGGCGACATCGGCCTGGACCAGTTCGCCGAGCACGGCCTCGAGTGGTCGATCGTCTCCGAGGCAGGCTCACCGCTGCGCGGCGAGGAGCTCGAGGGCTACGACGCCCTCGTGCTGCTGGGATCCCTCGCGCTCGGCGAGGAGCAGCTGCAGGGCGTGACCACCCTGAAGCACGTGGCCCGCTTCGGTGCCGGCTACGACCAGGTCGACCTCGCCGCCTGCGACGCCCGGGGCATCACCGTCACCAACGCCCCCACCGGGCTGCGAGTACCGATGGCCCACACCGCACTGACCTTCCTGTTCGCCCTGGCCCACAACCTGCTGCCCAAGGACCATCTGGTCCGCACGGCACAGTGGGACCGCAAGGCCCTCTACCGCGGGCCCGGCCTGGCCACCGCGACCGTCGGCGTGATCGGACTGGGCGGCATCGGACAGGAGACCGTGCGCCAGCTGCGCGCCCTGAACCTCGAGGTCGTCGCCTGGAACCGCTCCCCGCGGCCCGACTTCTGCGCCGAGGTGGGCATCACCCAGCTCGAGCTGGACGAGGTGCTCGAGCGCAGCGACTACGTGATCCTGACCGTCTCGGCCACCCCCGAGACCCGCCATCTGATCGGCGCCCGCGAACTGGGCCTGATGAAGGACTCGGCCGCGCTGATCAACATCGCCCGCGGCAGCGTCGTCGACGAGCAGGCCCTGATCACAGCGCTGCAGGAGGGCACCATCGCCGGAGCCGGCCTGGACGTGTTCGAGGTCGAGCCGCTGCCCGGCGACAGCCCCCTGATCGGGCTGGAGAACGTGGTGCTCGCCCCGCACTCGCTGTGCTGGACCCAGGACTTCACCGACAGCACCGCCGCCGAGATGCGCGGCGAGGTCATCGCCATGGCCACCGGACAGCAGCCGCGCAACGTCGTGAACTCCCCGCAGGCCGGCCCCGGGGGTGCGAAGTGACCCACGAGCATCCACACGACGTGGGCGGCGAGCATTCCGCGGCCGGTCAGCATTCCAGGGCTGAGGAGCGTGCCGTGGCCGGTGAGCGTTCCGTCGTCGACGAGGCCCGCATCACTGAGCTGACCACCGTGGTCACCGGTGTTGCGTCCACGCGTGGCATCGGCCGCGGGGTGGCGAGGGTCCTGGCGGGCGAGGGTCGTCCCCTGGCCCTGCTGGACCGTGACACGGACGGCCTCGAGGAGGCTGCCGAGCAGGCCCGGGCAGCCGGGGCGAGCCTCGTGGTGACCGCGCAGGCTGATATCGCCGATCCGGCCAGCGTCGACACCGCGATCACTGACGTGGAGTCGGCGGCCCCGCCGGTCGCGGCCCTGGTCAACTGCGCCGGCATCGCCGACCCCACCCCGTTCCTGGAGATGACCAGCGCCTCCTTCCAACGCACCCTGACCATCAACACCACCGGGTTGTTCCACCTCGCCCAGCGGGTGCTGCCCGGGATGCTCGAGCAGGGCCTGGGGCGGATCGTCGCGGTCGGCTCGACCGCCGCGCAGGACGGCGGCGGGAACTTCTCCACCTCCGCCTACGCGGCCTCCAAGGCCGGAGTGGAGGGCCTGCTGCGGGGCCTGGCGAAGGAGACGGCAGGCACTGGCGTGACCACAGCCGCGATCGCCCCGGCCAACATCGATACCGACATCATGGGCGGCCCGCTGGTGGGGGAGCGGCGCGAGCAGTTCGTCGCCCGCACCCCGGTGGGCCGCCTGGGCACCGTCGAGGAGCTCGCGGCGCTGGTGTCCTGGCTGGTGGGCCCCTACGGCGGCTTCACCACCGGAGCCACCTACAGCCTCAACGGCGGCATGCGCGTGGGCTGAGTGCGCTCCGCGCGTACTCGACCGTTGCGTTATCGGGGTTCTGAGCGCCCAGGACCCCGATAACGCAACGGTCGAGCCGTTTCTGGGTGGGCGACGTGGATGGGCGTCGTGAGTGGGCGACGTGGGTGGGTCGTCCTGGGGGATGCGACGGGGGTGAGACCACGTGGGTGGGGAGCCCTCAGGTGTGCTGCGCGGCGGGCAGGTCCTGGGGACGCCGCCGGGTGGTGATCCACAGGCCGACCCCCGCAGCGATCATCAGCAGACCCTGGGACGCCAGCGCCACCCGGTAGTCGGCCAGCGCCGCGGCACCGTCGCCGGTGCGAAGGTCCAGCACGATGCCGATCAGCAGCACCGCCACCAGCGAGGCGGAGTACCCGCCGATGTTGACCATGCCGGTGGCGGTGCCGATCGCTCGCCGCGGCACCCCGGTGCGCGCCAGGTCGAATCCCACCGAACAGGTCGCCGAGCCGATCGCCATCGCCGTGATCAGCGGCAGCAGCTGCCAGGCGGTCATCGGCCCAGGGACCAGCAGCGTCACCGCCCAGGTCACCGTCAGCACGCTGCCCGCGATCCAGCCCAGCAGGGGCCGCCGGCGCGGGAAGCGCCCGGTGACCACACCGATCAGCGGGCCCAGGGCCACCATGATCACGACATTGATGGTCAGCAGCGTGCCCACCTCCGCGGAGCCGATGCCCAGGCTCGTCATGTACGGCACTCCCCACATGAACAGGAACGCGTTCACACTCACCAGGCACATCCAGTGCACGAAGAAGCCCGACCAGGCGGCGCGGGAGGTGAACACATCCTTCAGGACCTGACCGGGGCGGGTCACCGGCGTCGGGGCGGCGCCGGGCTCCCCGGGAGGCTCGTCCTGCACGATCGCGATCACCAGCAGCACGCTGAACACCAGCAGGAACGCCAGCGAGCCCCAGGCGGCGGTCCAGCCGGCGTTGACCAGCAGCGCCAGGAACGGCACCGCCGCGACGGCCTGCCCGAACTGACCGATCATGGTGGCCAGCTGCGTGAACACCGGAACCTGCGTGGTGGGGAACCAGGTGGCGATCAGACGCACCACGCTGATCAGCGTGGCAGCGTCCCCCACCCCGGTCAGGAGCCTGGCCACCAGAGCGGTCGGCACGTCGGTTGCGAACGCCAACAGCACCTGCCCGATCGCCATGGTCACGGCGCCCAGGACCAGCATCCGGCGCGGCCCGAGACGGTCCAGCAGCAGTCCGGCGGGGATCTGCGCGGCGGCGTAGGTGCCCAGCTGCACCACCCCGAACAGGCTCAGCACCGCTCCGTCGACACCGAAGCGCTCGGAGGCCTCGACGCTGGCCACGCCGAAAGAGGCGCGTCCGGAGACCGCACAGAGGTAGGCGAAGACGCCGACCGCCCACACCAGGTGGGCGCGGGTCACGCGAGAGCCGGAGCCGAGAGAGGCCATGGAGAGGTCATCACCGTTTCGTGAAGAAGAAGCGAGGCAGAAGGAAGCGAGGGACAAGGCGCGACGGGGCCGTGGCGCGGCGTCGGAGCTCTGGCCGACGTGCGGGCGGTGCCCAGTGGTCGGTCCCGCGGCTGGTGCCCAGCGGCCCGGCCCCGCGGGCGGGGGCCGAGCCGCTGGCCAAGCCGTGGACCGGGAGGCTCAGCATCGAGTATGTCCGATGCCGGCCCTCAAGAGTCTTCGGGTTCACGGCGGCGACGTCCTCGCGCTGTGGCCTCTGGACCCCTCCGGCCCTCCGGTGCGCCCTGGGCGGGCCGGACGCCCGCTGCGTGCGTGCCGTCGGGTGCCATGGAGGGGGCGGCGACGGTCTCGCGGCCGGCTGCCGGGGCGGATGCCTCCGCGGCCTCGGCCCCCGCTTCCAGGTGGGAGGGCGAGCTCGCGCCGGGCACCGACGCAGCGTCGGTGTCCTCGAGTTCCTCGGGATTGCTGAGGGCACCGTTGCGCTTGAGGAACCAGGCCGCGATCAAGGGGGCGGTGACGGCGGAGATCAGCACCGCTGTGGCGACCTGCACCGTGGCCACGTCCACGTACTGCTCGAAGCGGGGGTCGGCGGAGGCGATGATCGCCGGTGTGACGATCGAATTGCCGGCCGTGGTGCCCGCGGCGAAGCCGATGCCCGAGCGTGGACCGCGGCGCAGCAGGAACCGGTAGGCCAGATACGTGGTGCCGCCGGTGATAGGAGTGACCAGCAGACCCAGCACGATGCCGGTCAGCCCGCCGGTCAGGACCGCGCTGATGTCGATCCCGGTGCCCAGGCCGAAGGCGAAGAAGGGGATCACGATATTGGGCACCGGGCGCATGACCTCGGTCCACTTGTGGTCGATGTTGCCCACGATGATGCCCAGGATCAGCGGGATGATCGCTGCGGCGAAGGCGTCCAGGGGGATCGAGCCCAGTCCGGCCGCGCCGATGAACAGCATGGTGAAGAAGGGGCCGTCATTGACGGCCGAGGCGACGTAGGCCCCGCGGTCGGTCTTGGTGCCGTACTTGCCGGTGAAGGCCAGCCAGATGCCGCCGTTGGAGTTGTCGAAGGTGGCCAGCATCGCCACGATCGAGATGCCCAGCAGGCCATCGAGGCCCACCACCCATCCGAGCGCGATGATCAGCAGTCCGGGCACGAGAGTCTTCCCGAGCAGGATCGCGCCGGTCGTGCCGGCCACCGGCCCGATCGAGCGTGGCGTGATCTGCATGCCGGTGGCGAAGATGACCAGCGCCATCAGCGGCATCGGGGTGGCGAACAGGGCAGTGGTGAAACTGCCCATCTCCAGGAACGCCGGGGCGGTGGTGCCGACGATGGCGCCCAGGATCAGGGGGATCACCATGGTCCCGCCGGGGATCTTGTCCATGGTGCCGTACAGCGGGGAGCGCAGCTTCTCCTGCGCCTCTCGAGGAGATGTCTCAGTCATGAAAGGTTCCTTGTCGCTCCATCACGATCAGGGACCACCACATCGCGGGGCTGCCCGCACGGGGCGGAGTGGAGCCGGTCGGATCCAGTGGCGGCGGGAAGCCTCGCTTCCACCATCGCCTATAGGATCTACGGTTCTCCCGCGGGCGTCAAGGTGGTCAGGAGCATCGAGAGGGATGGGGGGCGGGTGCCCATGACCGTCTCAGGAGCTCGATGGCAACTCGGCCGTGTGCGCTCGATGCGGGCGCACGCCGGCCGGGGGAGATGTGGACACGATGGCGTCGAAGACCACGTCCACGCTCGGCGAGGCGATCGTGCGCCGGTCCCGGGTCACCGCCACCCGGCGGCCCTCGGCAAGGGTCCCCACCGGGACCACTGCCATCCCGTCGGTGTCGCTGATCCGGGCGGCCAGCGAGTTCAGCACGCCCACCCCGAGGCCGGCCCGGGCCAGGTTCACCACCGTCTGCGGCTGCTCCGTCTGCCAGGCCACCGGGATCTCCAGGCCCCAGGCGCGCAGGGCGCTGCCGGTGTCGGGGTCCACCTCGGCGCCGGGGCGGGCCACCGCGATCAGCGGGTGACGGGCGACTGCCGCCGGGTCCAGCCCGCCCCCGGCCGGTCCGCCCCGTAGGCTCGGCGCGGCACCGGAGGGCGCAGGGTCGGCGGGGTCGGTGGGGTCTGAGGCGTCGCCGGGGCCCGGGTGAGCGTGCGCGTCCCAGGCCCGCGCCAGCTCATGGTCGGCAGGGACCACCACCACGTAGCGCTCGGTCCACAGCGCCACGCTCTGCAGATCCTCCGAGGGCGGATCGGCCGCCAGTGAGTGGATCGCGATGTTGAACCGGCCCGAGACGATCCCGGAGACCAGGTCCGGGGTGGTGTGCTCGGTCAGCTCCACCCGCACCTGGGGATGGCGGGCATGGACGGAGGCGATCACACCGGGCAGGAAACCCGCGCTCACGCTGGGGTGGCAGCCGATCACCACCCGCCCGCGCAGCGTGCCGGTGTGCTGATCGACGGCCTCCACGCCCCGCTCGAGGGCCTCCAGCACCGCGCGGGCGTGGGGCAGGAAGGTGGTGCCCAGCTCGGTCGGTCCGATGGGCCGGTGGGTGCGGTCGATGAGAAGGCCGCCCAGGGCCCGCTCGAGCGCTGCGACGTGGGTGCTGACCCGGGACTGGGACCGATGCAGGGCGCGGGCGGCTTCCGAGAAGCTTCCGTGGTCGACGACGGCCACGAAGGTCGCCAGCCAGTCTGTCTGCTCTACGCGCGGCACGCGATGCCTCCTGATCGTGGATGGATCGGATGATCTGATGCGGTCGGGGCGCCGTCAGCGGGTCACGATCCGGTGTCGACGCGGAACGCGGGGCCGCCGTTTCTGCAGGTGGGCGCCTTGCTGTGACCCACATTACCAATCCTGGATATAGGATTTTCGGATCGCGGATCGTTTCGGGGGTGTGCGCGGCGTCCCACGGAGGTAGCTTCGAAAACATCGACGCGGTGAGCGCTCCCCGGCCCCGTCTCTGGTGCACGCCGACGTGCACCCCCTGGCTCCCCAGCGTCGACGCACCCGGTAGAACCCCCTCTGCAGCCTCCGAACTGCACGACGAAGTGGAGTGATCCCATCATGCGAACCCCCCGTACCCGCCGTTTCATGTCCGGCATCGCCGGCGCCGCCGCCGTGGCCCTGGTGGCTGTCGGCTGCTCCGGTGGCTCCAGTGAGGCAGGAGCCGATGACGACGCCATCCAGGCCTGCAACGACATCAACCCCGACTATCCCTCGGGCCCGATGGAGATGATCGTGCCCTGGGCCGCCGGCGGTGGCACCGACGGCGTCGCCCGTCTGATCGGCGACCAGCTGTCCAACCAGATCGGCACCAACGTCAACGTGGTCAACCGCACCGGCGGCTCCGGTGTGGTCGGGCACCAGGCGATGGTCGACGCCGACCCCGACGGCCAGACCATCGGCCTGGTCACCGTGGAGATCGGGATGATGCACCACCAGGGCCTGACCGACATCAGCGGTGAGGACCTGACCGCCATCTCGCAGATGAACGAGGACGGCGCGGGCATCACCGTGGCCTCCGATGCCGAGTGGGAGGACGCCGAGGATCTGCTCACCTACATCGAGGAGAACCCGGGCGAGGTCACCGCCTCCGGCACCGGCCAGGGCGGCATCTGGCATCTGGCGCTGCTGGGCATGCTGATCGACAACGACATCCCGCTGGACGCGGTCAACTTCGTGCCCTCCGACGGCGCCGCCCCGGCGCTGCAGGAGCTGGTGGCCGGCGGTATCGACATGACCACCAACGCGCTGGGCGAGTCCAAGACCATGCTCGACTCCGACCGCGCCAAGGCGCTGGGCGTGATGGGCACCGAACGCGATCCGGCCTTCCCGGACGTGGAGACCCTGGAGGAGCAGCTCGGCTCGGACTACTCCATGAGCGTGTGGCGCGGCATCGCCGGGCCCCTGGACATGGATCCGACCGTCGTCGAGGAGCTCGAGTGCCATCTCGGCCTGATCGCCGAGTCCGACGAGTTCAACGACTTCATGACCGACTCCGGTCTGGGCGTGAAGTACGCCGGGGCGGAGGACTTCCAGACCCTCATGCGCGAGGACGACGCGGCCAAGGGTGAGGTCATGGAGGAAGCGGGGCTCGCCAAGTGAGTGCCGCCGACTCCTCGCCGGCAGGGGTCTCGATCCGCGGCAACCTCGTGATCGGCATCGCGTCGATCGTGGCCGGAGCGGTGGTGATCCCCTACGGCGCGTCGATGCCCTACGTGCGTGAGGGCATCCCTGGGCCGGGTCTGTTCCCGATGATCATCGGCGGGATGCTGATCATCCTCGGGGCCCTGGTGATCCTGACGGCCCTGATGTCGGCCAGACGGGACCGGATCCACGGCCAGCAGCTCGCCGCCGCGGAGGCACAGGCCCCGCCCGGGGAGCCCGGCGCCCCGTCGGCCGAGACCGACGGGGCGGCTACAGGGACGGCGGCGGCCACGGACGGCGCAGACCCCCGCGGCGACGGCCCGGGCGCGGCCGTCCCGGCCTCCGCCGACGACATCACCGAGGAGGAAGTGGTCACGCACGCCGTGATGGACACCGACATCGGCTCCGACGGCGCCCGCCGCTGGGTCAACGGGGCCATCCTGATGGGCTCGATCGTGTTCTACGTCCTGTGCGCCCCGATCCTCGGGTTCCCGGTGACCATGACCGTCGTCGTCACCGCCATCGTGTGGTCGCTGCGCGCCAGATGGTGGGCGGCGGTGCTGACCGGAGTGCTGACCGCGCTCGGCCTGTGGGCGATGTTCGAGCAGGGCCTGATGGTCCAGCTTCCCGACGGGTTCATCAGGGGGTTCTGACGTGATCGAGAACTTCGAGGGCGCCTTCCAGCTGGTCGCCGATCCCACCACTGTCCTGGTGGTGGTCCTGGCCGCACTGTTCGGTCTGGTGATCGGGTCACTGCCCGGCATGACCGCGACCCTGGCGGCCGCGCTGCTGGTGCCGTTCACCTTCTTCCTGGACCCGGTCCCGGCGATCGCCGCGATCATCACCATGTCGGCGATGACCATCTTCGCCGGCGACATCCCCAGCGCCCTGCTGAGGATCCCCGGCACCCCGTCCTCGGCCGCCTACACCGAGGACGCCTACGCGCTGACCCGCAACGGCAAGGGCGCGGTCGGTCTCGGGGTGTCGCTGGTCGCCTCGGTCCTCGGCGGCCTGTTCGGCTCGGTGGTGCTGACCTTCGTCTCCCCGATCCTGGGTGAGTTCGCGCTGCGCTTCACCAGCTACGAGTACTTCTGGGTGGCGGTGCTGGGCCTGACCGCCGCAGTGATCGTCTCCAAGGGGGCCCAGCTCAAGGGCGGTATCGCCCTGATGACCGGCCTGCTGATCTCCACTGTCGGCCTGGACGTGACCCTGGGTCACCCGCGCTTCACCTTCGGCGAGGAGCAGCTCTACCGCGGGGTGGACTTCATCGCCGCCATGATCGGCCTGTTCGGTCTCTCGGAGGTGCTGCGCGCGGTCACCGCCAAGAGGGGCGAGTCGATGCCGATCCCCAAGGTCGAGGGCAGGGGCGCACTGCGCGACTCCCTGACGGCGATCTGGAGGAACAAGGGCCGGGTGGGATCCGGTTCCGTGATCGGCGGCGTGGTCGGAGCCCTGCCCGGCGCCGGCGCCGACATCGCAGCCTGGATCTCCTACGCCTTCACCCGCGCCACCTCCCGGGTGCGCAAGGGCAAGACCGCCGACGACTCCCGTGTCGAGGCGATCGCCGGCGCCTCCAGCGCCAACAATGCCGGCATCGCCTCGGCGTACGTGCCCACGCTCGCCTTCGGCATCCCCGGTGACACCATCACCGCGATCCTGATCGGCGTGCTGCTGGTCAAGGGCATCACCCCCGGGCCGGACCTGTTCCTCTACCAGACCGACACCCTGTATGCCATCTACATCATCTTCATCGTCGCGAACCTGCTCCTGCTGCCGCTGGGGTTCCTGTTGATCCGGGTCTCGGGATTCGTGCTGCGGATCCCCCGCTCGGTGCTGATGGGACTGATCGTGGCGATCTCGATCTGCGGCGCCTTCGCGATCAACAACGGCTACCTCGAGGTGGGCCTGATGGTCGTGTTCGGTGTGCTGGGCTTCCTGTTCGAGAAGGGAGGGATCCCGCTGGCGCCGGTGGTGCTGGGGATCGTGCTGGGACCGATCGTCGAGCGCAACTTCATGCAGTCGGTGATCAAGACCAACTGGGACCTGGCCCAGTTCTTCACCCGTCCCATCAGCGCTGTGCTGATCGTCCTGGTGATCCTCGCGATCGCCTCGTCGCCGCTGATGAGCTGGCTGGGCAAGCGCGCCGAGCGCACCGCAGCCCTCAAGGCCGCCCGCAACCGGGCCATCAACGCCGACGCCGGCGTCGCCTCCTGACCCGGCCCCGGCGGGCCGGCGACCGTATCCAGTGGCCGCCGGCCCGCCGTCGTCATGTCCTCCGGTCCGGCGGGCGATCTCACTCGGTCCCCACCGGTCCCCTCCCCCTCGTCCCCCGGGCCTTCGTGCCCTCACCGCACCCCAAGAAGGAGCAGTCCCTGTGCGCGCACTCATCCTGTCCGACTACCACCGCCTCGACGTCGTGGAACGGCCCCGCCCCCAGCCCGGTCCCGGGGAGGTGCTGCTGCGCCTGGCCGCCACCGGTATCTGCGGATCTGATTTCCACGGGTTCACGGGGGAGAACGGCAGGCGTCGGCCCGGCCAGATCATGGGCCACGAATCATCGGGCACGATCGCTGCCCTCGGCCCCGGTGTCGACGCACGGGCGCTGCCCCTCGGCGCTCCGGCGACCTTCAACCCGGTGGTGGTGCCGGCGGAGCAGGCCCAGGCCTACCGGGACCGTGAGCAGCATGCCCCCGGCAAGCTGGTGATCGGGGTGGCGGCCGACGTCCAGGCCGCCTTCGCCGACTACCTGGTCGTCCCTGCCCGCAACGTCCTGCTGCTCAGCCCGGAGCTGCCGTTGCACCTGGGTGCCCTGATCGAGCCGCTGGCCGTGGCCGTCCACGCGGTGCGCCTGGCCGCTCCCGGCCCGGAGTCGAAGGTGCTGGTCGTCGGCGGCGGGCCCATCGGGCAGAGCGTGGTGCTGGCCCTGAAGATGGCCGGCATCAGCCAGATCGCGCTCTCCGAGCCCGCCGCGGACCGCCGCGAGCTGGTCGCCGCCCTCGGGGTGAGCGTCCTGGACCCCGCCGAGGGCCCGGTGCCCGAGCAGACCGCCGAGGCCCTCGGATCCCCCGCAGACCTGGCCATCGACGCCGTCGGCGTCTCACCCACCATCGCCGACGCCCTGAGCGCCACGCGGGTGGGCGGCGCGGTGGTGCTGGTGGGCATGGGCACTCCGACGCTCGAGATCCCCGCCTTCGCCGTCAGCACCGAGGAGCGCACCCTGAGCGGCTCCTTCACCTACACCGCCCGCGACTTCGCCGATGCCACCACCTGGGCGGGGGAGAACGCAGACGCCCTGGCCCCGCTGGTCAGCTCCACGGTCCGGCCCGAGGAGGCCCAGGAGGCCTTCCGCTCCCTGGCCGCGGGGGAGGGCCCGCCCGGGAAGATCCTGGTCACCTTCGACGACGAGCCCCACAACGACACCGGCCTGCCCGCCGCGACCGAGCACAGCGCCGAGACCACCCGGAAGGAGATGGCCCGATGAACGCCACCCACACCCGCACCATCGCCCACGTGCGCGCCTACACCGTCACCGGCGGCGGCGCGGACTACCACGACCAGGGCGCCGATCACTGGATCGACGACCACATCGCCACCCCGATGTCGATCTACCCCGAGTACGCCCGGTCGCGGCAGTCCTTCGGCCTGAACGTGCTGGGCACGCTGATGGTCGAGATCGAGGCCGATGACGGCACCGTCGGCTTCGCCGTCTCCACCGGCGGCGACCTCGGCGCCTGGATCGTCGAGAAGCACCTGGCGCGCTTTCTCGAGGGGGCCAAGGTCACCGACATCGAGCGGATCTGGGACCAGATGTACCGCTCGACCCTGTTCTACGGCCGCCGCGGGATCGTCCTGAACACGATCAGCGCAGTCGACCTGGCGTTGTACGACCTGCTGGGGCGCCTGCGCCAGGAGCCGGTCTACGCCCTGCTGGGCGGACCGGTGCGCGAGGAGCTGACCATGTACGCCACCGGCGCGCGGCCCGACATCGCCAAGGAGCTGGGTTTCATCGGCGGCAAGATGCCGCTGCACCACGGCCCCGCCCACGGTGAGGAGGGCATGGCCGAGAACATCGAGCTGCTGGCCGATATGCGCGAGCGGGTCGGCGACGACTTCTGGCTGATGTACGACTGCTGGATGTCACTGGACGTGGACTACGCGACCCGTCTTGCCCACCGCGCCCACGACTACGGGCTGCGCTGGCTCGAGGAGGCCCTGATCCCCGACGACTACTGGGGCTATCAGCAGCTGCGCCGGAACGTCCCCCCGGGCATGCTGATCACCACCGGTGAGCACGAAGCCACCCGGTGGGGCTTCCGCCAGCTGCTGGAGATGGGCGCCGCCGACATCATCCAGCCTGACGTGGGCTGGTGCGGAGGGATCACCGAGCTGATCAAGATCTCCGCGCTCGCCGACGCCCATGGGGCGATGGTGGTGCCGCACGGCTCCTCGGTGTACTCGTACCACTTTGTGATCACCCGCACCAACAGCCCGTTCAGCGAATTCCTGATGATGCATCCGACGGCTGAGGAGGTCGTGCCGATGTTCTCGCCGATGCTGCTGGGCGAGCCGGTGCCCGAGGACGGGAAGATCCGCGTGCCCGACACCCCCGGTTTCGGTGTCGAATTCAATCCGGAGACCCCTCGGAGGCGCCCGTTCACGCATTGACACCTGCCCACGGCGCCATGCCCGCACTGAGCCGACTTCGCCAGGGGCCGGGCCCGCACGGTGTCGACGACGCCAGGGGCCGGGCCCGCACGGAGCCCTCGGCTCTCACCGCGGGTGCGGGGCCTTCCGCTGGGGATACTTCCTGCGGAAGGCCCGTTCCGAGTGCCGGTCACCGAGCAGCAGCAACAGCTCGTCGCCGGGCCTGCTCGGGATCTGTTCGAGGTTCGGCAGCAGGGTCCGTTCGGAGTCGGTGACAGCGACGATGCGGCAACCGGTCTCGTCGTAGACGCGGCGGCTGGGCAGGGCGGTGCCCGCGAGGGACCGCGGGATGGGCACCGGGAACAGCTCATTTCCTTCGGCGATGACGACGCGATGATCGAGCCCGACCTGGTTCCATAGGGCGGTCGCTCCGATCGTCGCGTAGGACAGGACGCTGTCGGCGCCTGCACGGTACTGGGTGGCGACGTTGCGTTCATAGGTGGCCCGGGTGATGACCTGCAGCTCGGGACGCAGTCGTCGGCAGTAGAGGGTCAGATAGACGTTGAGGTCGTCATCGGGCGTGGCCACCAGCACTGCAGAGGCCTCATCGAGTCCGGCCGACCGGAGGGTCTCGTGATCGCCGGCGTCGCCCTCCACCACGTTCAGGTGCGAGGGCACCTTCCCCGGGACGCTCTCGACGATGGTGTATGGGACCTCGATCCGGGCGAGCTCCTGGGCGGCGGCCTGCCCGACCTTGCCACCACCCAGGATCAGCACGGGGCGTTCCGCCTCCGGGCTCTTCCCGAACTCGGCGCCATAGGCATCGAGGTCCTGCATGGTCGCGGCGAGGATCAAGGTTGTCTTCTCGTCGATCGTCTCGTCGTCCGTCAGAGGTCGCAGGCTCCCCAGACGCATGATCGCGAGGATGCGCACCCGGGGGTGCATCTGTCGCTGAGCCTCAGCGAGGGTCAGGCCGACCACGGGTGTGCCGCGGGCAGCGCCTTCGGCGATCTGCGTCTCGCCGAAGCTGCCGATCACGTGCGGGCGTCCCGTGGTGCCGAGAACCCGGTCGGCCAGCTCTCGGCCCAGAGTGGGGGCGAGCTGGAGCACGTGGTCGGCTCCGGCGAGCTCCAGAACATCCACCGAGGCCTTCTGCTGCGCGGTGACGGCGATGACGACGTCCTTGTCGACCTGGCGGACCGTGAACGCGACGTTGGTATTGGTGGTGTCCGCTTGCGGCGAGGCCACCATCACCGCCCTGTCCACCCCTGCCCTGCGGTAGGTGTCCGGTGAGTCGAGCGGTCCCACCATCGCTCGGTAGCCCTCGTCGTGCAGCCGTCTCGCGCGAGCCACATCGTCCACGAGCACCACCGTCGGTCTCTGAGAGCGTGTCGCCCGCCTGACCAGGCTCTGCGTGACGACGTCGAGCCCGACCAGGATGATGTGTCCCTCCAGGCTCGCCGGCACCCTGCGCGGCGCTCGCACCGCTTCCCGCCGATCCATCCAGGGCTCGACGATGAGCTGGATGACCGTGAACGGCAGGAGCACCACGAACAGGACGATGCCGCTGAGCAGCACCAACATCGAGAAGAGGCGCCCCAGGTCGGAGGTGAATGTGATGTCCCCGTAGCCGACCGTGGACATCGTGGTGATGGTCCAGTAGAGAGAGCTGGCCCAGCTGTGGGATTGCCCCTCCCGCGCCATGAGGACAAGGAAGAGCGCGCTGTAGACGCCCACCAGCGCGATCCCGCCCAGGAAGATCCACAGCAGCAGCCATGAGCCTTGCCGCAGTTCCGACGACTTCGAGTCCTGCGAGCGACCCGCTCTGACCACCACGTCGACTCACGACCCTTTCCGCACGTACGCGGGCGACATCGGCCCCGAGGTGCTGCTGGTCATCGTAGTCACCGGTGCGCACCCCGATGGAGCTCGCCGCGGGGGAGGAGCCAGCAGCTCGGCTGCACCGGCTGCTGTTGCTGCCGCCGTCGGCAGCTCGATGGGAAGAACGGGGTCGTCACCATCGTCTCGGCGTTCCCCGTCACCGAGCATCGACGAAACATAGCCAGGGCAGCCAGCAAGTAGCCCGAGCCCTTGCAGCCGCGGGAATCGGCGATCGCTCCTGTCCTCCAGGATGTCGCTGGCCAGACCGCCAAATGTTGCCCGAAGATGCCTGATTAGTCCCCTTGACTCGACGCTCCGGGCTAGTAGGGTTGTCCTCGATCCTATTTGATATTGGCCGTAGTTCCGAGGACTCACCGCCCACGGCCGACCACGGAAGAGGACGATGATGCCCACAGCCGCACCACGTATCGCACTGACCTTCGGCGACTTCTCCGGGATCGGACCCGAGCTCGCTGTTCGACTCCTCGCAGAGTCCAGCAATCTCGAGAAGGCACGGATCTCCGCACTCGTCTCGCACGACGAGTTCGACCGTGCCTGTGATGCGGCGGGAGTGAGCATCCCGGTCGCGGACGAACCGCAGACCGGGGCCGTCCACCTGGTCGGCTCACCGCTCCAGGACATCGAGGTCCCCATTCGCGAGACGTCGGTCGATGCCGGAGCGAGAGTCATGAAAGACCTCGAGAAGGCTCTGGCCATGTCCCGCGACGGTGACGCGGATTCGATCATGTTCCTGCCCCTGAACAAGACCTCACTCCACCTCGCGGGAATGCATGAGGAGGACGAGCTGCGCTGGTTCGCCAAGGAGCTGGAGTTCGATGGCTTCACCAGCGAGCTGAATTTCATCCCGGGTCTGACCACCTCACGGGTCACCTCGCACATCCCGATCTCCGAGGTCGCTCAGCACATCAGTGCCGACCGGGTTCGGCACGCGATCCGCCTGCTCCACTCCGTAGTGCTTGGCACGGGCGTCGAGACACCCCGGATCGCCGTCGCAGCCCTGAACCCCCATGCCGGTGAGAACGGTCAGTTCGGCCGGGAGGAGATCGACCACATCGCTCCCGGCGTCGAGCTCGCCCGCGACGTCGACGGCATCGAGGTCACAGGTCCTTTTCCGAGCGACACCCTGTTCATCAAGGCGCGTGACGGAGAGTTCGACGGCGTGGTCACGATGTATCACGACCAGGGTCAGATCGCTCTCAAGCTGATGGGCTTCGACCAAGGCGTGACCGTGCAGGGCGGGCTGCCGGTCCCGATCGCCACCCCGGCGCACGGGACGGCCTACGAGATCGTTGGAATGAACAAGGCCCACCTCGGCCCGAGCCAGCGTGCATTGGATATCGCGGTCGGCCTGGGAACGCAGACAGCGGAGCGCACCCGCGCATGACATCGGGCGGGACCCTGCGGGGCCGACCGTCGCAATAGCGCGCCGATCGGCCCCGAAACTCCGCCACCTGAAAGGAACGACAATGAGGTCACGCGCACGATGCATCGCCGCGATGGCGACGGGCGCCCTGCTTCTCGCCGGCTGCACCCAAGGCGGCCAGGGACAAGGGGAAGACATCGAAGAGAACGGCGAATACCACCCTTCGGGCACCGTCAAGATGGTCGTCGCCATGGCTCCTGGTGGAGGGAGCGACAGGGCCATGCGCGTCATGTCCGAAGCGATCAATGAGAACGCCGAGGGGTACAACACCGTGGTCGAGAACCGCGAAGGCGGTGGGGGAGCCGTCGGCTGGTCCTACTTCTACGGTCTCGACGGAGAACCCGGCAACCTGGTGAAGGCGGAGAGCGCGATCAACACGCTGCCCCTCCAGGAAGGTGTCGAAGTCCCGTGGACTTACGAGGACTTCACGCCGATCGCTCTGTTCGGAGAGGACTCCCGCATGATCGTGGCCCCTGCGGATTCGGACCTGAACACCTGCGCTGACCTGGCGAGCACCACTGACCTGGCGATCGGCAACAGTGGGACGTACGGCGCCGACGGCATGGCGATCCATCATCTCGAGCAGGCAGGCATGCAGGCGAACAAGGTGCCCTACGGCTCGACCGGCGAGGTGATGACGGCTCTTCTCGGCGACCAGATCGAGGCGGCCCCGGCCAGTGCTGCCTCAGCCAAGCCCTACGTCGAAAGCGGTGACCTGAAGGCTCTCTGCACCTTCAGCGAGGAGCGGTTCGATGACGACGTCCTGGGCAATGTGGAAACCGCTGAGGAGCAGGGCATCGACGGGACTGTCGTGCTGTGGCGAGGCGTGCTGGCGCCGCCGAACATCTCAGAGGCCGCACAGGAGTTCTGGATCCAAGAGTTCCAGAAAGCCACGGAGACCGATGTCTACCACGAGTACATCGAGGACGACCTGCTCATAGAGAAGCAGCTCTACGGCGACGAATTCGCCGCCTATCTCGACGAGCACGACGCGGAGATCCGGGAGTACTTCCAATGACCATCAATGAGTCGGACAGCGACGTCAGACAGGCGCGTCGCAGTGTCCTCGTGTCGTATGGAGTCATCTCCGTCTTCGGGGCGGTGGGCTTCGCCCTCTCGTTCCAGTACGAATTCTTTCGTTATGGCAACCAGGTGGGGCCGGGATTCCTGCCGCGTGCAGTGGCCGCGATCATCGTCGTCCTGGGCCTCGCACTGATGCTCCAGGAGATCCGGGTCGGCTCGGTTCTCCGCGGCGATTCGGGAGTGGACGATGAGGCCGGCGAGCAGTCGACCAGCACGCGGAAGCTCGTGGTCGTGTTCGGTCTCATCATCCTGGCCGTCCTGCTGGTGCCTGTCGTGGGGCTGATTCCCCCGCTGGTCGCGCTCGTGGCCGCACTGACCATCGGCGTCGAACGCAAACCCCTCGTGCCGTCCCTCATCCTGACGGTCGGCGCGGCACTGGTGGCGTGGGGACTGTTCGTGGCGGTGCTGCGAGTCCCGGTCCCGATGGGCGTGTTCGAAGGAGGTCTGTCATGATCGACAACCTGGTGATGGGGCTCGAGGCCGCGCTGTCCCTCGAGAACCTCCTGTGGTGCTTCATCGGGGTGCTGGCGGGAACCGTGATCGGGATCCTCCCTGGTCTCGGTTCAGCGACCGGCGTCGCGATCCTCATTCCCCTGACGCTCACGCTGGACCCGCTCACCGCGCTGATCATGCTGGCGGGCATCTATCACGGTTCCCAGTACGGGGCCACGATCACCGCGATCCTCATCGCGACGCCTGGTGAAGCATCCTCCGTGGTGACGACGCTCGACGGATACCAGATGGCGCGGAACGGGCGTGCTGGACAGGCACTGGCGATCTCCGCCATCTCGGCGTTCACCGCATCCATCGTCAGCGTGCTGCTGCTGTTCACGCTCGCACAGTTCTTCGCGGACATCGCCGTCGGGTTCGGCCCGGTCGAGATCATGGCGATCATGCTCCTCGGCTTCGCGACGATCTCGATGTTCTCCTCCGGGAATGTCCTGCTCGGGATGGCGATGTGCGCCATCGGCGTGCTTCTCGGAACGGTCGGCATCGACATGGGCACCGGGGTCGCGAGGTACACCTTCGGGAGCGTGGATCTGTTCTCTGGGGTCCCCTTCGTCGAGGTGATGATCGGCTTGTTCGCCCTGGGAGAGGTGCTGAACCAGTTGGGACAGGGGCAGCCGAAGCCGATCCGGGCCCGTTTCCGCGACCTCCTGCTGACGAAGGACGACATCAAGAGAGCCGTCATGCCCACGGCCCGCGGGACGGGGATCGGCTTCGGTCTGGGAATCCTGCCGGGCGCGGGGTCGACCCTGGCCTCGTTCCTGGCTTACGGCACCGAGAAGCGCTTCTCGAAGCACCGCGCGTCCATGGGGAAGGGAGCCATCGAGGGTGTCGCAGCACCGGACGCAGCCACCAGCGCTGCAGCGAACGGCGCATTCATCCCGACCCTGGTCCTCGGCGTCCCGGGTGGGGCGACGACTGCCGTGCTGCTCGGTGCGTTCCTGCTCTACGGCATCACGCCGGGCCCGCTGCTGTTCGATGACGAGCCGAGGCTCGTCTGGGGGCTGCTGGTGTCGTTCCTCATCGGGCACCTGCTGCTGCTCGTGCTGAATCTGCCCCTTGCACCCGTTTTCGCACAGCTCTTGCGCCTGCCGTACTCATATCTGTATCCGCTCATCATCTTCACGGCGCTGATCGGCGCGTTCGCCGTCGCGAACAACACGTTCAGTCTTTGGGTGGTCGTCGTGTTCGGAGTCGTCGGCTTCCTCATGAAGCGGATCAACTTCCCGATCGCCCCGCTGGTGCTGGGCCTGGTGATCGGCCCCCTGTTCGAGAAGGCGCTGGTGCAGTCCTCGGCGCTCGGGGGCGGCGATCTCATGAAGGTGGTCCTCGCGAGCCCGACCGCGGTCGGCATCCTCATCGTGGCGTTCCTGCTCCTCCTCGTCCCCGCTGTCGTCAACCTCGTGCGCGGGCGTTCGCGTCAGGGTCTCGGGATCGGTGATGACCTGGTGCAGACAGGAGCCGATGAAGGGCACTGACCTCAGCGAACAGGAGGGTTCCCAAGATCCAATAGGATCTGTATGCTTGTGGGGTCCACGTGCCCCGACGTCACGGCTCGGATCGCATGCGCGGGGCATAGGCGCTGGCTCGTGAGGCGGCGCCCCGCACTGACGAAGGAGTCCCTCTGATGTCCATCTCCACCGTGACCATCGTCGGCGCCGGCTACATGGGCGGAGGGATCGCGCAGGTCCTCGCCATCGCCGGTTTCGACGTGACCATCGCCGATGTCGACGTCGCCGTCGCCGACAAGTCCCTCGAGCGCCTCCAGCAGGAAGCCCGCGACTTCGAGGAGCAGGGCCTGTTCGCCCCCGGCAGCGCCGAGCTGGTCGCCAAGAACATCTCCGCCGGCAAGAGCATCGAGGACGCAGTCGCGGACGTCGACTTCATCGAGGAGGCCGTCTTCGAGCGCGTCGACGTCAAGCGCGAGGTGCTCGGCACGATCTCCGAACACGCTCGCCCTGACGCGATCATCGGCACCAACACCTCCACCATCCCGGTGAAGGAACTGGTCAGCGCGGTGAAGAACCCCGAAAGGTTCCTCACCGTCCACTTCTCCAATCCCGCGCCGTTCATCCCCGGCGTCGAGCTGGTCGCCGGGGAGGCCACCACCCAGGAATCCATCGATGCGGTCAAGGAGCTGCTGGCCAAGTCCGGCAACGAGGGCGCGCAGGTCGCCGACACCCCCGGCATGGTCCTCAACCGCCTCCAGTACGCCCTGCTGAAGGAGGCCACCTCCATCGTCGAGGAGGGCGTGGCCACCGCCGAGGACGTCGACACCATCGTGCGCACCACCTTCGGCTTCCGCCTGGGCTTCTTCGGGCCCTTCGCGATCGCCGACCAGGCCGGCCTGGACGTGTACGCGAACTGCTTCGTGACCTTCGAGGAGGCCTACGGTGAGCGCCTGGCGACCCCGCAGATCCTGAAGGACCAGGTGACGGCCGGCCACAAGGGCGTCAAGAACGGTCAGGGCCTGCTGGGCGACTACGATCAGGAGACCTCCGCCGAGTTGATCGCCTACCGCAACAAGGCCTACGCGAAGATGACCCAGCTGCTGGCCGAGCTCGGCCCCGCGCCCCGGGCCACCCCGCGCGACCAGGCCTGACCACCCTCTGACCGGGCCCGGTTCCGCTTCGGAGGTCCACCGCGGCCGGACCCGGCCCACCATTCAGCATGGATCTCCGCCGCTGGAGACCCTCCGCCGGCGGGGCCGCCACCGATGGAGGCCCCGCCGAGCACCCCACCCGCGGGCGCACGCACCGACTCTCCGCCCACTGCCGGGCCGCTCAGCCGGTCTAGGCGGCGCCCACCTATCTCACTGGAGACACCCGTGGAAGAACTCGTCCTCGCGGATCGGCCCGTCTGGCTGCTCCTGTCGATCGCCGTCGTGGCGATCGCCGTTCTGCTCGTGCTCATCATCAAGGTGAGACTGCATGCCTTCTTCTCGCTGATCGTTGTTGCGGTGGCCACCGGCCTGGCCGCGGGCATCGGAGTCGGAGACGTCATCGACGTCGTGATCGACGGCTTCAGCGACACCGTCGGCACCGTCGCCCTGTTGGTCGGTTTCGGTGCCGTGCTGGGCCGATTGATCGAGGTCACCGGCGGCGCCCAGGTGCTGGCCGACAAGATGCTCGACACCTTCGGGGAGAGGCGGGCTCCGCTCGCCCTGGCCGTGGCCTCCCTGTTCTACGCCTTCCCCATCTTCTTGGATGCCGGCTTCATCGTGATGCTGCCGGTCATCTATACCGTGGCCCGTCGCCTCGGCGGCTCGTTCATGCTGTACGTGCTGCCGTCGATCGCCTCGTTCATGATGATGCACGCGCTGCTGCCCCCGCACCCGGGCCCGACCGCCGCCGCCACGGTGATGGGGGCCGACGTCGGCATGGTGATCCTGGTCGGTCTGCTGATCGGCCTGCCCACCTGGTACCTGGCCGGCTACCGCGTCGCACTGCTCATCGCCAAGCGCTACCCCGACACTCCCGTCCCCGCACTGCTCGGCACGCCGCGTGAGGTTCCCGTGGAGGAGCGGCCCGGCTTCTTCTCGATCCTGCTGGTGCTGCTGCTGCCGCTGGTGCTGATCTTCTTCAACACCGGCATGTCGACCCTGGAAGCCGACGGCACCGTCTCGGACCAGAACTTCGCCTTCCAGCTCTCCCGCCTGATCGGCGAGACGCCGATCGCGCTGCTGCTGTCTGCGCTGCTGGCGATGCTGCTGCTCTACGTCATCCCGCGCCGCAGGCGCGGGGACAGGATCGGGGGCCTCCTGGAGGACCTGGTCGACGATGCGCTCGGACCGGTCTGCTCGATCATCCTGATCACCGGTGCCGGTGGCGCCTTCGGCGCCATCCTGACCGCGACCGGCATCGGCGGTGAGCTCGCCGACAGCCTCGATTCCCTGGGGCTGCCGCTGATCGTGGCCGCCTATCTGGTGACCATGGCCATGCGCGTGGCGCAGGGCTCGGCCACCGTGGCAGCCACCACCGGCGCCTCGATCATGGCGCCGGCCATGATGGCCGGGGACTTCTCCTCGGTGGCCGTGGCTGCCGTCGTGGTCGCCATCGGCGCGGCCTCCATCGGCTGGTCGCACGTCAACGACTCCGGCTTCTGGCTGATCGGTCGCTTCTGCGGCTTCGACACCGTGACCACCTTCAAGACCTGGTCGCTGGTGGGCACCACGATCTCCATCGTGGGGTTCGCCCTGTCTTGGGTCGTGTTCCTCATCGCCTGATCGCCGCCGACGGCAGGCCACTTTGACCAGCCCGAGCACTCCGGGCGCCTCCGGCCTACGCCGATACTCCGGGCGCTTGCGATCCACGACGAGCGGCCGGGATCGGAGCCGGCGGTGCCGGTGCGCACGAGCGTACCGGCACCGCCGCGGCCCCCGTCGGCCGTCGTAGAGTCAGCACCAGCCCCTCGCCCTCACGGAAGGACCCGACCGTGGCCTCAGACCGCCGCCTGCTCGTCCTGGACGATGACCCCACCGGCTCGCAGTGCGTGGCCGGCATCGACGTCGCCTTCGACGACGATCCCGCCCTGCCCGTCGGCGTCCTGACCGAGCCGGGCTCGACCTGCTTCGTGCTGACCAACACTCGCGCCCTGGACGAGGATGAAGCGGTGGCGATGAACCGTCGCATCCTGCGCGGTGTGCTCGACGGTGGTGTCCCCGCACGCGGTCTGCACGTGGTCTCCCGCTCCGACTCGACCTTGCGCGGCCACGTGATCGCCGAACCGCTCGCCCTCGCCGAGGAGCTCGCCGACCACGACATCGAGGTCGACGCGATCATCCTGTGCCCGGCCATGATCGAGGCCGGCCGCTTCACCGAGGGCGACATCCACTACGCCATGGTCGACGGGACCGCGGTCGAGGTCGGCGAGACCGACTTCGCCCGCGATGCCACCTTCGGCTTCACCCACTCCGACCTGCGCGAATTCCTCCAGGAGCGCTCCGGCGGCGCGGTCCGCGCGGCCGAGGTGCTCAGCATCGGCCTGGATGACATCCGCTCCGGCGGCCCGGCCCGTGTGCGCGAGATCCTGGCCGGCGCCCGGGACCGGCGCTGGGTGGTCGTCAACGCCACCGAGTACTCCGACATGGAGGTCGTCGCCGAGGCGATCGGTGAGCTCGAGGCGAAGGGACGCACCGTCATCACCCGCTGCGGGCCCTCCTTCGTGCGTCCCCTGGCGGGGCAGTCCGGCGCCCGCGTGGTCGACCCCGAGACCATCACCATCCCCGAGGGACGCCTGGACCACGGCCTGGTGGTGGTTGGCTCCCACGTCGGCCTGACCACCACGCAGCTGCGGGCCGTGCAGGCCAGAGGCACCCTGGTCGAGGTCGAGCTGGAGGTGCCCTCCCTGCTCGACGAGCGCCGCGCAGAGCACCTGGAGGCGGTCGTGGCCACCGTGCGCGAGACGCTGGAGCGCGACGACTGCGTGGTCTACACCAGCCGCGACCTGGTCAGCACCGATGACCCGGCCGAGTCCCTGGCCATCGCCCGCAGCGTCTCCGACGCCGTGGTCGAGGTGGTCCAGCGGGTGCGCGATGCACGCCCGGCCTGGGTCGTCGCCAAGGGCGGCATCACCTCCCACGAGGTCGCCGCCTCCGGTCTCGGCATCCGCCGGGCCGAGGTCGAGGGCCAGTTCTGGGCCGGACAGGTCTCCCTGTTCTCCGCCCGGGAAGCCCCCGAGGAGGTCATGGGCATGCCGTACGTGGTCTTCCCCGGCAATGTCGGTGGCGAGCAGGCCCTGGCTGACGTGGTCGACACCCTCACCGCCGCCGTCGCCCGCTGAGGCCCACGGCCGGCCTCCCACAGCCACCCAGCGCCGGTCACCGCCCGCCCGTCGATCCGAGGAGCATCCCATGACCACCACCCCGTCCATCGCCTGGATCGGCCTGGGCGCCATCGGCGCCCCCATGGCCCGCACCGCGGCCGAAGCCGGCTTCACCGTCACCGCCTTCGACCTCAGCCCTGATGCCCGTCAGGCCCTGGCCGACGTGACCATGCCTGCCGAGACGGCGCTCGCTGCCGCACAGGGCGCCGACGTCGTCGTCATCATGGTCGCCACCCCCGAGCAGCTGGACTCCGTGCTGTTCGGCGACGGCGGCATCGCCCCGGCCCTGACCGCGCGGACGACGCTGCTGATCATGTCCACCGTCGGCCCCACCGCGATCGACGACACCGTCCGCGCCCTCGAGGACGTGACCGGCCACATCGTCGACGCGCCGGTCTCCGGCGGCGCCGCCCGCGCCGCACAGGGCGACCTGCTGGTGATGGTCGGCGGCGCCCAGACCGATGTCGAGACCATCCGCCCCGTGCTGGACGCGCTGGCCTCCCACGCCCCCGTGGTCGGGACCAGACCCGGCGACGGTCAGCGCTTCAAGATCGTCAACCAGCTGCTGTGCGGCGTGCACATCGCCGCGGCCGGGGAGGCCCTGGCGCTCGCTGACTCGATGGGCCTGGATCTGAAGCAGGTCCACGAGGTCCTGGGCACCGGCGCGGCCGCCTCCTTCATGTTCGGCGACCGCGGCCAGCGCATGGTCGACGGTGACTTCGACGACGTCCGCTCGGCGCTGACCATCTTCGTCAAGGACATGGGTCTGGTCAGTGAGGCCGCCGCCGAGGTCTCCCAGGAGGTGCCGCTCGCCGCCTCCGCCGAGCAGGTCTACCAGCGCGGCAGCGAGCTGGGCTGGGACCGCCGCGACGACTCCATCGTCTACAAGGTGCTGCGCGGCGAGACCGACTGATGGCCGCGATCAGCGGTGTCGGACGCTTTTGTGCGCTGGAGATCCATACACGGCTCTTCACCGCACAAAAGCGTCGTGCCGAGGAGCGCGCCACGAGGGGAGGCGCGTGCACGTTCGTCCAGGGGTATTCAGCCCTTCGTGGCACCCGCCGTGAGCCCACCGACGATGTACTTCTGCAGCAGCATGTACAGGACCAGGATCGGGACCACCGCGATGAGGATGCCGGCGGCCAGGCCCGTGTAGTTGGTCGCGAACTGGCCCTGGAAGTTCAGCAGCCCTAGCGGGATCGTCCGGTTCCCCTCAGAGCTGAGCAGGGACAGTGCGAGGAACAGTTCGTTCCAGGTCGCCACCCCGTCGAGGATGGCGACGGTCACCAGCGCAGGCACGGACAGCGGAATGACCAGACGGAAGAATATTCTCAGGTCTCCCGCCCCATCGATCCGGGCGGCTTCAATGAGCTCGCTCGGAACCCGCCGGAAGAAGGCCTGCAGGATCAGTACCTGCAGCGGCAGACCGAAAGCCATATAGGGCGGGATGATGCCGATGATGCTGTCCGTCATCCCCACGTTCCGCAGCATCGTGAACAGGGGAACGATCGCGATATAGATCGGGATGGTCATGCCCAGGACGACGCTGAAAAGGATGAAATTGCGGAAGGGGAACTCGAGCTTGGCCAGTCCGTAGGCGAGGAGTGCGGCCACGAAAACTCCGAGGGGGACCTTGACCACCAGCAGGAAGGTGCTGTTGAGGTACGCCGTCCCGAACTGTCCGGCGTCCCACGCGTCCGGGAAGTTCTCGAGCGTGAGCTGCTGGGGCCAGGACACCGGCCCATTGCTGAGGAAGTCCGAGAGCGGCCGCAGTGCCGAGACGATGAGCAGGACCAGTGGCGTGATCCAGATCAGGGCCCCGATCAGGGCCGTGATGGTGACTGCAGGGTTCGGCCGCGACCGATGTCGGGTCCGGGGGCTCGGGGTGTTCGGTGCCGGGGGCGCGGGTTGGCTCCGGGTGCTGGCGTCGAGGGCATTGGTGGTCATGAGTTCCTCACCTGCGAGCGAACGTACGGGACGCCGGCGGCGATGGCCACGATGGTGATGACGACCGCTATCGCGGTGCCGTATCCGGCATTGAAGTACTGGAAGACGTTGGCGTACATCCAGGTGCCCATCACCTGCGTCGAATAGCCGGGCCCGCCGTAGGTCATGGCGTAGACGAGGTCGAACACCTTGAAGGACTCGATGAGCGAGAGTGCCAGGACGATGTAGTGGGTGTCCTTGAGGCTCGGGAATGTGATGCGAGTGAACTGCTGCCACCGGTTCGCACCATCCATCGAGGCGGCCTCGTACTGCTCATCTGGGATGGACTGCAGTGCTGCCAGGTACAGCAGCATCGGGAAGCCCGTCCGCACCCACACCGCAGCGATCATGACGGCCCAGATCGCGGTGGAGTCCTGCCCGAGCCAGCTCTGTTCGAGGAAATCCAGGCCGACCGCGCCGAGGACCGTGTTGATCGCACCGTCGGTCGGGTCGTAGAGCCAGGCCCAGATCGAGGCGACGGCCACCAGGGGTAGGACCGCAGGGGCGTAGAAGATCGTCCTCAGCACCGGCGAGGTCCGACTCTTGCGGTTCAGCACCACGGCCAGCAGCAAGCCCAGCGCCATGGGCAGGACGATCGTCACCACGGACCACAGGATGTTGTTGACGGCTGCGATGCCGACCACGTTGTCGTCGAGCATCGCCAGGTAGTTGTCCAGGCCCACGAAGCTATTGTCATCGGAGAGCCCGTCCCAGTCGGTGAGGCTGATCCACAGGGCCTGCAGGGCGGGCCAGACGAGGAATCCGAGGTAGATCACCAGCGCCGGAGCGGCGAACAGCAGGGGGGTGAGGGTGCGGCGGTTACTCCGCGGGCGGTCGAGGGTCTCCGTGCTCACTGTGAATCCCGCCAATCTGCGACGATCTGTTGCATGTCCCGAGCGGCCTGTGAGGGAGCGGAATTGCCCTGTAGCACGTCGGACTGCAGCGCGAAGTAGCTATCGGCGACGGCCTTCGGGAAGGCCTGGTCCTGGATCGTGTAGATCGCACTCTCTTCACGGATCTGTGCCCACTGCGCGCTGAGAGGGAACTCCTCCGGGTCCGGAGCAGCTTCGAGGGTCGCGGACTGGGTGTTCTGCAGCGCCGCCTGAGTCTCGGGCCGCAGGATGTGGTCGATGAGGGCCGCGGCGTCGTCCGGATTGCCGCAGGTCGTCGAGATCATAAGTCCTTCGATGAATCCGGAGTGCCGCACGTCATCGTGCCCTGTGGGCAGCAGGAAGGTCGAGAACTCCTCGCGAGGCTGGCCCGAGGGTGCGATGTACTGGGTCTCGATCCACGGTCCGCTGATCGTGTAGGCGCTGGTGCCCTGGACGAAGCTCTGTTCCGCATCGGCGGGCGCGACTCCGAGCGCGCCCTCGGTGATCCATCCGCGGCTGTCCCAAGTCAGGAACAGGTCAAAGGCTTCCACCACCGCTTGCTGGTCCCAGTTCGCCTCTCCGAGCAGCAGTGCGTCGTGCAGTTCCGGACCGGCGGTGACTTCGAGCAGGAACTCGAACAAGCGCATGATGTGCCATCCGTACTTGCCGCCGAATCCTGCCGGCGTCACTCCGTACTCAAGGATGGTGTCGTTCGCGCTCTCGAGCTCGTCATAGGTCACGGGGGGAGCTGAGACACCGGCTTCCTCGAAGATGCGGGCGTTACACCAGGCCCCCAGGGAAGCCACGTTCAGGGGCGCACCATGCTTCTCGCCATGGAACGTCATGCCCTCCACGCCTGATCCGCTCAGCACGGCGTCCCAGGCGTAGGAGTCGTAGTACTTCTCAAGATCGATGGTCAGGTCGGCGTCCACGAAGGGTTGAGCGATCTGGCCGCCCCAGATCCGCCAGATGTCGGGGGCGTTTCCGCCGAGGATCCGGGTGCGCAGCTTATCCGGGAACTGGGCGGCTCCCGAGCCGGGGACGGTGTCGAGGGTCGTGGAGAGACCTGTCTTGTCCTCGAATGCTGTCAGCTGTTCCCGCAGCAGGTTGGCTGCATCGATGTCGTCGTAGGTCAGCAGGGTCAGACCCTCGGCGGCAGAACTGGTCGCGATGCCGGAGGCGCAGGAGGCTAGCGAGGCGACCGCCGGCAGGGACAGTGCCCCGGCGAGAAATCCCCGGCGGGCCTGCGGCCTCGTGCTGCGGGGGCGGGGGGACGAAGTCATGGACGTCAGAGCTCCTCGTCCGTCGTTCTCGCGAAGCGGCGCAGCTTCGCGTAGAAGTCCTCGAGCAGGTATCGGAAGTCGTACATCTCGCACACCCGCACGGTGTGATGACCACCGGGCAGCAGTCCGCCCTCGGCGCTGAAGGTCGGGGCCGGAACGGTGCGGAAGAGCCCTCCCGTGGGGTTGAGCATGAGCCCGATGGCTGGTGAGTCACCCAGGGCCCGGTGTTCGATCGGCTCTGGATGCCAGGTCTCGTTCCACTCCTGGAGCTGACGCACCAGGTATTCGCCCAGGGGCCCGCAGGGGGCGACCTTCTCCTCGAGCTCCGCATATCCGACCGAGGACATGACGTAGCTGGTCTGCGGCACCTGCCAGATGCGGATTCCAGAGCGGAAGACGACATTGGCGGCAGCGATGTCATTGCGGAGATTGAACTCGGACCGCGCACCCGGCTCACGGTTCCCATACCCGGGGCCCCCGATCCAGATGACGGTCGTATCGGTCTCCACGATCTTCGGATCGATCAGAAGTGCGGCGGCCATGTCGGTCAGCGGGCCCAGGAAGGCGATCTGGAGGGGGCCCGCATCAGTCCGGTGTGCCTCTTCGATGATGAGGCGGGCCCCGCTGCTGTCGATGGCCGTGCCCTCATCGGGCAACGCGGTCTCCGCCCCGTTCTCGACCCGGATCCCAGGCATGTTCAGGTGCCCGAGCAGGAGATCGATCTCGGCTCTGCTGTCGAGCATGCTGGTCGCGGACCGGGAGTCGCCGAAGTGGGCGGCGATCAGACCGCGCACGTCGAGCGTCTCCGACAGCAGGGCGTGGACGATCGCGAACTGGTCGTCAGCCTCGTTCTTGGCGTCCGTGTTGATGATGACCCGGCGGGTGCGGGGTGCGGTGGTGGTCATGTGTGGTGGTCTCCTGTGTGCGATGGGGGACAGCGGCGCCATCTGAACGGTGGCGCTATCCGAGCTGCTCCCGGCGGCCGTGGATCGGAACTTCGTCGGGGTCGAACGGGCGGGTGCGGGTCGGTCTCAGGGGGCCGACAGCCAGGCGTCGAACTCCTGGAGTTTGAGGTACATGTCCTCCAACATCAGGCGAGTATCGACGTGGGTGTACACGCGCATGGGGCGGGCGTGGTCCCTGGCGGCGTAGGAGCCGTCGGCTTCGATCGTCGGGGTGGGGATCACCTGGTGGTGGCTGGAGGAGGAGTCGGGTTCGAAGAGGGATTGGAGCGCGGTCAGCAGCACCAGTGGTGAGTCGCCGAGGGCATAGGTCTCTGCCGGGCCGCGACCGTGTTCGGCGGAGCGTGTCGTGACCGCGATGGTCTCGTCATACAGGTATCGGCCCAGATCCCCTGTCGCTGCCACCCGCAGGCGCAGTTCAGCGTCAGAGACCAGGCACTGCCGATATACATTGCGCGGTACCTGCCAGATCGGCAGCTCGGAGTCGTTGAACACGACCTGCCCGGCGGTGACGTCGATGAACAGGTTGTACTCGATCGGCATGGCATGGGGCGGTGGCGAGGCGAGCCCTTCGTGTTCGTTGCCTCCGATCCAGACCACGGTCATGTGCTCGGCGATCTTCGGCTGGGTGAGCACGGCGGATGCCAGATCCGTCAGCCCCGCCCCCGCGACGTAGAAGAGCGGGGAATCGTCCTCGCGCAGGGCCTCGGCGATGATGGCATCGACCGCAGCGGAAGGCCTGGGGCTCCTGGGGTCGGTCAGTGGCAGGTTGGAGCCCTGGACAATCACGCCGGTGGAATCGAGGCCCATACGGGCGAAGACGTCGTGGACGACAGCGGTGGCGTTGCTCGCGGAGTCCGGGCCGGGGTCGAAGGCGTCACCCTCGCGGAGGTGAGAACCGATCACGGCGCGGATGTCGACGGTCGGGGACAGTAGATGGTGGACGAGCTGGTAGAGATCATCAGGGTCCCCGGAGAAGTCGTTGTCGATGATCACGCGGGTTCGGGATCCGGGGGGAGTGGGCAGTGCCTGCCACGGGGCCGTCCCCAGGGTCCAGCTTTTCGTGGTGTAGGTAGGGGCCGAGCCCCTCGGGATTCGTGTCATCGTCGACCTCATCACTTGCCCGGGCGGCTGCAAGCCGTCAACCGGTTGACCAAATGGGTTATCGATCACCTACCGTAACATGTGATCGATCACCCACAAGGGGGTCGTGTAAGAATCTTGAAAAACCCAGGTCACGGGGGCTGGAAGGAAGCGATTGAGCGCGATGCGGACGACAGGGGCGCCGAACAGAACTGCTTCGGGGCCGGCCCCGGAGGCGCCTGAGCGAAGCCTGGCGGGCAGGGCCAGCATGGCCGACGTCGGTCGGTCCGCGGGTGTCTCGGCGCAGACCGTCTCTCGCTACTTCTCGGGCACCGGATACGTCAGTGACAAGACCCGCCGGCGGATCGCCGCCGCGGTCGAGGAGCTCAAATACCGACCTAATCGATCCGCCGCCAGTCTGCGGGCCCGGCGTACGGGGACCATCGGCGTGCTGACCGTAGGGGAGCTCGTCCATGGCAGTGCCCAGATCCTCACGGGTCTCAGCCACGGAGCCCGGGAACTCGGGCAGACCCTGATGCATGCCCAGGTGGACGTCGGGTTCGAGGCCCGGGGCTGGCAAGGCGAAGCCCAGAGGGCGATAGACCACTTCCTCTCGGCACCGGTCGACGGGATCATCGCCTCGACATCGATTCCCGGTATCGACGAAGCGCTCGACACCGCCCGCGACTACGTCCCGGTCGTCAACCTCTCGGAGCGTCCGGGATCGGTCGCTGACTCCGTGGGGACTCACTCCTACACTGCCGGGCTGGACGGCACCCGCCACCTGATCGAACGCGGTCACGCCGAGATCATCCACGTCGCAGGGCCCATCACGCGCAATGAAGCTCGGGAACGCGAGCTGGGCTACCGGGACGCCATGGAACAGGCGGGACTGACATCGGTCGTTCTGGGGGAGGCGCGTGACTGGACCCCCGCCCCCGGCTACGAGGCAGGGCGCGCCGTCGATCCCGATTCCTTCACCGCCGTCTTCGCCGCGAACGACGAGCTGGCGCTCGGATTCATGAGCGCCATGGAGGAATCGGGGCGGAAGGCCCCTGCGGACTACTCCATCGTCGGCGTCGACGACATGCCCGCCGCGGCATACTTCTCCCCGCCGCTGACGACCATGCGCCTCGACTTCCAGGGAGTCGGCCGCACGAGCCTGCGCATGATGCACGAGATGATCCGTACAGGGGCCTCCACGCCGCGCCGGATCATCGAACCGGAGCTCGTGATCAGGAAGTCCACGGCCCCTCCTCGAGGTCGCTGATCCGGGCCCAGGTAAAGGCCTCCAGGGTCACCGGGGCAGCAGCCTGGTCGTCGACCCGCAGCTCGATGCTGCGCTGCGTGCCGGAGACATTGGCGACCAGGATCTCCTGCCGTACGCCGTCCGGGCGTCGGCCACCTTCCCAGCGTGCTCCGATCGCCCACAGCCACCCGTCGGGACTGGCCGCCGACAACAGCGTGCCGCCCTCGAGGGACACGAGAGCCTCGAGGGCGGCACGCACGGGCAGGTCTGCGCCGTCGGCTGTGCGGATGCCGCGCGGGCCCCATTCCTCGAACCAGGTCACGGAGGCGACACCCGGGACGGCGAGGGCGGCGGCGCTGGCGATCGTCCACGCCGCCAGCTGCGGGGCGGCTTGCCGGGGATCGTCCTGCCCGGTGCGCTCGGCGCCGTAGCCCTTGGTCAGATCGCTGCGGGTGGGGACAGGTGCGGGGGTGGTGGCGACGTTGTCGAAGCGTGGTCGCAGCGTGACCGGTCCGATGTGGACCGGACACTCCGGTGCTCTCGCCGTGACGTCCTGTGCGATCACGCGCTGCATGGCGATCGACTCGACCAGCTGCTCTGTCTCCAGCGTATGGAACAGGGGCGTGATGGGGAAGACCAGGCCGTCGAGCCGGCTCCATGGGAGCCGATCCCACTCCCGGTTCACCTCCGTGAAATGGGAGCGGGACCCGCCGACGACCGGCACGTGCGGGGGAGCGGTGTCGCGCAACGCCTCCACCAGCTCGGGCTCGGAAACATGGGAGACCGCATCGACCACCGCGACCCAGCGCAGATCGATCCCCCGCATCCTCCGCATGACCTGCTCGAGGACGCCGGGGTCCGGTGGGGAGGGGCTGACCAGCAGCACCGAGAGATCTCGCGCGCCATGCCGGGCACGCTCGAGGGCGGCGGGCCAGGCAGGGTCAGTCAGCTCCAGTTCGACGTGCCGGTGGGCGCCCACCGGATCGGCCGCGGTCGGCCCGGGATCCGGGGCGGTCGAGGCACCGATGGCGACGGTCGGCACAGAGCCGGCCGAGGTCATGGTCAGCGTCGTCGATGCCGCCGGACCGGCCCCGGTCGGGCTCACGGACGGCGGCGCCAGCGGCCCGAGAGCGGTGAGGGTGATCCGCTGCCGGATGTGCTCCTCGGCCATGAGCGGGTACGGGAACGGCTCGTCCAGCGAGCGGTTGTACGTCTTGTACGAGGCGTCGGACCAGTTGCGCTGATCCTCCATCTCGAATACATCCCCAGCGAAATCGGCCCGGAAAAGCCGAGGACCATCGCTCCAGGTGAGCGCGGAGACGTCGCGTGCGGGTTGATGCGGGCTGATGCTGACTGGGAAGAGGAGTGAATCCCCGCCACCCTCTGGGTGGGCCACCTGCAGCTCCTCGCCCGCAAGCCGTGGCGGATGCAGCAGGACCAGTCCCGTGCGGTTAGTGCGGGAATCCGAGCGCACCACGGCGTCGACGGCGATCTCGAGGCGATCCCCACGGGCCGTGACGGTGAGAGTGGCGTTCAGGTCGATGCCCAGGTCGTCGATCACCAGGTCGACGGCGAGATCGGCCGGGCCGGGCCGGGCCGTAATCTCTCGGGGCCAGGCCGTATGCCAGTCCACATCGCGGGCGACCAGCCGCACCGCGCGAAGCATCACCTCGCCGTCGCAGCGGATGTCGGCGAGTTCATCTCCGCGCAGGTCCAGTGCCCAGCGGCCGCTGCTCCAGCGCTCGCCGGAGGGCACGGGGCCCCAGGGGTCCGCCGCGGTCGTGAGTGCATCGTTCACAGCGTGGTCATGCCTCCGTCGACGGTGAACAGCGCTCCGGTGGCGAAAGCGCCGTCCTCACTGGCGAGGAAGACCATGATCCCCTCGATGTCCTGCGGGGTACCGGGGCGGCCCAGGGGGATGCGGCCGACGATCGCCGCACGCTCGGCGGGGTCATCGGAGATGGTGGTGACCAGCGGGGTCTCGGTGTAGGCGGGGACCACGGTGTTCACGCGGATCCCGTCGCTCGCGTAGGCGGCAGCGGCAGTGCGGGCCAGGCCGTGGATGCCCGCCTTGGTGGTGGAGTAGGCGGTGAAGTCGTTGCCCTCGCCGGTGAGGCCGGTGGGGCTGCCGGTGAGGATGATCGAGCCGCCGCCGCTGGTGAGCATCGAGCGCACGGCGTGCTTGACGGTCAGGAAGGTGCCGGTGAGGTTGATGTCCACGGTGCGCTTCCAGACCTCCAGGTCCAGATCGGCCGCCTTGGCGTCCTGCCCGAACAGCTGGACCCCCGCATTGGCGACCACTACGTCGGGGGACCAACCGGAGTCGGCGAGCTCGGCGAAGGCACGCTCGACAGTGGACTCGTCAGAGATGTCGACGGTCTGGGCACGGGCCGTCCCCTCGCCGGACTCGGCGACGATCGTGCGGGCGGCCTGCTGGGCGGCGCCGTCGTCCCGGTCGGCAATCACCACCCGGGCCCCCTCACGCACGAAGCGAGAGGCGACGGCCAGGCCGATGCCGGAGGCGGAGCCGGTGATCAGAGCAGTGCGGGAGGACAGTCGTGACATTGAGGGGTATCCGATCAGACGCAGGTCTCGTTGCTAGTGGGTGGGGACGGACAGACCGTTCGGACGCCGCGCATCTCTGCGTGCACAGCGCATCACCATGGAGGCCGGTCGAGGAACTCGTCGCCGGGCTGAGGACTCCGCTGAAGGACACGAGCCCGCACAGCACCACCATGGCGTGACCCACACAATATCCGAGTTTGCGCAACCGGTTGACCAATTTCAAGGGGCATCGACAGTCATTCCCGCCCAAGAGGCCCTATACAGGCAGCGGACCTCAGCTGGACGGGACGGTCTCCGACAACCCGAACTCGCGGATCTGGACCCACTGAGCACCAGGATTGCTTCCGGTGACACGGAGCCGGCCATACCGGGCCTCGATCGGCTCGGTAAGGGTCACGTCAAGAAGCGGCTTCCCGTCCGTTTCCGCGATCTGGGTCCATGAAGTGCCGTCGGCCGAGAGTTCGAGCACCCCCGCATAGATCTGGTCCCCGGCCGTCTCGTCGTTCTCGGCCATCTGCACCCGTGCGAACGCGATGGGATGGGACTCCTCGAGCTCCACACGCACCTCGTCGTCGACCTCGGGCGCATCGTCCGACCAGAACATCGTCGATGGATCGCCGTCGACCATCGCGTCCACCGTGTAGTCCTGATAGGTGCCGAGCGTGGTGCTGGCGGTGGCAGGCAGCCCGCGGAACGGAAGCGAAGGATCCTCTGGGAGCACCTCGCGCAGCAGTTCCCAGGCGCGGTCGGCGAAGTCCTCGAAGACGCCGTCGCCCACTGAAGGAACGATCTGATCCTCCCGATACACGCCGTCCTCACGCTGGTCGGGCACGGTCGCCTCTCCCGCCGAGGTGAACTCCTGCGCTGCTCGGGCTGCGTGGGAGGAGGCGTCCTCCGTCCGGTCCTCGGCGAGGGCGGCGAGCATCTCGTGCTGGGACAGCAGGCCGTTCGCCCAGTGCCCCGTGGCGACGATCCAGGGAAGGGTGTCCTCGTAGAAGCCCGTGCTGGCCATCGACGCCAAGGAGGACTCCAGGTCCGCGATGGCCTCGAGCCGTTCCACCAGAGCAGTGCCCTCGGCACCCCCCGACTCCCTCGACGCCCAGTACTCCTCCACATCGGCCGTCAGCTGAGGCGCATGGGGGGAGCCGTCCCGGTACGGCCAGTGCTGGTTGAGGTCTGTGAACACGCGCAGTGCGTCGCGGGCATGCTGCTCGGAGCCCGCGAGCTCGTCGAGAGCTGCATCCCAGGAGGCGTCGGCCTCGTAGGCAGGCGGGTTCCAGCAATAATCAGCGTAGTTCGCCAGGGAGATCAGCGAGGCGTAGGGCTGGATCAGTGGATTGGCCGTGAAGCCTGCGAGGTGCTCGTGGAGCGTGGGCGCCCGCCCCTCGAGGGGATTGAGGAACAGACGGTCCCGTCGGCCGTCGTTGACCGGGAAGTTGTCCCAGATGAACAGGTGCTCGGAGTGATACGTCTCCACCGCCTTGGCCACGGACTCCTCGGTGACCGTCGGGGAGAAGACGCCCTCTCCGGTCCACTGGATGCGGATGTCCGGGTCGACGCCTCGACCGAAGGTCGACTTGTAGTCGCTCGTCCCGGACCCGAAGTACTCGGTGGGAACGGTCTGCAGGGGCTCGAGATCGTGCTCGCTGACGTACTCGGTCTGGATCCGGTTGAGGTAGTGCACCTGCGCATCGGCCAGGGAGTCGAACTGGGCGGCGTCCTCATCGACCATGTCGGTGGGGATGTCGTCGAGCGCGATGTAGAAGCTTGTGACCCCGAGGTCTCGCAGCTGATCGAACTTGGCGACGGTCGCCTCGAAATCGGCGTCGCTGCCATAGGTGATGTCGTTCCCCGGAGACAGGGCGTAGGTGAACGTCACGTGGTGCGCGGTTGCTTCTTCGACCAGCTCGCCGAGCTTCTCGAGCTCCTCGCCCTCGTAGAGGTCGCGCCACTTCGCCCGCAGCAGCAGGTCATCCTTCGGCGTGTAGATGTAGGTGTTGAGCTTGTGCTCGCCATAGAATGCGAAGTGGTCCAAGCGGGAGCGGTGGGACCAGGGGATCCCGTAGAACCCTTCGATCGCACCGCGGATCTCCATCAGCGGTTCGTCACGCACCTGAACGTTGGGGATCGTCGCGGCGCCGTCCAGGAGCTGACGCAGGGTCTGGACGGCGTAGTAGGTGCCCCGCGCATCACGGCCGGCGAGGACCGCGACGGAGCCGTCCGCTCTCCCACCTGCCAGCACATAGCCGTCGGCGGCGAGCTCGTCAGGCCCTTGGGCCCCGATCAGCTCGAGCGCCGGGGTGATGGTCGGGTTGTCGCGTGTGGTCCCGAGGTGGATGCGTGCCCCCGGTGGCGTGCTCTGCGCATCCGTGGCGGTGACCATGGTGGTCTGGCAGCCGACGTCCTCGAGCACCCCGCGCAGGGCGCTGCCGGCGCGGGCATCGGTGTCCTCGCCGACGACGACGGAGACCCGTCTGGGAAGAGCGAGGTGCCGATCGGTGCGCTCCATGCCCGTGGGCTGGGGGTGCACGGCCGGGGTCCGGTTCCCCGCCCCGCCGCTGTCGGCGATTGCGCCCGTGGCCGGAAGCGCGGCGACCCCGCCCGCCACGATCCCGAATCCAAGGGCTGCACGTCGTGTCAGGGTTCTGCGGCGAGAGGGGGATGAGGAGCGAGGGGCGGTCGAATATCGATTCACCGTCAACACCTTCCGATCCGCGAATGATGCGGATTCGTCTTGAACGGGCGCCCGGGACAGCTCACGTCGTCGTGGCCTCCGCGTGGCGTGCTTCACAGTGCGGCGTCAGCGTAACAGCTCTCCCGTGCCCCTCGAGCGAGGCCCTCGAAAGCCGCTCCGGACGGGAGACGGTTCGGCCAGCCGCCTTGTAAACCGATTAATAACCGATCTACCATCGGCCCGAACAGTTCGATGAGGAGCTTCGTTCATGACGTTTTCCATCCCGCCCCGTCCCGGCCTCTCCCGACAGGCGTTCCTGCGCATGGGCGCATGCGCCGCCGGGCTGACTGCCGCAGGAGCAACAGCCGGGCCCGCCGCTGCGCTCGATGCCGCCCGCACAGCCCCGGGCGGTGGCCGGACGGTCACCGCCGAGATCGCCGATGGGCAGGACCCGAGGGACTCGGTCGACGACCTGTTGCGCGGAACCTCCTCCTTCCCGGGCAACGATGGACGCCCCCATGCCGTGACCTGGGACGAGCACTCATTCCTGATCGACGATGATCGCCTGCTCATCTACTCGAGCGAGATCCACCCCTGGCGAGTGCCGGCACCCGCCCAATGGCGGGACCTGCTGCAAATGGTCAAGGCCACCGGATACACGGCGGTCTCCTTCTACTTCTTCTGGGGGCTGCACCAGACCACCCCGGGCGGGGCCTTCGACTTCCAGGGGATCAAGGACGTGGACCTGCTGCTGACCATGGCGGCAGAGGAGGGGCTGTACGTGATCGCCCGGCCCGGCCCGTACGTCAACGCGGAGATTTCGATGGGCGGACTCCCGGCCTACATGACCAACCGGGAGGCCCCGCTGCGCTCGACGGATCCGGAGAACTTCGCCGATTCCTGCGCGTGGCTGTCAGCGATCAACGAGATCATCGCGAAACATCAGGTGACCGACGGCGGCGGCAGCGTGCTCATGTATCAGGTCGAGAACGAGCTGATCGCCGAGGATGAGGAGCGATCCGCGTTCCTGCGGGGGCTGGCCGACCATGTGCGGTCCACCGGCATCACGGTGCCCATGTTCCACAACGACTACGGCCTCGGCGGTCGCTTCAAGGACGTCGACGCCCACCATCTCGACTTCTACGCCTATGACCACTACCCGCTCGGCTTCAACGCCGGGGGCGAACGGGCACCGCTCGGGGACTCGGAGCAGACCTATCGGGAGATCAGCCCCGACACCCCTCAGTTCATAACCGAATCCCAGGGCGGGGCATTCACCCCGTGGGGCGCGGCCTTCACCTCCGATCAGGCATATGAGTTCACCGATCCCGCATTCACCCGGCAGTGGGGAGTGCGCAACCTCGCCAACGGCGTCACGGCGTTCAACTACTACATGGCCTTCGGTGGCACCAACTGGGGGTACACGGGGTCCCCCTCCTCGGGGTTCACCAGCTACGACTACGGCGCGGCGATCACCGAGGGCCGCGAGCCCACCCAGAAGCTGGCCGTGCAGAAGGAGCTCGGGGCGTTCCAGCACGCCTTCCCCCCGATCCTGTCGATGACGCCGGTGGCGCCGCAGCCGCTGCTCGAGCGCGAGGGTGCTGCGATCACCGCCTATCAACGCATGAGCAGCGACGGTGAGCCCTCGGCAAGCGACGGTGGTGCCCCGAGGTTGCTCGCCTTCCGCCTCGCCGACTCCAATGACGAGACCGAGACTCGTTTCGCGACCGCGATCGTCCTCGGCGAGCCCGAGGAGGTGGGCGAGGCCGGCCCCACTGCCGATGACCGCGATGAAGCGATCACCTATGACGGTGGATGGGAGCAGGTCGAGGACCCCACCGCTGCCGGGGGCACGCTGTCTCGGACCGAGGCCGCCGGGGCCACGGCCAGCTGGACGTTCACCGGAACCGCCGTGGATGTCATCACCGCCTCCGGGACGGATCACGGCATGGCACGGGTCCTGGTCGACGGGGAGGAGCACGGCACCTTCACCAGCCACGTCGACACCGAACAGAACAAGCCCGCGCAAGTCATCGCCTACCAGGTCACCGATCTGGCAGAGGGAGAGCACACCGTCGTGGTCGAAGCCCTCGGCGAGGCCGCCCCCGGTGGTGAGGGGACGGTCGTGAGTCTGGACGCCTTCGACGTGCCGGCCGAGGACGGTGAGGACGGGGTGGAGATCCCCGACGGGGTGGTGGGCTGGCAACGCGTGCCTCAGCAGGCCGACACCTTCCTGACACTGCATGGCCGCGACGCCCTGTGCCTGGTGGCGGACACCGTGATCGGTGGGCACGCACTGCTGTATGCGACCAGCGCTCCCTTCGGCCCGACGCTGCCGCGACGCGGCGGACACCTGCAGTACCTGATCGGGCGGCTGGGTGATCCCGCGGAGATCGTGCTGCGCTATGCCCAGGAGCCGACGGTGGAGGCCCCTGACACGGTCACGTCGACCTGGGATGAAGGCACCGGGCAGCTGCGGCTGAATCTCACCCACGGCGAGGATCCGGTGCAGATCGAGATCACCGGGGCACCGATGACCTCCCAGGGGGTGGGCGAGGCCAGTCAGCTCCAGCTGCGGGTGATCGAGCGCGGTGCCGCCGCCACCACCTGGTTCCTCGGCGGGCGTGCCACCGGACGGATCGAGCCGACCCCGGGCGGAGCGGATGCCCATGTCGTGGTCGAAGGTGCGGAGCTGGCACGGACCGTCGCGTTCGAACGGGCCGATGCGGAGGTGGTCATCGGGGACACCGACGCCGCCGAGATCAGGATCGATGTGCCCGACGGCATCCGGAAGGTGGTGGTCAACGGCACAGCACGCCCTGCCCACCACGGCATCGCCACCACCACCCTCCCGGCGCCGGAGCGCACCGACGTGCCGGACCTCGCCTTCCGTGTCGCCGAGGAGGCATCGGAGGCCCAGCCCGACTTCGATGACAGCAGCTGGTTGCGGGCCGACTCGACACAGGGCTCGACTCCCTTCCAAGGACCCGGTCGCGGCGGCGTGGTGCTCGATTCCAACCACTACGGCTTCTACCAGGGCAGTGTCTGGTACCGCGCCGCCTTCATGGCGGGCCAGGAGCGGGAGATCACTCTGCAGGCCAACGGGGGGACCGGGCAACCCCCGCATGGTCAGGAGCCCGCGTTCTTCCAGGTCTGGGCCGACGGCAGCTACCTCGGTGCGGCGCCTGCCGATGGCGAGGACCAGACCTTCAACCTGCCCGAATCCACCCTGCCCCCGGGGGAGGAGGCCTCGCTCTGCGTCCTCGTCCACAACCTCGGCCAGAACCTGGACTGGAACGATGACGGGCTCTCGAAGCAGAATCGCGGCCTGTTCGATGCCGTGCTCCCCGCAGACGGCGAGGTCACCTGGCGCCTGCAGGGCGCCGACGACCCATCCGGCGAGAGCGATCTGCTGCGCACGCTGTACAACGTGGGCGGCCTCTACGGCGAGCGTCACGGCTGGCACCTGCCCGGGCACGATGACTCGGGCTGGGCGGAAGCCGAGACGCTCAACGCCGAGTCGCCGGGTGTGCACTGGTACCGCACCGAGTTCGAGCTGGACGTCCCCGCCGGGGTCGACACCGGCTGGTCCCTGGCCCTGCGATCGGCTCGCTTCGAGGACGGGCGCCGCGATGCCTGCCAAGCGGTCCTCTACCTCAACGGCTGGAACATCGGCATCTACATCGGCGACATCGGGCCGCAGAGCGAGTTCACGATACCGTCCGGGCTGCTCGAGCACCACGGAGTCAACACGCTCGCCGTGTGGGTGGCGGCCAAGGAGGCGGGAGCCGGTCCGGACCACATCGAGCTGGTGAAGGTTTTCGAGCGCACCGGGTCGATCGGGACGGCTGCCCCTCTCATCTGAGCTCGTGCTCCGCTGCCGGGAGCATCCCCGGCACCTACCTCGGGAAGCACGGTGTGCAGCTGGACCTCGCCGGCCACTGCGGTGCGCATGAGCGTGCGCCGAAGGGGCCTCACGCAGCAGCCGGCACGGACTCCCAGGCCCGCGAGGCCGCGGACCGCACGATCGCCTCGCAGGTCTCGGCGGCGCGGACGCCGTCTGCCGCATTCGGCGCGAGCTGCGTGCCCAAGGCGGCGTCGGAGAGGAACGCTGCCGCCTCGATCACCTTGAGATCATCGAAGCTCATCGGGATCCCCGGACCGGGCTGGAAGCGGGAGTACTCGCCGTGACCAGGACCGGCCAGCACGGTGGTGTACCCGTGCTCGGAGCCGCCCTCGCCGATCATCACCTCGAACTCGTTCATCCGGGTGAAGGACCAGCGGGCCGAGCCCTCGGTGCCGAACACCTCGAGGGCGTAGTCGCTGCGGTGGCCGCGGGCCACCCGGGAGGACTCGAGCGTGGTGTGCGCCCCGCCGGAGAGGCGGCCGAGCGCCGCGACCCAGTCCTCGTTCTCGACCGGGCCGCGCTCCTCGCTGACCGCGACTGCGCCGTGGCCAACCCCGGTGCCCAGCGGCAGGGGACGGTCGGGGATGAACACGTCGGTGGTGGCGCTGACCTCGGTCAGGCGTTGCCCGGTGACGTGCTGGACGAGGTCCACCCCGTGCGAGAGCAGGTCGCCGATCACGCCGCTGCCGCCCCGGGCCCGGTCGTAGCGCCAGGTCAGCGGACCCTCGGGGGAGGAGGCATAGTCGGCGATCAGCCAGCAGCGCACGTTGGTGATCCGGCCCAGGCGGCCGGCGGCGACCAGCTCGCGCAGGTGGGCGATCGCGGGGGCGTGACGGTAGTTGAAGCCGACCGCCGTGGCCACGCCGTCTCCGCCGCGCGCCTGGGCCGCGGCCTGCGCGATCTCCCGCGACTGCGCGGCGCCCACGCCCATCGGCTTCTCGATCCAGAACGGCTTGCCAGCCGCCGCCGCCCGCACCGCGAAGTCGCGGTGCAGGAAGTTGGGTGAGCAGATCGAGACCAGCTCGACCTCCGGGTCGGCGAGGACCTCCTCGATGCTCGCCACTGCCCGCTCGAAGCCGAACTGCTCGACGGCGGCCCGCTGGTTCTCCTCGATCGGATCCGCCGCCACCACCAGACGGGGTCGGATCCCGAGCTCCGGGAAACGGGACGGGATGCGCTGGTAGGACGAGGCGTGCAGGCGCCCCATCCAGCCCAGGCTCACCACGCCGATGCCGATGTCGCGCATGGGTGCTCCTTCGCTGCTGTCAGGGGGGCAGGGACGTCGGCCGACGGGCCGATCGGCCGATGGGTCGATGCGGGCCGACGCCCCTGCGGAGCGGGATCAGTCCCCGCCGAGCTCCTTGAGGATCCGCTCGCGCATCCGGATGTTGATCGCGTCGGCGTCCTCCTCCCAGCCGAACACGCACACCGAGACCGGGCCGTCGTACTCGCGCTCACGCAGGTAGGCGAAGGCGTCGTCCCAGTCGATCTCCCCATTGCCGATCTCGTTGTGCTGGTGGATGCGGGCATCGACCCCGGGCGGGTTCATGATGTACCGGTTGCCGACATTGGCGGTGTGGTCGAAGACATCGGCGATGTGCAGGTGCTTCAGCCGGTCACCGGCGTAGTCCATCATCTCGCGGGGCCGTCGGGCGCCCTGCCCCAGGTGATAGGCGTGCGGGAAACAGAACTCGTAGTTCAGCCAATCGCGGTCCACCCCGCGGATGATCTGGATCGCCTGGTCGTTCTCCTCGACGAAGTCGTAGGGGTGCGCCTCGATGGTGCACTCCAGCCCGTACTTCTCGAAGACCGGGATCAGCTCCTCCATCGACTTGTAGAACTGATGCTCGGAGGTCAGCGCCCGCGTGGGGTCGCCGGAGAACTCCGTGGCGATCAGCGGTACCTCGAGGGCGTCGGCGATCTCCAGCAGGCGCTTCCAGTTGCGCACCTGCGCCTGGCGCTCCTGCTCATCGGGTGCGGCCCAGTCGAAGACGGGGTTGAAGGTCCAGATCTTCACCCCGGTCTCGGCCATCGCCTGCTTCACCTCGGCGATCTGATGCCGGTCCACCTTGGGGTAGTGATGCCACTCGTGGAAGTCCGGCCGCGGGGACAGCTCGAGGTAGCGGAAGCCCAGCTCGCCCGCCTTGCGCACCTCGTCGGCGACCGACAGGTGCGGGTGGTACATGCTGGGGTCCAGCAGGATCTTGACCAAGGGTGCTCCTTACTTCACGCCCAGGCCGCACTCGGCCAGGAACTCGCGGGTGGCGATGGCATTGGGCAGCGGCAGGCCCGGATCGCAGGGGTAGAGGTCCTGCTCGCAGATCACGTACAGCTCGCGGTCGAGCGTGGTCAGCTTCTGGACCAGGTCGCGCATGTCCGGCAGCCCCTTCGGGGGGCGGACCGAGGCACCCTTGGCGACGGCTTCCCCGAAGGGCCAGTCGTTCTCATGGGCCTTGTGGGTGATGTCCGGGTCGAAGGCCTTGATGTGCACGTAGCCGATCCGCTCCGGGTACTCCTCGATCATCATGACCGGATCGCCGCCGCCGTAGACGATGTGACCGGTGTCCAGGCAGAAGCTGACCAGCTCCGGATCGGTGGCATCGAAGATCCGGGAGATCTCCTCGGGCGTCTCGATATGGGAGTCGCCGTGGGGGTGGAGTACCATCGTCAGGCCGTAGTCCTCCTTGAGCAGCTTGCCCAGGCGGTTGGCATTGTTGACGTACAGCTTCCACGCCTCACCGGTCAGCTCACGGTCGTCGGTGAACTCCCAGGTCTTGTCGTCGCGGTACAGCGGCGGCAGGTGCACCATGTACTCGGCGCCGACGGCCGCATGGGTCTCGGCTATCGCACGGAAGGTCTTCTCGGTCTGCGGCCAGGCCTCCTCCTTGTGCAGCACGCCCCAGCCGGTGCCGGCGACGACCCGGAAACCGTGCTCGTCCATCACCGACTGCAGCTGCTTGGCATCCTGGGGGAAGTATCCCCAGGGCCCCGTCTCCATCACCGAGAAGCCGGCCTCGGCCATCTCCGCCAGCGCGGTGCGCCAGTGGATCTGCTTCTCGTCCTCGGGGAACCACACCCCCCACTGGTCGGGGCAGACCCCGATGGTCAGCTTGTCGAACGGCGGCTCGGGGTTGCGGGACTTGTCGATGCGAGTGGTCGAAGCATCCGTGGTGGTCATGACGCTGCTCCTTCGAAGGTCGTCAGAGGTGGGGCGAGCCGGCTCAGTCGTGAGTCGGGAAGCTCATGGAGCTCTCGACGGTCTCGTTCTGGGAGGGCCAGCGGGTGGTGATGGCCTTCTGCTTGGTGTAGAAGCCGATGCCCTCGGGGCCATGGGCGTGGTGCTCGCCGAACAGGGAGTCCTTCCAGCCGCCGAAGGAGTAGTAGCCCACCGGGGTCGGGATCGGTACGTTGATGCCGATCATGCCCACGGTGACCTCCTCCTGGAAGCGGCGCGCGTAGTGGCCGGAGTCGGTGAAGATCGCGGTGCCGTTGCCGAAGGGGGAGGCGTTGACGAGGTCGAGGGCCTCGTCGAAGTTGTTCACGTGCATCACCACCAGCACCGGGCCGAAGACTTCCTCGGTGTAGGTGGGGTGATCGCGGTCCAGGTCGGTGACGACGATCGGGCCCACGAAGTTCCCGTTCTCATGACCGTCGACCACCAGGCCCCTGCCGTCGACCACGATGCGGCCGCCGGCCTGCTCGGCCTCGTCGGTCATGCGGATCACGCGCTCCCGGGCCTCGGGGGTGATCACCGGCGGCATGTCGGTGGCCGGGTCATCGCCCGGGCCGACGGTGAGCTTCTCGGCCTCGGCCTTGATCGCCGCCAGGAACTCCTCGTGGACGTCGCCGACGGTGACGGCCACCGGGACGGCCATGCAGCGCTCGCCGGCGGAGCCGAACGCACCGGAGGCCACCTGTGCGGCGGCGAACTCGATGTTGGCATCGGGCATGACCACGGCGTGGTTGTTGGCTCCGCCCAGGGCCTGGACGCGCTTGCCGGCCGCGGAGGCGGTGGCGTGGACGTGCTGGGCGATGGGGGTGGAGCCGACGAAGGAGACCGCGGAGATGCCCTCGTGGGTGCACAGGGCATCGACCACGGTCTTGCCGCCGTGGACGACCTGGAAGATGCCGTCGGGCAGTCCGGCCTCCTGGTAGAGGCGGGCGACGACGTTGGAGGCCGAGGGATCGCGCTCGGAGGGCTTGAGGATGAAGGCGTTGCCGGTCGCGATGGCGATCGGGTGCATCCAGAACGGGACCATCGCGGGGAAGTTGAACGGGGTGATCCCGGCGACCACGCCCAGGGGCTGGCGCACGGTGTGGGCGTCCACGCCGGTGGAGACGTTCTCGGAGAAGCCGCCCTTGAGGTCCTGGGTGATGGAGGTGGCGAACTCCAGGGTCTCCAGGCCGCGAGCGATCTCGCCCTTGGCGTCGCCGATGGTCTTGCCGTGCTCGCGGGAGATCGCCACGGCGATCTCATCGGTGGCCTCGATCACCAGCTGGCGCATGCGGAACAGGATCTGGGTGCGGCGGGCCAGCGACACCTTCGCCCACTCGCGCTGGGCCCGGGCCGCCGAGCGCACCGCCTGATCGACGGTGTCGGCATCGCCCAGGTGCAGGGTGCCGACCTCGGCGCCGGTGGCGGGGTTCATGATCGGCTGCGTGGAGCCGGCGGTGGCGACGTCCTGGCCGCCGATCCGGTGGGTGATCTCGTATCCCATGCTGATTCTCCTCGGGGGTCATGCTTCGTGGACAGGTGCGCAGCCGCGGCGGCCAGGACCGATGGGGCCAGAGGGCATCGAACCCGTTGCGCCACGTCCTCGCGAAGGGCGGCTGGGCGTGGGCGGCTGGGGCAGGTGGGGCGGCCGACGGGCCGCGGGGTGGTCGGGTCAGAGGTAGTGGCGCTGCGGGGACTGCTGGTGCTCGTAGTCGTCGCGGGCGGTCTGGGTGGATTCCAGCCTCGAGACCTGCGAGACCGGGACGTCCCACCAGCCGTTTCCGGGCGGGTTGGGGCCGTACAGGTTGGTGTTGACCACGATCGCGGTGGCCTCGGCCGAGCTCTCGGCGCGCCGGTAGGCGGCCCGGAAGGATTCGGTGTCGGAGACCTCCTGGACCTCGATGCCGTAGGAGCGGATGTTGGCCGGGATGTCCAGCGGGACCAGCTCTCCGTCCAGCAGGCCGGTGTCCTCGTTGCGCATCCGGTACCTGGTGCCGAACCGCTGGGAGCCGTGCGACTCCGACAGCGAGCCGATCGAGGACCAGCCGTGGTTGTTCAGGATCACCAGGATCACCTTGACGCGCTCGGAGACGATCGTGGCGATCTCCTGCGGGGCCATCTGGAAGGTGCCGTCGCCGATGATCGCGACCACTTCGCTCTGGGGCCGGGCCATCTTGGCGCCCAGGGAGGCGGGCAGCTCGTAGCCCATGCAGGAGTAGCCGTACTCCAGGTGGTACTGGACGGGGGAGCGGGCCTGCCACAGCGCCTGCAGGTCCCCGGGCATGGAACCGGCGGCGTTGATGACGATGTCCTCATCGCCCATCAGCTCGTTCAGCGCCCCGAAGATCTCGGTCTGGGCGGGCAGCTCCTGGTCGTGCGGGGCGAAGCAGGGGGCCACCAGCTCCTCCCATTCGGCGCGCCGGGCGCGGGCGAGCTCGGTGTGCTCGGCCGGGGCCCGGTAGCCGTCCAGCGCTGTGCGCAGCGCCTCCAGGCCCTCCCGGGCGTCGGTCACGACCATGCTCGCCGAGTGCTTGGCGGCGTCGAAGGCCTTGACGTTGAGGTTCACGAACCGCACCTCGGGGTTGCGGAAGGCGGTGTGCGAGGCGGTGGTGAAGTCGGTGTAGCGGGTGCCCACGCCGATGACCACGTCGGCCTCGGCGGCCAGCTCGTTGGCGGCGTTGTTGCCGGTGGACCCGACTCCGCCGATGCACAGCGGATGATCGGCGCTCAGGGCGCCCTTGCCGGCCTGGGTGTCCAGCACCGGGATCGAGGTGGCGTCGGTGAACGATGCCAGGGCCTCGGTCGCCTCGGAGTAGATGGCACCACCGCCGGCGATCAGCACCGGCCGCTTCGCGGAGCGGATCACCTCGGCCGCCCGGTCGAGGGCCGCGGGCTCGGGGACCGGGCGGGCCACGCGCCAGGTGCGCTCACGGAAGAACTCCAGCGGCCAGTCGAAGGCCTCGGCCTGCACGTCCTGCGGCAGCGACAGGGTCACCGCGCCGGTCTCGGCGGGATCGGTGAGCACTCGCATGGCCTGCAGGGCGGCGGGGATCAGCTGCTCGGGGCGGGAGATGCGATCGAAGTAGCGCGAGACCGGCCGGAAGGCGTCGTTGACGGACACGTCGCCGGCGGTCTCGTCCTCGAGCTGCTGCAGCACCGGGTCCACGGTGCGGGTGGTGAAGATGTCGCTGGGCAGCAGCAGCACCGGGATCCGGTCCACGGTGGCCAGGGCCGCGCCGGTGAGCATGTTCGTCGAGCCCGGGCCGATCGAGGCGGTGCAGGCGTAGGTCTGCAGACGGTTCTTCGTGCGCGCGTAGGCGACGGCGGTGTGCACCATGTTCTGCTCGTTGCGGACCAGATGGTAGGGCATCTCCGCCTCCCCGTCGGCGGGGTCGGTGGCGTTCTGCAGAAGTGCCTGGCCCAGGCCGGCGACGTTGCCGTGGCCGAAGATCCCGAAGGCGCCGGGGATGAAGCGCTCGCGGACGCCGTCGCGCTCGGCGTGCTGGGCGGCCAGGAACCGCACCAGGGCCTGTGAGACGGTCAGCCGGACGGTGCCGGGACGGGCCGAAGGGTTCTCGCTCATGCTGCCTCCGTTGTGCGGGTCCGCCACCTGGGGGCGGGACGTGGATGTCACCGTCGGGCGCGCCGAATCGACGGTGACTTCGTATGGGTCCAGCATGGCCCGGCTCTGCGAGCAAGTCAAGACATTGTAAGGACAACTTTCTCGCCGGTGACGCCGAGGTTGCCCGGGCAATCGCCCAGGATCGAGGGGCTAGCGCCCCTTCCCGGCCCAGGGGTCGTGTGCTAGCTTGCCTTTCAGTCAGTTGGTCATGCACCGTAAGACCGAACAATTCGATGTTTCCGGAGTGACAACGACCTGACATGACGTCGTCTCTGGTCGATCGAGTCCTTCGGGAAGCGACCCATCCCCACCGCGCAGACGCCCGAGCGGCTCTGCGCCCGGCGCCCCGGCGCCGGCCTCAGGTTCCAAGGAGGGAACATGAGCCTCACCCCGGCGGAATCAACGTCGCGCATGCGGGAGCTGGTCAACAGGACGCCGGCCTCCGGCCCGAAGCGACGCATCGGCTTCCTCGCCGTCGTCGCCTGCATCGGCGGCTTCCTGTTCGGCTACGACACCGGCGTCATCTCCGGTGCGCTGCCCTACATGCTGATGCCCGAGGAGGCCGGCGGTCTCCACCTGAACGCGGTCGAGGAGGGCCTGATCGGCGGCATCCTGCTGCTGGGCTGCGCCGTGGGCGCCGTGCTCGGCGGCCGCATGTCCGACCGCTACGGCCGCCGCCACAACATCCTGATCCTGGCCGTGGTGTTCTTCGTCGGCGCCGTCGGCTGCGCCCTCGCCCCCAACATCACCCTGATGTACCTCGCCCGCTTCGTGCTGGGTCTGGCCGTCGGCGGTGCCTCCACCACGGTCCCGGTCTACCTCTCGGAGTCCGCCCCCAAGGAACAGCGCGGCATGCTGGTGGCCGTCGATCAGCTGATGATCGTCACCGGCCAGTTCTCGGCCTTCGTCATGAACGCCGTGATCGCCTCGATCCAGGGTGGCCCGACCGCCGAGGTCGCGAACGACCCCTCCGGCACGTACGAGGCCGGCGAGATGGTCTCCTGGGACACCCTGGCGGCCCTGGGCGGGGTCACGGTCGCCGAGGGCAACGGGCACGCCTGGCGCTGGATGCTGCTGGTCTGCTCGATCCCCGCGATCGCGCTGTGGCTGGGCATCCGCATGATGCCGGAATCGCCCCGCTGGCACATCCGACGCGGTGAGCTCATCGAGGCGATCGGCGTCCTCAAGCGCATCCGCGACGAGGATAGACACGACGTGGCCATCGAAGCCGCGGAGCTCGAGGAGCACCGCCGGCTGGAGGAGAAGCGCGAGAAGCTCAGTCTGGGAGCCGCCTTCCAGGTCCCCTGGCTGCGGTCGATCATCATCTTCGGCGGCATCTTCGCGATCCTGCAGCAGCTGACCGGCGTGAACACGATGATGTACTACGCCCCCCGGGTGCTGATGGCGGCTGGATTCGACTCGCAGGCCTCGATCATCCTCAACGTCTTCACGGGTGTGGCCTCGGTGATCGGCTCGACCATCGGGCTACTTGCCCTGCGCCGTTTCGGCAGGCGCCAGGTGCTGCTGGTGGGGCAGGTGATCCTCACGCTGTCGCTGGTTGCGATGACCGCGATCTTCCTGCTGGGCATCAACCCGTACCTGACCGAGACCGGCGCCGTCTCCGAGGAGATCCCGAACTTCGTCCCCTACCTCGTGGTGGTCGTGATCGTGCTGTTCATGCTGGGCATGCAGGCCGGCCCCGGCCCCGTGATGTGGGTGATGCTCTCGGAGATCTTCCCCAACGCCGTCCGCGGCGCGGCCAACGGCTTCGCGGTGATGATCCTGTGGCTGACGAACATGATGGTGACGTTCTTGTTCCCGGTCATGATGTCCGGCCTCGGCCCCGTGATCACCTACGGCATCTTCGCCGCCATCAACATCGGCGCCGTGATCTGGTACTTCCTGCGGATCCCGGAGACCAGGAAGTTCAGCCTCGAGCGCATCGAGTGGGAGTTCCGCGAGGCCGGGGGAGTGATCCGCCTGCGTTGACCGGCGGGGGCGCCCCGCCACCACGAGCTCGGAGGCACCCGGTCCCCGCCGTCGCATCCCCCTCGACCCGCCGCCCGCAGCTGATCGACGCCATGATCTGTTGCCGCCCCACCCCTGATCCGCCGGGCGCGCACCCGGTCCACCCGCATCTCGCCCCACCCCCGAAAGGACGTCCGCCATGACCTCCACGCCTCTGTCCGTCGCCGTGATCGGAGCCGGCATGGCCGGCAAGACCCACGCCAACGCCTGGCGGCAGGCCGGCACCGTCTACGAGTTGGGACTGCCCCCGGTGCGCCTGGCCACGATCGCCGACGTGCACCTGCCCTTCGCCGAGGACGCCGCCGCCCGCTACGGCTACGAGAAGGCCGTCGGCGACTGGCGCGAGGTGGCCGCCGACGAATCCATCGACATCGTCTCGATCGTGGTCGGCAATGCGCTGCACCGCGAGATCGCGGAGGCCATGGCGGCGGCCGGCAAGCACGTGCTCTGCGAGAAGCCCCTGGCCGGCACCCTCGAGGACGCCGAGGCCATGGCCGTGCTCGAGCAGAAGCACCCCGAGCTGGTGCTGGCCACCGGATACACCTTCCGCCGCAACGCCGGCATCGCGATGCTCGCCAAGCTCGCCGAAGAGGGATCGCTTGGCAAGATCGCCCACCTCGACGGTCGCTACTGGTGCGACTACGGGGCCGAGGAGAACGTGCCCATGGCCTGGCGATACAAGGGCCCCATGGGCTCGGGGGCGCTCGGCGACGTCGGCTCCCACCTGGTGGACTCCGCCGAGCTGATCCTGGGTCCGGTGGTCGAGGTCTCCGGTGCCCAGCTGGTCCAGACCATCACCGAGCGGCCCGTCGCCAGCGCAGCCGTCGCCGGCGGTCGCGGCGTGACGGCCTCGGCCGACGCGCCGAAGGAGGCGGTCGAGAACGACGACGTCGCCACCTTCACAGCCCGCTTCGCCTCCGGTGCGGCCGGCACCTTCTCCGTCTCCCGAGTGGCCCACGGCCTGCCCAACTACAAGGCGCTGACCGTGCTGGGCACCGGTGGCACCGCCAGCTGGTCGCTGGACCGCACGGGCGAGATCCAGATCGCAGACACCTCCTCGCCCCAGGGCCTGGGTGGGCTGCGCCAGGTGCTGGTCAATCCGGAGTTCCCCTACTTCGGCAACGGCTCCTCGATGGCCTTCGGCGGCGTAGGGCTGAACCAGATCGAACAGTTCACCTACCAGGCCCACGCCTTCCTGCAGCAGGTCGCCGGCATCACCGATGGCGCGCTCCCGCAGTGCGCGAGCTTCTCCGACGGCCACCGTCAGATGCGGGTGCTCAGCGCGGTCGCACAGTCCGCCGCCGAGGGCGGACGCGCGATCACGGTCGGCTGACCTCACCTCCCCTCGACACCCCATCGCGAAAGGACCACACCCATGGCTCTCACCTACGGCGCCTACACCGCCTGCCTGCAGGATCACACGCTCGCCGAAGCCCTCGACGTCCTGGCAACGGCGGGCCTGACCGGCGCGGAGGTAAACACCGGCGGGTTCATCCCGGCCCCGCACGCTCCCGTCGACGCACTCCTGGCCAGCGAGACGGCCCGAACCGACTACCTGCGGATCTTCCAGGACAAGGGGATCCAGCTGACCGGACTGACGGTCTCGGGCAACCCGCTGTCCCCGCTCCCCACCGAGGGCATCCCCCACGCCCACGATCTGCGCCGCACCATCGAGCTGGCCGGCACGCTCGGTGTGCCGGACGTGGTCGCCATGTCCGGAACCCCCGGCACGGACGAGGGCGCCCGGTATCCCGCGTGGATCGTCAACCCCTGGAACGGCATCGACCTGGACATCCTCGAGTACCAGTGGTCGGTGGCGGTCCCGTTCTGGAAGGAGATCGATGCACTGGCCCGGCAGCACGACGTGCAGATCGCCTTCGAGATGCATCCACGCAACCTGGTCTTCTCCCCGCCCACCTTCGAGCAGTTCCTGGAGAAGGTCGAGCCGACGAACATCGGGGTGAACCTCGACCCCTCCCACCTGTTCTGGCAGCAGATGGAGCCGATCGACTGCATCGAACGGCTCGGCCGGCACATCACCCACGTCCACGCCAAGGACACCGCGGTGCTCCCGGGTGCGACCGTGCGCGGCGTGCTGGACACCGTTTTCGACCCGGTGCCCGAGGATCCCGCGCAGCGCACGCCCACCGGCATCGGTCATCATGTCTCGACCTGGCCCGAGGACGCGGCCTGGCGGTTCGTGGCCCTCGGTGAGGGGCACGGCGTGGACTACTGGATCCGGTTCCTCAGCGCGCTGGCCGCGGTGAACCCCGACCTGCACGTGAACACCGAGCACGAGGACGCCGCCTTCGGCCAGATCGAGGGCCTCGAGCGCAGCGCGCGGACCCTGCTCGCCGCAGCCGAGCAGGCGGGGGTCTGAGCCCGAGCCTCCCCAGTCCCTTTGCCTCACTCGCATCCACTGGGGCCCGCAGCACCTCCCGCACCCGGCCCTGCCAGGCTCCCGGACCGCGCCCGATCCGGACCCGGCTCGGAACCGGGCTGACCCCGACCCGAGGGTGGTGCGGACACCCCCGCCTGCGTGCCGGGCACGTCACGCCCGCATGACGGGCACCCATCGCCCGCATGACGGGCATCTATCGCCCGCGTGCCGGGCACCGTCCCAGACAAGGAACCGACCATGCCACTCGTCCGCATCACCCAGCACAACGTGCGCACCGCGACCCAGACCACGCAGCTCACCGACATCGTCCAGGACGTGATGCTGGAGCTGTTCGACGCCCCGCCCGGGGACCGCTACCAGATCGTCGAGACGCTCCCGGCCGGCTCGATCATCGCCGAGGACACCGGCCTGGGCATCGAACGCAGCGATGGAGTGGTGATCATCCAGATCACCCAGCAGGGCCGCGACGCCCAGCAGAAGCAGAGGATCTATGCCGCGCTCGCCGAGCGCCTGGCGGCTGCCGATCTGGTGCGCCCGCAGGATCTGATCATCTCAGTGGTCGAGAACCGCCTCGAGGACTGGTCCTTCGGCATGGGCCGGGCGCAGTTCCTGACGGGGGAGCTCTGACCCAGCCCGTGGCTGGGTCAGACCGAAGCGCGGGCCTGAACCGGCCCGCCCCCCCCGGGGGCGGCGCGGACCAGCAGTCTCGCCTCGGGCCGACATGACCATTCTTTGTCTAGACAAATAAGCGAACCAGTGGGAGCATTAGTGCATCAGGAGGGCCGTATCGCAGAGCAGCACGCGGCACCCGATCCAGGTTCCGATACAGGAGGCATGGAGACCATGGCAACAGACCTCGACATCATCACCTTCGGACGCAGTGGCGTCGACATCTACCCCTTGGAGATCGAGAAGGGGCTCGAGGACATCTACAGCTTCGGCAAGTTCCTCGGAGGCAGCCCCATGAACGTCGCCGTCGCGGCGGCGCGGCTGGGTCACAGACCCGGCGTGATCACCGGGGTGGGGGATGACCCTCTCGGACGGTACGTGGTCAAGGAGATGGAGCGGCTGGGTGTCGAGAGCCGGTTCGTCGTCAAGAACGGCGAGCTGAACACGCCCATCACGCTGTGCGAGATCTTCCCGCCGGATGACTTCCCGCTGTACTTCTACCGCCAGCCCAGCGCCCCTGACCTGCAGGTCGCTCCCGAGCACCTCGACCTCGAGGCCATCCGCGAGGTCCCGCTGTTCTGGTTCTCCGGCACCGGCTTGTCCGAGGAGCCCAGCCGCTCGGCGCACTTCGCGGCACTCGAGGCGCGCGGCCGTACCGCCCACACCGTCTTCGACCTCGACTACCGGCCCATGTTCTGGTCCGGCATCGACGAGGCCCGCGAGCAGTATCGCGAGGCGCTGAAGCACACCACCGTGGCGGTGGGCAACAAGGAGGAGTGCGAGGTCGCCGTCGGCGAGACCGAGCCTGAGCGCGCGGCCGATGCCCTGCTCGAGGCCGGCGTCCAGATCGCGATCGTCAAGCAGGGCCCCAAGGGTGTGCTCGGCAAGACCGCCGACGAGCACGTGGTGGTCGCCCCCAACCTGATCCAGGTCATCAACGGGCTCGGCGCCGGGGACAGCTTCGGCGGCTCCCTGTGCCATGGCCTGCTGGCCGGGCAGGACCTGGAGACGATCCTGACCCGCTGCAACGCCGCCGGCGCGATCGTGACCTCCCGCCTGGAGTGCTCGACCGCGATGCCCACCAGCGAGGAGATCGATCTGCTGATCGAGGGCGGGGACCCCAATCACGGCCAGACCGTCGATCAGATGTTGTCGGCGCTGCGCAACCGCGGCGTCGTCGGAGCGGAGCAGGCATGAGCGCCATCACCAAGACCGCCGCGTCCACCAGCTTCGTGTCCACCTACGAGGAGGTCACACGGGTGCGGATCGAGGATCCGGGCCGCTTCGCCCGCCTCGCCGCGGCCCGCAAGCGCCGCACCGTCGCCGATACCGACGGCACCATGATGATCATCGCCGCTGACCATCCCGCCCGCGGCGCCCTCGGGGTCGGTTCCCGGGCCCAGGCCATGGCCAGCCGCACCGAGTTGCTGGACCGCATGCGTGAGGCACTGGCCGTGCCGGGGGTGGACGGGGTGCTGGGCACCGCCGACATCCTCGAGGACCTGCTGGTGCTCGGGGCGCTCGAGGACAAGGTCGTGTTCGCCTCGATGAACCGCGGCGGCCTCCAGGGCAGCAGCTGGGAGATCGAGGACCGCTTCACCGCCTACGACGCCGCCTCCATACAGGCCTCCGGCTTCGATGGCGGCAAGATGCTCACCCGCATCGATCTCGAGGATGATCGCACCCCCTTCATCCTCGAGGCCAGCGCGAACGCCGTCACCGACCTCGCCCGCCACGAGCTGATCGC
>DWZH01000082.1 GCA_019118275.1 Candidatus Brachybacterium merdavium | reverse complement strand
ACGCTGGGCGAGACCTTCCAGCCCTGCCCTAGGTCACGGGCCGCCTCGGCACCGGTGCCCTCCGTGGCGCGTCCGCCGCCGCCCGGGGAGCCGTCGAAGTTCTCCGGACTGATCGAGCGGGTGAGGACGGGGCGCAGGCGCGCGAGCGCGGTGGGATTGGACGGTGATGTGAACGTCGAGCTGGAGGGGGCCATATCGGAGAAACTCCCAAAGTCGGATCGGCGCTGAGACGACGTCGCTCCCGACACCAGTCAGGAAACGATTACTAGCACGATACGAGAACGCGCAACGAGGGTCAATCGCCGCCGTCGACAAGACCCGCTCCGGCGCCGACATGCCGAGAGCTCTCAGAGCAGTAGTGGCACCTCGCATCGGCAGGGATCGAAATATCTTCGGCTAACGCCCCCTTGACGCACACCGGCGTGCGCCCCCAGACTTGTGCGGAAAATCGTTTACTCAGACGAAGCCACGAGACGTATCTCGCGGGAACAGAGAAGTCCTCCCGGTCAGGGGTACCCCCGTGCACACCGTCCACGGACTATCCACGGCGAGTCATTCCTTATAGATGAAGCAGCACGATGTCGTGTGCCGAGGAGGCGCAGATGCAACCCCCCTTCCATTCAGGCTCGAACACACGTGAACCGGGTAGGAGCAAGGTTGACACCGAGCCTGCCTCCCCCCGCCGCGCCACTGCCCTGAATGGCCCCTCGCGCCGAACGCTGCTGGCAGGCGGTGGTGCTGTCGCAGCAGCTGCGAGCGTCACACTGCTCAGTTCCTGCGGATCCGGCAGCGCTACCGATGCCCCACTGACCTTCTGGAACTTCTACAGCCCTGCGCCCCAGCAGGACCCCAACATCGTCGCTCAGTCGGAGTGGTTCCAGACCGCCATCGACCGCTGGAACGCCGAGAACGAGCGGAGGATAGCCCCGCTCTACATGACCGGCGACCAGATGGACCAGCGGATGCCGGTGGCCTTCGCCTCGGGCGATGGCCCTGACATCTTCCTCATCTCTCCCGGGGACTATCTGCGCTACGCCAACGGTGGGGTACTGGAAGATCTCACCCCGTACATGGAGCAGGAGGCGATCGACGACTACTTCCCACAGGCACTGTCGACCCGGATCAGTGACGGCGCCATCTATGGGCTGCCGATGGAGCAGGAGCCCCTGGCCCTGTTCTACGATCCCGACCTGCTGGAGTCCATCGGGGTCAGTGAGGGCGACCTGCCCGCCGATTGGGAAGAGCTGCTCGATCTCGGAGAGCAGATCAGCGAAGGGAACCGGACCGGACTCGTACTCGACGTCGACCCCGGCTACTACCAGAACTTCACCTTCTACCCATGGCTGTGGCAGACCGGTGGCGACGTCATCGATCCCGAGACGCAACACCCCGTCTTCGATGCCGAAGGGCCGCAGGCGGCGCTGGAGCTGTACGGCCGTGCGATCGCGAGCGGTGCCACGCCCCGCACAATGCCTGCCAACGGCGACATCGTCTCGGCTTTCAGCTCGCAGTACGCCGCATTCTGGGAGACAGGGGTGTGGGAGGTGCTAAATCTACAGCTCAACGCGCCCGACAAGGACTTCGGTGTGATGCCACTGCCTCCGCCGCCCGGTGGTGAGCCGGTGACGGCACTGGGCGGCTGGGCCTGGTGCGTGAACTCCCGGGGCAAGGACCCGGACGCGGCTGCTCGCTTCGTCGTCAGCACCCTGGGCAGTATGGACGAGGAGTCCATCGCCCACAACGCAGCCTGGAACGATCCGGAGATCAAAGGGAATATGCCTGCCCGTCGGTCCACCGACGAGGTGCTCGATCAGAAGGACGCCTTCGCGGGCGAGCACTACCAGGTCTTCCGCAATGACATCCTCCCGACCGGACGCGCCGAGCCACGCTTCCCGCCGATGGTCTACAAGGCCGTCTCAGACGCCCTCCAAGCAGTGCAACTGGCTGGCGCCGACGCAACCGCGGAGGCCGCACTCGCTCAACAGACCATCGAGAGCTACCTCGAGACCTATCGCGGAGGGTCCCTGATATGAGCACCCAGACACTGACGTCTCATACACGCCGCACAGTGACTCACAAGCAGACCCCGGAAGCCTCGCGACGCCCGTCCCGACGACGTCGGCGCGAGACCCGCGCGGCACTGCTGTTCCTGGCCCCTGACGCGATCGGCCTGCTGACCTTCGTAGCTCTCCCGATGCTGTTGTCGGTGGTCCTGGGGTTCTTCTGGATTGACGGATTCGGCAACTTCGACTTCATCGGCCTGGACAACTACGTGCGCTTGATCCAGGATCCTCAGTTCTGGAACAGCGCCCGCGTGACCGTCATCTACCTGGTGGCCCTGGTGCCTCTGATCTTCGTCACGGGGCTGGGCCTGGCACTGCTGGTCCAGCAGAAATTCCCGGCGGTCGGCGCTATCCGCTCGGCTCTGTTCATGCCATACGTGGTCTCGATCGTGGTCGTCTCCATGGTCTGGCAGTTCATGCTCACTGACCGCACCGGCGTGGTCGCCACCGTGCTGTCGTCAGTTGGGATCGAGGGCCTCTCCTTCCTCGGTGACCCGCGCTTCGCGCTGGGCACGGTGATCGCGGTGACAATCTGGCTGCAGATGGGCTACTACATGATCATCTTCCTGGCCGGCCTGCAGGACATCCCCACCGAGCTTTATGAAGCCGCACGCATCGATGGAGCCGGGCCGTGGGCGCGGTTCCGACAGATCACCCTGCCACTGCTTGCCCCAACCAGCTTCTTCGTGCTGCTGACCTCGATGGTCGCCGTGGTCACGGGAGGTCTGGACATGATCTTCGTGCTGACCAGCGGCGGGCCCGCCAATTCGACCTCACTGCTGATCTTCTACATCTACCAGCAAGCGTTCCTGTTCGGCGACCTGGGCTACGCGGCCGCGGTCGGTTCCGTACTGGTGGCCTTCCTGCTGCTGATCTCCGCGGTGATGTTTCTCGTGACCCGAGGAGGTCGCTTCTCCCATGACGACTGATGCTCCCACTTCCCCCGGAAGCCTGCCCCCGACGCTCGCCGGACGCGACCGGTCCACCACCGCGCCGCTGCGATCCCGCAAGCCCCGTGGCAAGCACCGCTGGGTGCTGCTGGGCATCGGAGTCGTCCTGGCAGCTCTGACAGTGTTCCCTCTGGCGTGGATGCTGCTCGGATCGGTTAAGACACCCGAGGAGGTCAACTCCCCGGAACTGATCCCCTCCACGGTCACCTTCGAGAACTACGTCTACGTCTTCTCGAACGTCCCCTTCGCCCGCTACCTGCTAAACAGCTTCTTCGTCTCGGCTGCGGTCACGTTGATCTCGCTCTGGTTCCATTCCATGGCCGCCTACGCCCTGGCCCGCCTGGATTTCCCCGGCCGGGAGCGGATCTTCCTCGCGATCTTCTCGACCATGCTGGTGAGCGCCCCGGTAACGATCATCCCCACCTTCATCATCGTGCGCACCCTGGGCATGGTCGACAACTACGCGGGACTGATCGTGCCGATGATCTTCAACGCCTTCGGAATCTTCCTGCTACGGCAGTTCTACATTTCTCTGCCAGACGAACTGGAGGAGGCCGCGCTGGTGGATGGGGCCAGCTACTGGACCATCTACCGGCGGATCGTGCTGCCCCTGTCACGCCCAATCCTGGCGGCGCTCGCGGTATTCTTCTTCCTGGCCAACTGGAACTCCTTCGTCTGGCCGATGACGATCACGTCGGAGCCGGACCTGCGAGTGGTCCAGCTGGGCATCCAGACGTTCCAGCAGCAGTACGCGGCTGACTGGAATTATATTCTGGCCGCTTCGACCGTCGCTGCTCTGCCGACCCTGGCGATCTTCTTCGTCTTCCAGAAGCAGATCGTGGCTTCGATCAAGACCTCCGGATTGAAGTGAGCTCTGGGGCTCACTGAGGCTGCGCCGCCCATCATCACTCCGGCCAGAGGACATCTCACGCAGCCCGTGCATCACCTGGAACGAGCACATCGCGGGCCCCGAGCTCGACGGCGCAGCACCAGTAGGCAGCACCCGCCACCAGCGCGATCGGAGCCGGCAGCAGCAGGACGAGCGTCGACGAATAGGTCAGCGCAGTCCAGAGCGCCAGACCCGCCATCACGATCGGGGCGAGGAATCGCACCGGCCACCGCCCGAGCATGTGCCATGCGGTCACCCAGAGCATTGCCCGCCGAAGCTGCGGACGTGCCACGGCCAAGGGAAGCACCACCACGAAACCTGCGACGCTCAGAATCGTCGCGATGATCGCTGTACTGAGAGAGACCAGCATGAAAGCACTGCTCGTGAGCTCGTAGACGTCTGCCGCCGCGGCCAGGGACACCAGGCTGAGCGCCGGGATCAGCGAGTGCGCCGTGCTGGGCAGCGCTGTCTCTCGTACTCCGCGGAGGTAGGACCGCAGACCGGTGTCATCCGAGACCAGGGCCCCCTGCGCCACGCTGAACAATGCCATCATCGTCGGGCCCGCCAGCACCGCCAGCAGGATCGGCAGGAGGAGCTGGCTCCCTCCCGCGAGCCAGAAGCCGACCGAAGCACCCAGCGTGGTGACTGTCGAGCCGACGGCGAGCATCGGCAGATGCCGCCACAGCGCGCTCCAGACCCTTCGCAGGATCAGACGCTGAAGTCCCCTGACTGTCGGGGTGACGGTGAAGGGGGAGGTCTGAGCGATCTCCCTCATCCGCGGACCCCGGCAGTGGCGACGCTGGCGATGAAGGCCCTCTGGAACAGGAGGAACACCACCAGAGCCGGCACGACCACGGCCGTGATCGCCGCGAAGACGACAACGCTCGAGCCGCTCTGGCCTGCTTGCAGGGTGACCAGGCCCAGCGGGAGTGTCATGCGTTCCTCTGTCCTGAGGAAGATCAGCGGCCCGAAGTAGTTGTTCCAGGTCGCCTCGAAATTCAAGATCGTCATCGCAGCGATGGCCGGGCCCGAGAGCGGGATCAGCATCCGGAACAGGATCCAGCCGTGCCCGGCACCGTCCAGCGTCGCGGCCTCGTCGAGCTCGCGAGGGATCGAATTGAAGTACTGCCGGAAGAAGAAGATGGCGAAGACGTTGATCAGCGCCGGGAGGATGAGTGAGCCCAGGGTGTCGACCAATCCGAGGTTCCGCATCAGGAAGAACACGGGGATGATCGTCATCTGCATCGGCACCATCAGCGCGGCGAGCATGAGGGCGAACAGTCGATCCCGGAACCGGAAGCTCAGGCGGGAGAAGGCGTAGGCAGCCATCAAGCTGACCAGGAGTGCTCCGGCCGTTGCGGTGACGGAGACGATGACGCTGTTGAGGAACATCCGTCCGAAGGGGATCAAATCATTCATGGTCCCGAAGTTCTCTAGCGTGAAGTCTCGGGGAATCCACGAGGGCGGGAGGAAGAACGCGGACGCCTCCTTCGTCAGGCTCTCACTGACCAGCCAGACCAGCGGAGCCAGCATGAAGACCCCGAAAATCATCAGCACCGCCGTGAGGACCCACCGTCCGATGCGGCGTCGCTTCATTGTTCATGCACCCACTTCCGAGAGACCCAGAACTGAAGGGCGGTCACCAGCGCCATGATCACGAAGACCACCAACGCCACCGCAGACGCGTAGCCTGCCTGGAAGGCCTGGAATCCTTGTTGGTACAGGTACATCACGATCGAGAGCGTTGATTCCTCGGGGCCCCCGTTGGGAGTGATGATCTGGATGGGGTCGAAGATCTGGAACGCCCCGATGAATGTGATCACGCTGGCGAAGAAGATCGTCGGGGACATCATCGGTATCGTCACGTTCCACATGCGCTGCCAGGCGTTGGCACCGTCGATCCGGGCGGCTTCGTACAGCTGCTCGGGCACGGTCTGCAGACCAGCCAGCATGATCACGAACGTGAATCCCACCGTGTGCCACCAGTCGATCCCGATGATGGCGGGCAGCGCCCACTGGGGGTCGGTGAACCAGTTCGGGGGCGAGAGGCCGATGAGCTCCATGTAGTACGTGCCCATCCCGAAGGTGGGATCCAGGACGTATTTCCACAGCAGGGCGACGGCCGCCCAGGAGATCACGAAGGGGAAGAAGAGCGAGGTGCGCACGAAGTAGGAGGCGACCTTGCTGCGCAGCTTGTTCACCCCTATGGCCAGGAGGAACCCCGCCACCAGATGCGTGGCCATGGAGGCCAGTGAGAACGCGAACGTGTTGCGCAGTGCGTTGTAGAAGCTGGTGTCCGTGGCCAGAGCGGCAAGGTTGTCCAGTCCGATGAACTCGGGCTCGGTGAGCATGTCCCAGCGGAACAGGCTGAGGCCGATGGCCACGATGAAGGGCCCCAGCACGAAGGTGAGGAACAGCAGCATCGCCGGCCCGTGGAAGACGAGGCCCGCCAACGTGTCGCGTCGGCGCGCCGGGGCCGGGCGCAAAGGCTCTCCCTCGCGCCCGGCAGCCAGAGCAGTCGCTGTGGACTCCGCAGTCACAGCTGCTCCTGCATCGCCTCATTCGCGGCGCTCAGGGCCTCCTGGACAGGCTGGTTGCCCAAGATCGCCGCTTCCCAACCCTTGTTGACCTCTGCATCGACCAGAGCCTGCTGGTCGGGGCTGGGCACCGGAGTGCCGAACTCGATGCCGGTGGCGATCAGCTCGGTACCTTCGGGGGCGTTGTCCAGGAAGGAGTCACTTGCCGCCACATCCTCTCGCACGGGGACGTTGGTGCCGCCCTGCTCCGCGTAGTACTCCGAGGCCTCCACCGACATCAGCCACTTCAGGAAGGTCCAGGCCGCTTCCTTGTTCTCGGAGGCCTTGAAGATGGCCCAGCCGTCCCAGCCGACCGGTGTTCCCGGCCCTGCGTTGTTCGGGAAGTTGACGATCTTGGTCTGGTCGACCATCTCCAGGCGGCGCACATCGGGCAGTGTGTAGCGGCCCCCGGTGAGCGTGGCGAGCGATCCGCGCTGGTACTGGGTCGCGCCATCGAACTCACCGCCCGGCTGCGGCACCAGTTCGTCATCGACCAGTGCCTTGACGAACTCCGCCGCCTCGACCGCTTCCGGACTGTCGAAGGTCGCCGTGGCCCAGTCCTCGCTGAGGGTGCTGGCATCGTTGGTGAACAGCCACGGCAGGATCTGCCCGAACGGGAACCCGGCGCCCGCGGTGGTCATGAAGGCGCCGGTCTCCTCCTTGATGGTCTCGGCGATGGATCGGAACTCGTCCCAGGTCCAATCGGTGTCGGGCATCTCGACACCGGCGGCGTCGAAGACGTCCCGATTCAAGTACATGGCCACGGTGTTGTAACCACCCGGGACGAAATAGGTGCTGTCATCCGGGGAACCATAGGTGTCGAGCCATTCCTCGAGCCTCGGAGGGACATTGTCGTAGAACTCCTGGGTCTCCTCGCTATCGCGCTCGATGAGCTCGTCGAGCGGTTCGAAGAGGCCCTTGGACGACATGAGCCGCTGCCCCTCGGTCGCGACGGAGATGATGTCGGCCCGCTCGCCTCCGGCGATCCGGGTCGAGACGGTGTTACCGAAGGTGGCCCAGTCGCCTGACGCGATTCCGTTGGCGTTCAGGGTGATCTCCGGATGCGACTTCTGGAACTCGTCGAAGAGAGCCTGGAAGGTCTCCTGCTGGGTTGCGTCGCCCATGTAGATCAGGTTCAGCTCTCCCGTCCCGTCCCCGGCATCGCCGCCCCCTCCATCGCCGCCGCACGCTGCCAGCGCTCCGAGCGCGGGCACCGAGAGAGCGGCCAGCGGCCCTGCCCGGAGAATCGATCGACGCTCGATCGATCCCTGACTTGCTGCGCGTGTGCTTCTCATGGGAACTCCTTCGTTCTCAACGAGGCGACGATTGCTCGGGATGCTCTACGACTCTCACCCAACCACTGCAAACATCGAGCCGGCCCCGTCGCCATACGGGCGTAATCGTTTACTGATTGTCGCACAGGGCATCGACGGGTTCCAGGGATCCGGACAACCTGCCGACTGGCGGCCATGACGAGCTCTCGCTGCCCCCTGAGGCAGCGACAGAACTCAGCCCCACCGCTCCCGCACCAGCGGCAGCAGGCTGTCGCGCCGGGCCCGCCGATGCGGTCCGAGGAACGGCAGCCTGGGGTCGTGGGGCCACCGCGCGGCGTCGACGAAGAAGCCGAGGATGCCGCTCAGCACGTCAGTGCCCACCTGACGGGGCAAGCCATGCGTCTCCAGGACCACATCGATGCGGGCGTTGACCCGCAATGTGCCGTCCGGGTCCTCGACCGAGGACAG
>DWZH01000081.1 GCA_019118275.1 Candidatus Brachybacterium merdavium | reverse complement strand
ACGGCCGCCCGCATCGGCTCCCTGCCCCTGCCGGTCCGCGTCGCCGGCGGCACGCTGCCGGGTGCGGGAACGATCCGGCTGGAGCCCACGGGCCTGGACCTGGTGGCCACCGCCCTGAAACCCTTCGCCGGGCACGTGGGCGGACTCGAAGCCGTCGCGCACGGCGACGAGGAGGGGATGCTGCTCACCCGCGCCGAGCCCGGGGCTCCCCTCCCGGTCGACGGCGATCCCTTCATCCCGCACCTGGGCACGAGGTGGCGCGGCGAGGACTGCCTGCTGTGGATGGGCAAGAACGACCTGAACCGCGGGGCGAGCGCCGCCGAGGTGATCGAGCGCATCGATGCCACCGCCGACTGGCTGGCCGCCGCCGGGGCGCGAGTGCTGGTGATCGGCCAGTTCACCAACAACGGCTGCGAGCCCGGGATGCGTGAGAAGATCACGGCGGTCAACGCCGCCGGAGCCGCCCGCTACGGCGACCGCTACGTCGACGTCCAGCGCTTCCTCCTCAGCCCCGAGCTGACCGCCGTGACCGGCCGGCCGCCCACCGCGGACGACCTGGCCGAGCGGCGTGCGGGCAACAAGCCTCCCTCGCTCTCGACCGACCCCGGCCACCTCACCACGGCCGGCTCCCTGGCCATCGCCCACCACCTGCGGGCTCACCTGCACCAGGTGGGATGGCTGAGGTCGACGCCCGGCTGATCCATGCCCCGCTCGCCGCCTCCGGCCCCGATCCCCTGCCGCTGCAGCCCTCGAAGGAGACCGCATGACCACTCCCGCCGGTGTCACCCGCATCTTCGCCGCGATCACCCCCGAGGAGGCCGACCGCCTCTACGACGCGCCCACCCGCGACCGGCTCGCGGAGCTGGGCGAGGTGACCTGGAGCCACGACGGCTCCCTGCCCGCCGACCTGGCCGACGCCTACGACGTGCTGATCACCTCGTGGAGCACTCGGAAGTTCGAGCCCCGGGCCGTGATCGGCGAGCGCCTGCGCCTGGCCGTGCACACCGCCGGCACCATCCGCGGGCTGTTCCCGGCCACGGTGCTCGAGCAGGGCCTGCGCCTGGCCCAGGGCGGGTCGGCCCCGATGGCGGTGCCTGTCGCCGAACTGTCGCTGACGCTGACGCTCGCCCTGCTGCGGAACCTGCACTGGATGGACCGGCGCCTCCAGGCCACCCGCGACTGGCGGGCCAGCGGCCTGGGGCAGCTCACCCACGGGATCCGCGAGCAGTCGATCGGCATCGTGGGCCTGTCCCGCACCGGCCGCGAGTACGCCTCCATGGTCACCGGACTCGGGGTGCGCACGGTGCGGGCCTTCGACCCCTTCACCACGGCCGAGGACGCCGCGGCCCTGGGTGTGGAGCTGGTGGATCTGGCCGAGCTGTGTGCGAGCTCCGATGTGCTCGCCATCCACGCCCCGGTCACCGAGGAGACCCGTCACATGCTCGACGCGGCCATGATCGGCCGCCTGCGCGAGGGCGCGATCGTGGTCAACACCGCCCGCTCCGCCGTGATCGACATGGATGCCCTGACCGCAGAGCTGGTGTCCGGGCGGCTCAGCGCCGGGCTGGACGTCTTCGACGTCGAGCCGCTGCCGGCCGACTCCCCCCTGTACGGCCTGGACAACGTGCTGATCACCCCGCACGTCGCCGGCGGCACCGTGGAGGCGCGCTTCGCGCAGGGGGCGGGTGTGGTAGACGAGATCGCCGCCCACCTCGCCGGCCGCCCCATGCGCTACGAGGTCACCCCCGAGATCTATCAGCGGCTGTCCTGAGGGCCGGGCCGCGGCGGCCGTCTCTCCCTCGTCCACGATCCCCGCGACGAGGTGCGCTCCCGGCGCGGGATCTGACATGCTTCCTGTGTCGCACGAACCCCGGCGCACCCATCGCGCCGGCCGATGAGTGAGGGGACCCCATGACCGAGACCGCTCCTGATACCTCCGGGCAGGAACAGACCACGATCTACACGGCCTACGAGATCGACTTCATGTTGAACCTGCGACCCACCGAGGCCGGCGCGGTCACCCGTGAGCAGATCGGTCTGCGCAGCGCCCCCGAGGAGGCGAAGGAGTTCGTCACCGCGGCCGTCACCTCCGGGCTGCGGGCGCGCGGCAAGGTCACCCATTCCGAGGACGGGCAGTGGCTGCTCGGCGAGGAGGGACAGGTGGTGGCCACCACCCTGACCTCCGCCGATCGCTGGCTGGGCCTGGCCCTGACCGAGGGGGAGGCGATGCGGATGGCCTTCGTGATCAAGGCGAACCAGGCGGTGCTGATGCTCACGCAGGACGAGCTGGACTCCTTCGTGGTCTCCGCCCTGCCCGATCCCGCCCAGGTGCCGGCCTCGGTCGCTGACGTGGTCACGGCCTTCCTCGACGAGGGCAAGGAGCGGACGGTCTCGCTGCGCCGCACCGACGCCTCCGCCCCGCAGGACACGACGCCGCTGATGTTCCACGCCGAGGCCGACGGCTCCTGGCGCGTGGGACATCTGCCGCTGGACGACGAGGGGGTGCTGAGCGTCTCGGGGATCGACCGCGCGGGCGTCGCCGCCGCCGTCTCGGCCCTGTGGGAGCAGGGCACGAGCCAGGCCCCCGGCGCCTGACCCCGGTCTGGACGGTGGGCCGCCGCCCCGTCGGCCGCGGGAGTATTGGCCTGCTCGATGGTCAGCGCGGCAGGGGCGAGGCGTCCGCGGCGGCCTGCTCCCGGCGGCGCAGCTCGCCTCGCAGGGCACGGATGTCCTGGCCGGAGGGCTGGCTGTAGTTCCAGATGTGCCGGTCGAAGGCCGGCATGATCACGCGGGAGCCGTCACGCAGTCGCAGAGCGGCGGTCAGCCAGTGCACCGGATGCACCACCTGCGATTCGACGGCCAGGATCTCGTGCCAGGGCACGAGACGCGGCCGCATCCCACCGGTGACCCGCAGGCCCGCGTCGGTGATCTCGACCGCCGCCCGGGAGGTGGTCACCGCGACGATCACGAAGCGCACGCCCAGCAGCGTGAGCACGGCGGCGACCCCGCCGAACACCAGGAGCAGCAGCATCCCCAGCACGCTCGGGGCGCCTGCCTCGCCGAGGCTGAGGTAGAGCAGCACGCCGAGCACGGCCGATGCGGCGGCGAGGAGCAGGGCCGCAGCCGCCACCACGCAGCGCATGATGATGTCGCGCCCCGCTTCGGCCGGCACCAGGGTCCGCACCGGATGGGCGGCGCGCATCGCGCCGGTGGGCTGCCTCAGGTCGCGCACCATCCGCTCGACGGTCGCGTTGCTGCGCGAGAAGTCCGGCAGGGCGCGGCGCGGCCCGGTCTCGGGTCCGATCTGGCGAGGGATGGTCATGCTCTCAGGGTAATCCGCGGGCCGTGCATGCCCGCCCGCCGGGTGCGTACAGTACGTGCCATGTCTGCCTCGGGTGCCAGTTCTCCTCGATTCCGCCGGCCCGCCTCGCTGTCCCCCGAGGTCGCCGAGTTGCTCCCGGGTGAGCCGGATCCGTCGACATCCACCGATCTCGCCCATGACTCGGCCCGGGCGTTGCTGAACGGCGTCTTCCACAGCACGGACCCCGAGGTCGTCGAACGGGTGGTGAACCTGGTGGCCGAGGAGGGCCTGGCGGATCTGGCCCTGCTGTGGTCGCATTCGCCCGCCACCACCCTGCCCGGTGCCCTGTGGCGCCTGTACGTGCTGCACACCTGGGTCCAGCGCTCCGGCGAGGAGGTGGTGCTGCGGTACCGCGAGGGCTCACACACCATGTCCGGGCTGCGCTACCTCTCCGGGTTCTCCGAGCCGCCGGAGATCGAGCAGGTGCGCGACACCATGGACGACATCCTGCGCGGGGCCTTCACCGGCGACCTGGGCCTGGCGCTGAGGCGGGCGGGAGCGGTGGCCACGATCGTGGCCCATGGCACCGCCCACCTGGCGGACTCCGATCCGGGCGATGAGCGCACCCGGCAGGCCGAGCGGCTGCTGAGCACCGGCGAGGAGCTGGCGGCGGCCGCCCGTCACGCCGAGGCGGGGACCCTGGATTGAGACGCCCCGAGGCTGTGGCGCACGTCATCTGAGGCCCCCAGGGGATGAACCCGCAGGGCACGCCGGGATGCGGCCGGCAGGCGTGCTCCCCACCCTGATCTGGGTCACTCTCCGCTGGCCCGCCCGCCGGAACGTGCCCTAGCATTGCTGACGCGCCGGGCCGCGGTTGCCCCGGGCTCCAACATCTGCCGCTTCGAGCGGCCTTCGCGCCGTCAGGCGCATCCCGGTCCGGCGCACTCAACGTTGACCGGCGTCCCGCGGGTGCGGAGACGTCGAGGCAGGCCCGGCGTCTCGGGCGCGAGGAGGCGTCCCACGTGGTGCAGCTGTTCCCGCAGCGGGTCGAGAAGCCGATGTACCACCTGTTCGGCGAGCTGGCCGAACTGATGGTGCAGGCCGCCGACGCCCACTCCAAGGTTCTGGGCCTGGGCTACCGCGAACGCATGCGAGTGGCGCCCCGGCTCCACGATCACTCCACCCGGGCCGAGGAGCTGTGCCGACGCATCGCCACCCGGCTCGCGGACTCCCTGATCACCCCGTACGAGGCCGAGCTGCTGTACGACCTGGCGCTGACCATCGCCGACACCATCGACTCGATGGAGCACACCGCCGAGCTGCTGGTGCTCGCCCGCATCGGCACGCTGCCCACTGCCCTGCTGGAGGCCGGCAAGGGGATCGAACGGGCCGCGGAGATCACCGTGGTGGCCAGCTGGTCGCTGTACCGGGTTCGCGACCTGGACGACTACTACGTGCAGATGCGCAAGCTCAAACGCCAGGGGGACCGGCTGACCCGGCAGGCCCTCGGGGAGCTCTATCAGCGCGGCGGGGCCTCCACGGAGCTGCTCGCCACCCATGACGTCGCCCGGGCGGTGAGCGGAACCGTGGCCCTGCAGGAGCGGGTCGGAAGACTGGCGGACCTGCTGCGGGTCAAGGACGCCTGAGGTGTCCCTCGCCCTGTTCGCCACCGTGGCGGCCCTGGCACTGGTGATGGCCTACTACAACGGCTTCCACGACGCCTCCAATGCGATTTCCACCGCCATCACCACCCGCTCGCTGCCCGAATCGACCGCCCTGGCGATGGCCGCGATCCTGAACCTGCTCGGCGCGCTGCTGGGATTGCTGGTGATCACCGTCAGCGCGCAGTGGGCGCTGCAGCTGCTGGGTCTGACCCGGCTGGCCGAGGCGACGTCCGCGGATCCGGATCTGCTGGGCTGGGCGCTGGTGTCGATCTGCCTGGTGACCTTCGGATGGGAGGTGGCGACGTGGTGGGTGGGGATGCCCTCCTCGACCTGGCACGCCTTCTACGGGTCCGCCCTGGGCGCCTCCGTGGCGGTGGGCGCTGCCGCCGCCTGGGACCATTTGGCGATGATGCTGGTGGCCAGCATCATCGGGCCTCTGCTGGCGGCGGGCCTGAGCTACGCGGTGATGCACGCGATCATCGCCCTGGGCCGCCATGAGCTGTTGCGGATCGGTCATATGCGCTTCGCGCAGACCATGTCGGCCGGTGCCGTGGCGACCGGGCACGGCATGAACGATGCGCGTCTGCCGCTCGCGGTGATCGCGGTGGCCGCCGCCTCGGCCGGGATGTCGATGAGCACCGCGGTCAGCTTCATGCTGCCGGTGGCGATCGCCGTGGCGGCCGGGACGCTGATGGGCGGACACCGCATCATCCGCACCATCGGACGGCGCCTGACGGACCTCTCGGCCGCGCAGGGCCTCGCCGCGGAGACCTCGGCGGCCGCAACCGTCGGCGCCGCGATGGCGGGGCTGGACGTGCCCATATCGACCTCCCACACGCTGGCCTCCAGCGTGGTGGGGGCCGGCCTGGCACAGGGGCCGCGGCATGTGCGCTGGCCGGTCGCGCGGTCCATGGTGATCGTGTGGCTCGCGACGCCGGTGGTGACCGCGGTGTGCGCGGCCTCGCTGACCGGCGTGCTGCTGGCGATCATCTGACGCCCGGTCCGCCCCCGGGAAGCACTGCGGGGCACCCGGTATCCTGACCGGGCCCAGCCGTGAAGGAGGCTCGATGTCCGACGGTGAGTCCCCGACCCCCAGCCCGCGCAAGCGCCCCAGCTACGGCCTGCCCGGGCCGTCCGGCCCCTCGGCCGATCCCGGGCTCCCCGCGCAGCCGGAGCCGGGATCGCAGTGGGCCCAGGACCGGTCCGAACCGTTCGGCTCGTTCTCCGGACCGAGCTTCGGGAGCTCGGCCGGCAGCCCGGCGGGTCCCGCCCCCTCGCCCCAGGCCCCGCGCCGCAAGCAGCGGGGACTGTTGCCGCTGATCATCGGGATCGTGCTGCTCGTGGTCGTGGCGCCGGTGGCGTTCATCGGCGGGATCTTCTGGTCGATGAGCTCGGTGATGGAGGATGCGGTCGCCGGCCCCACCGTGCTCGAGGGCGGCAGCGGCGAGGTGGAGGTCGCCGCCAACGAGATGCTCCTGCTGTACGTACCGGCCGCGGACGCCGAGGCCGCCGAATGCTCGGCCGAGGCCGTGGGCGGCGGCTCCGTGAGCACGGTCCGGACCTCGGGTACCACGCAGTTCGGGGACGGCACCGAGTACGAGCAGACCCTGGGCGTGGCCGCCCTCGAGGACACCACCGTGGCCGTCACCTGCAGCGGTACCGAGGCTCCCGCGTATCTCGGTCCCTACAGCCTGCTCGGCGTGGCCGCTCCGCTGCTGATCGGGCCGATCATCGGAGTGGTGGCAGGACTCATCGGCCTGGTGCTGATCATCATCGGCATCGTGCTGCTGGTGCGCTCGCGCAGCTCCTGAGCCCGTCTCACCGATCGCCATCCCCCTCGCCCGGGGCACCGCCCGCCCTAGACTGACACTGGTTCCCCTACCCCGAGGATGGAGTGGTGATCATGCACCCCCGTGCAGGGCAGAAGGCCCTTTCCGAGGACCTCGTCGACGTCGAGAGCCTGCTCGACTCCTACTACGACCTCCATCCGGACCCCAGCGAACCCGAGCAGGCCGTCTCCTTCGGGACCTCCGGCCACCGCGGCTCCTCCCTGGACACCAAGTTCAACGAGGACCACATCGCCGCGACCACCCAGGCGATCGTCGAGTACCGCACGGCTCAGGGGATCAGCGGTCCGCTGTTCATCGGCCGCGACACCCACGCGCTGTCCCACCCCGCCTTCGACACCGCGCTGGAGGTGCTGGCGGGCAACGACGTCTCCGCACTGATCGACACCCAGGACGGCTACACGCCCACCCCGGCGATCTCCCACGCGATCCTGGTGCACAACCGCGGCCGCTCGGCCACCGACTCCGGCCGGGCCGACGGCATCGTCGTCACCCCCAGCCACAACCCGCCGCGCGACGGCGGCTTCAAATACAACCCGCCGCACGGCGGCCCGGCCGATTCCGACGCCACCGACTGGATCGCCGATCGGGCGAACCAGCTGTTGGCCGATGGACTGCGGGGCGTGCGCCGTCACGGCCGGCAGAAGGCCCTGCAGGACGCAGGCCGCTACGATTACCTGCACGCCTATGTGGAGGACCTCGGCAGCGTGGTCGATCTCGACGCGATCCGTCGGGCGGGCGTGCGGATCGGCGCGGACCCGCTGGGCGGCGCGGCCGTGGATTATTGGGCCGAGATCGGGGAGATGCACGACCTGGATCTGACCGTGGTCAATCCCGAGGTGGATCCGCAGTGGTCGTTCATGACCCTGGACCGCGACGGCAAGATCCGCATGGACTGCTCGAGCCCGTGGGCGATGGCCTCCCTGCTGGAGAAGCGCCACGAGTTCGATGTGGCCACTGGCAACGACGCGGATGCCGACCGGCACGGGATCGTCACGCCCGACGCAGGGCTGATGAACCCCAACCACTACCTGGCCGTGGCGATCAAGTACCTGTTCGCCCATCGCCCCGACTGGCCGACCTCGGCCCGGGTGGGCAAGACGGCCGTCTCCTCGAGTCTGATCGATCGGGTGGTGGCCTCGCTGGGCCGCGAGCTGTTCGAGGTGCCGGTCGGCTTCAAGTGGTTCGTGCCCGGCCTGATCGACTCCTCCGTCGGCTTCGGTGGGGAGGAGAGCGCCGGCGCCTCGTTCCTGCGCCGCGACGGTTCCGTGTGGACCACCGACAAGGACGGCATCATCCTGGCGCTGCTGGCCTCGGAGATCCTCGCGGTCACGGGCCGCTCCCCCAGCACGCTGCACGCCGAGCTGGTCGAGGAGTTCGGCTCCAGCGCCTACTCGCGGATCGATGCCCCGGCCGACCGCGAGCAGAAGGCGAAGCTGAAGGCTCTGAGTCCTCAGCAGGTCACCGCGACCGAGCTGGCGGGCGAACCGATCGTCTCGGCGATCACCGAGGCCCCGGCCGGCGGAGCGCTCGGCGGACTGAAGGTTTCCACAGAGTCAGCATGGTTCGCCGCCCGCCCCTCGGGAACCGAGGACGTGTACAAGATCTACGCCGAGTCCTTCCGCGGTGAGGATCACCTCGGCACGGTCCAGGAGGCGGCGAAGTCGCTGGTCGACGGCGCTCTGGGCGGCTGATCCAGTTTTCACGCCCCGACCAGGAGGGTCATCGCTCCGCCAAGGGAGCACCAAGTTTCCCTTTGGTCATCTGGCCGTGTCGCCATGCACAGACCCTTGCACCCACCCCCGGCGTGCCGACACCATAGGCCCGAAGGTAACGGGCCGGTCATGGGGCCCGAAGGTAACGGGCCGGTAGGGTAAAGTGACCCGTCGGACCCGCTACAGATGTCACCGAGCGCCGCCTGGCGAGCGCACCACGGAGAGGGGGTACCGAGCCGATATGCGACTGCGTTCGCGCCTCTGCGCATGTTCCGCCGCTCTCGCCATCGCGCTCCCTACCACCGCTCTCCCCGCACTGGCCGATCCCTCCGACGGGGACCGTGCCGGCGGCATCGAGCGCGAGGGGCAGCCCGCCGACGAGGTGCCCTCGGTGCCGGACGATGCATCCGCGTTGGTCGAGGACCAGGGGCCGGTCGAGGATCCCAAGGATCCTCCGGTCGAGCCGGCTCAGATCGTGCCCGTCGAGGACGGCTCCGAGGAGGGTGGCTCCGAGGAGGTGCCGACGGAAGGGACGTCGACAGAGGGGACGTCGACGGCGACGGAGACCGGCAGCGACGGCGAGACGCCGACCGAGGAGACCTCGGGCACCACGACGTCGACGCCCCCGGAGACGACCCACACCGAGACCAGCCCCACCGAGACCACGACGACGTCCGAGGAGCCGACGCCTTCCGACACACCGACGGCGTCCGACGATCCGACGCCTTCCAGCACACCGACGGCGTCCGACGATCCGACGCCTTCCAGCCCCCCACCGGAGTCCCCGACCCCGCCGTGCGACACGGAGGACGACGAATCGGAGCAGGGCGACCCGGACGCTGGCAACGAGGCTCCGGCCGCCACTGCACAGAGTGAGCGCAGCAAGGAGTCGCCCCCGGACGACTGTGCCCCAGGCGAGGACGACGACGAGGGCGAAGGCGACGAGGGCGATGACGACGACGCCGATGACGGAGCCGAAGACCCAGGCGACAACGAGGACGGCGACAACGAGGGCGACACTGACGAGGGCACCGAGGACGACGAGCAGAACGACGACAGCTCGGGTAGCCCTGCTCCCGGTGACGAGACATCCCCGCCCCCGGAGGAGCCCGAACAGCAGCCGTCCCCGCCCCAGGAACTGGAGTCCGAGGAGCGCACACAGGAGGACGTGACCGAGGAGGAGCTCGCTCCCCCGGTCCAGGAGGAGCCCGGGCCCACCGTGCAGATGGAGCCCGAGCCCGAGCCCAGTCCTGCCGAGGACGCTCCCGCCGAGGAGGCTCCGGAGGAGGCGCCCACGCAGGAGGCTCCCACGGAGGAGACCGCCGAGCCCGTCGTCGAGGCCGAGACCATGGACGAGGGAGCGGAGGAGGAGACGGAGATCGCCGGCCCCGAGCCGGAGGCGTCCCCGCCCCCGCCACAGACCGCCCCTGTGAGCGACGACGGTCCGATCGTGCGCCTGCTGAACACCATCACCAGTGACAACGCCTCTGCCTACGGCACACTGCGTCAGGTCCTGCTGGTCGCCCTCGGCGTCGGCTTCCTGACCGCCGCCGGGTTCATCGGGGCCACCTGGCACAGCCGGCGGACGCTGGGGTCGCGACGCTCCGACGGCTGAGGCCAGCTCCGCCCGACCTCGCTCCCGTCGGCCGGGCGTTATCCGCTCTGCGCCGTTCTCTGCGCGGACTCGCGCTCGGCCAGCATCTCGCGCAGGTGCTCCAGGATCGACGGAACGGACTTCTGCATGGACAGGATCAGCTGGTCGAACGCCTCCTGCTCGTCGTACCAGGGATCGTCGACCGCCAGATCCACCCCCGGCGGCACGCCAGGTTCGAAGCGTCGCCACAGGCTCACCTCGGGCACCGCGGATCCCTCGGGCGCTTGACGCGCCATCCGTTGCAGCAGCTCGGCATGCTGGATGCTCATCGGCAGCACCAGATCCCAGCGCAGCAGCTCCGTGAGGTGGATGGTGCGCGCGGTGTGCTCGAAGGGCTGGGTGTAACCAGCCCGCTCCAGCGCCAGCGTGGTGCGCTCGTCCATCGGCTCGCCCTCGGCCTCCCAGCTGGTGCCGGCCGACCCTACCTCCACGTGTTCCTCCAGGTCAGTGCCGCGCAGGGCCTCCCGGAGCAGAACGGCAGCGGCGGGCGAACGGCAGATGTTGCCGGTGCACAGGGTCAGAACGCGAAGGTGCGGCATCTGCCCATTGTGCCAACTCCCGGGACGGCGCGAGCACACTTGCCCCCTTCCCCGTACAATGCCGAAGGGAGCGCATGCGACGCCACGCGCGCCGGCAGGGCATCACGGGCCCGTGACGCCAGCAACGACGGCTCAGGAGGACAGCCATGGCCGAAATCATCCGCGCTCACGACGACGACTGGTCGCTCGTGCGCGAGATTCGTCTCCGGTCTCTCAGCAGCGATCCCGCGGCCTTCGGGCAGAGCTGGGACAAGGAATCGACCTACGAGGACAAGGTCTGGCAGAAGCGAGTGCGCGAGGCCGCCTGGTTCCTTGCCATGGAGGACACGCAGCCCGTCGCGGTGGTCGCGGCGCGCCGTGAAGCGGACTCCCCCGAGAACGAGCGTGAGCTGCAGGCCATGTGGGTCACCCCCGGGTCCCGCAAGGAGGGCATCGCGCTCCTGCTCGCCGAGGCGGTCTTCGAGTGGGCGAAGGAGGACGGCGCCGACACCGTCACCCTGTACGTCGGGCCCGACAACACCGGTGCCCGCGCCGTCTACGACTCGCTGGGCTTCGAGGACACCGGCGACCGCTGGGTCGTCGTCGAGGACGATCCCGACGGCGCCTGGCTGAAGATGTCCCGGTCCGTCTGACTCCCAGACCCCGGCCGGCCAACGCGTGCTCTCCCGAGCCCCCTCGCCTCGTTCCGTGCTGCGACCGGGCGACCGTCGTGTCCCCCGGGACCGACCGCACTGGGCTGCTCGCCTGGAGAACCTCAAGAACGTCACCGTCGGCAGCCTGCTGCGGCACCTGGGCTGGGACCTGCGGTTGCAGCCCTTCCACGGGTACGGCAGCAACCGGCGGGTGCGGATCCTGGCGAAGGTCCGCTACGCCTCCCCCGCAACCCCCGCCGACTTCTACGACCAGCCCGTCCACGACATGCGGACCATCGCCGTGCGGGGCTGGCGGAACTTCGCCGGCCAGGTCGCCCCTCACCGGACAGTCAACGTCCTGCTCGGAGACCGTCAGTTCGCCGTGCGGGCCGACCGTGCCGGCATCGTCGACGTGGTCCTCGAGGTGGAGCTGAGCCCGGGCACCCACGAGGCGGTGCTGTGGACCGCACCGGACAACAAGGTGACCGCGGACGTGACGGTCTTCCCCGAGGACGCACGGATCGGGCTGATCAGCGATATCGACGACACCGTGATGGTGACCTGGCTGCCCCGTCCGCTGCTGGCCTTCTGGAACGCCTTCGTCGTCCATCAGTCCACCCGCAAGGTGGTGCCGGGGATGCCTCTGCTCTACCAGCACCTGGTGCGCGATCACCCCTCGGCCCCGGTGGTGTACCTGTCCACCGGCGCGTGGAACGTCTACCCCGTGCTCAAACGGTTCCTGTACAAGAACGGGTACCCCGACGGCCCCCTGCTGCTGACGGACTGGGGGCCGACCAACACCGGGCTGTTCCGCTCCGGCCGCGCCCACAAGGAGCGCGCCCTGGAGAACCTGGCGCGGGAGCTTCCCTCCCTGCGCTGGATCCTGGTGGGGGACGACGGCCAGCACGACCCCGCCATCTACAGCGAGTTCGCCGCCGCTCATCCCGAGAACGTGGAGGCGATCGCGATCCGTCAGCTGACCGAATCCGAACAGCTGCTCGCCCACGGCACCCTGCGACCCCTCGGCGGCTCCGGCCCCGGGCCGGACACCCCGGCCACGGTGCAGGCCCCCGACGGTCACGGCCTGCTGCGACAGCTCCGACGCCTAGGACTCCTGCGATGACCCGCTCCGCCCACCACGCCACCGCCCCCTCCCTCACGCTCCGCGAGGCCCGCGAGGACGACATCGGGGCGCTCCTGGAGATCGTGCAGGCCGCCTACCGCGGGGAGGGCGGCTGGACGACTGAGTCCCACCTGGTCCGCGGGCACCGCAGCACCGAAGGTGAGGTGCGCGCAATGATCACGGACCCCGCCGTGACGCTGATCGTGGCGCAGGGCCCCGACGGGCCGGTGGGCTGCTGTTACACGCGCACCGAGGGCGACCGCGCCGAACTGGGCCTGTTCGCCGTCCACCCCGCCGCGCAGTCCGGCGGCATCGGCGGACGGCTGCTGGAGGCGCAGGTGGAGAACCTGAGCGGGGCTGGAGTGCGCGAGCTGATGATCCAGGTGCTGCAGTCCCGGCCGGAGCTGCACGCCTGGTACGAGCGCCACGGCTTCCGCGCCACCGGCGTCGAGCTCCCCTTCCCCGCCGACCCCACCCTGCTGACGGTTCCCGGACTGCGGATGATCGAGATGGTGCGACCGCTGCAGGCATCTTGACCTGCGGGAAGTCCCTTCCACGGTGGAATCGGGCACATTAGGCTTCGCACATGAGCACCGAGGCCTACACTCCCGCCCCCTACCGCCACGCCCACACCCCCTATCGTCGGGCCGGCCGTTCCGGTCTGCTGCTGCCGCCCATCTCCCTGGGTTTCTGGCAGAACTTCGGCGAGAACCGCGATCCGCTGACTCTGCGCACGATCGTGCGCCGCGCCTTCGACCGCGGAGTGACCCACTTCGACCTGGCCAACAATTACGGCCCGCCTCCCGGCAGCGCCGAGACCCACCTCGGCCGGATCCTGGAGCAGGACTTCCGTCGGCATCGCGACGAGATGGTGATCACCACGAAGGCCGGGTACCGGATGTGGGACGGACCCTACGGCGACGGCGGTTCGCGTAAGTACCTGCTGAACTCGCTGGACCAGTCGCTGACCCGTCTCGGTCTGGACCACGTGGACATCTTCTACCACCATCGCGAGGATCCGCAGACTCCGCTCGAGGAGACCATGGGGGCGCTGTCGCACGCCGTCACCAGCGGCAAGGCCCTGTATGCGGGGATCTCCAACTACTCTCCCGAAATGACTCGCCAGGCCGCCCGGATCCTCGCCGACAAGGGCACCCCGCTGCTGATCCACCAGTCCTCCTACTCGATGTTCAACCGGCACATCGAGGGTGGGCTGCTGGAGGTGGCCGAACAGATCGGGATCGGCATCGCGGCCTTCTCGCCCCTGCAGCAGGGTCTGCTGACCAACCGCTACATGTCCGGGGTGCCGCAGGGCTCACGCGCCCGGGGCTCCTCCCCCTCCCTGACCGAACGCCAGGTCACGGACGCGGACTACCAGGAGCGCGTGCGCGGACTGTCCGAGATCGCCCATGAGCGCGGGCAGTCACTGGCACAGCTGGCGCTGGCCTGGGCGCTGCGGCACCCGGCGGTGACCACGGCACTGGTCGGGGCTTCCTCGGTCCACCAGCTCGAGCAGAACCTGAACACGCTGAAGAACCTCGAGTTCACCGACGAGGAACTGGCACGCATCGACGAGTTCGCCATCGACGGCACCGCGCGCTGAGGC
>DWZH01000080.1 GCA_019118275.1 Candidatus Brachybacterium merdavium | reverse complement strand
TCGGCCTCGAGGACCGCTCCAGCGCCCCCGCCGAGCGCCCTTCGCGGCTCGCTGCCTGGGTAGTCGAGCTGATCGAGCACTGGCGACGGAAACGGAAGTGGTCCGCCCGCCGGATCGCCCGCGAGCTCGCCGACCGACACCACGTCCGCTGCTGCGTGCGGACCGTGACACGCTGGCTGGACCGCCTGGGCCTGAACCGGATCAGGGACATCACTCCGGACGGGGAGGACCTGCGCCGCCCAGGGAAGATCATCGCCCGCTACCCCGGGCACATGGTCCACATGGACGTGAAGAAGGTCGGGAAGATCCCCGACGGCGGCGGCTGGTGGACCCATGGCCGCGGCAGCGAGCAGGCCCTGGCCGGCAAACGGGCTCACAAGCAGAAGGTCGGCTACACCTACCTCCACTCTATGGAGGACGGGTTCTCCCGCCTGGCCCGCACCGAGGCTCTCGAGGACGATAAAGCCGCCACGACCATCGGGTTCTTCCATCGCGCCCGAGTGTTCTTCGCTGCCCACGGCATCACGAGGATCTCCCGCCTGGTCACCGATAACGGCAGCAACTACACCGCCAAAGCGTTCCGCCGCTCGACCCGTGCGCTCATCGGCCGTCACCAGCGCACGCGGATCTACACTCCCCGCCACAACGGGAAGGTCGAGCGCTACCAGCGGATCCTCACCGACGAGTGCCTCTATGCCCGCCCCTACGCCTCCGAGAACGAACGGCGAGAGGCCATCGCGGTCTGGGTCCACCACTATGACTACCATCGGCCCCACACCGCTTGCGGCGACCAGCCCCCGGCCTCACGCCTCCACGACGGTGTCGACAACGTCATGACCAACTACATCTAGCTCGCATTCCGAGATGAGTGTCCGGCGGTAGTCACCCCAGATTGCTGGTGTCGTTGCTTGAAATCCGACGCCGTGACTCGACCGGGTGGGAGCGTTGCCAGGCTAGCGGGTTTGCGACGTTCGGTCGGCATGCGCGACCAAGACATGAGGTCAACCTTGATGGCTCGGACGTGCGTCGTCTCGAGGTTCGAGCCGAGGGTCCGCCGTGGTGGCCCGCATCTGTCGTGACAGCAACGCTGACAGCAACGCGATGATGTCCATTCGGTTCTATACGCCAGAGTTGGCGCCCTGACCTGCAGTAGTTCCGCCGACGACCAGGTTGATGACGGACTTTTAATCCGCGGGTCGAGGGTTCGATCCCCTCCGGGCCCACCCTGGTCAGCGTGATTTCTGACAGCAGGAAGGACCGATCTGGTGCCAACGTGGTGCCCGGGTCGACCCTTCTCTGCATTATGAGGTCAGGCCATGTCGCAGCGGCTCGGGCGAGATCTCTGGTTCCCTGGCGCTCGAGTCTCCGCTGGCGCAGTGCCCACAGCAGCACTTCCGTGCCTTTTCCGCGCCTCCTGTCGCTCCTCGTGGGAGTGGTGCCGGTGAAGCGCGACGACGGGGCAGAACGTAGACACCGTGGTCGAGAGCGAACCCGGGTAGGCGGTGAGCACGATCGTGATCACGACGCCAAGAGAGGCTCCGCATGGACCGCACTACCGCCCTACAGACCATCGCCACCCACGACAGGATCCACTGGGCGTCCACCGAGACATCCCCTGCCTACGCCGGACACCTCGAAGGGGCGATCATCGCGGCCCGGGCATGCGCCCTGGGCGCAGCTCTACGCGGACCGGGCCTCGTCGGATCCGGTCTCGATGCAGTAGCTGCGCACCTCGGCGATCTTCGCGGTCTTCGAGGTGCTGGCGAACCGGAGGGCATGGCTGAAGCCCATCCGCCGCGGGATCACCTGCTCGGCGGCCTCCGGGCCGCTGTGGGTGCCGGCACCGATCAACGACCAGCTCGCGTCATCGGTGAGCCATTCGGCAACAGCAGTTGCCTCGCCCGCGGCCCACTTCGCGGCGAACTCGCCCACGATGGCGATGCCGGGCGCCTTGCCGCAGTCGCTCGGACGTGTGATCTGCATGAATGCTCCTTCATCGATCCGGTGGGCTTGGCGGGAGCTGTCGGCCCGCGGGTGGGCGTCGTCATCAGCCGCGCCCGGTGGTGGACGTCATCGTCAGTGGACCCCACGGGCACGAGAGTCGACCCCGCGGGCACGAGCGTGGAGCTGACGCACCTGCGCGCTCAGCTGCGGGTCCGGGCCGGCGACGGGGACCGACGGGGCGATCCTCTGCACCGGCAGCGGGGCCACCGGTCCCGCCTGGATGCCCCAGTCCCGCAGCCAGGCCGACAACTGCTCGCTGCTGCTGGCGTACACGATCCTGCCCAGTCCGACCCAGGCGTGCGCGGCGGCGCACATCGGGCAGTGCTCCCCGGAGGTGTACACCGTCGCATCGGCACGTTCCTCAACGGTGAGGTTCGCTGCGGCCCACCGGGCGATCGCGAACTCGGGGTGGCGGGTGGCGTCGCCTCCCGCCACCCGATTGCGGTCGGCGAAGCGTTCGGTTCCGTGCTCGTCGACGAGCACGGAACCGAAGGGCTCATCCCCGGCCACCAGGGCCGCCTGGGCCAGTTCCACGCAGCGGCGCAGATGCCCGCGGTCGGAGTCGGTCAGCATTGAGGGATCCGTCATGGGAACACTCAACCATGCCGGCCCCGTGCCGCCACGGTCATCGCCCGTCTCGGTCCAGGCAGTACTCTTCTCAGTCCAGGCAGAACTCGTTGCCCTCGGGATCGGCCATCACGATGAAGCCGATGCTGGTGGGGGCCTCGGGCTCGTGGCGGGCGAGCCGGGTGGCGCCGAGGGCCAGCAGCCGAGCGCATTCGGCTTCAAGGGCATCCATGCGCTCCTCGCCGCGCAGCTCGGAGGCGGTGCGCACATCGAGGTGGACACGGTTCTTGGCGGCCTTGTCCTCGGGGACCTGCTGGAAGAAGATCCGCGGTCCGCTGCCATCGGGATCCTCGAGGGCGGAGGCGCTGTTGCGCCGCTCCTCGGGGACGCCGCTGGTCTCGAGGAACTCATCCCAGGCCGCCAGGGGATCAGCGCCCGGCTCGAGCCTCACGCCGGGCGGGCCGGGGTGGACGTAGCCCAGCACGTCCCGCCAGAACTGTGACAGGGCGCGCGGGTCATGGGCATCGAAGGTGATCTGGATGGTGCTGCTCATGGTGTCCTCCGTCGTCTCGGGCCGCCGGACCACCCAGCGCCCCGAACCGGAGGTGCCGGCTCGGGTCGGTGGCCCGTGGAGGAAGTCTCGCGGGTGCGCAGGACAGCACCTGTCCGCAGAGGCGCGGAGGAACCTGCCACGGGGTGGTCAGAGGACCAGGATCAGGATGATGATGATCAGCAGCAGGGTGGTGATGCTGACGGGCAGGACGGCCTTGCGCATGGCTGGCTCCTTCGATCGGATCCCGCGAGGCTCCCCGCAGGGTGAGCAGCGTAGGCAGGGCGTGGCCCGCCGGTCACCTCTCGCTGGAGGCAGGAGCGCCAGCAGTAGCCGTCAGTGCTGGTCAGCGTCTGTTGTGACCGGTTGGTCCGCAGCGGTGCCTGCGCATGGGCTGTGAGCAGGCCGAACTCGAAGGAGAGCCATGGGCAAGCTGCTGTATTCGATGATCGTCTCGCTCGATGGATACGTCGCGGACCGCGAGGGGGAGTTCTCCTCCTGGGCGCAGCCGGATGAGCAGGTCCTGGCCGCCATCAACGAGGAGCTCGAGAACGTCAGCACCTACCTGCTGGGGCGGCGGATGTACGAGATGATGGCGGTCTGGGAGACCGACGCCGAGGTGATCGAGCAGTCACCGGAGTCCATGCAGTTCGCCCGGATCTGGCAGAGCGCGGACAAGGTCGTGTACTCCCGCACGCTCGAGTCCGTACCCACCCGACGCACCCGTCTGCGATCCGAGTTCGACCCCCAGGAGGTCGCGCAGCTCAAGGCCGGCTCCGACGGGGTCCTGACCATCGACGGACCGACCGTGGCGGGGGAGGCGATCGGTCACGGCCTGGTCGATCAGATCGACGTCCTGCTGTGCCCGGTGACTCTTGGCGGTGGGCTGCGATTCCTGCCGGACCACCGTCTCGACCTCGCGCTGCGCGATGAACAGAGATTCGACAACGGCATGGTCCAGCTGCGCTACGACGTGCTCCCCACCCCGTAGCGTCCGATACGAATCCCGCCCGTGGCCCCCGGGAATCGCGCGCCCAGGACCCGCGCATCCCGCCCTGTGTGTTCCCGGGGGCCCCGGGCGCCCCCACTCGTTCCGGACACCCGGTGCGATTGCTGCGCTCAGGCGTCGGCCGCCTCGATCACGCCGCAGGCGACCCGGTCACCGGCGTCCCCGGCGCCGGTGGAGTCCTCATCGGGGCCGTCCGGTGCATAGCGCTCGGGGATGTTGGCGAAGTTGTCGGGGTCACTGTGGACGATGAGCGCCGTGCCGTCCTCGTCCAGCAGGTCCTGCGCGGTCAGCCGGTCGCTCACGAACGTCATCTGAGCCGTGCCGTCCTCGTTGACCAGCAGCGAGGGCAGGTCACCGGGATGATCGGGGTGCTCGGACGCGTCCCCTCCCAGGTGTCCGCCGGCAGAGAGGAAGTCGCCGGTCTCGGAGGGGTCGTCGGGGTCGGTGCTGTCGGGTTCGCACACTCCGATCCCGTGGATGTGCAGACCGTGATGGCCGGGCTCCAGCTCACTGAGGTCCACGCGGACCTCCATCCCGTCGTCGACCTCGGTGAACTCGGCTGTGCCGAGCTCCGTGCCGTCTGCGTCCTGCACCTGCGCGGTGGCTGCGGGGGTGCCGTCACCCTCCGGTGGCGCGCCGTCCCCTTCGTCGGGATCCTGAGTCTGATCGGGTCCGCAGGCGCTGAGCGCCAGGAGCCCTGCTGCGGCGGCGAGGCACATGCCCCGTCGCACGAACCGGCCTTCGCGTGTGCTCGACGTGCTCGGATGCGGGTCCATGGCCGTCTCCTTCCGCTGGTCGCGCACCGCTGGCGACGCCCTCGCGGTCGCGATCGGCATGAGGGAATCACGCTAACAACCCGCGCCGGTCCGGAACACCGCCGCGCCCCGCATTGGGAGGACCGTGCCGAGAAGGGTGATGCGGGGCTGTGTCCGGGGCGCGCGTGGCCGGGCACCGGGTGTCCGGCGACAGGGCAGGTGAGGCGGTCGGCAGACGGATCAGCCGGTGCGCAGCACCTGCGCCAGCAGGTCGGGATCGATCGATCCGCCGGAGACGATCGCAGCGGTCCGACCGCTCGGCAGGTCCCGCTCGAGCCAGGCGGCGGTGGTCACCGCACCGGAAGGCTCGGCCACCAGGCGGCCCGCCACCGCGAGGTGGCGCACAGCCGAGCGGATCCCGTCCTCGCTGACGGTGATGATGTCGTCGACATAGCGGCGCACGTGCTGCCACGGGTGCGCGCCCAGGGCCGGGGTGCGCAGCCCGTCGGCCAGGGTGCGGTAGGTGTCGTCCGGGTCCCAGGCGGTGTGCTCACCGCTGCGCAGGCTCTGCTGGGCATCGGCTGCCAGCTCGGGCTCGACACCGAGCACGGTCGCCTGTGGGCGCAGCGACTTCACGGCCGTGGCGATCCCGGAGATCAGTCCGCCCCCGGAGACCGGCACCAGGACCACGTCGACGCCCGGCAGCTGCTCCACCAGCTCCAGGCCCACCGTGCCCTGGCCGGCGATGATGCGGAGATCATCGTAGGGCGGGACGTGCACGCTGCCGTGCTCGGCGACCAGCTCCGCCGCCCGCTGATCGCGCTCACGGTTGGGGACGATCTCGACCCGGGCGCCCAGCGCCCGCACCGCCTCGAGCTTGGGCCGCGGTGTCGCCTCAGGCATCACGATCGTCGCCTGGAGGTCCAGCCGGCGAGCCACCCACGCCACCGCGCGGGCATGATTGCCCGACGACTGGGCGACGATGCCTTTCTCACGAGCGGTCTCGAGGACCTGGGAGATCGTGTTGTAGGCGCCGCGCAGCTTGAACGCCCCGGTGGGCTGCAGGGACTCGGCCTTGCAGTGCAGCAGGCGGTCGGGATCGGCCGGATGTGGCAGTGCGATGACCGGGGAGCGCAGGACCACGCCCTGGATCCGCTCGGCGGCCGCGCGGATATCGGCCAGGGACACAAGAGAGCCGGCATCGCTGTTCACAGCGGCCAGCATACGGGGCCGTAGCCCGTCGGTCCTCTCCGCATTCAGCGAGCTGAGCCCGTCCGGACGGCGACGCTGCTGCGTAACCGGAGAGGCTCACCGCAGGAGGGGAGGATCCGCGCTTCTCACCCTCCTGCTCCAGCCCGCCGCAGCGTGGCCTCCAGTCGGGCTGCGAGCAGGTCGAGGGAGCGCGCGTCGTGGCCGCGCAGATGCTCGAGCGCCGCGAGCGCCGTCAGGGCGACATCCAGCAGCTCCTCCTCCACGTCGGCCCGGGTGTGGGTCACGCCTTTGCGGGGATTCTGGCCGGTCGCACCGATGTGCGCGGCGACCACTTCGCCTGCCTCCTCGGTGATCTTCGCCAGCCGGGCCCAGGTCGCCGCCTCCGGTGGCAGCTGCGAATTGGCCTCGTCGATCCATTCGCTGAGATCCGAGATCCCCCGGGAGATGCCGCTCATGGAGTCCATGTCTCCAGTCTCCCGCACGCTAGCGCGACGCAGGGACTTCCCGGGCCCGCGATGCTGACCGAACGGGAGCACGACGCTCGGCACATATCCCCAGGTCATGAGTGTGCTTCACCGTGTCCGCGCAGCCCGCCACCCTCGTGGGCGCGCGGGTACTTGACGGGGCCCACCTCCCCGGGTGATGGTCCTCACACGGGCCGTTTGCAGCGGCCGAAGCAAGCACCCAGGGAGAACCACTCTCGAACCTTCATCGCATCGTCGAAAGCGAGGCACCCGCCATGGACACCAGTGTCTTCGAGCAGCACGAATCAGAGATCCGCGGGTACTGCCGCGCCTATCCGACGGTCTTCGCGTCGGCCTCCAATGCCCGCCAGGTCGCCGAGGACGGCACCTCCTACATCGATTTCTTCGCCGGGGCCGGGGTGCTGAACTTCGGGCACAACAACCCGAGGATGAAGGAAGCCCTGGTCGAGTTCATCCAGGCCGATGGGGTGGCCCATTCCCTGGACACCTACACCACCACCAAACGGGACTTCCTCAGCAAGTTCCACGAGAAGGTGCTCGCCCCCCGCGGCATGTCCCATCGGATGCAGTTCATGGGACCGACCGGCTCCAACGCCGTCGAAGCCTCGCTGAAGCTGGCCCGCCGTGCCACCGGCCGCCGCGAGGTGGTGGCCTTCAGCCACGGCTTCCACGGGATGACCCTGGGGTCACTGGCCGCCACCGCCAACGATACGTTCCGGCAGTGGGCCGGGGTGCCGCTCACCGATGTGGTGCGCCTGCCCTTCGAAACCGCTCCCGGTGGGGCCACGGGACTGGCCGAATACCGCGCGGCGCTCGCCGACCCCTCCAGCGGACACACCCCGCCGGCCGCCTTCATCGTCGAGGTGATCCAGGCCGAGGGAGGGGTCAACGTCGCCAGCCGCGAGTGGCTCCACGAGGTCCAGGACCTCGCCCGTGACGTCGGGGCCCTGTTCATCATCGACGAGATCCAGGTCGGGAACGGCCGCACCGGCAGCTACTTCTCCTTCGACGGGATGGGCCTGGACCCCGACATCATCAATCTGGCCAAGGGCCTGGGCGGGTTCGGCATCCCCATCGCGATGAACCTGAACAAGCCGGAGATCGATGACCACTGGTCGCCCGGTGTCCACACGGGCACCTTCCGTGGCCCCGGTCTGGCCTTCGTCGCCGGCTCGGTCGGCCTGGACTACGCCGACGACGAGGCCTTCCTCGGTTCGGTCCGCGCCAAGGGCGAGCAGATGCGCGACACGCTCGAGGCCATCGCCGCCAAGCACCCCGACCGCGCCTGGCAGGTGCGCGGGCGCGGCATGATCCAGGCGTTGGACACCGGTGACGGGGCCTTCGCCAAGCGCGTGCAGCAGGAATCCTTCGACCGGGGCCTGTTGATCGGTCCCTGCGGCTCCGGGGGGCGGGTGATCAAGCTGATCCCGCCGCTGACCATCCCGGAGGAGGATCTGAGTGCCGGACTGGACCTGTTCGAGCAGGCCGTCGACGCGGCGACGAGGGCCGACTGATGCGCCGCCGGGACGACATGACCTTCCCTCCCGAGGAGTACGAGCGGCGCCTGCAGGAGCTGCGGGAGCGGATGGTCCAGCGGGAGCTGGACGCGGTGATCATCACCGACCCCGAGAACCTGATGTACCTCACCGATCATCAGACCACCGGGTACTCCTTCTTCCAGGCGCTGATCGTGCCGCTGGCCGCGGATTCGGTGATGATCACCCGTGCGCTCGAGGAATCCAATGTGATCGAGCGCACCTGGCTCGAGAACTCGAGGGCCTATCCAGACACGGGTGACGCGATCCTGGAGCTGGTCAGTGCTCTGCGTGACCTGCGCCTGGACGATTCCCGGGTGGGGTACGAGCGCAACAGCTACTACTTCCCCGCCTACCAGCAGGATCGTTTCCACGACGCCTTCGGCGAAGGGCTGGTGGACTGCTTCGGGATCGTCGAGGACGGCCGGATCCGCAAGTCCGATGTCGAGATCGAGGTGATGCAGCGCGCCGCCTACGCCGCGGAGGCCGGGATGGTCGCGGGGCAGGCTACGGCGATGGCCGGGGCCAGCGAGAACGATGTGGCCGCCGCGATCTCCTCGGCGATGTTCCGCGCCGGCGGAGAGTTCCCGGCGGTGATGCCCTACGTGGCCTCCGGTCCGCGCACCATGATCGGCCACTCCACCTGGGAGGGCCGCACCATCCAGCCCGGGGAGCACGTGTTCCTCGAGGTGGGCGGCTGCTTCCGCAGATATCACGCGGCGATGATGCGCACCGTGGTCAACGGGGAGCTGAGCGAGTCGATGCACTCGGCGCAGGAGCTGATGAAGCATGCCCTGGCCGAGCTGCGCAGCCTGATGCGGCCGGGAGTGACCGTCTCCGAGGTCGACGAGCTGACCCGGTCCATCATCGAGAGCAACGACGTGGGCGCCACCCTGGTCACCCGCGCCGGCTACTCGATCGGCATCGCCTTCCCACCCTCCTGGGACGAGGGCTACATCCTCTCCCTGATGGAAGGCGATCCCCGGCCCCTTGAGCCGGGGATGACCTTCCATCTCATCCCCTGGATGTGGGGCGTGGACGGGAACAAGACCGTCGGCATCTCCGACACCGTCCGTATCACCGAGGACGGATGTCAGTCCTTCTTCACCCTGGACGAGGACTTCACCGTGCACGGATCAACCAGCCTCCGGCCGCTGCCGGAGCCATTCACGGCCTCCCAAGGCACCTTCGTGCCCGGCGCCGCCACCACCGATGCGACCAGCTGAAGGAGACCTCATGACCACGTTGACCGCCATGAACCCCACCACCGGGACGGTGGCACGAGAGGTGCCAGCCGCGACCGAGGAGCAGATCACCGCGACCCTGAACCGTGCCCGCACGGCCTACGAGTCCTGGAAGGACACCAGCTTCGCGCAACGCGCCGAGGTCCTGCGGGCCGTGGCCGCCCACATGCGCGAGAACGTCGAGGAGCTCGCCCCGCTCATGACCGAGGAGATGGGCAAACCCATCACCGAAGCGCGCGGGGAGGTCGCCAAGGCCGCCTGGGCGGCCGAGCACTACGCCGACCACGCCGCGGAGTACCTGGCCACCGAGCACCTCACCTCCGATGCCAGCTCCTCCTACGTCCAGTACCTGCCGCTGGGCACCGTGCTGGGCGTGCTGCCATGGAACGCGCCGTTCTGGCTCGCTTTCCGCTTCGCCTCCCCGGCACTGATGGCCGGCAACACCGCCGTGATGAAGCACGATCCCCACGTGCCCGGCTGCGCGGCGGCGATCGAGGAGGCCTTCCGGGCCGTCGGTGCGCCCGAGGGTGTCTTCCAGACCCTGCATGCCGCCACGGAGGACGTCGAGCGCGTCATCCGCGACCCCCGGATCCAGGCGGTGTCCTTCACCGGCTCCGACCGGGCCGGTTCCCTGGTCGCCTCGATCGCCGCGAGCGAGATCAAACCCGCGGTGCTCGAGCTGGGCGGCTCGGACCCCTCCATCGTGCTGGCCGACGCCGATCTGGAGAAGGCCGCCGAGGTCTCGGCCCTGTCCCGGATCATCAACGCCGGCCAGTCCTGCATCGCCGCCAAGCGGCTGATCGTCGAGCGCTCGGTCCACGACCGCTTCGTCGAGCTGCTCGCCGGGCACCTGGACGAGCTGGTGGTCGGGGACCCGCGTGAGGAGTCCACCCAGGTGGGCCCGATCGCTCGCGAGGAGCTGCGGAAGAACCTCCACCGCCAGGTCACCTCGTCCGTCGAGGCCGGCGCGACCCTGGTGCTGGGAGGGCAGATGCCGACGGGGGAGGGCTACTTCTACCCGGTCACGCTGCTGACCGACGTGCGGGCCGGGATGAGTGCCTGCACCGAGGAGACCTTCGGGCCGGTCGCGGTGGTGATGGTGGCCGATGACGCCGAGCAGGCGCTGGCGATCGCCAACGACACCCCCTACGGGCTGGCGGCGAGTGTGTGGACCTCCACGGAGCGCGGCGAGGCGATGGCCCGCCGGATCGAGGCCGGCCAGGTCGCGGTCAACGGGATCGTCAAGACCGACCCGCGTCTGCCCTCGGGCGGCATCAAGCGGTCCGGCTACGGCCGCGAGCTGGGGCCGCACGGCATCCGTGAGTTCGTCAACGCCCAGCAGGTCTGGGTGGGCCCGGCCGTCGGATAGCTGTCCCGGCTCCCGGTCGGTCACCCCGGCAAGGCGCGGCGTGATCCCGAACCAGACGCAGCTCGCTCCCGGTCCGGGATCACGCCGTCGGGTCTGCACACCGGGATCGGCAGAGAACGTCGGCGAGTGCCTGCGTTGAGTTCGGGACCGTTGCTCGCCAAGGTGTGGCCTCGGCCCGGGCCCCGGTGCGCAGGACGCCCCGTCCCGGACTCGCACGCGCTACAGAGATAGGGTGCACAGCAGTGAACACACGCAGACATGGACCACCGCGCCCGACCCGCCGGACGTTCGGGGCGGCAGCGGCCCTGATGCTGGTGGGCACGGCCAGCGCCTGCACGGACGATGACCGGCTCGGCGTCGAGTTCGTCGAGGAGGCCCCCGCCACGCAGGTGCTGCCGGGGGGAGATCCGGCCCGGACCGCGCTGACCCTCAGCGCCCTCCTCGTCGAGTCCGCCGATGGCGTGGTCATCGCCACCGAGGACAGCCTCGAGGCGCTCGCCGCCGTGTCCGCATCGTCGCGTCTGCCGCTGCTGCTGGGCACCGATCAGGCGGTCGCCGAGGAGATCGATCGGCTCGGGGCCCGCACCCTCGTCACCGCCGAGGGCACCGATGTCTCAGATCTCGGCGACGGCCTGGATCTCATCGAGATCGACCCGGCCGACGCCGACGCTGCCGACTCGATCCCCGACGTCAGCGTCGACCAGCAGCCGGCTGCCGTGTCGGTCTTCCTCGATCCAGCCGAGGAGGGACCGGCATCGGTCGTGGCGCGCACCCTGGTCGAGGCCGCCGGAGGGGCCGTGAGCCAGATGCCCGGTGCGGATCCGCGAGCCACCGGCGAGAGCGTGGCCGCGGCGAAGGAGGTGGTCGGCCAGGACCCGTCGGCCGGAGTGATCGCCATCGGGGAGGGCTTCGGCGGCCTCGAGCAGTTCACGCAGAACCTGCAGACCGCCGTCACCGTGCCGGAGCTGCCCGGCGGCGGGCAGGTGGCCTTCTCGCACCGGCGCATGGTCGCCGCCTACGGCTCGCCCGGCATCCCCTCCCTGGGCGTGCTCGGCGAGCAGGAGCTGGAGGCGTCGATCGAGCGGGTCCAGGAGCTGGCCGCGCAGTACGAGGACTACGCTGAGGTCCCGGTGGACCCGGCGTTCGAGATCATCACCACCGTCGCCTCGGATGCGGCGGGAGCCGATGGCAACCATTCCACGGAGCTCGGCGTCGAGACCATCCGCGAGTGGGTCGAGGCCGCGGGGGAGGCCGGCGTGTACGTGGTGCTGGACCTGCAGCCCGGCACCACCGACTTCCTCACCCAGGCGCAGCTGTACGAGGAGCTGCTCCTCCAGCCGCACGTGGGTCTGGCTCTCGACGCGGAGTGGCGGCTCGCCGCGGGACAGCGTCACCTGGAACAGATCGGCTCGGTCTCCGGAGCGGAGGTCAACGAGACCGCGCAGTGGCTGGCCGACCTCACCGCCGAGCACGAGCTGCCGCAGAAGGTGTTCATCCTCCACCAGTTCAGCCTCGCGATGATCAGCGACCGACAGGACATCGACGCCTCCCGGCCCGAGCTGGCGATGGTGCTGCACGCTGACGGCCACGGCACCCGGGAGGACAAGCTCTCCACCTGGAACACCCTGCAGCAGGGCCTGCCCGAGGGGATCGGCATGGCGTGGAAGAACTTCTACGACGAGGACACCCCCACCTTCACCCCCGAGGAGACCTACGACCTCGAGCCGCGCCCCTGGTTCGTCTCCTACCAGTGAGGCGGACGGCGCGCCGATGAAGCGGACGGCGCGCGTGCCGACGGCGCGTGCCGACACGGCCCGCTCGGCGGACCGGCCGGGCAGCCTCGAAACGGCCACGCCCGGGAGCCCGCGCCCCCGCGACCACGACCAGCCCGGCGTCCTCGAGCAGAGTCAGCGAACGCAGCTCCCTGAGGCACGGATGCCGCCGTCGATGCGTCTAGGGTTGACCACGGCCGTGAACCACCCACGAAGGGAAGAACGACGATGACCGCAGCACAGCAGCAGGAACAACGCAGGCTGCGCGCTGGAGTGATCGGCCTGGGCTGGGCCGGTCAGCAGCACGTGGCCGCCTACGCCGCCGATCCGCGGGTCGACCTGGTGGCGCTGTCGGCGAAGGAGGAGCATCTGCTCGCCTCCCTCGGCGAGGAGCACGGTGTGCCTGGCCGCTACACGGATTGGCAGCAGATGATCGCCGAGGCCGAGCTCGACGTGGTCTCGATCGCCACCCCCACGTTCCTGCACGCCCCGATGGCGAGTGCGGCGCTCGAGGCCGGCCTGCACGTGCTGTGCGAGAAGCCGATGGCCGAGAACTCCGCCGGCGCCGCCCGCATGGTCGAGGCGGCCACACGCGCCGGCCGCGTTCTGGACGTGTCCTTCAACCACCGTCAGCGCGGTGACGTCGCCGCCCTGCGCCGGGTCGTGGACTCCGGGGTACTGGGCAAGCTCTACTACGCCAAGACCGGATGGCTGCGCCGCCAGGGCATCCCGGGCCTGGGCACCTGGTTCACCCGCGCGCAGAGTGCCGGAGGCGGGGCAATGATGGACATCGGGGTGCACATGCTGGACATGTCCCTGCACCTGATGGGGGAGCCGAGGGTCACCGCGGCCTCGGCCACCACCCACGCCGAGTTCGGGCCGCGGGGCCGCGGCGGCTCCGGCTTCGGGATCTCCGAGATCGAGGAGGGCAACCCCTTCGAGGTCGAGGACCTCGCCACCGCCTTCCTGCGCATGGAAGGGGGTGGCACCTTGTTGCTGGAATCCAGCTGGGCCCAGTGGATCCCCTACGACCAGTGCTACGTCTCCCTCTACGGGGCCGAGGGCGGGGCCAGCATCGAATGGGGCGGCAATCCCCAGGAGCCCTACCAGCGCATCAACGTCTGGACCGAGGTCGAGGGCATGCCCGCCGAGCTCCAGCCGGTCGTCGGCCCCGACGGCCGGCACGCCGCGGCGGTGGAGAGCTTCGTGGAGAAGGTCCGCTCCGGTGACCACGCCGCCCACAACGGCGCGATCGCGCTGCGCCGTGCCCAGATCCTCGACGCCTGCTACGCCTCCGCGGAGGCCGGCACCGAGGTCCCCGTGGCCGGCTGACCGGTCGCCGACGGGTCCGGCGCGCAGGCGCCGGCCCGCGGCGAGGCCACGAGGCGCACGCGGCTGCGGCTCAGTAGCTCAGGTCGGGGGTCAGCAGCCCACCGGCGACGGCGCACACCGTGAACGCCACGAAGGCCAGCGTGATCAGCGTGGCCATCACCGCGAGCAGCCATCTCCGCCCAGCCCAGGTGCGTATCGCGCGCCAGGCGGCGGGGACGACTCCCAGCGCCCCCAACAGCGTGGCGAGCTGAGCAGCCCGGATCATCACCGGACCGGACGGGCCGCCGGCCCCGATCAGACTCACCGCGACCACGGCCCACAGTGCGATGCCACCCAGTGCCAGCGCAGCAGCCACCAAGCTCGCCCGGCGCAGCCACGCGTCGCGCCGGGAGAGCAGCAGGGGAGCGCTCAGCCGCCACCCGACCACCGCCCGCACCGGCCATGCCACCAGGGCGACGCCCAGGATCACCAGCGCCGCCAGGAACCCCAGCAGCACCGGCGTGGTCCACCCCGGAGCGGGAAGCAGCGTGAAGGCGGGCAGAAGGCCGATCATCTCGACCTCACCGTCCTGGCCGACCTCGACCGCCACCCGGTGGGCGCCGTCCTCGTCCTGCCAGACCCACGGCTCGGTCTCCACCAGGGAGATCGGCTGCCCAGAGCTGTCAGTGACCGCTGGGATCCGCAGGGTGTCGCCGTCGGCTTCCACCGACACGGTCGAGATCAGCGAGTTCAGCCGGATGAAGGTGCTCTGTCCCCGGCGGGAGACCATGTACTGTCCGGCTACGGTCGCGGCCCGGTCGGCGGAGGTCTCCAGTGGCTGCGGGGCCTCTTCCGCGGCAGGGTAGTAGCGGTCGGCGAACCCGTGCAGCACCGCATTGCGCAGCACCGTCGAGGAGTCGGCCGCCGCCCCCGATCCGTTCAGACCGATGAACACCCCCGTGCCCTCCTCCGGATAGATCTGGAAGGCGGCATGCGAATGGAGGATGTCGCCGCCGTGGCCCAGGATCCGGTGACCATTGCGGTCCTCCGCGAAGAAGCCCGGTGTCATCTGCAGGCCGGCCGCGAGATTTCCCAGCTCCGCCTCGCCGAGGCCGGGGGAGTGCATGGTGGCGAGCGACTGCTCCGCCAGCAGCGGTGAATCCTCCTGATCCAGATGGGCCAGCATGAACGCCGACATGTCGGACGCGCTCGCGGACATCGACCCTGCCGGCCATGGCCCGATCAGCTCGAAGCCGATCGCGTCCTCATGCGTGGAGGGGTAGGGCCGGGCGGCGAGCTCGGCGACGGAGCCGGGCAGCGGCTGCTCGTAAGTGGCCCCCGAGGCACCTGCGGGTTCGAGGACCTCGGCTCGCAGATAGTCGTGGAGATCCTGCCCGCTGACTTGTTCGATGAGGTAGCCGACCAGGGCATACCCGTAGTTCGAGTACGCCGGGGTGGACCCGGGCTCGTCGATCTGTTCAGGCGCCTGCTCGACGAGGAACTCGCGCAGCGTCGGCACCGACTGCTCATCGGCGGGGAACAGCCCCCGGATCACCTCCTCGAATCCGGCGGTGTGCGTCAGCAGGTGCCGCAGAGTGATGGGGGTCTCGAAGCGGGTCTCCAGCTCGAAGTCCAAGTGATCGGCGATCGGCTCGTCGAGTTCGAGCTGCCCGCGCTCGACGAGCTGCATGGCTGCTGTCGCGACCGGCACCTTGGAGATCGAACCGACCCGGAACAGGGTGGTGTGCGGATCCACCGGCACCGGAGGGACAGCCTGGGGCCCGGTGCTGTCCGTCCCGAGATCGGCGAAGCCGTAGCCGCGTTCGGTGAGGACCTCACCGTCGTGCACCACCGAGACCGACGCCCCGGGGATCGCCTCGCGCTCCAGCAGTGCCGGCAGCATGCCGTCCAGCCATGCCTCAACGTCCTGCTTCTCCAGCTCACCGGCGCCCTGCGGGGGTGCGGCGCGGGCGCCGTCAGGAAGCAGCGCCAGGAGAGTCACCAGGACCATCACGGTCAGCAGGGCAGCGGGGCCTCGCACGGCCCCGTGTGCAGGGCGAACATCGGCGGTTTTCGGCATGCTCGAAGCGTAGGAGGACGCTCCCGTCACGGCGAGGGCCATTGGTCGGCTCGGGCCCAGCCCTTCGTCGACACGTTCGAGCCCTCGTCACCGGGCGGTGCCCGTCCGCCATGCGCGTAGCACCCGTTCGCGGTGCGCACTGTCCGGTGGACGAGCGGACACGGAAGAGGGGCCGATCGCGAGAATCTCGCGATCGGCCCCTCGTCTCGGTCGGTCGGCCGGGTCGATCAGTCGCCGGACCCCTCGTGCCGACCCTTGCCGGCAGCAAGGCTAGGGACGGTCACTCGCCCGGGAGGGGAGGCAGAACGTCCGGGTTCTCCTCGAGCCAGGCCTCGACGGCCTCGGCCTCCTCGCCCTCGTCGTACTGGTTGACGACCAGATCCTCGAGGGAGCCGAACTCCTCGTCGGTCATCGCCGCGTCGGCGATCCACTCGGCGACATCCGGGAAGTCCTCGCTGAAGCCGTCGCGGCCCAGGTGGTGCAGCGCCTCGGCCTCACCGAAGTGCCCCTCCGGGTCCTCGAGCGCCTTCATGGAGAACTCGCTCATGGCCCAGAACGGGGTCCACAGCGTGACGACGATGTCCTCCTCGGAGTCGATCGCGTTCTGCAGCTCGGTGATCATCGCCGGAGTGGAAGAGGTGATCAGCTCATAGTCGTCGAGACCGTACCCCGGGATCACGCTGTCCTGCGTGGCCTCGGTGAGGCCGGCCCCGGGCTCGATGCCCACGATGCGGTTGCCGAAGCGGTCGGCCTGGCCGACCAGATCCTCGATGGAGTCGATGTCCACGTACTCGGGCACGGACAGGTTCAGCACCGCGCCCTCGTAGTAGCCGATCAGGTCTTCGATGGAGTCGCCGTACTCCTCCATGTAGGAGGCGTGGGTGACCTCGGGCCATGCCGAGGGGTACATGTCCACGTCGCCCTGGGCCAGGCCCGCGTACAGCACGCCGGCCTCGCTGATCTCCTCGTGCTCGACGTCGTAGCCCATGGCGGTGAGTCGATTGTCGAGCAGGTAGGCGGTGGACAGGCCGTCGGTCCAGGACGGGATGTAGCCCAGGGTGATGGTGCCACCGCCGCCTCCGCCGCCGTTGCCGCCGTCGCCGGAGCCGCTGTCGTCGCTGCCGCAGGCGGCCAGGCCGAGGCCCAGCAGGCCGGCGCCGCCCATCAGGGCGGAGCGGCGGGACAGAGTGGAGCGGCGGGAGCGGGAAGCGGGGGTGATGAGTCTGCGTCGGTTGGTCATGATCAAGGTTCCTTTCCAGAGGTGATCATTCGGAACAGTGGGGAGGCGCGGCTGACGTGTCCGCGCGATCAGGCGGCCGGACCGACAGCTCCCATGGCGGAGCCACGCTGGGCGATGGCCTTCTGCGCCAGCGCCAGGAGCGAGGTGCGGTAGTCACCGGGGTTGCCGAGCGCCGCGGTCAGGCGGTCCAGGAACACTGCGAGGATGACGACGGCGAGGCCGGCCTCCACACCCAGTGCGAGGTCCTGGGTCGAGATCGCCTGGACGACCTCCTTGCCCAGACCGTCGGCGCCGACCATGCCGGCGATGACCGCCATGGACAGCGAGAGCATGATGACCTGGTTGACGCCGGCCATGATGGTCGGGACCGCCAGCGGCAGCTGGATGCCCCGGAGGATCTGGCCGCGAGTGGCGCCGAAGGCCTCGCCGGCCTCGACGGTCTCCGCGTCGACCTGGCGGATGCCCAGCTCTGTCATGCGCACACCCGGTGGCAGCGCGAAGATGATGGTCGCGAAGATGCCGGGGACCACGCCGATGGAGAAGAACGTCACGGCAGGGATCAGGTACACGAAGGCCGGCATCGTCTGCATGAAGTCCATGATCGGCTTCACCAGGGCACTGACGGTGCTGTTGAGCGCGGCAAGGACGCCCAGCGGCACCGCGATCGCGACGGCGAACACGGTGGCCACGAGGACCAGTGCCATGGTCTGGACCATGGTCTCCCACTGATCCATCGACAGGACCAATGCGAAACCGATCACGGTGCCCACGGCGAGCTTCCACGAACGAAGCGTGAGGGCGATCAGCGCGAGGATCGGGATCAGCGCCAGGGCGGGAATCATCATCAGCAGGTCGGTGAGGTTTCCGACCAGGAAGTTCATGATGGCGGAGAAGGCGTCGAACAGCCAGGAGACATTCTCCTTCAGCCAGTCGAAACTGTCATCGACCCAGGTGCCGAGCGGGACACGCGGGAGCAGGGAATCCTCGGGGTTCATCGGGCGCCTCCGTTCATCGCGTGGTCCGGTCCGACCGCGGCATCACTCCGGGCGGATCCGTTGCCGTTGCCGTTCTCATGGCCGGTGCCTGCGGCGGTCAGCAGGGTCACTCGGGGGATGACGCCGAGGAACTTGCCGTCGTCATCGACCACGACCAGCGGATTGGTGTACTGGGCAGAGGCGGCGAAGAGCTCCGCGATGGGGGTGTCGTGGCTGACCACCGGCATTTCGTAGGCGACCGACCAGGGCAGTTCGTCGTGCCCGAGACGGACGGCTTCGGCCACGTGGTCCTCCCAGAGCACACCCGCGGGGGTGCGGTCCCGACGAAGCACCACGAGCCAGGAGTTGTGGGTCTCGCGCAGCATCCGGTGGGCCGTTCGCGGTCCCTGGGCGTCGCCGAGCGTCTTCTCCGGTCGCTCCATGATGCTGCCGGCGGTCATCACGCGGCTGCGGTCCACGTCCTGGATGAACTTGGCGACGTAGTCGTTGGCCGGCTCGTTGAGGATCTCGTCGGAGGTTCCGACCTGCACGATCCGGCCATCGCGCATCATCGCGATGCGGTCGCCCAGACGCATGGCCTCATTGAGGTCGTGCGTGATGAACAGGATCGTCTTCTCCAGGCGCTGCTGGAGGTCGACGAGCTGATCCTGCATGTCCCGACGGATCAGGGGGTCCAGGGCGCTGAAGGCCTCGTCCATCAGCATGATGTCGGTGCCGGCGGCGAGCGCGCGGGCCAGGCCCACACGCTGCTGCATGCCGCCGGAGAGCGCGGAGGGCTTGTATCCGCCCCAGCCCTTCAGCCCGACCATCTCCAACGCCTCGGCTGCCTTGGCCTCGCGCTGCGAGCGGTTCATCCCGCTGATCTCGAGCCCGTAGGCGGCGTTCTCGCCGACGGTGCGGTGCGGCAGGAGCGCGAAGTGCTGGAAGACCATCGAGATCCGCTTGCGGCGCACGGCGCGGAGCTGCGCGGAGTTCATCGACGAGAGCGTGTCGTCGCCGATCACCAGTTCTCCGGCGGTGGCGGGCAACAGTCCGTTGACCATCCGGATGAGGGTGGACTTGCCGGAACCGGACAGCCCCATCACCACGAATATCTCTCCGGGATCGACGCTGAAGCTGGCGTCGATGACCGCAGCGGTCAGTCCACTGTCTCGCAGTTCATCTCTGGTCTGCCCCTGCTGGAGTGCTTCCACTCCGCGCTGGGGGCGACGACCGAAGATCTTGTACAGACCATCGGCTGTGATCGCTGGCACTCGGGCTCCTTCGTCAATTGTCGGACGGCAGGTCGAGCGGGCGCCTTTTGATCGTCTTCCGGACGTCACATCCATGGCGCAGCGCATCGGCCCGTCGACCTATATTTCCAAACTGCCTACCGAACGGCAATCGAGGTGCTGCCCGGAAAGCGGTACGGCGCGACCTGCGGTTTCATTCCGCGACGTGTGGGGGAGGTGCTCGTGTGCCGGGCATAAGCCGCTGTGGCCTGGGGGTACGACCACTGTGATTCGACTGTTCGGCGCGAGTTCACAGTGCTCTGAAATGCGGACATAACTATTGGGTCACACGGGTGAGCTATTGCACCGACGGGCGATGACGGCCGCTGAACTGCGCGCGGGCTCCGCGGCCGGTGCGGTTCAGGACCGACCTGTGGCCAAGGTCTGGGCCAGGAACTGCTGGGTCTGCTCCCAGGCCGCTTCGGCCGCGGCCGCGTGGTGCAGCCCCGGGTGAGGGTTGTCGAAGGCGTGCCCGGCGCCCTCGTGCAACTGGAACCGCACCTGCTCGCGCTCACCGTCTGCTGTGACCGCTGCACGGATCTGCTCGACCTGATCGAGAGGGACGAACGAGTCGGCGGTCCCGAAGTGGTGCAGGCTCGGCACGGTCACCGCGTCCGCGCGGTCCAGCAACGTCGGCAGCGCCGAGCCGTAGTAGCTGATCAGCGCGGCCGGCGGCCGGCCCTCCTCCGCGGCCGAGGCGGTGGCGGCGAAGGCGAGCCCGCCCCCGTAGCAGAAACCTGCCAGTCCCACGCGGGATTCGTCGACGGCGCCGTGAGCGCGCAGAGCCCCCAGAGCGGCGATCGCGTCGGCCTCGGCCCGTTCCCAGGGCAGGGCCTGCGTCAGCTCCATCCCTTCCGCCAGCCACCAGTCGAAGTCCTCGTCGTCATCGATCGCCACCACCGGTGGATCAAGTCGCGCGAACAGCTGTGGGGCCAGCACGGCGCAGCCGAGCGCGGCCAGGTCGGCGCAGCGCTGGTGCATGTGATCGGAGAGTCCGAAGATCTCCTGCAGCACGACGAGTGCGGGGACGGGCTGCTCGAGGTCCTCGGGCAGCCACAGCAGCCCGGGCAGGTCGCCGGCATCGGTGGGGATGGAAAGCCTCGTCGCACTCACCCGGCGACTGTATCGCGCCGTTGCCGTCGGGGAGTCTGCCGAGGCCGCTGGGGAGGGTCCTCAGGGACATGCCGACGACCGACTCCGCCCGCGCCCGCCCGGTCACCCGTGCCCGCCCGGTCAGGAGAACAGCACCAGGCCGTAGATCGCGAACAGCATCAGATGCACGGCGCCGTGGA
>DWZH01000013.1 GCA_019118275.1 Candidatus Brachybacterium merdavium | reverse complement strand
GGTCGCTCCCGTGAACAAGTAAGGAGTCCCGAATGGGCCAGAAGGTCAATCCGAACGGGTTCCGCCTCGGGATCACCACGGAGCACAGCAGCCGGTGGTTCGCCGACTCCTCCAAGGAGGGTCAGCGTTATCGCGACTACGTGAAGGAAGACGTCGCGATCCGCAGCCTCATGTCCAAGGGCATGGAGCGCGCCGGCATCTCCAAGGTCGAGATCGAGCGCACCCGCGATCGCGTCCGCGTCGATCTCCACACCGCCCGCCCGGGCATCGTCATCGGGCGTCGCGGCGCGGAGGCCGAGCGCCTGCGCGGTGAGCTCGAGAAGCTCACCGGCAAGCAGATCCAGCTGAACATCCTCGAGGTCAAGAACCCCGAGGCCGACGCCCAGCTGGTCGCACAGGGCATCGCCGAGCAGCTCGCCGCTCGTGTGTCCTTCCGCCGTGCGATGCGCAAGGGCATGCAGTCCGCGCAGCGCGCCGGCGCGAAGGGCATCCGAGTGGCCGTCTCCGGCCGTCTCGGCGGCGCCGAGATGAGCCGCAGCGAGTTCTACCGCGAGGGGCGCGTGCCGCTGCACACCCTGCGGGCGAACATCGACTACGGCTTCTACGAGGCCCGCACCGCCTTCGGCCGCATCGGCGTGAAGGTGTGGATCTACAAGGGCGACATGACCGCCCGGGAGCTCGCGGCCCAGCAGGCCGCGGCGCAGGGTCCCCGCTCCGGCGGACGCGGCCCCCGCGCCGAGCGTCCCCGCGGCCGTCGCAACGAGCGCAACGCTGCCGCCCGCCGGGCGGCCGCCGGTGAGTCTGCACAGCAGACCGCCGCGGCCCCGGCCGAGCAGCAGGCGCCCGCACAGCAGCCCGGAACGGAGGCCTGAGCGACATGCTGATCCCCCGCAGGACCAAGCACCGCAAGCAGCACCACCCGACCCGCAGCGGACTGGCCAAGGGCGGCACCGAGCTCGCGTTCGGCGACTACGGCCTCCAGGCTCTCGAGCCGGCCTACGTCACCAACCGCCAGATCGAGGCCGCACGTATCGCCATGACCCGCTACATGAAGCGGGGCGGCAAGGTGTTCATCAACATCTACCCCGATCGACCGCTCACCAAGAAGCCTGCCGAGGTCCGCATGGGCTCGGGCAAGGGTTCCGTCGAGTGGTGGGTCGCCAATGTCAAGCCGGGACGCGTGATGTTCGAGGTCGCCGGTGTCGACGAGGAGGTTGCTCGCGAGGCACTGCGCCTGGCGATGCACAAGCTCCCCATGAAGTGCCGCATCCTGAGCCGAGAGAGTGGTGACATCTGATGGCAGCGACCAAGCTCACCGCCGATGAACTCGACAAGCTGGACGACGCCAAGCTGGCCGAGGAGCTGGCGAAGGCCAAGGACGAGCTGTTCAAGCTTCGTTTCCAGTCCGCGACCGGGCAGCTCGAGACCCCTGGCCGACTGCGGTCCGTCAAGAAGGACATCGCGCGGATCTACACGATCCTGCGTGAGCGCGAGCTGGGGATCCGTCAGGCTCCCGGCGACGCCGAGTGACCGCGAAGCGAGGAACAGACATGACAGAGAACAGCAAGGTCGAAGCACCGGCCGCTTCGGAGATCGAGGAGCTCGACAAGGAGGGTGCACACGCATCCTCCCAGGAGCGCCCTTACCGCAAGACCCTGCGTGGGTACGTGGTCTCCGACAAGATGGACAAGACCGTCGTGGTCGAGGTCGAGGACCGTGTCAAGCATGCGCGCTACGGCAAGGTCACGAGGAAGACCTCCAGGTTCAAGGCCCATGACGAGGAGAACACCGCCGGAACCGGCGACCGGGTCCTGATCATGGAGACCCGCCCGCTGGCGGCCACCAAGAACTGGCGTCTGGTCGAGATCATCGAACGCGCCAAGTGATCGGGCGGTCCATGTGACCGCGCCCGAGACGCGAGAAGGGCCGGCCTTCCCCACCGGGAGGGCCGGCCCTTCCGGTATCCCGGCCGCAGCGCATGGGCACTGCGTCTGCAGTCAGCAGACGGGCGTGGCGCCTGAGCTCGGCACCGAAGTGGGGCCGACGGGAGGGGCCGGCAGGGGAGTGACGTGACCAGGGAGTGACGCAACAGGGGGTGACACGACTGGGTTCCCTGCACGAGGAGTGCTCAGCCGCCGGTCAGGTGGATCAGGAGGGCGCCGGCGTAGGCGTCCTCGACCCGGGGCGCACGGACCTCGCGCGGACCGTCGGCCCCGGTCCCGACGCTGACCACGAACACATCCGCGTCCCGATGCAGGGCGAGGAACGCCTCCCCGAGGGCCTCGCGCAGCTGATCCTCGCGGGGGATCCAGAGCGCCTCGTGCTGCTCCACGGAGTCCAGAGCCCATTCGGTGGTGCCGTTGAACCGGAACAGACGGTTGCCGTTGCGGGCGATCATCGGTTCGATCACCATGGAGGAGAGCATGAACGCCTCGTCCCGCAGCTGCTCGTTGTCGATCGTGAACACGTCCCCGTTGGTCGGTTCCCAGCGCAGTCCCGCGTGCTTGAGTCGGCGAGCGATGTCGATGTCGATCATGTTCTGAGTGTAGGGGCGGCCCACGAGAGCAAGCACACACGGTTCCGCCTGCCCCGATGGGGTGACAGCGAGGCCCGCGCCGCGTAGGCTTGAGCGGTTGCCGGACGACTGTCCCGCTGCGTCCCTGGGGGCGGAGGAGGACAGGCATCCGCGACCGGGTCCGGTACCACCAGATCCATCCTCGCCGGAGACCTCGCACGAGAAGCGAACGCGATGCGTTCCCCACGCTAGTGCCTGAGTCCGGCAGAGGGTTTTTTGGTGCCCGGGGCCCATCGACGGTGACGCCCGCGGTCGCGACTGCGACCAGGAGCGCCGCGGTGCAGCACGCAGTGTCCATATTCCGTTCCACCAGGCTCGGCCGGCCCGCTCCCGCGGGTGGGAGAGAACCGGTGAGACGATAGGAGAACGAGTGATTCAGCAGGAGTCGCGACTCAAGGTCGCCGACAACACGGGTGCCAAGGAGATCCTGTGCATCCGTGTTCTCGGTGGCTCCGGTCGCCGTTACGCCAGCATCGGCGACACCATCGTGGCGACCGTCAAGGACGCCATCCCCGGTGGGAACGTCAAGAAGGGCGACATCATCAAGGCCGTCGTCGTGCGCACCACCAAGGAGCGCCGCCGTGACGACGGGTCCTACATCCGTTTCGACGAGAACGCAGCGGTGATCCTCAGGGCAGACGGCGAGCCGCGGGGCACCCGCATCTTCGGCCCTGTCGGCCGCGAGCTGCGCGACAGGCGCTACATGAAGATCATCTCGCTGGCACCGGAGGTGCTGTGACATGGCAAAGATGAAGATCAAGAAGGGCGACCTGGTCCAGGTCATCACCGGCCGCACGAGCGACGCCGACGCGGCCGCCAAGCGTGGCCTCGAGGCCGGCGACAAGGGCAAGCAGGGCCGCGTGCTCGAGGTGTTCCCCGATGCGCGGCGCATCCTCGTCGAGGGCGTCAACCGTCGTACTCACCACCTCAAGCCCACCCAGGCCGGAGGCGCAGGCGGCATCGAGCAGCGCGAGGCCCCGATCCACGTGTCGAACGTGGCCCTGGTCGACCCGGAGGACAACAAGCCCACCAAGGTCGGGTACCGCCTCGAGGAGATCGAGCTCGACAACGGTCGCACCAAGCAGGTCCGGGTGCGGTACGCCAAGCGCTCCGGGAAGGACATCTGATGACCGAGACCCAGACCCAGGCGCCCACCGCGCGCCTGAAGACCCAGTACAACGAGACCGTCAAGGCACAGCTGACCGAGCAGTTCGGTTACCAGAACGTCATGCTGGTCCCCGGCCTGACCAAGGTCGTGGTGAACATGGGCGTCGGCGACGCCGCACGCGACTCGAAGGTCATCGAGGGCGCGATCCGCGATCTCGCCGCCATCACCGGCCAGAAGCCGCAGGTCACCAAGGCCCGCAGGTCCATCGCGCAGTTCAAGCTGCGTGAGGGCATGCCGATCGGTGCGCACGTCACTCTGCGTGGCAACCGCATGTGGGAGTTCCTGGACCGGCTGCTGTCCACCGCTCTGCCCCGTATCCGTGACTTCCGTGGCCTGTCCCCGAAGCACTTCGACGGCAACGGCAACTACACCTTCGGGCTCACCGAACAGGTCATGTTCCACGAGATCGATCAGGACCGCATCGATCGCGTGCGAGGCATGGACATCACTGTCGTGACCACCGCGAAGACCGACGACGAGGGACGTGCGCTGCTGAGGGCGCTCGGCTTCCCCTTCAAGGAGAACTGATATGGCCAAGACCGCCCTGATCAAGAAGTCGGAGCGCAAGCCGAAGTTCGCGGTGCGCGCCTACACCCGGTGCCAGCGCTGCGGACGTCCGCAGTCCGTGTATCGCAAGTTCGGGCTCTGCCGCGTGTGCCTGCGCGAGATGGCTCACCGCGGTGAACTCCCCGGCGTGACGAAGAGCAGCTGGTAAGGACTACCGCCACAGGTCTCCCGGTCCGACTGGGGGAAACCAGGTGAGGAAGAAGCAAACGACATGACCATGACCGACCCGATCGCGGACATGCTGACGCGGATCCGGAACGCCTCCGGGGCGTACCACGAGACCGTGTCGATGCCGTACTCGAAGTTGAAGAGCCACATCGCCGACATCCTGAAGGCCGAGGGATACATCCTCGGCGCGCGCGAGGAGGAGGCCGAGGTCGGCAAGAACCTCGTCCTCGAGCTGAAGTACTCCGACAGCCGTGAGCGCGCCATCTCCGGTGTGCGTCGCATCTCGAAGCCCGGCCTGCGCGTGTACGCCAAGTCCACCGAACTGCCCAGGGTCCTCGGAGGACTGGGCGTGGCGATCCTGTCCACGTCCTCCGGCCTCCTGACCGACCGGCAGGCTTCCAAGAAGGGTGTGGGTGGGGAAGTCCTCGCCTACATCTGGTGAGCGGGAGAGGAGAGCCACTATGTCCCGCATCGGATTCCGACCGGTCCCAGTGCCGGCAGCCGTACAGAATGTCACCATCGATGGCCGCACCGTCACGGTGACCGGCCCCAAGGGGGAGCTCTCGCACCAGGTGCCCGAGCCCCTCACCGTCGAGCGTGACGAGGACGGCTCGCTCGTCGTCCGTCGTCCCGACGACGAGCAGGACAACCGTGCCCTGCACGGTCTGACCCGGACCCTCGTGTCCAACATCGTCCTCGGGGTCACCGAGGGCTACACCAAGAAGCTGGAGATCGTGGGCACGGGTTTCCGCGTCACCGCGAAGGGCACAGACCTCGAGTTCGCCCTGGGCTTCTCACATCCCGTCGTGGTGAAGGCGCCCGAGGGCATCACCTTCACCGTCGAGTCCCCGAGCAAGTTCTCGGTGGGCGGCATCGACAAGCAGCAGGTGGGCCAGGTCGCCGCGAAGATCCGCGGGATCCGCCCGCCGGAGCCCTACAAGGGCAAGGGCGTGCGCTACGCGGACGAGACCGTGGTGCGCAAGGCCGGAAAGGCTGGTAAGTGATCATGGGTTACGCACTCAAGCACACCAAGGGCAAGGTCGGCAGCAAGCGGCGCGCCCGCGGCCGTCGCCATCTGCGCGTGCGCCGTCAGGTCGTGGGGACGCCCCAGCGACCCCGCCTGGTGGTCACCCGCTCGCAGCGCCACGTGTTCGTCCAGGTCGTCGACGACTCCGTCGGCAACACCCTGGCATCGGCCTCCACCATGGAGGCGGACCTGCGCGCTGCCGAGTCGACGAAGTCGGAGAAGGCCCGCACCGTCGGTGCACTGGTCGCCGAGCGCGCCCGGGCCGCCGGCATCGAGACCGTCGTGTTCGACCGCGGCGGCAACAAGTACCACGGTCGCGTGGCTGCCGTCGCCGACGGTGCCCGCGAGGCTGGACTGGCGCTGTGATCGCCCCCCGGACACAGGACGAGAAGAGGATCTGAACATGGCTGCACAGCAGCGAAGCAATGGTCCCGCGGCCTCCGGCCGGCGGGGCGAGAACACCGGCGGCCCCGATCGCGGCCGCCGCAACACCGACCGTGGCGGGCGTCGCGGCGACGGCCGCGGTCGCGGCCAGGAGGACAAGAGCACCTTCCTCGAGCGCGTGGTGAGCATCAACCGCGTCTCGAAGGTGGTCAAGGGCGGACGCCGGTTCGCCTTCACGGCCCTGGTGGTCGTGGGCGACGGCGACGGCACCGTGGGTGTCGGCTACGGCAAGGCCAAGGAGGTGCCGGCGGCGATCTCCAAGGGTGTCGAGGAGGCGAAGAAGAACTTCTTCCGCGTCCCGCGCATCCAGGGCACCGTCGTGCACCCGGTCCAGGGCGAGGACGCGGCAGGCGTGGTCCTGCTGCGCCCGGCCGCACCCGGCACCGGTGTGATCGCGGGTGGCCCCGTCCGCGCCGTGCTGGAGTGCGCAGGCGTCCACGACGTGCTGTCCAAGTCGCTGGGCTCGACCAACGCGATCAACATCGTGCGGGCCACCGTCGACGCGCTCAAGCAGCTCGAGGAGCCGGAGGCCGTCGCAGCCCGTCGCGGCCTGCCGGTCGAGGACGTCGCCCCGGCGGCACTCCTGCGGGCACAGGCCGCCGGCCGCGCCGAGGCCCGTGCCGAGAGGGTGGGTGCATGATGCAGCTCAAGGTCACCCAGGTCCGTTCCGACATCGGCGGCAACCCGGCTCAGCGTGCCACGCTGCGGGGTCTCGGCCTCAAGCGCATCGGTGACACGGTGGTGCAGGAAGACCGCCCTGAGATCCGCGGCATGATCCGCGCCGTCACCCACCTGGTGACGTTCGAAGAGGTGGACTGACATGAACGACAACAACATCGACCACAACGACTCCCTGCTGAAGCTGCACGACCTGCGCCCCGCGCCCGGCTCCAAGACCGCGCGCACCCGCGTCGGCCGTGGTGAGGCTTCCAAGGGCAAGACCGCCGGTCGCGGCACCAAGGGCACCAAGGCCCGCAACCAGGTGCCGTTCGGCTTCGAGGGTGGGCAGATCCCGCTGCACATGCGGCTGCCCAAGCTCCGTGGCTTCAACAACCCCTTCCGCGTCGAGTTCCAGGTCGTGAACCTGTCGACCCTGCAGGAGCTCTTCCCCGAGGGAGGCTCCGTCACGGTCGAGGATCTCGTCGCCAAGGGCGCGGTGCGCAAGAACCAGCCCGTCAAGGTGCTGGGCAGCGGTGAGGTCAGCGCGAAGTTCGACATCACCGCGCAGAAGTTCTCCGCCTCGGCGGAGCAGAAGATCACCGCGGCGGGTGGGACCGTCACCACCGCGTGAGTCTCTTTTGACGAGGCACCGCGGCGCAGAATAGCCTGTGCCGCGGTGCCTCGCTCTTCCATCGGGGCCGGTCCGAGAGGTCGCACACTGCCCCCGCGACACCGGGACGGACCGGGACGATCCATGGTCCTGTCCCCGGACCTCCAGGAGGGAAACTGGTGAACTCGTTCGTGCGCGCGATGCGCACTCCCGAGCTGAGGGCGAAGATCTTCTTCGTGCTCGGCCTGCTCGCGATCTATCGGCTCGGGGTGTTCATCCCGACCCCGGGATTCGACTACACCAACGTGATGATCTGCTCCGATCAGGCGATGACGGGGGAGGGCGGCAACGTCCTGGGCATGGTCAACATGTTCTCCGGCGGCGCGCTCATGCAGCTGTCGGTCTTCTCCCTGGGCGTGATGCCCTACATCACCGCCTCCATCATCATGCAGCTGCTGCGGGTGGTGATCCCGCGCTTCGAAGACCTCCACAAGGAGGGCCAGGCCGGCACCGCCAAGCTCACGCAGTACACGCGCTACCTGACCATCGGGCTGGCCGTGCTGCAGTCGACGACCATCATCACGCTCGTGCGCTCGGGCAACTTCTTCGTCGGCTGCTCCCTCGAGCTGATCCCCGACCAGTCGATCCCGGCGCTGCTGCTGATGGTGCTGGCGATGACCGTGGGCACGGTCCTGATCATGTTCATGGGCGAGATGATCACCGAGCGCGGCATCGGCAACGGCATGTCGCTGCTGATCTTCACCTCCATCGCCGCCTCCTTCCCCTCCGCCATGGGCACCATCTTCCAGACACAGGGCTGGCTGACGTTCACGCTGGTGATCCTGGTGGCTCTGGTGGTCATGATCGCCATCGTGTTCGTCGAGCAGTCGCAGCGCCGCGTACCCGTCCAGTACGCCAAGCGCATGGTGGGCCGTCGCATGTACGGCGGCACCTCCACCTACATCCCGATCAAGGTCAACCAGGCCGGGGTCATCCCCGTCATCTTCGCCGCCTCGCTGCTGGCCCTGCCGCAGATGGCCACCTCCTTCGGTGATCCCGAAGCGGCCTGGGTGCAGTGGATCAACCAGCACCTGGTGATGGGGATGTCCTTCTCCTGGATCTATGCGGTCGTCTACGTCACGCTGATCATCTTCTTCGCGTTCTTCTACACCTCGATCACCTTCAACGCGGAGGAGATCGCAGACAACATGAAGAAGTACGGCGGGTTCGTGCCCAACGTGCGCGCCGGCAAGCCGACCGAGCGCTACCTGACCTACGTGATCAACCGGATCCAGACCCCCGGCGCCATCTACCTCGCGGTGATCTCCCTGATGCCGCTGCTGGCGATGGTCTACCTCGGCACCTCGCAGGACTTCCCACTGGGCGGTGTGTCCGTGCTGATCATCATCGGCGTGGGCCTGGACACCGTGAAGCAGATCGACGCCAAGCTCCAGCAGCACCACTACGAAGGGATTCTTCGGTGACTCCTCCCGACTCCTCGCCCGAGCCCGGCCGCATCCAGAGCGGAGAGGGCGCCTTGGCCCGCCGCCTGCTGATCGTGGGACCGCCCGGTGCCGGCAAGGGCACCCAGGCCGTGCGCATCGCGGAGCTGCTGGGCATCCCGGCCATCTCCACCGGCGACATCTTCCGTGCCAACGTCTCCCAGGAGACCGAGCTCGGTGTCCTCGCCAAGTCCTACATGGACAAGGGGGAGTACGTGCCCGACACGGTCACCAACGACATGGTCCGCGACCGCCTGGGCCAGGAGGACGCCCAGGCGGGCTTCCTGCTCGACGGTTACCCCCGCACCCTGCCGCAGGTCGAGGCCCTGGACGGCATGCTGTCCGAGCTGGGCATCGCGCTGGACCGAGTGCTGCTGCTGGAGGTGCAGACCGAGGAGGTCGTCGCCCGACTGGTCGAGCGCGGCCGGGAGCAGGGACGCTCCGATGACACCGAGGAGACCATCCGTCGCCGGATCGAGGTGTACTCCGAGCAGACGGCCCCGCTGATCGACGTGTTCGACCAGCGCGGGATCCTGCGCCGCGTCGACGGCATGGCCTCGATCGACGAGGTCACCGCCGCTCTGCGGGAGGCCCTCGTCCTGGGATGAGCCTGCGTCGAGAGCGGGTGGAGCTGAAGACCCCCGAACAGATCGCGGTGATGCGCCGCAGCGGCAAGCTGCTCAGCCAGGTGCATGACATGCTCGCGGACGCAATCCGCCCCGGCATCACCACCGCCGCGCTGGACTCCCTGGCCGAGGAGATGATCCGCGACCACGGTGCGAGGCCCAACTTCCTCGGGTACCACGGATTCCCGGCGACCCTGTGCATCAGCGTCAACGACGTGGTCGTCCACGGGATCCCCGACGACACCGCGCTCGCGGAGGGAGACGTGGTCTCCATCGACGGTGGCTGCATCGTCGAGGGCTGGCACTCCGACGCGGCCCGCACCCATATCGTCGGCGCCCCCCGCCGCGAGGCCGACACGGCGCTGGTCCAGCTGACCGAGCAGGCCCTGTGGGCCGGCATCGCCGCCCTGGCGACGGCTGAGCGGGTCGGTGAGGTGGGCGCGGCGATCGAGGACTTCGTCACCGAGGCGGCGGGCGAGACGCTCTCCCATCTCGAGGGCTTCGGCGGGCACGGCATCGGCACGGTCATGCACCAGCCACCCGATGTTATGAACTACCGCACCCGCAGCCGTGGACCGCGGGTGAAGCCGGGGATGTGCCTGGCGATCGAGCCGATGCTGATCCAGGGCCCGGGGGACTGGGATCTCGAGGACGACGACTGGACGGTTCGGGCCACCGGGGGCGGCCGTGCCGCCCACTGGGAGCACTCGGTCGCCGTGACCGCGCAGGGCCTGGTCGTGCTCACCGCGGCGGACGGCGGAGCCGAGGGGCTGGCCCACCACGGCCTCACGCCCGCTCCGGATCCGCTGGCGGCGTGACCGGCATCATCCCCCGCACCCTCGCGATGCCCGAGGTCTGCGTGTAGGCTGGTCGATCGGGTGTGCTCCGCGTGTGTACGTTGCCATCGCCAGTCGATGTGCCGTCCCGTCGTGCTGAAGCCTGGATCAGTTCGCTGGTTCGGCACCAGCACGGCGCGCTCCGGCGCCGCCCTCGCTGACCACCGTGCTCGCTTGCTGCGATCCGGTGCGCAGGACCAGAGAATGCGGAACTCAGCTGCCGGACCGCCGGGGCGAGAGATTGGGGAGGCATGGCGAAGAAGGACGGCGTGATCGAGGTCGAGGGAACGGTCACGGAGGCGCTTGCGAATGCGCGCTTCCGGGTCGAGCTCGACAACGGGCACAAGGTGCTCGCGCACATCTCCGGGAAGATGCGCCAGCACTACATCCGCATCCTTCCCGAGGACCGCGTGGTCGTCGAGCTCAGCCCCTACGACCTCGACCGGGGCCGCATCGTCTACCGCTACAAGTGATCGTCCCGGGAGAAGGAAACAATGAAGGTTCAGCCGAGCGTCAAGCCGATCTGTGACAACTGCAAGGTGATCCGTCGCCACTCGCGCGTCATGGTCATCTGCTCGAATCCCCGTCACAAGCAGCGCCAGGGCTGAGCGGGTCACCCCGCCGGTCCCGGTTCTGCCGAGACATCGCCGTCCCCGTGACGGCGCCGCCCGCACCGCGGGCACCACATAAATGAAGAGACGACGCCACCGGCGCGAGCCGGCCACCCGCAGGACGAAGGCTGCGGCGCCCTTGGGGAGATCCCGGTGCGGCGAGGTGTCGGATCAGGCCTTCGAGACATGTAGGAGAACTGCACATGGCACGTCTGGTGGGAGTCGACCTTCCGCGCGAGAAGCGCATCGAAGTCGCCCTGACGTACATCTTCGGAATGGGGCGCACCCGCGCCCAGGAGACGGTCGCCGCGACCGGCGTCTCCGGTGACAAGCGCGTGCGCGAGCTGACCGACGAGGAGCTCGTCCAGCTGCGCGATCACATCGAGGAGAACTACCGCACCGAGGGTGATCTGCGGCGCGAGGTCGCGGCCGACATCCGCCGCAAGGTGGAGATCGGCAGCTACGAGGGCCTGCGGCATCGCCGCGGCCTGCCGGTGCACGGGCAGCGCACCAAGACCAACGCACGTACTCGCAAGGGCCCCAAGCGCACCGTCGCGGGCAAGAAGAAGAGCCGTTGATCCTGGCGCCCCGTCGCCGCCGCGCTGGTCCTGACTCCGTCGCAGACCCGCACCTACTCTCGCGCCGCTGAGGGATCCGGCGCACCAGATACCACCAGAGGAGTTCCGCCGCATGGCAACCAAGACCCGCCAGCCTGCCGCGCGCAAGCCGCGCCGCAAGGACAAGAAGAACATCGTCAACGGGCAGGCGTTCATCAAGAGCACCTTCAACAACACCATCGTGTCGATCACCGATCCGACCGGTGCCGTGATCTCCTGGGCCTCCGCGGGCCAGGTCGGCTTCAAGGGCTCGCGCAAGTCCACCCCGTTCGCCGCGCAGATGGCCGCCGAGGCCGCCGCGCGCCGGGCTCAGGAGCACGGCTTGAAGAAGGTCGACGTCTTCGTGAAGGGCCCGGGCTCGGGCCGCGAGACCGCGATCCGTTCGTTGACCGCGACCGGCCTCGAGGTCGGCTCGATCCAGGACATCACCCCCCAGCCGCACAACGGCACCCGTCCGGCCAAGCGCCGCCGCGTCTGACCGTCCTCGGCCGTCGTGGAGCGCCCGGTGTGCCCCGCGATGGCCGGCCCCGGTGCCGTCGCCCCGTCCCCGAGCCCGGCACCACCTGGATTCACCCACCCCTCAGGCCCACCGCCCCCTTCTGAGCGTCATATGGCGGACGCTCGCAGAAAGGAACCACAGTGCTCATTGCACAGCGCCCCACGCTGACCGAAGAGGTCGTGTCGGAGAACCGCTCGCGGTTCGTCATCGAGCCGCTCGAGCCCGGTTTCGGGTACACGCTCGGCAACTCCCTGCGTCGCACCCTGCTGTCCTCGATCCCCGGTGCCGCGGTCACCTCGATCCGCGTCGACGGCGTGCTGCACGAGTTCAGCACGGTCCCCGGCGTCAAGGAGGACATCACCGAGATCATCCTCAACATCAAGGACCTCGTCGTCTCCTCGGAGAACGATGAGCCGGTCGTGATGTACCTCCGCAAGGAGGAGGCCGGCCGGGTGACCGCCGCCGAGATCACCCCGCCCGCCGGGGTGGAGATCCACAACCCCGATCTGCACATCGCGACCCTGAACGAGAAGGGCCGCCTGGAGATCGAGCTGGTCGTCGAGCGTGGCCGCGGCTACGTCTCCGCCGCGCAGAACAAGGGCTTCGACGCCGAGATCGGCCGGGTCCCGGTCGACTCGATCTACTCGCCCGTGCTGAAGGTGACCTACAAGGTCGAGGCGACCCGTGTCGAGCAGCGCACCGACTTCGACAAGCTGATCGTCGACGTCGAGACCAAGCCGG
>DWZH01000079.1 GCA_019118275.1 Candidatus Brachybacterium merdavium | reverse complement strand
ATCACAGCGTTGAGACCTTAATATCGCAAGCTCTGACTGGCGTAATAGTCTCAGGTGAGGCTAGCCTCAGTAACGTCGGGCGGCACGGCCGCAATCCTCCGAGAGAAAGTTCTTCCCAATGACCGCTATCTCCCGTCGGCGCCTCGGCGCATACTCCGCTGCCGGTGCTTTCGGCCTGCTCCTGACCGCCTGCGGCGGCACCGCCGAGGACGCCTCCGCCGGCTCCGACGCCGGGGGTGAGGGCGCACAGTCCGGCACCGTCGAGGTCGAGGACAACCACGGCACCCACACCGTCGAGGTCCCACCCGCCTCCGTGGTGGCGACCGACAACCGCACCTTCGAGACCCTCGAGGCCTGGGGGGTGACCCTGACCGCCGCCGCCCGGGCCCTGATGCCCTCGACCATCGACTACCGGGACGACGAGTCGATCATCGACCTGGGCAACCACCGCGAGCCCGACCTCGAGGCCGTCGTCGCCACCGAGCCCACCCTGATCATCAACGGCCAGCGCTTCTCCCAGTACTACGACGACTTCGCCCGGTACGCGCCCGACGCCGGGATCCTCGAGCTCGATCCGCGCGACGAGGAGCCCTTCGCCGACGAGCTCAAGCGCCAGGTCGCGGTGCTCGGCCAGGTCTTCGAGAAGGAGGCAGAGGCCGAGCAGCTCGGGGCCGACCTCGACGCGGCGATGGAACGCGTCAGCGCCGCCTACAACGGCTCCGACACCGTCATGGCGGTCAACGTCTCCGGTGGGGAGATCGGTTACCTCGCCCCGACTGTCGGCCGTGCGCTGGGCTGGACCTTCGACGCGTTCGATTTCGTGCCCGCGCTCGAGGTCGACGGCGCCAGCGACGATCATCAGGGCGACGACATCTCCGTCGAGGCGATCGCCGACTCCAACCCGGACTGGATCCTGGTGATGGACCGTGATGCGGCTGTCAGCGCCGATGATCCCTCCTATGAGCCGGCTGCGGAGATCCTCGAGGCCTCCGACGCGCTCTCGGGCGTCACCGCGGTCACCGAGGGCAATATCGTGTACATGCCGGCGGACACCTACACCAATGAGTCCATCCAGACCTACACCGAGTATTTCAACGAGCTGGCCGACGCACTGGAGGCCCAGGCCTGACCGATGAGTCCGACCTGATCACCGCGCGGCGGACGGGACTGAGCAGGCCCCGTCCGCCGCGCGGTGAGTCCGCCCCCTCCGACGTCCTCGCCAGGTGACCCCATGACACGAAGCCCAGCACCCACCGGTGCCCCGCCGCTCGCGCGCCGCGGTCGCGAACGCCTGATCGACGGCAGACTGCTGATCGGTATCGCCGTGGTCGCGATGCTGCTGGTGGCGTCCCTGCTGACCGGCGTGTACGACATCTTCGGCACCGAGAACGGTGGCCAGATGTTCGCCATCACGCGCATCCCGCGCACCATCGCCCTGGTCCTGGCGGGTGCCGCGATGGCCATGTCGGGGCTGATCATGCAGCTGATGACTCAGAACCGCTTCGTGGAGCCCTCGACCACCGGCACCACCGAGTGGGCCGGTCTGGGGCTGATCGTGGTGATGGTGCTGATGCCCGACTCCTCGATCCTGACCCGCATGGTGGTCGCGATCGTCTTCGCCTTCGTGGGCACGATGGTGTTCTTCGCGTTCCTGCGCCAGGTCACCCTGCGCTCCTCGCTGATCGTCCCGATCATCGGGATCATGCTCGGCGCGGTGGTCTCCTCGGTGTCGACCTTCGTGGCGCTGCAGTTCGACGCCCTGCAGAACCTCGGTGTGTGGTTCGCCGGATCCTTCACCTCCGTGCTGCGCGGACAGTACGAAGTGCTGTGGGTCGTGGCGCTCGTCGGCGTCGCCGTGTTCATGGTGGCCGACCGGCTCACCGTCGCCGGTCTCGGCGAGGACATCGCGACCAACGTCGGCGTGAACTACCAGCGGGTGCTGCTGATGGGCACCGGGTTGGTGGCCGTGGCCACCGGCGTGGTCACCGTGGTGGTCGGCAACCTGCCGTTCCTCGGCCTGATCGTGCCCAACATCGTCTCGATGGTCCGCGGGGACGACCTGCGCAGCAACCTGCCCTGGGTGGCCCTGCTCGGCATCGCCATCGTCACCCTGTGCGATCTGGTCGCCCGCACCATCATCATGCCCTTCGAGGTGCCGGTCTCCCTGATCCTGGGCATGTTGGGCGCCGCCGTGTTCATCGCCATGATCCTGAGGCAGCGGCGCCATGTCTGAGGTCTTCCAGCCCGTCCGCGACGTGTCCGGCTCGCCCGCCTCGGCGACCGGTGCCATCGCCACCTCGCCCACCGACACGGCCCTGTCCCTCGGGCCCGGGGGCGCGCCCCGCGCGGACTCCGGGCCCTTCCCTGACGCGTCCGCCCGTCGTCGCTACTGGATCGTCCTGACCGCGCTGGTCCTGATGGCGGGCGGCTTCGCACTGGGCCTGCTGGCCGTCGGCAACCCGATGCCGGTCGGCTCGAGGGGCTTCTGGCTGATCGCCGAGATGCGCGTGACCTCGCTGGTGGTCATGGGTGTGGCAGCATTCTGCCAGGCCACGGCCACCATCGCCTTCCAGACGGTCACCAACAATCGCATCATCACCCCGTCGATCATGGGCTTCGAGTCCCTGTACACCGCGATCCAGACCGCCGCGGTGTACTTCCTGGGCGTGGCCGGGGTGACGATGCTGCAGGACACCGAGCAGTTCCTGCTGCAGGTGGTGGCGATGGTGGCGCTGTCGGTGCTGCTGTATGGCTGGCTGCTGCGCGGACGTTACGCCAACATGCAGGTGATGCTGCTGGTCGGCATCATCATCGGAGGCGGCCTGGGCTCGGTCTCCACTTTCATGCAGCGCCTGCTCACCCCCAGCGAGTTCGACGTGCTCACCGCCCGCCTGTTCGGCTCGGTCACCAACGCGAGTGTGGAGTACCTGCCGTACGCGATCCCGCTGTGCCTGGTGGCCGGCGTCCTGGTGTGGGTCAACGCCCGCAAGCTCAACGTGATCGGCCTGGGCCGCGACGTGTGCATCAACGTCGGCGTCGACCATCGTCGCCAGACCATCTACACCCTGGTGCTGGTCTCGGTCCTGATGGCGGTCTCCACCGCTCTGATCGGGCCCATGACCTTCTTCGGATTCCTGGTCGCCACCCTCGCCTATCAGCTCGCCGGCACCCACGATCATCGCCGTGTGCTCCCGGTGGGCGTGCTGATCGGCTTCGTGGTGCTGGCCGGCGCGTACTTCGTGATGAACCACGTGTTCTACGCGCAGGGGGTCGTCTCCATCATCATCGAGCTCGTCGGCGGGTCCGTGTTCCTCGTCGTCATCATGCGGAAGGGGCGCCTGTGATCACCATCGACCAGGTACGCAAGAAGTACTCCGAGACCGTGGAGATCGGCCCGGTCACCATCGACATCCCCTCCGGCGGGGTCACCGCCCTGGTGGGTCCCAACGGCGCGGGGAAGTCGACGCTGCTGACCATGGTGGGGCGGCTGCTGGGCATCGATGACGGTGCGATCGAGGTGGCCGGCTACGACGTCTCCTCCACCGCCTCCAAGGATCTGGCCCGGATCCTGTCGGTGCTGCGGCAGGAGAACCACTTCATCACCCGGCTGACCGTGCGTCAGCTGGTCGGCTTCGGCCGCTTCCCGTACTCCAAGGGGCGCTTGACCCCGCTGGACGAGAAGAAGATCAGCGAGGCCATCGACTTCCTGAACCTCGACGAGCTCGAGGGCCGCTATCTCGACCAGCTCTCGGGCGGGCAGCGCCAGCGCGCCTACGTGGCCATGGTGCTGGCCCAGGACACCGAGTACGTGCTGCTGGACGAGCCGCTGAACAACCTGGACATGCAGCACAGCGTGCAGATGATGCAGCGCCTCAAGGATGCCGCCCGCGACCTCGGCCGCACCATCGTGGTGGTGCTGCACGACATCAACTTCGCCGCCCACTACTCCGATCACATCATCGCCATGAAGGAGGGCGGCGTGGTCGAGGCCGGGCCGGTGCCCGAGATCATGACCGACGAAGTGCTCACACGGGTGTTCAACACTCCGGTGCAGGTCATCGACGGACCCAACGGGCCGCTGGCCGTCTACTACTGAGGCGCCCAGCCGCACCGTGCTCGGGGCGCTGCACCGTGCCCGGGGCGCCCCGGAGCCGGCATCGAGCTGGGGGCTCCGGCGGCCGGAGCCAGCATCGAGCTCTGCGATGTGGTTGCTATCCGGCCTGAAACCCCACACTTCGCAGAGCTCGGTGCTCGCGGTGGATCGGTGCTCGCGGTGGAACAGAGCCCGGTGCCCCGTCAGTCCCGGCGCTGGGCGGGGTCGAAGCCTCCGCGGCCGTCGGGGCGGTCCAGGGCGTCGATCGCCGCAACCTCTTCGGCCGTGAGCTTCACGTCCGCTGCCTCCAGGTTCTCCACGATCCGTGACGGGGTGACCGACTTCGGGATCGTCACGATGCCATGGGCCAGGTGCCAGGCCAGCACCACCTGCGCGGGGGTGGCGCCATGAGCGGAGGCGATGCCGGTGATCACGGGGTTGTCGAGGAGGTCGGACTTGCCCTGGCCGAGCGGGCCCCAGGACTGCGTGAGGATGCCGTGCCCGGCGTGCGCCTCGCGCAGCTCTCGCTGCTGGAAGTAGGGGTGCAGCTCGATCTGGTGGATGACGGGCACCTCGCCGGTGGCCGCGATGATCTCCTGGAGCTCGGCGAGCGGGAAGTTGGACACGCCGATGGAGCGGACCAGGCCACGGCTGCGCAGCTCGATCAGCGCCTTCCAGGCCTCGACGTACAGGCCCTGCTCGGGGACCGCCCAGTGGATCAGGTACAGATCCAGGTAGTCCAGGCCCAAACGCTCGAGGGAGGCCTCGCAGGCGGCGATCGCGTCCTCGAAGCGGTGGTCGTCGTTCCACAGCTTGGTGGTCACGAACACCTCCTCGCGTGGGAGCCCGGACTCGCGGACCGCGCGTCCGACGCCCTCCTCGTTGGCGTACAGCTTGGCGGTGTCGATGTGACGGTAACCGGCTGTGAGCGCCTGGCCGGTGACGTCGGCTGCGATGTCGGGGTCGACCTTGAAGACCCCGTACCCGAGCTGGGGGATCGTATGGCCGTCGTGGAAGGTCAGGTCCGGACTGGTGGTCATGGTCTGCTCCTGGAGAAGTGCGTGGTGGTCACCACCCTACGATGGGGGCATGAGCTCGGACTGCCCAGGACAGCGCCCGTGAACCCGGCGCGTGCCGCCCGCTTGGCGCCGTTCCAGCGACCGATCCCCGAGCATCCGCCGGTCTACGACCACGAGCGCGGCCACAACCCCGCCGATCGCCCCTTCGAGGTGTACGGCCTGCTGGACACCCTGTTCATCGTCGCCGGTGTGGTGGTCTCCGTCTGGTTGGCGCTGCTGTACCTGGTCGAGGGCTTCTCCCTGACCCCGGTGCGATTGCTGTACCTGGTGGGCTTCTGGCTCCTGCTGACCTACATCACGTTGCCGCGCCTGCACCAGTTGATGACCTGGATCTATCTTCCCGACTACTTCTTCGGTCGCACCCGCACCACCGAGGGTGTGCTCTCCGATCCCATCAACCTGGCCTTCGACGGCCCCGAGAAGGACGTGCACGTGGCGATGCGCCGGGCCGGCTGGGTGCTGGCTGAGGAGCGCACCCTGGCGTCAGCCTGGGGGATGGTCCGCGCCACGGTGCTGCGCCGCTCCTACCCGGCCGCCCCGGTCTCCGACCTGTACCTGCTGGGCCGACGCCATGACTTCACGTACCAGCAGGAGGTCGGCGGCACCACCACCAAGCGTCACCACGTGCGCTTCTGGCGGATGCCGAAGGACTTCGTGCTGCCCGGCGGGTACCGGGCCGACTGGCTGGCGGCCGGGACCTACGATCGCGCCGTCGGCTTCTCCTTCTTCACCCTGCAGGTCACCCACCGCATCGACGAGAACATCGACGTCGAGCGCGACTACGTCATCGATACCGTCCGCCACGCCGATCCGCAGGTCCCGGTCGAGGTGATCCACGAGTTCTCCGCCTCGTACCAGCACCGCAACGGGCAGGGCGATCGCATCCGCACCGACGGGCATCTGCCGGTGATCGACGTCGCCGGCGCGGCTTCCCGCTCCGACGGCGCCACCGCCGTGATGCTGCCGAGGCATCGGCCGACCGGGACCGCCGTGATGAAGGCCCGCGCGCATGCGGCGCTGGCCGCCGCACGTGCCCGGTACGCGCGGCGCGAGGCGGCCCGAGGCGGTGCTGGTGCCGGCGGGGGCCGCGCGCAGGGCGGAGCGGCCGGGGCCCGTGGGGAGCTCGCCGATGAGCTCGCCGCGCAGTGGCAGGGGACCGTCGACGACTTCTACGAGGCGCTCGCCAACGCCGCCGATCACCATCTGCCTCCGCCGACGGTGGTGTTCACCGCGGCGCTGGTGCTGTTGCAGTCCGGCTCGGTGATCGCGCAGTGGCTGGCGCGTCTGCTCGGGGCCGAACTCTCGGCGCTGGTCGAGGAGACCATGCTGCTGTTCCCGGACCAGGGCGCACTGGGCATCGCGAGCTTGTTCTCCGCCGTGCTGGTGCTGCTGATGATCGGGGTGCTGCGCCGCAGCCGCTGGGCCCGGATCGCGCTGATGGGGCTGTTCATGGCCGACGCGGTGGTACGGCTGACGATCGCGACCTCGACGACCGGAGAGGTCACCCATTCCCTGCTGGTCGGCGCCGGCGCCTCAGCACTGGGAGTGTTGGCCATCTCCTCCGACGCCTCGCGGATGTGGGTGCAGACCCTGCGGATGACCTCCCACGAGGAGCAGGAGGACGGCGCCGACGAGGTCGACCGTGAGGGGGACGGCGCCGACGAGGTCGACCGCGAGGGGGCCGATACCGTCGAGGCCCATCGCATCCAGGTCGAGCGCGCCGAAGGTCCCGCTGGTCCCAGGGGACAATGAGGGCAACACCGGTGGTGCCGCTGATCCCGGGGCAATCAACGCAGCGCCGGTGGTGCCGCTGATCGGGATCACGGTCTCCGCCGATCGACGACCAGGGAGATGCCATGACCACGATCCTGCTGGCCTATGCCCCCAGTGCGACCAGCGAAGCCGCCCTCGAGTTCGCCGTGGCCGAAGCCAGGCTTCGCGAGGCCTCCCTGCTGGTGCTCGCCTCCGAGCGTCATGCGGATCCGCGCAAGGCCCGGGGCGTGAAGGATCATCGTCCACTGGCCGAGAGGCTGGCCGAGACCGGCCTGGACGTCGAGCTGCGCACCGTCGCGCGCCGCGCCCAGCCGGCCGACGACATCCTCGCGGCGATCGAGGAGAAGGGCGCTGAGCTGGTGGTCATCGGCATGCGTCGCCGCACCTCGATCGGCAAGCTGGTGCTGGGATCGGTCTCCCAGCGCGTGCTCAAGGAGTCGCGAGTGCCCGTGGTGATGGTCAAGCCCCGGAGCTTCGACCCGGCCGACAGGTTCTGAGCCGTCGGACCCTCGACAGGTTCTGAGCCGATGGGCCCGGGGCGGGGTGTCGGGGAACCGGTCGCTCAGGGTGCCGGACCGATCGTCGGCGCGGCCACCGGGCCGATCATCACCCAGGTCATGGGACAGGCCGTCGAGCCGATGAGCGCGCCCCGGGGAGTGGTCGGGGCCGCAGGGAGGTAGAGTTCCCGCACTGTCGCCCCGGGCCCCAGCTGCACCGCTCCGACCAGAGCACGCCGCTGCCGCAGGCGGCGGGCGTCCCCGTCCCGGAGGTTCCCATGACCCCGTCCGATCAGGCCCCGATCCAGGAAACGCCCGAGCAGCCCGCCCTGAAGAAGGCGATCACCCCCAAGCTGCTGGTGCTGTTCATCGTCGGCGACATCCTCGGCACCGGGGTGTACGCGCTCACCGGTGAGGTCGCCGGGCAGGTGGGCGGTGCCGGCTGGCTGCCCATCATCATCGCGTTCGCGATCGCCATGGTCAGCGCGCTGTCCTATGTGGAGATGGTGACCAAGTACCCGCATGCGGCGGGGGCGGCCCTGTACGTGCACAAGGCCTTCGGCGTGCACTTCCTGACCTTCATGGTCACCTTCGCGGTGCTCTCCTCTGGGATCACCTCGGCCTCGACGAGCTCGATCTTCCTGGCCGAGAACGTGCTGGCCGCCTTCCGCCTGGAGGACTCGCTGGGGGAGGGGGCGGCCACCGTCACCGCCACGGTCATCGCTCTGGCGTTCCTGGGGCTGGTGGCCTGCATCAACCTCTACGGGGTCAGCGAGTCGGTCAAAGCCAATGTGGCGCTGACGCTCATCGAGCTGACCGGCCTGATGGTGGTGATGCTGGTGGGCTTCTACGCGATCGGCCGCGGCCAGGCCGACTTCTCCCGCGTGATCCTGTTCGAGACGCCGGGGGAGAAGGGCCTGTTCATGGCGGTCATCGGGGCCACCGCCCTGGCATTCTTCTCGATGGTCGGCTTCGAGGACTCGGTGAACATGGCCGAGGAGACCGTCGACCCCGTCAAGAATTTCCCCCGGGCGCTGATCGGTGGCCTGTCGATCACCGGTGTGATCTACGTGCTGATCTCGATCATCGCCGTCGCGGTGGTCCCGATCGGCCAGCTCACCGAGGCACCCACCCCGCTGCTGACCGTGGTCGAGGTCGGAGCGCCCGACATCCCGATCCAGACCATCTTCGCGTTCATCTCGATCTTCGCGGTGGCCAATACCGTGCTGATCAACATGATGATGGCCTCACGCCTGCTGTACGGCATGTCCAAGCAGGGGGTCCTGCCCGGCTTCCTCAAGGGTGTGCTCAGGACCCGCCGCACCCCGTACGCCGGGATCCTGTTCTCCACGCTGCTGGCCGTGATGCTGGTGCTGACCGTCAGCACCGTCCTGCCCGAGGAGACCATCGCCGCCCTCGGGGGCACCACGGCGCTGCTGCTGCTGACGGTGTTCGGGCTGGTCAACATCTCCGTCCTGGTGCTACGCGGGGAGCCGGGCCAGGAGGGCCACTACCGCACGCCGACCGCCCTGCCCGTGATCGGCGCGCTCACCTCTTTCGCCCTGGTCTCCCCCCTGGCCCAGCCCACCGAGAACTACGCGATCGCGGGCGGTCTGCTGGCCATCGGTCTGCTGCTGTACGTGGTCACCTGGATCTACAACCGGGCGATCCGGGCCCGTCGCACCCGGTTCCGCCACCCCGAGGACCTCGGTCGTGACTGAGCGTGCCCCCACCGCGCCGGCCGCGCCCCCGACGTCATCGACCCGCGCCCCGGCATCGACGCAGTCGCAGGAGGGCCATCGGGAGGGCCCGGGCCCGCCCCCGCCGAGCAGCCCCTGACCCCGTCCCCGCCCCGACCGCCTCCCAGGGAGATGCCATGACCACCATCCTGCTGGCCTACGTTCCCAGCGCCACCAGCGAAGCCGCCCTCGAGTTCGCCCTCGCCGAGGCCCGGCGCCGAGACGCCCGGCTCCTGGTGCTCGCCTCCGAGCGCGGCGCGGACCCGCGCAAGACCCGGACGATCCCAGACCCCCGTCCGCTCGAGCAGCGCCTGGCCGAGACCGACCTCGAGGTCGAGCTGCGCACCGTCGGGCACCGCAGCGATCCCGCCGACGACATCCTCGATGCCATCGAGGAGGAGAGCGTGGACCTGGTGGTGATCGGGATCCGTCGGCGCACCCCGATCGGGAAGATGCTGCTGGGGTCGACCTCGCAGCGGGTGGCGATCGAATCACCCGTGCCGGTCGTGCTGGTCAAGCCCGAGGGCTTCGAGGCACCGAGCCGCTGATGACGCGGGTGCCCAGGCGGGCCGGCGTCAGCTCGCCGAGCCCCGCGCGGGCGATGCCCTCGCTCCCGGGCCGTTCGTGACCGGATCGTAGCTGAGCCGGGCCCTTCGACTCCGGACCGCGCTCGTTCTCAGGCGGCCTCGTCGGTCTGCGAGCCCGCACGCTGCTCGGCCGCGTGCTTGTGGATGCGGTTGCGGGGGATCAGGATGATCGCGCCGAGGATCGCCGCGAGCACCGAGGCGGTCAGCACGCCGACCTTGGCCCAGTCGTACATCGGGTCCCCCATGCTGAAGCTGAGCTCGCTGACCAGCAGCGACACCGTGAAGCCGATGCCGGCGACGGCGGACATGCCCAGCATGTCGATCCAAGTCAGGGACGGGTCCTTGGTCGCCTTGGTCAGCGTGGTGACCAGGTAGGTGGTGCCGACGATGCCGATGATCTTCCCGCCGACGAGGCCGACGATGACACCCAGGGCCACCGTCGACTGCCAGGCGTCCAGCAGGCCCGAGAGGCCGCCCACGGCGACTCCGGCGCTGAAGAACGCGAACACCGGCACTGCGATCCCGGCGGAGAAGGCTTCGACCCGGTGGGCGAAGGTGTGCGACAGCGAGTGCTGCTTCCCGTACTTCGAGATACCGCGGGTGGGAACCGTGAATGCGAGCACCACGCCGGCGATGGTGGCGTGGATCCCGGAGTTCAGGAACAGCATCCAGGTGAGGATCCCCAGCGGCAGCAGCAGCACCCAGGCGGCCCAGTAGTGCTTCTTGAACAGGGCCTCGGCCTTGTTGGTCAGCAACCAGACGGCAGCGACGGGGAGCGCTGCGAGCGCGAGGAAGCCCAGCTGCAGATCGCCGGTGTAGAAGACCGCGATGATGGTGATGGCGATGAGGTCGTCGACGATCGCCAGCGTCAGCAGGAAGGTACGCAGAGCCGGGGGCAGGTGGCGGCCGAGCAGCGCCAGGATCGCGACTGCGAAGGCGATGTCCGTGGCTGCCGAGATCGCCCAGCCGTGGGCCGAGCCCTCGGGACCGCCGAGGTTGATCAGGGTATAGATGATCGCCGGCATGGCGACGCCGCCGAAGGCCGCGAGGATCGGCACCAGCGCCTTCGAGGGGGAGCGCAGATCGCCGACCACGAACTCCTGTTTGAGCTCGAGACCGACCACGAAGAAGAAGACGGCGAGCAGACCGTCGGCCGCCCAGTGGCCCACCGTCAGCTCGAGGTCGAGAGGGCCGAGCTGGAAGCCGAGCTCGGTGTCCCGCACGGCGAAGTACACGTCCGCGAACAGGGAGTTGGCCATCAGCAGGGCCAGCACGGTGGCGCTCAGCAGCAGCATGCCGCCCGGGATCGATCCGGTGACGATGGTCTCCAGCCGCGAGTGCTCGCGATACGTCCCGCGCTCGAGACGCAGTTGTTCGGTGCGTCCGGCGCTGCGGGCGGGCTCGGGGCTAGGTGTGGGCATCTGCGTCTCCCGGGGTCGAAACTCTTCCTTGTCAGGGCACGATAAGCCCTACGCCGACCAGACTTCCCGGCTCACCGACGCTCACTATGCCACCTTCGGTGGCGAGCACACGAAACGGTTCGGCGTGGTTCCGGGCTGCTGCACCTCATGGTCACGCCGTTCTCCACGGCAGCTGCGTGCAGTCGGACGATCACTCCGTTCTGGCCGCGGCGCCCTCTGCCGCAGCGCCGTCCGCCGCAGCGACCTCGGCCCCGCCGCAACGCCCCGGGGAGACGGAAGCGCAGCCGCGTGCCTACCCTGTGGGCATGGTGACGACGCTGCCGTATGGATCCTGGCCCTCCCCGATCAGCGCCGAGCTGCTTGCGACGGGCGGCACCCGACTGGGCGGCCCCCAGCTGGTCGGCGACGAGGTCTGGTGGACCGAGGGCATCGCCACCGAGGAGGGACGGAACGCGATCGTCCGCACGGACGGCCCCGTGCACCGCCCCGAGGACGCTCCGGGGCAGGTCACCGTGCTGCCGTCCCCCTTCAGCTCCCGCTCCCGGGTGCACGAGTACGGCGGCACGGCCTGGACCGCCCTCCCCGCCGCGTCGGACGGGGCCGAGCGCCCGCTGGTGCTGTTCGTGAACTTCACCGACCAGCGCATCCACGCCTTCCGCGAGGGGGAGCGGCCGCGCCCACTGTCACCCGTCGGCCCCGAGGTCACCACCGCCGGCGGGCCCTCTCTGCGCTGGGCCTGCCCCACCCCGGTCACCCTGCCCGGCGGTGAACAGGAGGTGTGGTGGATCTGCGAGGACCACACCGGCGGCGAGCAGGGCCCGCGCACCGGGGCCGACGGCGCCCCGCACATCGAGCGCTACATCGCTGCGGTCCCGCTGGACGGCTCCGCGGCGAACGACCCCGCCGCGATCCGCCGCGTCACGCCGGCCTCCCGGTTCGTCGCCCACCCGCGGCTGAGCCCGGACGGCGGCAGCCTGGCCTGGTTGAGCTGGGAGCATCCGCAGATGCCCTGGGACGGCACGAGGCTGCATGTGGCCCCGCTGGTCGGCGGGTCGACCGGGGCAGGCACCGTGGTCGCCGGCGCCGCTGACATCTCCGTCCTGCAGCCGGAATGGCTCGACGATCAGCGCCTGCTGTTCATCTCCGACGAGTCCGGCTGGTGGAATCCCTGGCTGTGGTCGGCCGATGAGGGGGCTCGTCAGGTGCTGGTCGCCGAGGAGGAGTTCGCCGGCCCCATGTGGCAGCTGGGCGAGACGTCCTTCCAGGTGCTCGACGCTGACCATGCCCTGGTCCAGCACGGCCGCGCCGCGACCTCGCTGTCGGTGCTGACCGTGAGCAGCGGGCAGCTCACCGGGCTCGACTGCCCGTTCACGCTGGTCAGTTCCGCGCAGGTCCGGGCCGACGGCCTGGTGGTCCTCGCCGGGGCCTCCCCCACCCGCTTCGCGGCGATCCACCTGGCCCGGCTCGACCGGGAGGGCCCGTCGGCCCCGGTCCTCGGCGAGCCGGTGCAGCTGCGCTCCTCCCGCGAGGACGCCCCCGATCCGGCGGTGCTGCCCACGGCCGAGAGTATCGAGGTGCCGCTGCCGGACGGCGGCGTGGTCCACGCGATCGTCTACCGGCCGCGTCAGGAGGGCTTCGAAGGGCGGGAGGGGGAGCTGCCGCCGTTCATCGCCCGCGTCCACGGCGGTCCCACCGCGCACGTCCCGCCCGTGCTGAGCCTGCCGGTGGCGTACTACACCTCCCGGGGCCTCGGCGTCGTCGAGGTCAACTACGGCGGCTCGACCGGTTACGGACGCGCCTACCGCGATCGGCTCCGGGGCCAGTGGGGCGTGGTCGACGTGACCGACACCGTCGCCGTGGTGGAGCATCTGGTCGCCGAGGGGGTCGCCGACGGGGAGCGGCTGGCGATCGAGGGCGGCAGCGCGGGCGGCTGGACGGTGCTGGCCTGCCTGACCCGCACCTCTGCCTTCGCCGCCGGGGTCTCCAGCTACGGGGTCTCCGACCTCGAGCGGCTGCGCCAGGACACCCACGACTTCGAGTCCCGCTACATCGACGGGCTCGTCGGCCCCTACCCGGAACGACGCGACCTCTACGTCGAGCGCTCCCCGCTCACCCACGTCGACGAGCTCGAGGTGCCCGTGCTGCTGCTGCAGGGTGACGAGGACCGGATCGTACCGCCCAGTCAGTCGGAGATGGTGCGCGATGCGCTCGCCGACAAGGGCATCCCACATGCCTACCTGCTGTTCGAAGGGGAGCAGCACGGCTTCCGCGCGGCGGACTCGATCATCCGGGCCACGGAGGCGGCGCTGTCGTTCTACGGTCAGGTGCTCGGCTTCAGTCCCTTGTGCATGCCGGTGCTGGAGCTGCGCAGAAGCTGACCGGGTGGGAGCGGATGCAGCCCGGGAGCTGGCCTGGCTGGGGCAGCCGTCGGGCAGGAGCCGTCGGGCAGGAGCCGCCGGGCGCCAGGCTGCCCCGGCCCCGGGCCGCACCATCGGGGCCTGTGACCATTGCCACAGCCGGGCACGGCGGTCTACGGTGTCGGGGCGGCGAACGGGCCGCCTGTGGGCGGCGCGTGAGCCTTCCGGGCGACGCAGCTTCCGGGCGACGCAGGACGATGCTGTTCCCGTCCCGGGCGATACGACCATGAGGATCCGCAGTGCACCGTAGCCTGACCCGACGAACCACCCTGACCGGCGCCGCTCTCGCCGCGACCGCCACCGCCGTGGGGCTGCCCACGGCCCACGGGGACGGCGATCCCGCCGGCGGGGAGCCCGGAGCCGGCAGTCCCGCCACGAAGTCCGCACCGAGCTCGGAAGGATCCCGAGCCGCCAGCGACTGGGGACCCGAGCAGCCCCACCCCTGGGGCCGCCCCCGCGCCTCGGGCCGCACCCTGCGCAGGACCTCGCCCCACGCGGCCGGTCTGGACGGAGAGGTGCTCGAGCGTCTGCCCGGGATCATCCAGGAAGGGCTGGACCACGATCCGCCCCGCTTCGCCGCGGCCTCGGTGCTGGTCGCCTCCCAGGGCAGCATCGTCTACGAGCACAGCGACGGCTACGCACTGCGCTGGAAGAACGCCGAGGAGCAGCTACCGCGCCAGCAGTGGGTGCCGGCGCGGGACGACACCTTGTACGACATCGCCTCGATCTCCAAGATCTTCACGGCCACCGCGGTATTGCAGCTGGTGGAGCAGGGTCGGCTGGGACTGGAGGACACGGTCGCCACCCATCTGCCGCGCTTCGCCGAGGGCGGCAAGGAAGGTGTCACGGTCGAGCACCTGCTCACCCACGTCGGTGGGCTGCCGCCCTTCCTGAACCTGTGGTCGGACCACCCCGACATCCCCTCCCGCATCGATGCGGCCCTGACCGTCGAACCGGACTCCGCGCCCGGCACCGAGTACGTCTACAGTGACCTGGGCCTGATCGCGCTGGGCCTGATCGTCGAGGAACTCACCGGGCTGGGCCTGGACGAGTACGTGCGCGAGCACATCACCGCGCCCCTGGGCATGGACGAGACCATGTACACCCCGCCTCAGGGGCTGCACGAGCGGATCGCGGCCACCGAGTACATGGAGGCCACCGGCGAGCTGGTGCGCGGGCACGTCCATGACGAGAACGCCCATTCGCTGGGCGGGGTCGCCGGGCACGCCGGAGTGTTCTCCACCGCCGGTGACCTGGCGATCTTCGCCCAGATGTTCCTGGGCGGCGGCCGCTACGGGAAGGCCCGCATCCTCCAGGCCGACACCGTGGAGATGATGTTCAGCGACCACATCGCGGAGGTCACCGGGATCGGCGGGGCGCGCCGGGGCCTGGGCCCGGAGCTGGAGGCCTGGTTCTACCACGCGGGGCTGACCAGCCCCTACAGCGGCACGCACACCGGCTTCACGGGCACCTCGATGGTGATCGACCCGCTCACCGACACGATCGTGATCCTGCTGGCCAACGCCGTGCATCCCACCCGTGAATGGTCGACCACCTCGGTCACCCGCCGCGAGGTCTCCAGCTGCGTCGCCGAGGCCCTCGGGCTGGTCCCCGCCCAGGTGCGTGACGGCTGGCATGCGGGTCACGAGGACGAGACCGTGGCGACGTTGAGCGTGCCCGTCAACCTCGGCGCTGACAGTTCCGCGACCCTGGAGCTGGAGCTGTTCACCCACCTCGAGACCGCCTACGACCTCCTCACCCTGGAGGCGACGGCCGACGGCGGCAGCACCTGGGTCCCGCTGGCCGGGCAGCTCACCGCGCCCGACCGGGAGCCGGTCGAGGTGCCCGAGGGGCAGATCACCGGCTGGGGCGCGCGCCGGGTCTGGCATGGTGAGTTCCCCCTGACCGACGGAGGACAGGCGCTGACCGGCGAGCTCGAGCTGCGGGCCTCCGTCACCACTGATGCCCAGGTGCGCGGCCTCGGCACCTGGATCGGCCGGATCCGGGTGCGGGACGGGGACCGGGATCTGCTGGACACCGACCGGCCCGAAGACGCGGAGCTGGTGGAGTCCGACGGCTGGGTGCGCAGAGGCTGAGCCTGGCGGCCGGGCCGTCGTGCCTTCCCGGAGCCGGGGCGGTAGGTTTTTGGCGACACCTCCCGGGGCTTGGGGGCCCGATGAGAGGGGGACCGTGATGACAGCTGGGCAGTGGCCGCCCCCCGAGCGACCTGATCGGCCGGCGCATGACTCGGGGCCAGGGCCGACCGCGACGGGACCTTCGGGGCTGGGGTCGGCCGCGGCGGGACCTTCGGGGCCGGGGCCCCGGACGCCACGGCCACCGCAGCCGCTCCAGCTCGCCCGAGCGCTGCTGATCCTCTTCCTCGTGCGCATCGGGCTGCTGATCATGAGCGAGTTCGGGGTGGAGGCCGCCGTCTGGGGGCGGAGAGCGATGGAGGTCCGCGATCCGCTCCTGCACACGCTGATCGGGTTGGGCACCTCGGGCCTGGCGCTGCTGAGCGGCGGCGTGTGGGCGGCCTGCCTGGCACTGGCGATCGTGATGATCGTCAGAGCCCGCGACACGCTCCGCAACGGCGCGATCGTGCTACTGATCGCGCTGGTGGTGCCGACTTTCTTCGTCGTCGATCTCTCCGGCGGCTTCGGCCCGCCAGTCGTGGCCGCCTCCTACATCCTCGAGCTGGTCTTCAGCGCGCTCGCTCTGATCATCAGCGCCGTGGGGGCCGTCTTCCTGCTGCGCGCCTACCGCTCCGCGGCGCAGGAGGAGAGTTCTCGCTACGCGATGTTCTGAGTCTCAGGCGTTGTCGGAGAGCGCGGCGGCGAGGGGGTCGATCAGGGCGGCGGGCTCGACGTCGGAGGCGTAGCGCGCCCGCACCGTGCCGTCGCGGCCGATCAGGAATTTGGTGAAGTTCCAGCCGATGTCCTCGGCGGGGATGCCCTCGTGCGGGCCGGTCAGCCATCGGTAGAGCGGATGGGCACCCTCTCCGTTGACCTCGATCTTCGAGAACATCGGGAAGTCGACACCGAAGTTGACCGAGCAGAACTCGGCGATCTCGGCCTCGCTGCCGGGCTCCTGATGCATGAACTGGTCGCAGGGGAAACCCATCACCACCAGGCCCTGATCGTGGAACTGCTCGTGCAGCTCCTGCAGGCCCTGGTACTGCGGCGTGAATCCGCACTTGCTGGCGGTGTTGACCACCAGCACCACCGAACCGAGGTGATCGGCGAGATCGACACGGTGGCCGTCGATCGACGTGGCCTCGAAGTCCGCAAGAGTTGTCATGCCCCTATTGTGGAGCCTCGCGCCGCCTGTGCGCGACACCGGGGATCAGCGGTCCTGGGCCCCGTGGCTCTGTGGTTCGGCGGCCCCGTGGCCGTACCGTCCTGCGGACCGTGGCCCGTGCCGCTGCTGGGCCCGGTGCTTGGCGGCGCAAGAGCACGCGCACACGGAGCGGGGCGGACGCTCAGAACAAGGGCAGCTCGCCCTCGCCCGGCGTGACCCTCAGCTCGGACGCCTCGATCGCCACGTCGTCGATGCTGGCCTCACGGCGGGCCATGTAGCCTTCGTCGTCGAACTGCCACAGCTCGTTGCCGTACGAGCGCCACCACTGTCCCTCGACGTCACAGGACTCGTACTGGAAGCGCACGGCGATGCGATCGCCCTCGAAGGCCCACAGGTTCTTGCGCAGGCGGTAGTCGCGCTCCCGTTCCCACTTGCGGGTCAGGAACGCGACCACCTCCTCCCGGCCGTGGAGATGCTCGGAGCGGTTCCGCCACACCGTGTCGAGCGTGTACGCCCGGGAGACCGTCACCGGATCGCAGGTGTTCCAGGCGTCCTCGGCGGCCTGGACCTTCTGCAGGGCGCTCTCGCGGGTGAAGGGCGGCACGGGAGACTTCGGCGTCATGGGGATCTCCTCATCGAGTCGGTGCAGAGTGCCTCCGACCATAGGCGCTGGACGCTCGTCATCCCTCGGTCCTTCCTCCCCAGCAGCTGCTGGTGCACATTCCGACGGGCACCCTTCCGATGCCCCCGGAGCCTGCGGATGATCGATGCATGACCATCACCGAGCGCCCTTCCAGCGCCGCCGAGGGCGAGGATCTTCCCCGGCGGGCGCTGGAGGCCGTGTGCGCTCGGGGCCCGATCGGCCTCGCGGAGGAGATCGGAGACGCCACCCATCTGCTCGTCGAGCTCCTCCGAGAGCCGCAAAACCTCTTCGACCCCGAAGAGCACGGCTCCCATGACTACACCCAGCTGCTCGGCCGCATCCACGAAGCCGGCAGCGCCCTGGGCGCCCTGCAGGCCCACACCGTGGTCTCCCACGCCGCAGCCACCCGCCGCGAGGACCGTCGGGCCGCCCGGGATCAGGCCGCTCATGAAGCCGACGTGATCGCGCCCCAGGCCAGAACCGATGACCGTGCGGATCAGCGTTCCGGGAAGGACCTCTCCCTGATCACCCGCAGGTCGCCCTCCGAGGCGAGCCACGCCCTGCGGGCCTCCCGTCGGCTCGTGGAATCGATGCCGAACCTGCTCGGCGCCCTCACCGACGGGAAGATCACCGCGGACATCGCCCACAAGGCGGCGTCGAAGGCCGGCTCGCTCGAGCCCGAGGAATGCCGTGAACTGGACCGGCTGCTGGGGGAGCGCCTGCCCGATCTGGACGGTGCCGGGACCCGCCGGTGGGGCCAGGAGATCTCCGCGGCGATCCAGGGCCTCGACCCCGATGGCGCGGTGGGACGGCATCAGCGCGCTCGCCGTGAACGATGCGTGACTCTGCGCCCGGGCGAGCACGGCATGGCGACCCTGTCCGCACGACTCCCGGGGATTGACGCCGCCCAGGCCCATAAGCGTCTCTCCCTCGAGGCGGAGCGGCTGCGCGCCGACGGCGACCGGCGCGGCCACCAGGCGATCATGGCCGACGTCCTGGTCGACACCATCCTCGGCCGTGACGACCAGATGGACCCGACCACCCTCGATATCGGCCTGATCATCACCGACCGCGCCCTGTTCTCCCCCGATGATGGCGAGATCGCGCAGGTCGAGGGATACGGTGCGGTCCCTGCCGAGGCGGTCCGGGAGCAGCTGCGCGCCGCGCTGCGCGACCCCAAGGCCCCGCAGGAGGACCGCTACGGCCCCGATGGGCCGACGGTCCGCGCGGTGCTGCGACGCTTGTACACCCACCCGACCAGCGGCGAGCTGGTGGCCGTCGAATCGAAGGCGAAGGTCTTCCCGTCGGCCCTGGCCCGTTTCCTGCGCTGGCGCGATCTGAGCTGTCGAGGCCCGTTCTGCAATGCGGCGATCCGGCAGAGCGACCACATCGTGCCCCGTTCCACCGGAGGTCCCACGAGCATCGACAACGGCCAGGGCGCCTGCGCGCATGACAACGGCAAGGAGGAGCACTTCCGCAGCGTCCGCCGGATACCGCAGCCGCCGGGAGGCGGGCACCGCGTGGAGTGGACCAGCCCCAACGGCATCTCCCGCACGACGTCACCACCGCCCCTGACCCGCCCCTCACGAACACCAGCAGCGGAGCCCGAAGCAAGCCCGCCGCGCGCCGGACCACGCGAGGACAGCCCACCCGACGGCGGGACGCTCGAGGGCCCACCCGACGGCGGGACGCTTAAGGACGGCACTGCGTCCGAGGCCGCCCGACCGGATGCACCGCCCGAGGCGACCCCGCCCGATTTCCTGCCACCCGACGACGCCGGCCCCGGCGCACAGCCGGATGGACAGCCGCCCGAACCCGACCAGCGTGAGTAGGGCGGCACTCAGCCACCGCGCGGCGTCAGCGTCCAGTTCACCGCTGTGCACCACGCCCCGCACCACGGGGCGTCGGCACGCGGGGTGCCGGTAGCTGTCACATGGAGTCCTGCCACGCCTGGTACAGCGCGGCGAAGCGACCGCCGGAGGCGACCAGCTCCTGTGGGGACCCGTCCTCGACGACCTTGCCGTCATGGACCACCAATACCCGGTCGGCGATCATCACCGTGGTCAGACGGTGGGCGATGATCAATGAGGTGCGGTGGCCCAGCAGCTTCGTCAGGCCCTCTTGCACCATGCGCTCCGAGGGGATGTCCAGCGAGCTGGTGGCCTCGTCCAGGATCAGCACCCTCGGATCGGCCAGGAACGCGCGGGCGAAGGAGACCAGCTGCCGCTGTCCGGCCGAGACCCGGCCGCCGCGCTTGCTCACGTCCGTGTCGTACCCATAAGGCAGCTGCTCGATGAACGAGTCCGCGCCGATCGCCTCGGCCGCCTGCTGGATCTCCGCGCGGCTCGCGCCGGGCTTGCCCAGGGCGATGTTGTCCGCGACCGTCCCGGAGAACAGGTACGCCTCCTGGGTGACCATGACGATGTTGCGGGTCAGATCCTTCATGGAGATGTCGCGCAGATCCACGCCGTCGAGCGTCACCGCGCCCTCGGTGGCGTCGTAGAACCTGGAGATCAGCTTCGCCACGGTCGATTTTCCAGCGCCCGTCTGCCCGACCAGCGCCACCGTCTGACCCGCCGGGATGTGCAGATCCAGCGGTTTGAGCACCAGCGGACCCTCCGCGGTGTAGCGGAAGGAGACGTCCTGGAAATCGATCTGACCGCTCGAGGTCGGCAGCGGCGTCGGCGTCGGCGACTCCTTCACATGCGGCTGCTCGGCCAGCAGGTTCGCGATCTTCTCGAGCGCCGCGACCGCCGACTGGAAGGCGTTGTAGAAGTTGGCGATCTCGTCGACCGGCTGGAAGAAGCGCCGTGAATACAGCACCAACGCCACCAGCACACCGACGTTCAGGTCCCCGGCCAGCACCCGGAAACCGCCGACCACCAGCACTGCGGCGATGGTGACGTTGGCCAGGATGCGCAGCGCCGGCTGATAGATGCCGAACACGTTGATCGAGCGCATCGAGGCGTCGCGGTAGTCCTGGGCCAGGCGATCGAACTCTTCCTGGTTGCGGTCGTGCTTGCGGAAGGCCTTGACCGCTCGGATCCCAGCCATCGCCTCCACGAAATGCACGATCAAGCGGGCGGAGTGGGTGCGGATCGCCCGGTACTCGCGGCTCGAGCGGCGCTGGAACCAGATCGTCAGGAACACGCCCGGCACGAGCATCAGCAGCATGACCACGCCGGTCACCCAGTCCATGGTCACGATCAGCACGATCGTGAAGACCATCGACAGCGAGGCCCCGACCATCACGTTGACCCCGGAGTCCAGCAGCTCGCGCAGCGCCTCCATGTCGGAGGTCTGGCGCGAGACGATCCGGCCCGAGGTGTAGGACTCGTGGAACTCCAGGTCCTGGCGCTGCGTGAAGCGGAAGACCCGCCGACGCAGCGACAGCAACATCTTCTGGCCGACGACGACGGACTGGCGCACGTACCCGTAGGTCAGCACGCCGCCGACAATCGCGGCACCCATGTGCATGGCGGTGGCCTGCAGGACCGGGATCGAGTTGCCATCCAGCAGCTCCGGCAGGGCCACGTCGATGCCCCAGGCGATGATCGCCGGCCCGGCCACCACGGCGCCCTGGGCGAAGATGACCATCACGGCCATCAGCGCGAACTGGCCCTTGACCGGGGACAGGAGCTCCCGGAGCAGCTTCAGGGAGCGCCCGCGGGATTCCTTGAGCTCGGCGGTGCTCTGGGGGTGCTGTTCGTCGTCACGAGACGTGGTCGGCGCGCTCATCGGTCCCCCTTCCGTTCGGAGGCGGGCACGTTCCGTTCGGAGGCGGGCACGGACGCGGTGGGCTCGGGTGGGTCGCCCCACTGTCCTCGCAGGTCCAGCTCGCCGGTCATGGTCTCGATGTCCTGGTCGCGCCGGGCCTCCTCCTCCTGGTGGGCGATTACCCAGCGGTAGCGGGCGGAGGAGGCCATCAGGTCGACGTGGGTGCCGACGGCGACCACCTTCCCGCCGTCGAGCAGCGCGACCCGGTCGGCCAGTGCCACGGTCGAGGTGCGGTGGGCGACGATCAGGGTGGTGGTCCCTTCCAGCACCTCACGCAGGCGCGCGGTGACGATCTCCTCGGTCCTGGTGTCCAGCGCCGAGAGCGGGTCGTCCAGCAGCAGCACCGCGGGCCGGGCGGCGATCGCGCGGGCCAGGGCCAGGCGCTGGCGCTGACCGCCGGACAGGCTCATGCCCTCCTCGCCGATGCGGGTGTCCACGCCCTCCGGGAGGTCGTAGGCGTAGGTGGCGTCGGCCGTGCGCAGCGCCAGGTGCAGCAGCTCCTCGGCGTCTTCCTCCGACAGCGATCGGTCCGCGCCCAGCAGGACGTTGTCCCGCACCGAATCGGAGAACAAGGTGGCGTCCTCGAAGGCGACCGCGGTCAGGGTGCGCAGATCCGTCAGGTCCATGTCACGGATGTCGATGCCATCGATCGTGATGCGGCCGCCGGTGACGTCGTAGAGGCGCGGCACCATCTGCAGCAGCGTGGACTTGCCGCTGCCGGTCACGCCCACCAGGGCCATGGTCTCGCCGGGGCGGATGTCCAGGTCCACGCCGTCCAGGACGTCGGAGACGTGATCGGGAGCGTCCTCGTAGCGGAAGTGGACATCCTCCAGGCGCAGCGCGCCGCGCGCGGCGGCGAGGTCGATCTCGGCGGGTTCCTCGGGGGAGACGATCGTGTTCTCCGCGTCCATCACCTCGTAGTGACGGTCCAGGGCGGTGGTGGCGTTCACGGCTTGCCCGAACAGCATGCCGAGCATGCGCACCGGGCCCACCACGAGGGTGGCGGTGGCGAAGTAGGAGGCCAGTTGCCCCGTGTTCATCGAGCCGTTCGCGGTCAGGTGCAGACCCAGGAACAGGGCGACGCTGAGCGCGACCTCGGGGAGCATGAACATGAACATGTCGAAGCGGGCCACGGCGGTCGCCTTGCGCACCTCGGTCTGGCGCAGCTCATCGGCCTGCTCGGTGAAGCCGTCCAGGGCCGACGGACCACGGCCGAAGGCCTTGAGCACCCGGATGCCCTGGACCGACTGCTCGATGGTAGTGGCCAGGTCGCCGTTCTGGTCCTGCGACAGGCGCGAGAGCACCGAGTACTGCCGGTGGAAGCGATAGGCGATCACCGTGACGGGCACCGCGGCCAGGAAGAACACCAGCGCCAGCACCGGCGAGGAGCGGATCAGCAGCACCATCCCCACCGCGATGGTGACCGTATTGGTGACTGCCATGATCATGCCGAAGGCGATCCAGCGGCGGATCACGTTGATATCGGTCAGCATGCGTGACAGCAGCTGTCCCGATCCCCACCCGTCGTGGAAGGCCACGGGCATGTGCTGGACCTTCGCATAGAAGCGCACCCGGATCTGCTTCTCGACCGTGGTCGAGGGGGTCACCGCGAAGGTGCGGCGCATCCAGATCAGGGAGGCCTCGAGGAAACCCAGGCCGAGCACGACCGCGCCACCTGTCCAGATGGTGGCGGCGACGGCGTCGGTCTCCAGCCGGTTGACGATGAACTCGAGCACCTGCGGGATCATCAAGGCGACGATCGACGCGGTCATCGCGCTGAGGAGGCCGAGATAGAGGCGGAAGCGGATCGGACGGACCGTCTGCCAGAGACGGCTCATGGGGCCGAGCATGGGTGAAGAAGTCCTCGGAGGGAAGCGGGGGCCCCGACGGTCGGGGCCGAAGACTTAGCCTAGTCAACCATCGAGGCAACCGGTACCAGGACGCCTCGATTCCCGGTGACGAGAAGGGGGACGGGGCCGAGGGTCGCGCCGGCGGTGCCGGTGTCGTTCCGCGTTCGGCGGCCAGGGCAACGGCTCGCCGCGCCGGCTCAGCCCCGCAGTGCCGGCTCGGTGCTGTGGGACCGACTCAGCCCCGCGCCGCCGGTTCAGTCCTGCGGCGCGGCGGGAGTCCACTCCCCGTAGGCCGCGTCGCTCAGCACCGCTGCGGCACCGGCGGCGACCCCGGTGACGGTCAGCACCGCCGGCCAGGCACCGATCTTCTTCGCCAGTGGGTGCGAGAGCCCGAAGCCGAGCACGTACGTCGCGCCGAGCACGGCGGTGGTGGCGGCGCCGCGGCGAGCCAGCCAGGTGCGTCCGGCGTACAGGCCGGCCGCGCCCAGCGCCATTCCGCCGAGCGGACGGATCCCAGTCTCTCGGGCGATGAGCCAGCCGCCGATCAGGCCGGCCGCCACCACGGGAGCGGTGCTCACGGCGTCGGCGGGCTTGAGGGACAGGGCAGAGGAGCGCGCGGCGGTCGATCGGGTGTTCATGGGGCGAGAATATCGCCTCGCTCCTGAGCGGGCCCGCCCGCGATCCGGGCCGACCGGTCGGCGACCGACACCTCGGGCCTCGGTGATCGGTTTTCCGACCGACGCCCCGGACCCCAGAGGCGACTGATCCCGGATCTGGCGTGCGTTCGGTCCGGTCTCAGCGGTTGAAAGGGGCGTCGGGGCGTGGGCCCCAGCCGTGCTCGCGGTCGTAGAGCACCCTGCCGGAGGCATCCTCGGTGAGCACCAGGTCGACGTCATCGCCGGTCACATGCAAGGTCCCGTCGGCCTGCTCGACGATGGTCAGCATCATCTCCAGCGGCGGGAGCTCATTGTGCTCGCGGATGCTCTGCCCCTCCTCGCGCAGCGGGCGCAGGGTCGCCTTCACGCTCTCGTCATCGGTGCGCTCGTAGGTCCCGGCCAGCAGTTCGCCGTCGGCCAGGCGCAGCTGCATCATCCCCGAGCCTTCGTAGGAGATGTCCCCGAAGGCGACCTGCTGCCAGCGGGTGTCCTCGGCCAGCTGCTCGGCGGGAGCCGCGGTGTCAGAGGCGACGGTCCACACCCCGGCCGGTGCGGAATCGTCCCGGCTGGTGTCGGGGTACATGCTGGTCACGCTCCAGCTGAGCCCCGCCACCAGGCCGAGCGCCGCGAGGGGGCCGACGATGTCGGTGATGCGGGAGACGGGACGCCAGGGGATCAGGACGGGAACGCGTCCGCGGGGAATCTGGCCCCGGCCCAGCACCGCCCGGGTCAGTCGCCCCATCCACGGGATCAGCACGATCAGCGACAGCAGCGCCAGGGCCAGGGAGATCTGTTTGACCGGCACGTCGTAGCCGAGGTTCAGCACGAACACGAACACCATCGAGGCGAAGGCGAGCAGTCCGCCCAGCGGAACCGTGCGTCGCCACAGCAGGGCCAGCGCGGCCCCGAATTCGGTGAGACCCGCGAGGAACTGGAACAGCGGTGACAGCGCCACCATCCGCCACAGCATCCCCATCGGGCTCATCTCGCCCTGTGTGATCAGGGCATCCCCCGTATCGGCGACGCCGAACTGCCCCAGCACCAGTTTGGCGACGCCGTAGTAGACCAGCGCGGACGCCAGCAGCAGCCTCACCAGGCCATGCGCCCACCAGCCGGTGGTGACCGCGGCCAGCCGCAGCAGCTCCCGGTCCCTGGCCTGCTCGGCGGCCTGCGCATCGGCGGATCCCGAAGCGGGCTCGGTAGCGGTGGAAGTGGAAGTGGCAGCGGCGGTGGCGGCATCGGGCTCGGGCGGGTGGGTCGGGACGCTCATGACCTCCATTCCACCTCCCGTGCCTCGCGAAGGCATCGGCGCTCTGCCTCGGAGGGCCTCCATCGGCAGTCGCGGTCCGGCGGCGGCCGGCTACGACTATCGGCGGACCGGACCGTCGCTGCGCAGGGGCAGGGCGGACCCGACCCGGGTCACGAGCGGTCGAGGGCGGTCAAGGAGCGGCCGTGGGGATCCGCGTAGACACGCGGATGCCCATCGACCGCCACGACGAACCGGCCGTCGGCTGCGGTGAGCTGCGGCGAGGAGGCGGAATCGAGCACCTCCGTGCCCTCGTTGCTGATCCAGTGCCCGGGCAGGCCGCTGACGAGCTCGACGAAGCGCGAGCGGTCCTCGGCGGCCAGGTAGGCCAGCACCGCGCTGTGGAACACCACCGGCGTGGCCCCCTCGGGCACCTCGGCGATCAGGGAGGGGAGCGCCTGGAGCAGGTTCCCGCGAACCACCCGGGGTGGATCCCGGCGCGCGATGCACAACGCCCCTTGCAACCGCTCACGGCGCTCTTCGTGCTCGGGCCAGATCAGCGTCTGCAGCCACGTGCGGGCGCGGTCATCGGTGACATCGACCGGGTCCAGGTCGATCCCGGCCCGCCACACCACCTCCGGTATGGCACGTGGTGGGGACAGGCCGGGACCGAGCTCGCACGGCAGCGTCACCTGGGAGGGGCCTTCACGGGGATCAAGGGCGGGCCGGTCGCCGTACCGGTAGGAGTAGCGGTCGGGCAGCAGGCACAGCCCCGCCGAGGCACCGACCTCGATCAGGGCCAGCGGCTGGGGGAGCTCGGCCAGGAACGGCAGCAGGACCGCGCATCGGCCGGCCTCGTTGGTCTGGGTCGCGCGGGCGGAGATCGTCCCGCGCACCTCCTCCCACCGCTGCGACACCGTGGAGCGGAAGGAGTCGTAGGTACTATCGGCGCCGTGCAGCCGCGCGGCCGCGAAGACCAGGTTCGGCTGCTGCTTGCCCGGAGGCAGCGTGTTCAACAGGGACAGGACGGCGTCGTCGTCGGCGACGGCCTCGGCCCAGGTCTCGTAGACGAGGGAGACGCCGCGCGCCTCGCGCCGGGCGAAGCGCCGGTAGCGGTCGGCGAGGGGCATCTCCCCTCGGTGAATGGCGGGGTCCATGCTGACCATCATGCCCGGCGCACGTGCCGACCCTCCCGCAGCCGTGTGAGCACCTGCGACAGCCGGGCCATCGAGGTCGCACAGCCGGGTGCCTCGTCAGCGCAGCACGGCCAGACCGTGCGCGGGCACGACCCCCGGCGCGGGTGGACCGACGGCATCGAGCATGTCCGCCCCGGACACCGCCTCGAGGATCTCCCCGCCGACCGGCCGATCCTCCGCACTCAGATTCACTGCCAGCACAAGGGGGCCGACGGGCGCATCGGCGTCGCCCGCATGCGCGTCACCCGCATCGGCGGGCGGGGTCAGCACCAGCTCGGCGTAGGCGTTCTCCAGGGACGCCTGCCGCACCACGACCGAGGCGTCGGCCAACCACGAATGGCGCCGCCGGACAGCTACCAGCCGGCGATGGACCTCCAGGATCCGCGGTGCGGCGGACTCCTTGAGCAGCGCGAGTGCGCTGGGACCCGTCGGCGGGGGCAATACCTCAGCATCATCCTGCGAGGCAGGCGCAGCGGCCTCGCCCTGCGGATCCGCAGCGTGCATCACCCGATCGGGATCGGCAGGGAAGACAGGGCGCACCGCGTCATCGCCGCCGGCGCGCTCCTCCTTCACCCCGGTCGCGCCGAACTCGTCACCGGCGTAGATGGCCGGGATGCCGGGCAGCAGCACCATCAGGGCGTAGGCGAGGGCGAGGTCGCGGCCATCGGGCAGCTGGGAGGCGATGCGGGTGGTGTCGTGGTTGCCCACGAAGATCAGGGGCCGTCGGCCGCCGTCAGCCTCGAGGAAACCCTGGTGGCGACCGATCGCATGGGCGAGCTCGAACAGGTTCGTGTCGCGGATCGCGGACCAGGTCGCCTTCCACAGCTCGTACTGGGTGATCGAGTCCGCTCCGGAGCCTGCGGCGAAGGCCGGATAGTCGCCATGGATGACCTCGCCCAGGATCCAGGCCTCGGGGTGGGCGGACCGTACCCGCTCGAGGATGGGGCGCCAGGCCTCGGCGCCCGCCGCATACATCGCATCCAGCCGCCATCCGTCAGCCCCGCGCTCGAGCCACAGACCCATGACCTCGACGATCGCATTCTGCACGAACGCATCGGCGAGGTTCAGCTCGATCAGGTCGTCATTGCCCTCGAAGCCGTAGGGATGCTCCCCCGCCCAACGGATGCGCGCCCCCTCGACCGAGTCCGGACCGGCGGCGATCGCGCGCCGGGCCAGGGGGTGGCGGTCGGAGACATGGTTGAAGACCCCGTCGAGCACCAGCCGGATGCCGCGCTCGCGACACGCGGCCACCAGCGCATCGAAGTCCGCCTGGTCGCCCAGCCGAGGGTCCAGGCGGCGATGATCGAGCGTGTCGTACCCGTGGGAGACCGAGTCGAAGATCGGGTTCAGCAGCAGCACGTTCGCGCCGAGGGCCACCAGGTGGTCGAGCCAGCCCAGCAGACGCGGCAGTCGGTGGACGACGTTCTCGCCGTCGGCGTCCCCGTAGGACTCGCCGGTCAGGTCCTCCCGCCGCTGGGGCGCTCCGCAGAAGCCCAGCGGGTAGACCTGCCAGCAGATCGCGTGGCGGATCCAGGAGGGCGCGGGAGAGGTCGGGGTGCTCATCGGCTCATCGTAGGCGGCCGCCGCGCAGGAAGGTGCGGTCAGCGGCGCATGCGGGTTGAATGAGGGTGCGCTCATCGCGTCCCGGGCCGGAGGATGTCAGCGGCCCGGTGAGCCGCCCGTCCCCGCCTCACTGTCAACCGTCCCCGTCCCCTGTCAGGAGATCCCGATGATCCGCATGCGCACCGACTTCTTCGCCGAGTCCCTCGACATGGGCACCTCCATGGTGGTGCTGATGCCGCAGGCAGCCGCCGGGATCGGCATGGAGGGAGCCGACGGGGCAGGCGGGGCCGACGGGCCAGGCGGGTCCGATGCGGCGGGCGGAGCCGACGCAGACGGGGTTCCCGTGCTGTACCTCCTGCACGGGCTGAGCGATGACTGCACCATCTGGGAACGGCGCACCGCGATCGAGCGCTACGCCACCGCGAAGGGCATCGCCGTGGTGATGCCCGAGGTGCGGCGCTCCTTCTACGCCGACGAGGCTCTCGGCGAGAAGTACTGGACCTATATCGCGGAAGAGCTGCCGCAGCTGCTCGCCCGCACCTTCCGCATCTCCACCGCCCGCCAGGACACCTTCGTCGCAGGCCTGTCGATGGGCGGCTTCGGGGCCTTCAAGCTGGCCCTGAACCACCCGGAGCGCTTCGCGGCCGCCGCCAGCCTCTCCGGTGCCGTCGACCTGCTTTCGATGAATCTCTCCCTGCGCGACGGCTCCCTCCCGCAGCGGATCTGGGGCGAGGCGGATCTGCGTGGAACCGCCGACGACCTGCTCGGACTGCTCCGCACCCAGGATCCGACGCCCTGCCGCGACTGTTCCTGGACTGCGGCACCGAGGACCAGCTGATCGAGCAGAACCGCCGTTTCATCGCCGCGGCCGACGAGCGCGGCGTCGACCTCGTCTCCCGGCTGCGTCCCGGTGACCACGACTGGGGCTTCTGGGACGAGGGCATCCAGGATGTGCTCGACTGGCTCCCGATCCGGTGAGTCCTGGACCAGCCCGAGGCCTGGCACCGGCGAGGCGTGGTGTCGGCGAGGCGTGGTGTCGGCGAGGCGTGGCTCGGCCGGGTCTGAGACATCAAGCCTCACTGATGTCCTGATACGCAAGCGTCACCGATGTCCTGCGACATGACAGGGATGTGGGTGTAGTTGGGCTCTGAAATCTTCCACTGGATGGAAGTTTTCAGAGCCCAACTGCGCCTCACCGATGTTCTACGACATGCCCCCGCGCCTCACTGATCTCCTGCCACAAGGCGCAGGCCAGGGACGGGTCTCGGACGGTGAGCGGCCGAACCTCCCCCGATGCGGCACGATGAGGGGAAGACTCCCACCATCCACCGCGTCCCACCACGACCCCCAGGAGCAGCCATGGCCACCTTCGCCGTCCAGTACACCTACACCGACGATGCCGATCGCGTGGCGACCTTCCGGCCCGAGCACCGCGCCCACCTGGCCGAGCTCCATGCCGAGGGGACCCTGCTGCTGTCCGGTCCGCTGGGCGGAGATCCGGGGGCGCTGCTGATCGTCACGGCCGAGTCGGAGGAGGCCGCCCTGGCTGCCCTGGACGGCGATCCCTTCAAGCGCGAGGGCGTGATCACCGATCGCACCGCCCGCGAATGGGCCGTGGTGATCGGGCACATCCCCGGCTCCTGAACCCGGACCGCACGGGCCGTCAGCCGCCCGTGGCCCGCTTGCGCCCGGCCTCCTGCATGTCCAGCAGGTCGCCGACAGTGGCGGCGCGCGCCACGTCCCGGCCCACGATCACCAGCGGGAGGGAGCCCGTTCCGCCGTGCTCATCGAGCAGCTTCCTGCCATCCGGATCCTGGTAGACGTTGACCCACAGCACGTCCGGGCGTTGCCCGCGGATCGCCGTCTGCATCCGGGCCGAGAGCGGGTTGCCCGGGGCCCACAGGATGATCGCGACCGTATCGCCGCGCTGCTCCAGCGCCTGGCGCAGCGAGGTGTGCGGGCCCGAGCGCAGGGGACTGGTCCAGTACGCCATCAGCAGCGTCAGCAGTGCCAGCGGCACCGCCAGGATCAGCTGATCGTTCCAGGCCAGCAGCGCGGCGACCGCCATGCCGCCGAGCAGCACCAGCACAGGGCGCAGCCAGGCGGTCACCGGCGTGCGGGGGTGATCCGCTGCGGGCCCGGTCGAGACATCGGAGTCGTCAGAGGCGGCCATCTGCCCAGGATACGTGGGGGGCCGGGCGCCTGCTCAGATCAGCGCGGCGGTCGAGGACCGCTCGTTCGCCTCGGCCACCAGGGCATCGCGCACGGCGCTGACCGCAGGGATCGACAGGGCTCCGCGGCGGTTGATGACGCCGATCATGCGAGTCTCCAGATCCGGCAGGTCGCGCACCACCACGTCAGGGGAGGGGGCGGCCTCCAGCGCCGTCTCCGGCAGCAGCGCGACGCCGCCGCCGTGCAGGATCAGGCGCTGGACCACATTGGCGTCGTCGGTCGAGTGGCGCACCCGCGGCTGGAAACCGGCCCGACGGCTGCTGTTCATCAGGTTCGCCCGGCAACGCTCGCAGCCGGCGATCCAGCGGTCCTCGGACAGATCCGCCAGTCGCAGCTCCGGATCGTGGGCGCGGGGGTGATCGGGCGGGAGCACCGCCAGCACCCGGTCCTCGACCAGCGGGCTCCACTCCAGCGTGCCCTCGGCGTCGATGTCGGAGCAGGGGTAGCGGAACACCAGTGCGAGGTCCAGCTCTCCCTCGCGCAGGGCGAGCACCGCATCCGGCGGCTCCAGCTCGTCGAAGGTGACATCCAGGTCCGGAGCGGTCTCGGACAGACGGGCCAGCACCGGTGGCAGCATCACGGCCGCGGCCGACGGGAAGGTCCCGAAGCGCACCGTGCCGCGGCGCAGCGCCGTGATGTCGGCCAGCTCCTCCTCGGCGGCGTGAAGCTGGGCGGCGATCGCCTCCGCATGCGCGGCCAGACGCCGGCCGGCCTCGGTCGGGGTGACCCCGGAGGAGGAACGCAGCAGCAGCTGGGTGCCGACCTCCTTCTCGAGGGCGGCCAGGTGCTGGGACACCGCGGGCTGTGTCCAGCCCAGCTCACGGGCGCCGGCCCCGATCGAGCCGTTGCGCACCACCGTGCGGAAGATCAGAAGGCGACGTGGGTCCATGCCGCCCATGGTAGGCACTCGTCGCAAGCACTGCTTATGGCTTGTGATGATCCGCTCGAGGCTGAGCCGGATCACCCGCGACCCGGCTCAGCAGGGTGGCGGCCTCGGGTTCTCCCGCGGTTCGGCTCAGCGCGGCGGCAGGCCCAGGTTCTCCCGCAGCGTCGACCCGGCGTACTCGGCGGGATAGACACCCCGGTCCTGCAGCCGGGGGATGAGGTGATCGACGATGTCGTCCAGGCCCGAGGGGATCAGCCACGGGGTGATGTTCAGCCCGTCGATCGCTCCCAGCCGCGCGAACTCCAGCAGACGGTCCGCGACCGCGTCGTAGCTGCCGGTGAACGAGCCCCGCCGCGAGCCGGACTTCTCCCGGGCGAACTCCAGGATCGACTGGCCCTTCTCGGCGGCCTCCGCGCGCCAGCTGCGGGTGAGCTCCTCCGCCTGGGCGAACTGGAAGCCGGCCCCGCGGGTCACCCCGGACTCGGTGACCTCCGGCGGCACATCGGGCAGTGGGCCCTCGGGATCGAAGGCGGAGAGGTCGCGGCCCCAGTACTGCTCGAGCAGGGCGATCGCCTGCTCGGGCCCGACCTGCAGGTCACGCACCCAGCGCACCTTCTCCTCGGCCTCCCGCTCGGTGGGGGCCAGCACGATCTCCGCGCCGGGCAGGATCTTCACGGCCGACGGATCGCGTCCGGCGGCCACGGTGCGTTCGACGATGCTGCGGCGGAACTCGATCGCCGCCTCGAGGGTGCCGTGCGGGGAGAAGATGACGTCGGCCGTGCGGGCGGCGAAGTCCTGCCCGGCCGGAGAGGCCCCGGCCTGGAACAGCACTGGCTGTCCCTGCGCGGAGCGCGGGAGGTCGCCCTGGGCGCGCACCCCGTAGTGGTCGCCGTCGTGGGAGACCTGCTCGCCGCGCCACAGCTGCTCGGCGATGTCCACGAACGCCTCGGCATGGGTGTATCGGTCGGCGTGGTCGAGGTAGCCGCCGCGCCGGAAGTTCTCCCCCGTCCAGGCGTTGTCGGTGGTCACGATGTTCCAGCCGGCGCGGCCCCCGGAGATCAGGTCCAGGGTCTGCAGGCGACGGGCCAGATCGGCCGGGTCGTTGTAGGTGGTGTTCTGGGTGGCGACCAGACCGATCCGCTCGGTGACCGCGGCCAGCGCCGCGAGCAGGGTCTGTGCATCGGGGCGTCCGGCCACGTCCAGCTCGAAGGGCACGCCGCGGTGCTCACGCAGTCGCAGTCCCTCGCCGAGGAAGAACGCCGCGAACGTCCCGCGCTCGGCGGTGCGCGCCAGCGACTCGAAGGACTCGAAGGCCACCTGGTCGCCGCTCTCGGGCAGGCGCCAGATGGTCGAGGAGTTCACGCCCTGGAAGAACACTCCGAACGAGAGCTGACCGGTCGGCGTGTGGTCGGGATGGATGGGATGGGCCTGGGGTCCGCGCGCGGTGGCTGCGGCGGCTCGGGTGGCGGCGGCTGTGGTGGTGCTCATGCGGGATCCTCTGTGGTCAGGTGGGCGCGCGTCGTCAGGCGGGCGCGGTCGCTGCGGCGCGCGGGGTCGATGTCGAAGCTCGCCGGGGGCAACCCCAGCTGCTGGCGCAGGCTGTGCCCGGCGGTGGGCGCCGGGGCGATCAGCCCCTGCTCGCGCAGAGCGGCGGCCAGGCGCCCGGCGGTGCCCAGCGGGTCCGTCTCCAGGTCCAGGCCCACCAGGCGCACCAGACGCAGGGCCGGGCCGCCCTCGCTCGCGGTCGCCGACCTCACGGTCTCGGCCGCGGTCTCGGTGCGGGCCCCGACCGAGACGTCGAGGTCGAGCACGCGACCGTCGGCCAGCTCGGAGGCCGCATGCTCGCCGACGGCCTCCCGGTCGGTGTCGGCCACCAGCACCGGGAGCAGACCCTGCGGGGAGCGCGGGGTGATCGCGGGACCGCGCACCGAGAACGTCTCCCCCTCGAAGTCCGCGTACTGCAGGCGGGAGGCGTCGACGTAGATGCCGCGCTCGGTGTCGCGCACCACCGCATCCGGTGCCCAGGAGTCCCACAGCAGCCGAGAGGCGGTGAGCACATCGGCCGCCTCGCGCGCGGTCGCCCCCAGGTCCAGCACGGCCCGGCCGACGGCTGCGGCCACGGCGGGGTCGGTCTCGGCCCTCAGCAGCCAGCCGGCCCGCCCCCGCGAGATGTGATCCAGGCTCATCAGCTGGGTGGCCAGGTGGAACGGTTCGACGTAGACGGCGTCGGTACGGGGCAGCAGCCCGATGTCCCGGGTCAGCGGAGCCAGCAGGGACGCCACGTGGAGGGGGTGCAGCCCGCCGTCGCTGAGCGTCAGTGCACCGATCCCGGCCTGCTCCAGGCCGCGGGCCAGCTCGCCGATCCCGTCCAGCAGCGCCGGCTCGGTGACCAGGTCCACGGCCAGCACGGGGAGCGTGCCGCTCGGATGTTCGGGCCCCGGCCCGGCGGTCGGGGCGGGATGTGCGGTGGTCGTGCTCATGGATTCTCCTGGGTGTGGGCGCGGGATGCGGGGAGGGCTTCCTCGGACAGCAGCCAGCGATCCATGACCTGGCCGTAGGTGCCCTCCTCGATCAGGGCGTCGAGGGCGGCGGCGTAGGGCTCGGCGAGTCCGCTGCCGGCGGCGAAGGTGCCGGCGACCAGGGTCTCGTCGGGCCAGCCGGCGTTGATCCGCCCCTGCAGCTCGAAGTCCTCGCGGCGGGAGGCGATGAACGACAGGGAGGCGAAGGGCGAGAGGTAGCCGTCGACCCGGCCCGCCCCGAGGGCGAGCAGGGTGTCGGCGTCGCTCGAGTAGTGCTTCAGCTCGGCCGGTTCCTTGCCCGCGGCCTCCAGTTCGGCGTTCCAGTCGGTGAGGATGCGCTCCTGATTGGTGGCGGGGCTGACGGCGATGATGCGGCCGGACAGGGATTCGGCGTCCTCGAGCCAGAAGTCGGCCCCCTCTCTGACCAGGAACGACATGTAGGCCGCCCGGTAGGAGGCGAAGTCGAACTTCTCGAGCCGCTCGGCGTTGATGCCGATGTTGGCGTGGACCACGTCGAACTCGCCGGCCTCGAGCTTGAGGGGCCAGTTCTCCCAGGTGGTCAGCTTCAGCTCGAACTCGAGCCCGAGCTTGTCGGCGACGATGCGGGCGATGTCGATCTCGGAGCCGATGTAGGTCTCGTTGTCGTCGGCCAGGAAGGACAGCGGCGCGGAGCTGGTGCCGTTGACGCCTACTCGCAGCGTCCCGGTCTCGGCGATCTCCGGGGGCAGCAGAGCGGCGATCTCCTCGTCGGCCGTGGAGCGGATCAGCTCCTGGGTGCCGCTGGTGTCGATGGTGCCGCCGCTCGCGCCGCCCCCGTCGGAGGCCGCGGATCCTCCGTCCGAGCCCCCGGAGCCGCCCGAGCCGCCCGAGCTGCCAGCGCCGTCGGAGCCACCGCCCGCTGCCGCGGGGGCCGGATCGGAACAGGCCGCGAGGGCGCTGAGCGGCAGCAGCAGCCCGGTGGCCGCGAGAGCGCGGCGGGACACGGTGCGGGGGACATGGGCGCGGGAGGCGTGTGCGCGGAGGGTATGGGCGTGTGGCGTGTGGGCATGTGGGGTCATGACTGCTCCTCGGCGGGCCGGGGGACGGACGTGGGGATGGACGCGGGGTGGGACGGCGAGGTGGTGTCCTCGCGGTGGGCTGGGGCAGGGGCGTCCTGGCGCGGAGACGGCTCCTCCTCGCCGGTGCGCACCCGCTGCAGGAAGGAGCGAGTGCGGTCGTGGGCGGGATGGTCGATGACCGCGGAGGGCGGGCCCTGCTCGACGATCGCCCCGCGGTCCATGAACACGACGGTGTCGGCGACGGAGCGGGCGAAGGAGATCTCGTGGGTGACGATCATCAGCGTCGTGCCCTGTCGGGCCAGACGCCGGATCACGGCGAGGACCTCCTCGACCAGCTCCGGGTCCAGGGCGCTGGTGGGTTCGTCGAACAGCAGCACCTTCGGGTCCAGCGCCAGCGCCCGGGCGATCGCCACCCGCTGCTGCTGACCGCCGGACAGGCGCCGGGGATGTTCGCCGGTTTTCTCCGCCAGACCCACCAGGGCCAGCAGCTCGCGGGCCCGGGCCTCGGCGATCCGCTTGGGGACGCCGAGCGCGCGACGGGGCGCCTCGGCCACGTTCTGCAGCGCGGTCATGTGGGCGAAGAGGTTGAAGCCCTGGAACACCATGCCGACCTGGGTGCGCTGGCGCAGCACCTCCCGTTCGGGCAGCTCGTGCAGCAGGTTCCCCTCGCGGCGGTACCCGATCACCTCGCCGTCCAGGGTGATCAGCCCGGCGTCGATGGTCTCGAGGTGGTTGATGGTGCGCAGCAGGGTGGATTTGCCCGAGCCGGAGGGGCCCAGGATCGCGGTGACCTCGCCGGGGCGCACGGTCAGGTCGATACCCCGCAGCACCTCCAGGTCCCCGAAGGACTTGCGGACCCCGCGGACCGTGACCAGCCCCCCTGTCGCCGCAGCCAGGACACGGCCCCGGTCAGGGTCCGAGCCGGAGATCGTCGATCCCGGGCCGGAATCTGGCGATCGCGGCTGATCGGGGTGGGGGTGAGCAGGGTGGGTGTGCTCGGGATGGGGGTGAGCCGGATGGGTGTGATCGGTAAGGCTCATGCCCAGGCTCCTCTCGGGACGGGCCGGCGGCGGGTGAGGCCGGCGCGCAGTCGTTGCAGCGGGGTGGGCGGGAGAGTGCGTACCGCGCCCTTGGCGTAGTGGCGCTCGATGTAGTACTGCGCGATGGACAGAAGCGAGGTGATCACCACGTACCAGACGGTCGCGACCAGCAGCATCGGCAGCACCTGCTGGGTGCGCCCATAGATCAGCTGGACGGTGAAGAACAGCTCGGCATGGGCCAGCACGTACACGATCGAGGTGCCCTTGACCAGGCCGATGATCTCGTTGAAGGCGGTGGGCAGGATCGCCCGCATCGCCTGCGGCAGGACGATCCGCAGGGAGCGGTCCCGGGCGGGGATGCCCAGCGCCCCGGCCGCCTCGAGCTGGCCCTGGTCGACCGAGAGGATGCCGCCGCGGATCAGTTCGCCGGCGTAGGCCGCCTGGTGCAGGCCCAGCCCCAGGATCGCGGCCAGCATCGGGGTCATCAGATCGCTGGTGCGGGTGTCGATCAGGGCGATCTCGGTGAAGGGGATCCCCACGCTCACCCGCTCGTACAGGTAGCCCAGGTTGTACCAGAGCAGCAGCTGCACCAGCAGCGGGGTGGACCGGAAGATCCAGGAGAACGTCCAGCTCACCCCGGAGATCAGCCGTGACGCCGACAGGCGCATCAGGGCCAGCACCAGTCCCAGCCCGAAGCCGAGCACCCCCGCCACGGCGGTCAGCTTCAGCGTCTCCAGCAGGCCGCGGAGGATCGACTCGGCGAGGAACCACCGGGCGACCACGCCCCACTCCCAGCGGGGATTGGTGACGAAGGAGAACAGCACGGCGGCGACCAGCAGGCCCACGACCACCGCCAGCAGCACTCGGCCCGGGTGCCGGGCGGGTACCACTCGCAGCTGCGAGAGGTCCTCCAGCTGCGAGAGGTCCTCTCCGTCGCGACCGTCCGCGCCACCGGGCTGGGGGTACGAGGAGGGGCCCGCGCCGGAGGCAGGAGTGCGTGCGGGCGTCGGGGCGGGAGCGGCACCGGCCGGGGCCGGGGGCGCCGTCGACGTGGACACGGGCGATGGAGACATGGGACTGCCTTCCGTGACGGGGATGTACGGGAAGAGACCGGAGCTTGCGAGCTCGCAATCTATAAGCGACGCTAATGGGCATGCAAGGTAACGGCTATGGCGCATCCATACTGCGTCACAGTTCCACGTCAGAAGGGATTCACCTGATGAGCACTCCCAGCGGGGCGGCGGCCGTGAGGCTGGCGATCATCGGCGGCGGGCCGCGGGCGATCGGTGTGCTCGAGCGCGTCGCCGCCCACGTGGCGCTGCCCGGGCCGGCCGCCGCCCTGCGCGCCCGGCCGCTGCACATCGATGTGATCGATCCGCACATGCCCGGTTCGGGAAGGATCTGGCGCGCCGACGAGAGCCCCCTGCTGCTGATGAACTCCCGGGCCCAGGACGTGACGATGTTCACTGACGAGTCAGTGCGGTGCGCCGGACCGGTCCGGCCCGGCCCCTCCCTGGCCGAGTGGGCCGCCGAGATCCGCGCCGGTCGCCTGACCGCCCCCACCGCCGGGACCCAACGGCTGCGCGAGATCGAGGAGCTGACGGCCGACGACTTCGCCAGCCGTCGGGTGCAGGCCCTGTACCTCGAATGGTGCTTCGGGCAGGTGCTGGCAGCCCTGCCCTCGACGGTCCAGGTGACCGTGCACCGCGCCTACGCCTCGGCGATCCACGACCTCGGCGCGACCGGACCCGACGAGGGGCACGGGCCTGACCAGGGGCGCGGGCCTGGCCAGGGGCACGGGCCCGCGCTGCCCGCCGAACCCAGACGGCAGAAAAATGGGCCCGGACGGTCGGAGGGGCACGGGGACGGGCCGTGGCAGGTGGATCTGGAGAACCGGGACCCCCTGCACGCAGATCTGGTGCTGCTGGCCGCCGGCCACACCGACGCCCGCCCCGACGCCGAGCGCCATGAGCTGGCTGCCTTCGCACGCCGCCATGGCCTGACCTATGTCGGCCCCGCCCAGGCCGCGGACGCCGACATCGCCGCTCTCGCCCCCGGCCAGGAGGTGATCGTGCGCGGGATGGGGCTGGGGCTGATCGACCTGATGGCGCTGCTGACCGAGGGCCGTGGGGGACGTTTCGAGCCCGATCCCGTCCCCGGCATGCCGGGCCGGCTGCGCTACCTGCCCTCGGGTCTGGAGCCGGTGCTCCGGCTCGGCTCCCGGCGTGGGGTGCCCTACCACTCCAAGGTCGACGACGAGGGTCGCCCGGCTGGTCCGCGCGATCTCGCCCATGTCACCGATGAGCAGCTCCGGGCCCGTGAGGACGCCGACGGCCGCCTCGACTTCCGCCAGGACGTCGTGCCGCTGATCGCCGCGGAGATCTCGCGTGCCGTCCCCTCCGCGCCGCGGGCCGCACCCGGCGAGGAGCTGCTGGCCTGGCTGGACGATCCGCTGGGCTGGCTCGACGGGCAGGCGGGCCCCCGGGGCACCCGCGACGCGGTGGTCCGGCACATCGAGAACGATCTGCGCTCACGCACCACCGGTGACACCACCGAGGCGCGCGCTCTGTTCCAGGTGCTGCTGCGCATCAGCGGAGCCCTGGTGGACCTGCTGCCCGCCAGCCGTCTGCGCGGCGGCGCGCACAGTGCCTACCCGCGGTGGTGGCACTCGCTGTTCAGCTTCGTCGACTCCGGGCCGCCGCCCCACCGCCTGAACCAGCTGCTGGCGCTCGAGCGCGCGGGGGTGGTCGGGTTCCTCGGCCCCCGCACCCGGGTCAGCGCCGAGGCCGGGGCCGACGGGAACGCTCGCTTCGTCGCCCGCGGCGGCGGAGGCGTGCGCGTGACGGCCGGCGCCCTGCTGGATGCCTTCCTGCCTCATCGCACGCTGGCCGATTCTGCGAACCCGCTGCTGCGCAGCCTGGTCACGCCGGGTGGCACGGCGGACTCCGCCTCCCGGCCGATCGGCCGGGAGGCGCGCGAGGCCCCGGGCAGACTCGAGATCGACGCCGAACAGCGCGTGGTCGCTCCGGACGGCAGCTCCTACCGCAGTCTGTGGGCGACCGGCCCCTGGACCTCCGAGCTGCCCGTGGGCGCCTTCGCCCGCCCCCGCACCAACGCCGCCTGCTTCCGCCGCAACGATGCCGTGGCCGCCGACCTGCTGACGGAGGTGACAGCCGGGCGTGCGACCGCGGTCGCGGCCGCCTCCCCGGACCGCGCCGCGCGGCCGGCGAGCCGGGATCGTGCCCCCCGACCCACGGGTCCGGACCGCGCCGCGAGCCCGGACCGCGTCCCGCGAGCACCTCGGATCGGGATCCTGGGGCCCGGCAAGCTGGGCACCGCGATCGCCCGCACCGCCCTGCGCGGCGGACTCGAGGTCCAGATCGCCTCCCGACGGCACGATGAGGAGCTGCCCGCCCGCATCCCCGGTGCGGCCCAGGCGCGGCCGCGAGATCTGGCCGCCCGGTGCGACATCGTGATCCTGGCCGTCCCGCTGCACGTTGCCCTCGCCCTGGACCCCGTGACCGTGCACGGCGCCGTGGTCGTGGACCTCACCAATCCCTGGGGCCCGGCCGACGCCGAGGCGCTCGCCGCTGCCCGCAGGCGGCTGGCCGCGGCCGTGCCCGACAGCGGGTCGCTGTCGACCAGCGAGCTCCTGGCGGCGCATCTGGAGGGCGCGAGCGTGGTGAAGACCCTCAACCACATCGGCTACCACGACATCGAGGACGCAGGCCGGCCGGCCGGCGACCCCGAGCGCCGGGCGATCGCGGCAGCGACCGATGGTCCCCGCGCCGAGCAGCTGGTCACGACCCTGCTGGGCCGGATGGGCTTCGATGCCGTCCAGCTCGGATCGCTCGCCGAGGGCCGGCACCTGGAACCGGGAGCCGGTCTGTTCGGTGGCTGGGCCACCCGCGCGGAGCTCGAGGCACGGCAGCTGGTGACGGTGCGCGCGGCCTGACCCAGCGGAGCCGGGCCGGAGCCGGATCGTCGGCCCCGGCGATCTCGTCGGCCCCGCGTGACCGGACCGTCAGCCCCTGGTGACCTCGCGTTCGTGCGCCTCGGCCCGCTGGACGTGGGAGCGGGCGTGCTCGAGTGCGTCGTCGAAGTCGACGAACAGGTGCTTGTGATGGCGCAGCGCGGCCAGCACACCCACCCGGCGGAACAGTTCGCTGTGATGCTCCTGCACTCCCTTGATCAGCACCGTGATACCGCGCCGCTCCAGGCCTCGCACGATCTCCGAGAGCACCCGGGCCCCGGTCGCATCGACCCGTTCGAGCTTGGACAGGCGCAGGATCACCACGGTCACCGGGCCCACGCCCATCACGGTCTCGAAGACCCGGTCGGAGGAGACGAAGAACAGCGGGCCCCGGAAGCGCGCCGCCACGATCGAGTCGTCATGGGGTTGCGGCTGCTCGCTCTCGATGGGCTCGAGCTCGACACCGGTGGCCCGCGAGGCCGCCCGCAGGGCGACCACCGCCGCGAGCGACACCCCGATCAGCACCGCCACGATCAGGTCGAAGGAGACCGTGATCAGCGCGGTGATCGCGAAGATCCAGGCATCACCGCGGGTGGAAACCATGATCGCTCGCACCGTGGCCACCTGCACCATGCGGATCGCGGTCATGAACAGCACCCCGGCCAGGGCGGCCAGCGGGATCATCCCCACCGGCCCCGCGGCGACGTACACCACCACCAGCAGCACCAGGGCGTGGACGATCGAGGCCATGCGCGTGCGAGCTCCCGCTCGGAGGTTGACGGAGGTGCGGGCGATCGCACCGGTGGCCGGCATGCCCCCGAACAGGGAGGCGCCGATCGAGGCGATGCCCTGGCCGACCAGTTCGCGATCGGGGTCGAAGGCGCCGGTGTCGGCCATGGTCCCGGCCACCCGGGCCGACAGCAGCGATTCGATCGCCGCGAGCGCCGCCACCGTGAGCGCCGCGGGCAGCAGCACCGTGATCAGCGCGGGATCGATCGTCGGCAGCGAGGGGGCGGGCAGGCTCGCCGGGATCGCCCCGATCGTGGCCAGCGGCGCCGGGGTGATCGCGGCGAGGACCGCGACCACGCCGATGCCGATCAGGGATCCGGGGATCGAAGGGTGGATGCGCGGGGCGATCAGCATGCACGCCGCCACCACCGCTACGGCCCCCAGCGCCCAGATCAGATAGACGGGATCGGCGGCCCGCAGCGACTGGACCGCCGCGACCAGGGCGTTCGAGCTCAGCTCCCCTGGCGCCGCCTGCACCGGCGAGGTCACCAGCGGCACCTGCTGCATGAAGATGATGCAGGCGATGCCGAGGGTGAACCCCTCGATCACCGGCCAGGGGATGATCGAGACCACCCGGCCCAGTCTCAGCAGCCCGGTGACCAGCACGATCAGCCCGGCGAGCAGCGTCACCGCGGCGATCGCGCCGACGCCGTAGGTGGCGACGATCGGAACCAGCACCACCACCATCGCACCGGTCGGCCCGGAGACCTGCACGTTCGAGCCGCCGAAGATCGCCGCCAGCAGCCCGGCCACGATCGCCGTGACCAGGCCCTGCTCAGCGGTCAGCCCGGAGCTGACGCCGAAGCCGAGGGCCAGCGGCAGCGCGACGATCCCGACGGTGACACCGGCCAGCAGGTCCTTGCGCCAGGTCTTGCGCAGGAACCGGTAATCCGACGTGGACGGCCACAGGGAGCGAGACCGCGACAGCGCCCCGCGGATCCTGGTGGCGAGCGTCTCCGGTTCGGAGCTCGCGGAAGAGGCGGCAGAGTGGGGGGAGGGGCTCATCGGGGCGTCCCCTGGATCTCGGGCAGCCCCTGCGCCTCGCTCAGCCGCTCGGTGTCGGCGCTGAGCATCGACAGCAGCAGGGCCCGGGCCACCGCCAGCAGCTCGGCGATGCGGGCGTCGGCCAGCCGGTAGAAGACATGGCTGCCACGGCGCTCGGAGGCCACCAGGTGATGGCGGCGGAGCACCGACAGGTGCTGGGACAGATGGGAGGCCTCGAGGCCGACCTCGGACTGGAGCCCGGCGACGTTCACCTCGGGGGAGGCGGCGAGCAGCTCGAGGATGCGGATGCGGACCGGATGAGCGAGCCCCTTGAAGAGGTTGGCCTTGACCTCGTACAGGGGCCGTTGACTCTGGGATAGTGGCATGATGAAATCATCATATCGTTGGTGAGCTGGAGTTTCACGTCCATGTGAGCAAAGCATGCTGGCGCCGGGGTCGGGGTGCACGGGCGGGATCCCCGGCGGCGGCGATCTCGCCGCTATGCTCTCTGGTCATGAGCAGCTCGTGGGGGAATGACAGGCACGGCCCAGGTGGGGACCCGTCGTGGCTCGGCGGCAAGGATCGCCAGACCGCGGGCGGGAGCGCCGACGGTGGACAGTCCACGGTCTGGTCCTCCGATTTCTCAGCAGAACCGGACTCGCCCGTCGTCGACTCCGACTTCGGGCCCGGCGGTCAGAGCTCCTCGGGGGCGCTGCCGGTTCGGGGCCCGGAGTTCGGACGGGTCGACGAGGCCAATGCGCGCCGGTCCTCGAACGAGGACGGTGGCTGGATGGCCGAGTTCGCCAGCGAACTAGGCACTCGCTCCGGGGGCGGCCGCCGGGTCAGGGGCCTGCTGCCGCAGCTGCTCGTGGCGGCGGTGGCGATCGCGATCATCATCTTCGCCGCCGTCATGACGGGCAGTTTCAGCGGCTCGAACTTCGCATTCTTCCTGCTGGTCTTCATCCTGCCGATCCTCCGGCGCCTGAGCCGCAGCATCACCCGCGGCAACCGCAGGCGCTGAGCGGGCGCCGGCGCGGCGGATGCGTGCCCGCCCAGGGCGGAAGCCGCTTACAGTATCGCTCATGAGCATCTCATGGGGGACACGGGGCGGGCGCTCGCGGGCGAGGCGAATGACGACCAGGCAGGTGAGCAGGTGGGCGTCGGGCTTCGGCGCCACGGAGGACCGGCTCGATCGGTATCGGCGGCGCCGGGACCGGCGAGGGGATCGGGAGCTCCGAGAGGGCCGACGAGAACCCCTGGCCGCTTCGGTCCTGCGTCTGCTGCGATTCCTGGTGGCCGCCGCACTGTCGGTCGGGGTCTTCCTCGGTGGCGCCTTCCTGATCCTGCAGACCGAGTGGACGTGGGGCTGGCCGGTGCTGCTCATCCTGGTCGCTCTGATCATGATCACGCTCGGCGGGGTCCGACCCCGCACGAGCTACCACCTCAGCCCGGCGGAGCGGCGGGAGCGCGAACGCCGACGTCGCCGACGTGAGCGGCGCCGGCGACAGCGAGCGCAAACGCGCCGATCCTTCCGCTGAAGGGGCCGATCGGGGTCGACGACTCCTGGTAAGGCACCGAGACGTTCCCGCGGGAACGTTCCGGATCGGCCAAGGCCCGACGGGCACCGGGGGAACGCCCCCGGTGGAGCGGTGGCCCGGCCCCTCGTGTGCTAGGGGCCCTGCCTGCGCAGCAGGCTCTCGACCCGGGTGACGAGCTCCTCCAGGTCGACGGGCTTGCTCATGTAGTGGTCGGCCCCGCATCGCAGCACATCGGTGGGGGTGGATGCCGCGTCCTGCGCTGAGAGCGCCAGCACCGGCACGGCTCCGCTGCGGCGGATCTCGGCCAGCAGCGCGGAGCTGTCGTCACGGGGGAGCATCAGGTCCAGCACGATCAGGTCCAGTCCCGCTCCGGTCGGGGAGGCCAGCAGCTGCCGGGCGGACAGGCCATCACGGGCGACGACCACCTGGTGTCCCTCGGCGCCGAGGGACTCACGCAGCAGATCGAGTACATCACGGTCGTCCTCGACCACGAGGATGCGTCCCATGCCTGGCCCCCTGGATCGGTCGGTCTGTTCCGATTCCACACTATGCCCCTGCGAGCCGGCCCCTCCCGGGGAGGACCGCAGGGCCTGGAGCGGTGACCGGTCGCCGGGCTTGACCGTTGCGTTATCGGGGTTCTCAGCGCTGAGAACCCCGATAACGCAACGGTCGGGCGGGTGCGGGCTGGTCCTCGCCGCGGAGATGACTGCGGCTGCGGACGGGATCTCCCAGTAATTGGTGAGAATTGTGGCGATGGCTGCATTCGCTCCAGTCATCACACTGCCCCTGTTCCGCTTCATGGGCACGGACACCGCCGCGGTCTGAGGCAGTCAGGGTCAGGCCGTGATGACCAACGCCGCCCCGCTGTTCGCGGATGCTCGGCTGAGCGATATCGTGAAGGCGATATCGGAGGTGATGAGCCGTCCGGGAGACCACTGATCGCACGGTCGTCGGCGGATTCACCGCGAACGGTGGCGGGGGACAGGCGAGGGGGATGGTGGACGACCGACGCTCCGACAGGGACGCCCACGAGCCGCGCGCCGGGTCGGACTCCGTGCGGGCGGTCCGCACGCTGGTCGACCGCGGCGAGGTCGACGTCGTGGTCAGTGACCTCGACGGGGTGTTGCGCGTCTTCGACGATGGACTCTGGGATCGGCTCGACCGGGAGCTCGGGGCCGATCCGGGCACCTCCTTCGCCGCGATCCTGGGCCACCCCGTCCTGGCCGACGTCATCCGCGGTCGCGCCGGCCATGCCCGGTGGCGTGAGCTCGCGGTCGAGCATCTGAGCAGCGTGGGCACGGACCCCGGCCGGGCCGACGCCGCTGTCCGAGAGTGGGCCGACACTCCAGCTGTGGTCGATCAGGCCGTGCTGACCCTGCTCACCGGCGCCCGGGAGCTGGGGCTGCCGGTGTTCGTGTTCACCAACGGCACCGACCGCGTACGCGAGGAGATCGAGGCACTCGGCCTCGGGACGCTCATCGGGGAGGGCGGGCGGTTCCTGCTCAACTCGGCCGACCTCGGCCACGCCAAGCCCGAGCACGCGGCCTTCCGCCTCGCGCAGCAGCGTGTTCATGACGTGATCGGGCGCGAGGTGGACCCGGCACGGGTGCTCTTCCTCGACGATTCCTGCGGTCACGTGCGCGCAGCGCAGCAGTTCGGCTGGCGGGCCCTGCACCACGGCTGAACTGCCGGCCCGAGGAGCGTCAGGGGCCGGGCAGCGTGGTCACGGGATGGGGACGGCGTGGTTACGGGACGGGTGGCGTGGTCACGTGGCGGGGCGCGTGCAGGATCAACGGCGTCGGGCGATGGCGAGCACGACGGCGGTGGCCACGACCAGCACGGCCAGGGCGGCTGCGGCGAGCGCCACCGGCATCGACGCCGGCTGCTCGGTGCCGCGAGCCACCGCTATCCATCCCAGGCCCCAGGCCAGCGCCAGAGGAGCGGCCAGGGTCCCGCGTCGCGCGAGAGCCAGGGCGATACCGACGACTGCGGCGACGGTTAGCACCGCGATGGCGAGCACCTCGGGCATTCCCCATCCCGCGAACCCCGCACCCGCGAGGGCTGCGGCGATGTTCGCGCAGGTCGCCACGCACAACCAGCCCAGGTAGAGACCGAAGGTGCCATCGACCACCAGCCGCTGCAGACCTCCGGCGGCCGGCGTCATGCGGCGGAACATCACCGCCAGGACCACCAGCAGCGCCACGATCACCAGCACGCTGAGCTCGATGATCCCTGCCTGGATCACCAGGATCCATGCCGCGTTCAGCAGCATCGAGGCTATCGCGAGCCCGGCGATGCGCCGCTGATCGGTGCGGTCCCACCACTGCCACAGCGTGTAGGCGCCCAGGCCCGCGTAGATGACCGACCACAGGGTGAAGGCCGGGGACGCCGGCGCGATATAGGTGGCGTCCGTGCCGAGCAGACCGCCCGCGGCCTCCGAGATCGGGCTCCCGCCCAGGGCGCCGACGCCGATCACCGACCCCATCACCATCAGCACGAAGGAGACGCTCACGCTGACCTGCCGGGCCACAGGTCGTCGGGTGGTCCTGGTCATCGCCATCGACGTCCCTTCGGTCAGCGGAACTCCCGGCTCACGATACCTCTGCCAGAACGGGCCGTCCCCGAGGGAACGGGCCGTCCCGGGGGGAACGGGCCGTCCCCCGGGCTCGACCGTTGCGTTATCGGGGTTCTGAGCGCTGAGAACCCCGATAACGCAACGGTCGAGCGATGGGGCGTGAGGGGGTATGAGGGGCGTGAGGGGGCATGAGGGACAGCCCCGGGACGGGAGCCGCTGAGCCCTGGGCGGCCCCGTCGGTGGCCCCCGTTACTGCGTGTCCGCTCGGGCGCACATACAGTGGACCCGTCATGTGTCGACTCTTCGCCCTTCGTTCCGACCAGCCCGTGACCGCTGACCTGTGGTTGCTCGATGCGCCTTACTCGCTGCTGCACCAGTCCCGTTTCAACGCCGACGGGACGGGCCTGGGCTGGATCGACGAGCGGGGACAGGCGCGGTTGCGCAAGCGGCCCGTGGCGGCCTTCGAGTCCGAGGCGTTCACGCAGGTCGCCACCACCTTGCGGGCACGCTCGATGATGGCCCATGTGCGTCTGTCCTCCGGCACGGAGCATTGCGAGGAGAACACCCACCCCTTCCTGCAGGACGGCATCCTCTCCGCCCATAACGGCGTCCTGATGGTCACCGAGGAGATGCGGCAGCGGGTGCGTGAGCTGGACGCCGGCCATCACGTGCACGGCACCACGGACAGCGAATGGTTGGCAGCCCTGGTCACCGGGGAGGTCGCCGCTCACGGCGGGAATCTGCGCGCCGGAGTGGTCTCCGCCCTGTCCTGGACCATCGCCCACGTGCCCGTGTACTCCGTGAATCTGCTGGTGATGACGGATACGGAGCTGATCGCCGTGCGCCTGCCCGCCACCAACGAGCTGTGGGTGCTCGAGCGCGCCGCCACCGCCGAGGCGCCCCGGGAGCCCCTGGAGCAGTCCTCCGACTCCCTGCGCGCCCGCAGCGAGGGCCTGCGGGACACCCGCTCGGTGGTCGTGGCCAGCGAACCCATGGACGACGATCCCGCCTGGCGGTTGATGGACTCCGGTGAGCTGATCCACCTCGGCGCCGACGGCACCCTCCGCAGCGAGCACCCCTTCGGCCCGCTGGCCCACGCCCTGTCCCTCGAGGAGCTGGGACTGTCGGCCGCCGCCTCCCAGGCCCATGCCGCACAGGCCCGCGAGCAGGAACATCGTCGCCGCCGGCTCGCCGAGGTCGGCGCGTGAGCGAGGACGCGGAGGTGACCACACCCGACCCCGTGCCGGCGGAACGGTCACCCGTCACGGACCGCACCGGCATCCCGTACCACCGCCTGGCGACCCTGCGTCCCGAGTGGGCGAGCTGGAGCAAGCCGCTGCTGGCCGTGCTGGCCACATTCATCGCCTACGTCGTGATGGCCTCGGTGCTGTTGGTCGGCTCGGTCCTCGCGCTCGCCCTGCTGCCCAGGGTGAACATCGCGCTCGGGATCACCAGCGGCGCCCCCACCAGCCCCCTCGACGTCGGACTGGCGCTGGCGATGGGCGCACTCTGGCTCCCCGCCGCGATGATCGGCGTGCGCTTCGGGGGATGGCGACCGCTCGGCCCCACCTGGTCGGTGACCACGCGGCCGCGACGGGACCTGATCAGACACCTGGGCGTGTGGGTGGTCGTGGCCGGACTGGCCGCGGTGGCCCTGGCGGCCGTGGTCGGCGTGATCACCGGGTCACCGGAGCTGGCCGGGTCCCCCGCCACCGAGGGGAGTTCCATCGGCGCGGGTCAGCTGATCCTGGTGCTCGCGGTCGCTCTGGTGCTGGGCCCCGTCCAGGCCGCCGGCCTCGAGCTGACCTTCCGCGGGGTCCTGCTGCAGGCCCTGGGCACCGGGCTGCGCTCCCCGCTCCCGCCGATCCTGCTGATGACCGCCGTGACCCTGATCGGCCGGGAGCTGACCGTCGCCGTGCTGATCCCCGCCCTGGCCCTGGCGCTGTCAGCAGGGGTGCTGGCCTGGAAGAGCGGAGGCCTGGAGCTGCCGGTCATGCTGACCACCACCGTGACCATCAGCTCGATCGCCTCGGCCGCCCTGGCCTCCGGAACCGGCGCCGGAGCAGGCACGGCCGCCCTGGTGGCCGCCTCCGCCGCCCCCGGCACCTCGGCCGCCGGCCTCACCGTGGCCGACGGGACCGCGGCGCTCGCCGGTGGGATCGCCGCCGCCCTGACCCTGCTGGTCCTGACAGCCGTGCTGATCACGCTGATCAGCCGCCACTTCGGCCTCGCCCTGCTGCAGCCGGTCGCCCGCCCCGCCACAGCGCCCACCCCGGAGGCCGTACCCCACTGACCCGGGCTCCCGGCCCGGCACCGACAGGGCTGGTACCGACAGGGCTGGTACCGACAGGGCTGGTACCGACAGGTCCGGCGCGGACGGACCTGGCGCGGACGGACCTGGCGCGGACGGACCTGGCGCGGACGGGCCTGGCGCGGACGGGCCCCATCAACCCGAGGCAGGGATCTACGCTCGGGCCATGAGCTCAGCCCCTGATCACCTCCGCTCCGCCGCCGTCCCCGATCCCGTGCTCCTGCTGCCGCTGCGCCAGCGCATCATCGAACAGGGCCTCGGGGTACGCGCGATCCATCTGCACCGGGCCGGGCATCCGGAGCTGTCCCACCGCTTCGTCGAGGACACCGCCGAGAACGTCTACTCCATCTCCAAGTCCGTCACGGCGCTCGCCGTGGGCATCGCCCAGGACGAGGGCCTGCTGAGCCTGGAGGATCGCCTCGTCGACCATCTGCCCGCCCCGTCCGGCGGCTACGGCGAGGGGATCGAGCAGGTGCGGCTGCGGCACCTGCTCACCATGACCTCCGGCTCCCCGATCACCGTGTTCCTCGACGAGCAGCGGGAGCACGAGGACGTGACCGGGCTGTTCCTGGGCACAAGTTTGCTCACCGCCCCCGGCGAACGGTTCGAGTACTCCAATGGCTCGACCTTCCTGCTGGCCCGCGTGATCGCCGAGCGGGCCGGCCAGAACCTGCGCGACTGGCTGATGCCGCGTCTGTTCGAGCCGCTGGGGATCGTGAACCCGCAGTGGCACACCACCCGCGACGGCCACACCTGGGGCGCGACCGGGCTGCACCTGAGGTCCGGGCAGATGGCGCGCATCGGGCAGCTGCTGCTCCAGCGCGGCATCTACCAGGGACGCCGGCTGGTCCCGGCCGAGTGGATCGACGCATTGCACGCGGACGAGGCCTGGGTGCCCACCGGTGACCTCGAACCGGAGAGCGAGCAGTACGGCTACGGCATCTGGCGCTGCACCGTCGAGGGCGCCTGGCGGGCCGACGGCGCCTACGGGCAGTTCCTGATCGTGCTGCCGGAGCAACAGGCGATGGTCGCCCTCACCTCCCACCTGGAGGGGCGGCCGGGCGCGGAGATCCTGCGGGCGGTGTGGGAGGAGCTGCTGCCCTTGCTGTGAGCGTGGGCCCCGGGGCGGTAGCGTCTACCCATGGACATCACCGCCTTGGCCAACTTCGGCCTCGTGCTGCTCTTCGTGCTGATCGGTGGTCTGTTCGCCGGGACCGAGATGGCGATCGTCAATCTCCGCGAGGCGCAGATCCAGAAACTCGAGAAGAGCGGCGAGCGGGGGGCGAGCACCGCTCGTCTGGTGCGCGACCCGAATCTGTTCCTGTCCGCGGTGCAGATCGGCGTGACCGTCGCCGGTTTCTTCTCCTCCGCCTACGGTGCCTCCACCATCGCCCCCTCGATCGCCCCGCTGCTGATGGCGGCGGGACTGCCCGAGTCGGCGGCTGCCACCGGCGCCCTGATCGGCATGACGCTGGTGATCGCCTTCCTCTCCCTGGTGCTGGGCGAGCTGGTCCCCAAGCGCCTGGCCATGCAGAACGCCCTGGCCATGACCAGGATCGTCGGGCCCCCGCTGAACGTGTTCGGCCGCCTGATGCGCCCGGTGATCTGGTTGCTGTCGGTCTCCACCAACCTGGTGGTGCGGCTCCTGGGCGGGGACCCGCACGCCGACCGCGAGGCCGTTTCCGCCGAGGAGATCCGCTCCATCGTGCGCACCACCGATGCGCTCGAGGACGCCGAGTCCAGGGTCCTGGCCGACGTGTTCGACGCCTCCGAGCGCACCGTCGTCGAGGTGATGCGGCCCCGCCACCAGGTCGACTTCCTCGAGGGCGGGTTGACCCTCGCCGAGGCCCGCGAGGAGATCCGCGACACCGGCCACTCCCGCTACCCCGTCACCGGCGAGGACGTCGATGACGTGATCGGCTTCGCCCACGTGCGCGACCTGCTGTTGGTCGACACCCCGGAGGGCACCCGTCTGTCGGACGTCGTGCGGCCCATCGAGCACATCCCCGGCACCGTCGAGGTGCTGCAGGCGCTGAACCGGATGCGCGCCCAGGCCGACCAGATCGCCGTGGTGGTCGACGAGTACGGCGGCACCGACGGCATCGTCACCCTCGAGGACCTCCTGGAGGAGCTGGTCGGAGAGATCTACGACGAGTTCGACCGCGAGCGCACCGACGGCGACCCCGACCATCCCGACGTGATCGACGGCGCCGTCGACGGCGGCCTGATCCTGCAGGAGTTCGAGGCCCAGACCGGCATCCCCCTGCCCGACACCGGCGGCTACGAGACCGTCGGCGGGTTCATGATGGCCGAGCTCGCCCGGATCCCCGAGGTCGGCGACACCGTCGAGGTCGACGGTGGCGTGCTCGAGGTGACCGCCGTCGACGAGCGCCGCGTGCAGACCGTGCGGATCATGCCGACGGTGCCGGCGGCGGGCGATGCGCCCAAGAGTGAATCCGCCGGTTGAACATGCAATCCGCACCGGCGGGCGTCACAGGACTACGCTCGAGGCAGCCGACGGTGCGGGCGGACCGCGCCGTCGCGTACGGACCCGCGCCGGGACCCGCCCCGGCGCGCCACGACCCGGGAGGTTCACGATGGCCCGCAGCACCACCTTCGCCCAACTCCTCGTCACCCAGCTCCGCGACCTCGGCGTCGAGCGCATCTACGGAGTGGTCGGCGACTCCCTCAACCCTGTCGTCGATGCCGTGCGCACCACCGACGGCATCGAATGGGTGTACGTGCGCAATGAGGAGGCCGGGGCCTTCGCCGCCGGCGCCGAAGCCCGCGTGACCGGCAAGCTCGCCGTGTGCGCGGGCTCCAGCGGCCCCGGCAACACGCACCTGATCCAGGGCCTGTTCGACGCCCATCGCGACGGTGCTCCGGTGCTCGCGATCGCCTCGCACATCCCCTCGGAGAAGATCGGCACCGGCTTCTTCCAGGAGACCCATCCCGAGATCCTGTACCGCGAGTGCTCCCACTTCTGCGAGATGGTCAACTCCGGCGAGCACGGCGCCACCCTGCTGCACATCGCGATCCAGACCGCGATCGCCGAACAAGGGGTCTCCGTGCTGGTGCTGCCCGGAGACATCGCCGACGAGGAGGTCAGCGCCCCGCTGACCCGTGACCTCGCCACCGAGCTCGGCACCGTCCAGCCCGCCCCCGGCCCCGTCGGCCGCCTCGCCGAGCTGATCGACCAGGCGGGCAACATCACGCTGTTCACCGGGGCCGGTGTGCGCAACGCCCGCGACGAGGTGCTCGCGCTCGCCGACGCCGTCAAGGCGCCCATCGGCCACGCCTTCGGCGGCAAGGAATGGATGCAGTACGACAACCCCTACGACGTGGGGATGAGCGGACTGCTGGGCTATGGCGCCTGCTACGAGGCCATGCACGAGGCGGATCTGGTGATCCTGCTGGGCACCGACTTCCCCTACAGCGAGTTCCTGCCCGAGAAGGACGTGAAGATCGCCCAGGTCGACTCCGACGCCTCCCGCCTGGGCAAACGCATCTCCCTCGACGTCGCCGTCCACGGGGACGTGGCCCTGACCCTGCAGGCCGTGATGGAGCTCATCACGCGCAAGAAGAACACCCGCTTCCTGCACCGCATGCTCAAGCAGCACCACAAGGCGCTGACCGGGGTGGTCTCCGCGTACACCAAGAACGTCGAGAGGATGAAGCCCATCCACCCCGAGTTCGTGGCCTCCGTCCTGGACGACCTCGCGGCCGACGACGCGATCTTCACCGTCGACACCGGCATGTGCAACGTGTGGGGCGCCCGCTACATCACCCCCAACGGCAAGCGCCGGGTGTTCGGGTCCTGGCACCACGGCACGATGGCCAATGCCCTCCCGCAGGCGATGGGGGCCGCCTTCGCCTACCCGGACCGGCAGGTGATCTCCCTCAGCGGGGACGGTGGTCTGGGGATGCTCATGGGTGAGTTGCTGACCATCAAGCAGTACCAGCTGAACACCAAGATCGTGCTGTTCAACAATTCCAGCCTGGGCATGGTCAAGCTGGAGATGCTGGTCGAAGGTCTGCCCGATCACGGGACCGATCACGCCGATGTCGACTACGCGGCGATCGCCGAGGGCGTGGGCCTGCCCTCGGTGCGCATCACCGATCCCAAGAAGCTGCGCGCGCAGCTCAAGTCCGCCCTCAAGCAACCCGGCCCGATGCTGATCGACGTGGTCACCAACCGTGACGCCCTGTCGATGCCCCCGAAGATCACCCCGCAGCAGATCCGTGGCTTCGCCACCGCGTCCACCAAGATCGTGCTCGGCGGCGGCGTGGGCAAGATGGTCGACATGGCCGCCAGCAACGTGCGCAACCTGCCCCGCTGAGCCCGGCGCCGTGCCCCGGGGCCGGGCGTGCCGGGGCGCGGGGCCGGTTGCCGTGCCCCGGGGCCCGCGGGATTTCCGTGCAGGTCCTGCGTGTGCCCGGGCATCCGGCGGGGGAGGGTGTGGAATGCTGGGCGCGGCAGCAGTGTGCGAGGTGCACGAGCGGATGCTGCCGCGTCGAGGAGGTTGATCCAACGTGGCACTGATCCACCCCCGCAGCCTCGAGCTCTGGCACGAGTGGCAGCGCAGCCGGTTCCGGGCACGCAGTGCCGCGGTGGGGGAACGGCTCCGCTCGCTGCGACCCGGCGGAGCCTCCGGGCAGCCTCCGCAGTACCTGCTGCATTCACGGAAGGGCGAGGGGGAGGATCGGCTGCTGATCGCCATCGACTCGGATTCCGCCGCGGCCCGGGCGGCGCTGATGACCGCGCTGCCGTACCTGCATGCCGGCGTCGACGTGCTGGCCCCGGCCGATCTCGATCTGCCCGAGCTCGCGGGGTCCGCCTGGCAGCGGAGCCGCACCACCGCGCCCACCGAGCTGCTCGATGCCGGCGCCACCCGCTGTGTGATCACCCTGGGCGGCGACCGTCCGGCGGGCGCTCTGGCCCATGACTGGGCGCTGGGCGCCGACATCCCCGCCGCCGTGGTCCAGCACCGGCCCCTGACTCCGTACGCGCCGCCGCTGCCTCCGCACTCCACCCTGCTGGCCTGGACCGAGGCCGATGGACAGTTCCACCGCTCGGGCCGCGAGGACGTCGAGGTGCGAGCGGTCGGCTCCCAGCTGCTGTGGCAGCTCGCTCACGAGGGGAGGGCCGACGGGGACGGGCGTGACCGCCAGGAGGTGACCGCCGAGCTGATCACCAGCCAGCGCCCGGTGTTCCTGGACCAGGAGGAGACCCCGGGCCTGCCCCGCCGCCTCAGCGTGCGCGCCGCACGTTCCTTCTGCCGCTCCGAATCGGCCGTGCTGCGCCCGCGCGGCTCCCGGCGCGACGCGCTGACCCGCGGCCTGCACACCGTGCTGCGCCGCCGTGGGGTGGAGTTCGAGGACCCGCAGACCCCGCTGTTCGACCCGCCGCGGCCCGTCGTCGGCATCCTGGACCCGCAGCTGCTGGAAGCCGCCGCCCGCGGCGTGCCCACCTGGGTCTACGGCAGGGGCATGCCGAGCTGGGTGCACGAGTACTGGCAGCGCTACGGCCTGCGCCACTGGGGCGGCCCGCCCAGCCCGGTGCCGGTGCCCTCGGCCGATGAGCCCTCCCGCCTGATCGCCCAGATCGTGGACGGGCACGAATGAGCCCTGCGGTCGCTCGCCCCGCGGCCGGCCCGGGCGCACCGGGGGAGGGGAGGGGCCGTGCGGGAGCTTGAGGGGCGGATCCAGCACTACCCCTGGGGCTCGAACGACGCGCTGCCCGGCTTCCTGGACCGGGACCCCGACGGTCGGCCCTGGGCGGAAGTGTGGTTCGGGGCCCACCCGCTCGCCCCCGCTAGGCTTGCCGGAGAGGGTGACCTCGACCAGGTGATCGCCGCCGACCCGCGCCGCCTCCTCGGCGCCGACGTCGCCCGGGCCTTCGACAGCCGCCTGCCCTTCCTGCTGAAGGTGATCGCCGCCGAGCGGCCGCTGTCGCTCCAGGTCCACCCCAGCCGCGAGCACGCCGCCGAGTCCTACGCGGCCGAGAACGCCGCCGGTCTCGAGCTGGACTCCCCGCGCCGCAACTACCGCGACGCCAATCACAAGCCCGAGCTGCTGGTGGCGATGACACCCTTCTCCGCCCTGTGCGGCTTCCGCACCCCGCGCCGCGCGGCGGTGATCCTCGAGGGCCTGGAGACCGTCCTGACCGACCGGCTCCACGCCCTGCTGGTGGACAACCCCTCGGCTCACGGCATGCGTGCCGCCTTCCGCACCCTGGTGTCGGCGTCGCTGCGACCGGAACCCGCCCGCGTCGACGAGGTGGTCGCCGCCTGCCAGGAGCGTGCCGAGGCCGGCCGGTCACCCTCGCCGCGGATCGACCGCTTCGTGGGCCTGCTGGCCGAGCACCACCCCGGCGACCCGGGCGTGGTGGCGGCGCTGCTGCTGAACCCGGTGACCCTGCAGCCCGGCGAGGCCATGTACATCCCGCCGGGGACCCTGCACGCCTACCTCCACGGAACCGGCCTGGAGGTCATGGCGACCAGCGACAACGTGCTGCGCGCCGGCCTGACCCCGAAGAAGGTCGACGCCGAGGAGGTGCTGCAGTGCATGAGCGTGGTCGCCGCCCCGCCCGTGCGCGTGGCCCCCGAACGGCAGAACGGGACCTCGAAGGCCTACTACGCCCCCGTCGACGATTACGAGCTCGCCTTCACCCAGCTCGACGACCACGGCGCCGACGCCCCGGCCCGGCACCCGGTGCCGGGCAGCGGGCCGCGGATCCTGCTGGGCCTGGACGGGCAGATGACCGTGGAGTCCGAGAGCGATCACGCTGTGCTGCGGGCCGGCCGAGCCCTGTTCGTCCCCGCCTCCGAAGGGCGCCTGCACGCCGGAGGACACGGCCGCTTCGTGCAGGCCAGTGTGCCCTGATCACCGCCGGGAACCGGCCTCGGGGCCGGGCTCAGCCTCGGGCGCATTCTCGGTCTCGGCCTCGGGCTCACCCGCGGGCTCGGTCTCCGGCTCACCCGCGGGCAGCTCCCCCTCGCGCTGGGCAGCGGCCAGCTGCTCCTGGATCTCGTCGACGAACTCGATCACACCCCTGCCGCCGGTCACGGGGCCGCCCGCCAGCAGGCCGTCGGCCCCCAGCAGCACGGCCGACGGCGCGGTCTTCGCACCGAGCACCTCCCGGGCGCTGAACTGCGGATCGTGCAGAGCGTGGTCGCCCACCCGCTCCTCGGTGCGTTCCCGCAGACCATCCACCGGCCGACGGAACGCGGCCTTGACCTGCATGAACGGCGACAGTTGCGTGAGCCAGCCGGGAAAGCGGTCCAGGACGCGCTCACAGGGACCGCAGCCCTCGCTGACGAAGATCAACAGGGCGGCCTGCTGAGCGGTGAGCTGGCGCAGGGTGACCAGGCCGCCGCCGGGGCGCTGCAGCACCCCGGCCGGTATCGGCTCGCGCTCGTAGTCCAGCAGCTCCTCGTCCTCGGCGTCGTCCCCGCTCCGTTGCGGGACATCGGCGTGCCCGTCCCCCGCGGAGGCGTCCGGGCCGGCCCCGGGAGCGGCGTCCGGGGTATCCGCCGCATCCGAGGCTGCCGTGCGATCGACCCCGCCCAGGGCGAGGACCGTCAGCGCCACCGTCAGGGCCAGCGCCCCCGCCCAGCCCAGCAGGGGCAGGGGGGCCTCGAGCACGGCCTGGGTCATCACCCCGCTGATCGCAGCGATCACCGCGAGCACGCCGAGGCCGCTCAGGACCAGGTTGCGCCCCAGGGTCGAGCGCGAGACCGTCGGCGAGGCGAGGGTCCCGAAGCAGGAGCACTCCACGGTCTCCTCGAAGCCCAGCGCCCGGGCGATCACCACCAGATACGCCACCATCAGAGCCGCGACCACCGCCGCTGCCGCGATCTGCAGCCCGGCCACCGGTATCCACAGGGTCACGGCGAGCACGATCTCCGCCACCGGCAGGACCGTGGCGACCGCCCGGTGCGCGCGCCGCAGGGGCAGACGCAGCGAGGCCATCGCATCCTCGGTGCCCTCGCGCGCGCCGAGCTTGGCCAGCCCGGACACCAGCAGCGTCAGGGACAGCAGCAGCGGGGCCGCCAGCAGCACGCTCATCCTCGTCACCTCCGTCGACACCCTAGTGTCGCCGATCCCCGGTCAGGCACCCGTCCTATCCTGGGTCCATGTCGACCGCATCGCACGACTCGACCGCCCCCGACTCCGAGAGGGGCCCCGCACCGGACGGGAGCCGCGCCGCCATCGCCGACGAGACCGCCGCGCTGCGCGATGCCTTCGAGTCCGGCCGCACCCGCTCGATCCGCGCCCGACTCGACCAGCTGGACGCCCTGCGCCGCGCCCTGCGCAGCGAGCGTCGCCGACTGACCAGCGCCCTCGAGCAGGACCTCGGCAAGGGCCGCATCGACAGCGCCATCACCGAGCTCGGCGTGGTCACCCAGGAGATCGCCCACACCAGTCGCCACCTGCGCTCCTGGCTGGCTCCCGAGAAGCTGACCCTGGGCGCGATGCTGGCCCCCTCCGGCGGCCGGCTGATCCGCGAGCCCCTCGGCCTCACGCTGATCATCGCCCCCTGGAACTACCCGCTGAACCTGACCCTGTCGCCGCTGGTCGCCGCGATCGCCGGGGGCAACACCGTGATCGTCAAGCCCAGCGAGGTCGCCCCGGCGACCTCGGCGGCCCTGGCCCACCTGATCCGCACCCACCTGGACCCCGACTGGGTGCGTGTGGTGGAGGGGGCGGTGGAGGAGACCACTGCCCTGCTCGAGCAGAGATTCGACCTGATCTTCTACACCGGCAACGGAACCGTCGGCCGGATCGTGGCCCGCGCCGCCGCCGAGCACCTGACCCCGACGATCCTGGAGCTGGGCGGCAAGTCGCCGCTGTTCGTCGATCAGGGCGTGGACCTGGAGCGGGCAGCCCGCCGGATCGTGTGGGGCAAGTTCTCCAACACCGGCCAGACCTGCGTGGCCCCCGACTACCTGATGGCCACCGCCAAGACGGTCGAGGAGCTGCTCCCGCACCTGCGGCGCGCCGTCCGCGAGCTCTACGGCCCCGATCCCCGCCGCTGCGAGGCCTACGGGCGCATGATCAACGACAAGCACTTCGACCGGGTGGTCGGCCTGATCGACGACGACCAGGTGGTTCTGGGCGGCACCCGCGGCTCCGCCGGCGCCTCCGGCGCGGATCGGGCCTCGCGCTATCTGCCGCCGACGATCATGACCGGCGTGGACTGGACCGATCCGGTGATGGCCGAGGAAGTCTTCGGGCCCGTCCTGCCGATCCTGACCGTCGGCGGCCCGGACGAGGCCATCGCCCGCATCCGCGAGCGGGACAAGCCGCTGACGGCCTATGTGTTCACCGAGGACCGTGACCTCGAGCGCCGCTTCGCCGCCGAGACCTCCTCGGGCTCCCTGGCCGTGAACCTGACGCTCGCGCACGTCGGCTCCCCGACCATGCCCTTCGGCGGGGTGGGGGCCTCGGGCATGGGCGCCTACCACGGACGCGCCGGCCTGCAGGCCTTCACCCACGCCAAACCCGTGGTGCACAAACCGCTGCGGCCCGACACCCTGCGACTGGTCTACCCGCCGTACCGCGGCCTGCGCCGGGGCCTGCTCAGCCGCCTGTTCCGCTGACCCTCCGGAAGCGCTGACCCTCCGGAAGGGGTGCGATTCGGAACGGGTGCGACCCGGAACCGGTGGCGGTCCGGGTCGGTGCCCGCACGGATGCGCGAAGGGCTCGCACGGTTGCCCGCTGACGGAATGAGCCTCCGCCGGAGGCGTGAGGCCCGGAGACCCCGGCGGCCCGTCCACATCCCGGCCCGGGCATATCGTCGGGGAGAGCAGGAGGGATATCGTCGTGCCAGGTCGCTGACCGGCCCCAGGTCGCTGACCGGCCGACGGATCGAAGGAGCACGCCGATGACCGCATCGCCCCCCGGACCCCCGCAGCCTCCCGGCGGCGGGCGACCACCGGGCGACGGGCCTCACGGGACCCCCGGTGGCCCCGGATATGCCGGCCCCGCCGGCCCCTCCGGTCCCTCCGGGGGCATCGGAGCTTCTGCCCCCGGTCCCGGCGGTGGTGGCGCCACGGTGTCGGCCCTGCTGAACGGTGCCACCCGCCACGGGTTGCTGGGCCAGAAGCGCATCCGCCACCCCTGGGAGCTGCCGCTGCTGTACACCGGCATCGCTCTGGCGATCCTGGCCTACCTCGCCTGGGCAGCACTGATCTTCTTCACCGTGGTCCTGCAGTTCACCGAGGGCGAGGCCACCGTCGAGAACTTCTGGCGAGCGCTGAGCATCCTGCCCTTCCTGATCCAGCTGGCGGTGGTGCTCCCGCTGACCCCGATCGCCGTCTGGTGGCTGCGAGCGGTCATGTACGCGAGGATGCGCGCCACCGCGGTCCGCATGAGCCCCACCCAGTTCCCCGAGGGGTACCGGATGGTCGTCGAGGCCGCCGAGAAGTTCGGGATGCGCAAGGCGCCCGACGCGTACGTGATGATGGGCAGCGGTTCCGTCAACGCCTTCGCCGTCGGTCACGGTTTCCGACGCTACGTGGTCATCCACTCCGACATGTTCGAGGTAGGCGGCCACAGCCGCGACCCCGAGGCGCTGCGCTTCGTGATCGGCCACGAGGTGGGACACCTCGCCGCCGGTCACGTCTCCTACTTCCGCCTGGTGTTCACCAACCTGCTGTCGCTGCTGCCGATCCTCGGACCGGCCCTGTCCCGCGCGCAGGAGTACACCGCCGACAACTTCGGCTACACCTTCGCACCGGGTGGAGCCCCCGGCGTGATGGGTGTTCTCTCGGGTGGGAAGTACCTGAACGCCGAGGTCAACGTCAACGAGCTGGCCGACCGTGCCGCCACCGACCCCAGCCTGTTCGTGCACTGGGTCAACTGGACCTCCTCCCATCCCGTGGTCACCTGGCGCGCCCACGCCCTGCGCGACCGTTCCAAACCGGGCTCGATGTGGATCCGCCCCGGCGGTGCCCTGTACCGCTCCCCGCTGCCGCCCGGGCACGTGTGGTCCACGCAGTACCCCTCCCCAGCAGACGCGCTGTCCATGCTCGATGCCGCCGCCCGCAACCGCCCGGTCGGGGCCGAGGGACAGTTCGGTCGCTTCACCGGTGCCGACTACTCCGCACGGCCATCCATGCGGCAGATCCAGCTCGCCGAACCGCTGTTGTCGCAGCGCACCAGCTATGTCATCCCTCCCGGCCCCTACCGCGATGACGCGCGCGGACAGATGCCCGGAGCGGCGATCAACCCCTTCGCGGGCACCGGCCAACGGCCCCCGCAGCCACCACCGCCGATGCCCTGACCGGCTCGCGCGGGCGTGCCGGTCCCTGTCCCCTCGCTCACCTCCCCTCCAAAAAAGTGCAGTCAATGCATATCCTGCTCGGGTGATTCCCGACCCCAGCGCACCGACCCCTGCGGTGCGTCGCAAGCCCCTCCTCGCCGTCCTCCTCGCACCCCTGTTCATGGCGCTGGTCGCCGTGAGCGTCATCAATGTCGCCCTGACCGCGATCGGCGAGAGCCTGGATGCGACCACCGGCGGACTGCAGTGGGTGATCTCCGGCTACGCGCTCGCCTTCGGCATGCTGCTGGTGCCCGCCGGCCGCGCCGGCGACGCCACCGGTCGGCGCCGCATGCTGGTGATCGGGGTCGCCGTGTTCACCCTCGGCTCCCTGCTCAGCGGGCTCGCGCCGACGGTGGAGATGCTCAACGTCTCCCGGATCCTCCAGGGCGTGGGCTCCGGCCTGCTGAACCCCCAGACCATCGGCCTGATCCAGAAGCATTTCCGTGGCCAGGACCGTGCCCGCGCCTTCGCGCTGCTGGCCACGACCGTGGCGGTGGCCACCGCCATCGGCCCCGTGTTCGGCGGTGCGCTGATCCAGCTGCTGGGCCCGGACGCGGGCTGGCGCTGGATGTTCTTCATGAACGTGCCGATCGGGGTGGCCGCGATCCTCGGCGCCTTCAAGTACATCCCCGACGACCGCAATCGCCAGAAGAGCCGCGTGGACCTCGATCCCATCGGCACCGTGCTGCTGGCGATCGCGATCCTGCTGATCATGCTGCCGTTCCTGCAGCGGGACGTGAACGTGCTGATGTGGATGTCCTTCCCCGCCGGGCTGCTGGTGCTCGGCGCCTGGTGGGCCTGGGAACGGCGCTACAAGCGCAAGGGCCGGCCCCCGATGGTCGACCCGGCGATCTTCTCCAACAGGGCGTTCCGCAACGGCATCCTGATCGTCTCCGTGTACTTCCTGGGCGCGACCAGCGTGTGGATCATCGTGCCGCTGTACCTGCAGATGCACCTGGGCCACTCCGCCTTCGAGGCCTCCCTGATGGGAGTGCCCTCCTCGATCGCGGCCGCGATCTCCTCCCAGATCGCCGGCCGCTACGTGCTGACCCTGGGCCGACGCCTGGTGATCACCGGCTTCGCCATCGCGTTCACGGGCCTGGCCGGAACCGCCCTGCTCGCCGGCTTCGTCGAGTCCGGTGCGCTCCCCTTCTGGGCGCTGGCCTTCCCGCTGACCTTCATGGGGCTCAGCCAGGGCATGACCATCTCCCCGAACCAGACCCTGACCCTGAACTCCGTCGATCCCCGCTACGGCGGTGTCGCCGGGGGCATCCTGCAGCTGGGCCAGCGCACCGGCTCCGCAGTCGGCACCGCGATGATCCCCGGCATCATCTTCTCCCTCACCGTCGGCGGCACCGCCTGGCTGGAGGCCTTCACCATCGCCCTCGTGATCATCATGGCGCTGACCCTGGCCGCGATGGGCGTGAGCATCGCCGACCGGGCCCGGGAGAAGTCGGCGCCCGCCTCGCTCTGAGCCGCACCACCTGAAGGGGCGCCGAGGCGGGGACCCCCGGGAGGTCAGGGACCGAGCCAGCGCCGATCAGAGTTGCTCGGCCACCGAATCGGCGCTGTCTTCGTCGGCGTCCGTCGCGGCCATGGGCTCGGGCTGGAGCTCGGGTTCCGGCTGGTCGGCCGGGGCGGCGCCATGCTGCGGATTCCGCCGGATGAACAGGCTGATCGCAATGGTGACCACCCCCAGTACGGCGGAGACCAGGAAAGCCACCGAGGTGCCGGCGGCGATCCCCTGGGCATGGGAGCCGCCGTCGGCCTCGACGCCGGCCGCGATACGGGACATGAGGGCGACCAGCATGGCCCCTCCCGCTGCCCCGGCGACCTGCTGCACCGTCCCGACCATCGCGGAGCCGTGCGGGTACAGGGACCTCGGCAGAGAGCCCAGCGCGGTGGTCAAAAGCGGCGTGAACACCAGTGCCAGACCGCAGGACATCACCAGGTGCCCGCCCACGATCACCAGCGGTGACGTGTCGGTGCCCACCGTGGACATCACCAGGATCCCGACCACCACCAGCCCCAGGCCCGGGGTCAGCAGCGGGCGCGGCCCCACCCTGTCGAACATCCGGCCCACCGCCGGGGCGGCCAGACCCATGACCAGCCCGCCGGGCAGCATCATCGCCCCGACCGTCAGGGTCGACAGGCCCAGCACCAGCTGCAGGTAGATGGGCAGCAGCACCACGGTGCCGAACATGGCCCCCATCATCACCACCATCAGCACCACCGCCACCGAGAAGTTGCGGACGGCGAAGGTGCGCAGGTCCAGCAGGGCGCGGTCGCGCTTCTGCAGAGCGGTCTGGCGCCACACGAACAGCGCGAGGGAGACCACCCCGACGCCCAGGGCGATCAGGGCGTCCGGCCCGGGGCCGGAGGAGCCGGTGGCGGCCGCCCCGGAGTCACCGCCGATGCCCGTCAGGCCGTAGACCAACGGTCCGAAGCCGACCACCGACAGCACCACCGAGAGCGCATCCGCCGGCTGCGGGGTGGCCTCGTGGACGTTCTCGATCCGCCGCAGACCGACCACCAGGGCGATCACCGCAATGGGCAGGACCAGCACGAACAATCCCCGCCACGGAGCGAAGGACAGGATCGCCCCGGAGATCGTGGGGCCCAGCGCCGGGGCCACCGCGATCACGATCGAGATGTTGCCCATCACCCGCCCATGCTTGGATGGCGGCACCAGATTCATCACCGTGGTCATCAGCAGCGGCATCATGATCGCGGTGCCGCAGGCCTGCACGATGCGTCCGGCCAGCAGCGGCAGGAAACCCGGGGCGAGCACGCAGACCACGGTGCCGATCGTGAACAGCGTCATCGCGATCGAGAACACCTGGCGGGTCGAGAAGCGGCCCATCAGGAAGCCGGTCAGCGGGATCACCACCGCCATGGTCAGCATGAAGCCGGTGGTCAGCCACTGCGCGGTGAGCTCGCTCAGGTCCAGATCCGCCATGATCGGTGGCAGCGCCACCGACAGGATCGTCTCGTTCAGGATCACCACGAAGGCGCTGACCAGCAGCAGCGTGATCACGCTGCGGTCCCGCGGCGAGATCACGTCAGCCTCAGCGCCGGCAGAGGAGGCGCTGGAGGAAGGACTGGGGGAGGGGCTGGAGGAGTCAGGCACCGCAGAAGTCTAGGAGGAGGGCCCCGGGCCCCGTCATCTGATTTTCGGGTGCTCCGCGCCGCGTCCCGCGCGAGGCTCGGAGAGCGCATGGAGGGGTCGGGCAGGGGGGTGGGGGCGGTGTGATGAGGGCGGGGTCAGCGTGGTCCTGCGACGATGAGCCGGTGCACCCCGGCAGGGCCGGTCGTAGGCTGGACGCAGCCGCACGCGGCCCAACCCACCATCGCGACAGAGCAGGAGATCAACGGTGAGCACGCAGTTCGAAGGACAGATCGCGATCGTCACCGGCGCCGCGGCCGGGATCGGCAACGCCATCGCCACCCATCTCGCCGAGCGCGGTGCCCGCATCGTCGGCGTCGACATCTCCGAGACCCTCACCGAGGCTCTGGAGGCACTGCCCGGGACCGGGCACCTCGCCCTGCCCGCCGACATCTCCGACCAGGCCGCCGCGGCCGACGCCGTCCAGCGCGCGGAGCGCGAGCTCGGCGTCCCGCAGATCCTGGTCAACTCCGCCGGCGTCGGCTTGTTCGGCCCCGGGGCCGAGGTCAGCGCCGAGGCCTGGACCACGACCCTGTCCGTGAACCTCTCCGGCAGCTTCTACATGGCCCAGGCCGCCGGCCGGGCCATGGGCGAGGCCGGTTACGGCCGGATCGTCAACATCGTCTCCCAGGCCGCCGAGATCGGCCTGCCCGAGCACGCCGCCTACTCGGCCTCCAAGGCGGGCGTGCTCGGCTTCACCCGCGTGCTGGCCGTCGAATGGGCCCGCCGCGGCATCACGATCAACGCCGTGTCCCCGACCATCGCCGACACCGCGCTGGCCCGCGAGATCTGGGTCGGGGAGAAGGGCGAGACGGCGCGGGAGGAGATCCCCGCCGGCCGCTTCGTCACGCCTGAGGAGATCGCCTCTCTGGTCGCCTACCTCGCGAGCGAGGACGCCGCCATGGTCACCGGCGAGAACCTGCGCATCGACGGGGGCCGCTCGGTGATCTGATCCGGGGTGCCCGCGTCCGAGAGCCCGCGCGCGGGGCGCGGGGAGATCCCACGCATGACGCATCATGCAACGAGTCGAGTGGCGGAAGTGCAGGCCTGTAGTTCGAGAAATCCAGCCGACACTCGACGTGTTCGGTAAAACCTTGACAAAAAACGGGTTCGGGCTTGGTCAGGAACGCAGTGACCCGGGAGATGTGCGGGCACGGTGAGGTGGTGCCCGGAGCGGGGCAGGTCACTGGACCATCGCAAGCCCCGCCGCTTCCCAGACCGAGCCCCAGGAGCCCCCGATGGCTGTCGCCCGACGCAAGCCCACCCACCGCGCCGACGGTGCGCCCGTCTACTTCCGCGGCCTGAACGCGGCACCGAAGCTGGCCGCCGCCACCGGCGGTGCCGTCGTGGCCGCCGGGCTCTCGATGGCCGGGGCCGGCACCGCGATCGCTCATCAGGGAGTCTGGGACGAGATCGCCCAGTGCGAGTCGGGAGGGAACTGGTCGATCAACACCGGCAACGGCTACCACGGCGGCCTGCAGTTCTCCGCCTCCACCTGGAGAGCCTTCGGCGGCAGCGAGTACGCCTCCACGGCCGACCAGGCCAGCAAGGCCGAGCAGATCGCCATCGCCCAGCGCACCCTGCACGGTCAGGGCCCCGGTGCCTGGCCCACCTGTGGGAAGCGGGCGGGCCTGACCAAGGCCAACGGCGGAGCCGATCCGAACGCCCAGCCCGGCGGAGGCTCCAGCTCCGACTCCGGAGGATCGTCCGGCGGGCAGAACTCGGGCGCGCTCGTGGTCGACGGCAGGTTCGGCCCCGCCACCACCCGTGCCCTGCAGGAATGGATCGGCGTGGACGCCGACGGGTCGCTGTCCACCTCCGACATCAAGGCGCTGCAGAACAAGGTCGGCGCGGTGCCGGACGGCAAGATCGGCTCCGAGACCACCGGCAAGCTGCGGCAGGCCATCGGCCTCTCGCACAACGGGGTCTGGGACTTCCGCACCTCCTACGCGACCGTCAAGGCGCTGCAGGAGCACCTGAACGCGAACTGACCTGTCGTGGCCGCAGAGGCTGCTGGTCGGCCGAAGCCGTGTCGCACGGCATGGCTCTCGGCAGGTCCGCTCGTCGGCCCCGGATCTCTGCAGTGGCACCGTAAACGTTACTGCCGGTTGTCCACGTGCCCCAGAAATCCGCGGCCGACGCGGGGCCGCCCCCGCGCACGCGCCTGCAGATCCGTCCACGAGCGTTCTGCGTCCTGCGGCCCACGGTCCTGCAGCGGTCCTGCGGTGCCCCGCCGCCAGCAGCCAGGGACCGACGGCAGCAGTGAGGCCGGCCGGTCAGCCTGAGCGCCCAGCGATGAGCTCGTCACATGACCCGGCGGCCACGTCGCGTTCGGCGAGCTCGCCGAGCTCAGACTCGACCTGAGCCTCCTTCTCCATCCATCGACGCGAACATCAGTCGGTGCGATGGCATGGCGAGATCGGGCGGACGATCGTGTGGTCCACGCGCAACGCGCGTGTCGCCTGGCCCATTCGCTCCCGGGCCTCTTTGGTCGGCAGGCGGGCACGAAGATGCCTGTCGGTCGAGCCCAGCTCGTCGTCGTGGGCGGCGGAGCTGAGCCGCCGGTCCGCACAGAAGAGCCAGCGCCGACTGTGGCGCCGAGCAGCAGCGGCCGAATTGTGACGTCCCTGCCGATGGCACGACCGGTGGACCGGGTCTGTCTCATCCAGAGAGCGGGGTGTGGGTGCACGTGCGCGCAGGTGACAGGTCCTCCTCCCGGCACCCGCCCCTCGGTTCAGCGCCGACGAGCACGCTTCCCTCACTGGTCCGTGAATCATGATGTATGGTGACGAAGCGCCCAAACAGCGCAAAAGAGACAGTTAGGGCAAAACGGACATACGGCGGCTTGTTGATCAGTCGCAGCTCCGCTCGAAGATGGGGAGGGGACCCATGACCGCGTTTTCTCTGCGGGAGCCATTGCGTTCTGCGCGACGGGCGGAGACAGGAACTGGGAGCATGCCTGAGCGGAGACTCATGAGCGCCCAGGAGCTGCAGCCGGCCTCCGTGACATTCGCAGTGATCGATCCCCTGGCCTGGTTCTGTGGGCTCTGGATCGCGTCAGGTCTCCGCCTGGAGACCGCCGCCCTGTCAGCCGGCATATCGTTCGAGGGGCAGGCAACGCCACTCCTCGGACTGCTCGTGTGCGCGGCGATCGCGACCGTGGCCCACACGCTCCTGGCAAGGACGCTCGGCCTGCATCAAGGGCGTCACCTGGTCGGCAGCTTCGACGAGCTCCTGGCGCTGGCCAGCGGTGTGGCAGCCGTCGCTGTCCTCGTGACCGTCGTGAACGCACTGGTGCCCGAGCAGATGCTCCCGTTGACGGCACCCGTGATCGCCGCTCCCACCATGCTCCTGCTCGCGGGGATGTCGCGGTCCCTGGTGCGCCTGCTCGCGATCCGTCGGATGCGCCGGATCCGCAGCGGCAGCGCCAACGGCACCGGTGCTGCAGGTCGTGCGCTGATCGTCGGGGCCGGAGAGGTCGGACGCCGCCTGGCCGATTCCATGCTCCGCGACCCCTCCTCGAGATGGGACCCGGTTGCCTTCCTCGATGACGACCCCAGGAAGCGCAACCTCCGACACGCCGGTGTCGCGGTCCGGGGGACCACGCAGCAGATGATCCCGACGGCGAGGGCCACGGATGCCGACGTGCTCGTGATCGCGACTGCCTCGATCGATGCCGACACCATCGGCGCCCTCACCACACAGGCGCAGGAGATCGGGCTGCGGGTGCGGATCGTCCCCCAGCTCCACGAGATGATCGACGGGGTCCGCCACACCGACCTGCGCGAGATCCGGCCCGAGGATCTCCTGGGCCGCCGCGCGGTGGTCACCGACCTGAGCGAGATCTCCGAGATGCTGGCCGGCAGGATCGTGCTGGTCACCGGGGCCGGAGGATCCATCGGCTCCGAGCTGTGCCGCCAGATCTCCACCTTCGGCCCGCGCGAGCTGGTGATGCTCGACCGCGACGAGTCCGCGCTGCACGCGCTTCTGCTGAGCATGAACGGTGCAGCGGACCTCGGCAACGACAACATGGTGCTCGCTGACATCCGTGACCGTGAGCGGATCGATGCCGTCTTCGCGGAGCACCGCCCTGAGGTGGTCTTCCATGCGGCAGCGCTCAAGCACGTCAACATGCTGGAGAACGCTCCGGACGAGGCCTACAAGACCAACGTGCTGGGCACCCACAACGTGCTCGAGGCCTCGCATCGCCGCGGCGTCCAGAAGTTCGTGAACATCTCCACCGACAAGGCCGCCGACCCCCATAACGTGCTCGGCCTCAGCAAGCGGGTGGCGGAGGGCCTGACAGCCCAGAAGGCCGAGGCGGCCGAGAGGGGGACGTGGGTGAGCGTGCGTTTCGGCAACGTGCTGGCCACTCGAGGGTCTGTTCTGCACACCTTCATCGCTCAGATCGAACGGGGCGGCCCAGTGACGGTGACCGACCCGAACGTCACCCGGTTCTTCATGACCGTCTCCGAGGCTGTTCAGCTCGTGCTGCAAGCTGCGGTGGTCGGTGACAGCGGAGAGGCGCTGGTGCTCGATATGGGAGAGCCCGTCCCGATCATGCAGCTGGCGCACCAGCTCATCGAGGCCTCGGGCCGTGACGTCGAGGTCGAGTACACCGGGCTCCGACCGGGGGAGAAGCTCCATGAGGTGCTCAGCGCCCCTGGGGAGACCATCGCGGCCACCGCGCACCCCCTGGTCTCCGGTGTCCCGGTCACGTCCGTCGACATGCAGGACATCCCGCAGGCGCGCGACATGCACAAGGCCGCGCAGTTCATGGACGCCATGGAGCTGGTGTGCGGATCGATGAGCGCACAAGGCTCGCTGCGCAAAAGGGACACCGAGGGCGCCGACTCGCAGCGCAGCGTTCCAGCCACCACAGTGGCCTCGGATGCGCCCACCAGGCCCGCCACGGTGGGGTCCTGACGCCATGGCCCCTGTCCTCCTGTCCGGACCGGACATGTCACCCGCCGAACTGACAGCGATCACCTCAGCCTTCGACTCAGGATGGATCGCCCCGCTCGGTCCCTACGTGGACGCCTTCGAGCAGCAGATGGCCGACCGCCTCGGACGCCGCCACGCCGTCGCCCTGAGCTCCGGTACCGCTGCCCTCCACCTCGGTCTGCTGGCCTGGGGAGTCGGCCCCGGCGACATCGTTCCCACCGCGACGATGACATTCGCAGCGACTGCCAATGCCATCACCTACACCGGGGCGACCCCGTACTTCATCGACGCCGACCCCGAGACCGGGCAGATGGACCCGGTCCTCCTGGAGGAGGTGCTCGACGAGCTGCACCGTGAAGGACGATCTGTGCCAGCCATAGTGCCGGTGGACCTGCTCGGCCGATGCGCCGACTACACGCGGATCACGCGCATCGCCGAACGCTACGGCGCCCGGGTACTGGCCGATGCTGCCGAGTCGCTCGGCGCCGACCACGCAGGTGCGCCCGCTGGAAAGCTCGGTGACGCAGCGATCCTCTCCTTCAACGGCAACAAGGTGATCACGACGTCCGGCGGAGGCATGTACCTCACCGATGACGAACACGCGGCTGGGCGGGTCCGATTCCTAGCCACCCAGGCGCGCGAACCCGTCGCCCATTACGAGCACCGCGAGATCGGATACAACTATCGCCTCTCGAACCTCCTGGCGGCCATCGGGATCGCGCAGCTCGGACGTCTGGACGCCATGCTCGAGCGCCGTCGGGCACGCCGTGAGGCCTACGCTCGCATCGTCGCGGAGGTGCCGGGGGTGGAGGTCTTCCAGCGCCGCGGAGACAGGCACGACAACTGCTGGCTGACTGCACTGCTCGTCGACTCCGAGAAGGCCCGTTTCGGTGCAGCTGAGCTGGCGCAGGCACTGACGGAAGCGGGGATCGAGAACCGCCCGCTGTGGAAGCCGATGCACATGCAGCCCGTCTTCGCCGCCCATCCTGCCCGGATCACCGGAGCCTCCGAGCACCTGTTCCGCACCGGCCTCTCATTGCCCAGCGGCTCCGTGCTCGACCAGCGCGAATGCCAGAAGGTCGATCGGGCGCTCAGCACCTTCTTGGCAGCCCATTCCGGGATCACGAAGAGAACCGGTCGCGGCCGTCGCTCGGCCGACCCCGACCTCTATCCGACCGAAGAGGGAACATCGTGACCGACATCAGACGGGTTCTGGACCCGATGCGACCAGCAGACCGTGCCCTGTGGCAGCGGCTCTGGACGGATTCACGCGAACAGCTGCCCTTCGCCCACCCCGGCGTCACCGGACCGCTGAGCGTACAACAGGGCCGCTTGCAGGCGCTCACGCTGACTTGGCAGGACTCCACCGTCCTCTACCCGCTCGTGCTTCGCGAGGTCGGTGATGGCCGGCGCGATGTCAGCTCTCCCTACGGGTACGGCGGGCCGCTGGTCCATGGCGATGCTCCGAAGGAGGAGATCGGCCGACGATTCTGGTCGTTCTTCGAGGACTGGGCACGGGACCACAAGGTCGTCAGCGAGTTCGCCCGGCTCTCCCTGTTCGACGATACGCTCGCCCATCCTGGACGGACACGGCACCGGAGCATCAACTATGTTCGGGAGCTGCCGGCCGGCCGAGAAGCGCTGTGGAGCGGCAGCGCCCCGAAGGTGCGCCAGAACGCGCGCAAGGCAGAGCGGGTGGGACTGACGGTGCGCGTGGCGGAGGACGACCTCCTGCTCGGGCACTTCGAGCGGATCTACGCCGGCACCATGGTCAGGCTCGACAGCAAGCCGTGGTACCGCTTCGATCATTCCTTCTTCACCGCACTGCACCGCAGCTGTCCCGACCGCCTGGTGTACGTCGCGGCCGAACAGGACGGTCGCCCGGTCTCCATGGACCTGTTGCTGCTGGGGCGGGAGACGGCCTACTACTTCCTGGGCGGCACAGACATCGAGGCCGCCCGGTCCCGCCCGAACGACCTGGTCAAGATGGCTGTCATGGAATGGCTCGTCGGACGAGGGTACCGCCGCTACGTGCTCGGCGGCGGCGTCCGGCCGGGCGACGGGCTCGAACGGTACAAGAAGGGCTTCGCACCGGACGGCGGGACCTCCTTCCGCACCGCAGAGAGAGTCCTCGACCCGGCCGGCTACGCCGCATTGGTCCAGGCCCGGCGCACCGAGGCGCTCGACACCGATCAGGACTGGGACGAAGACAGTGACTTCTTCCCCCTCTACCGGGCACCGATGAGGCCGCGGGACCGCGAGCGCGTCCCGGAGATGAGCGGAGGCTCCTCGTGACCGATCAGCTTGCTTCCTCGGACCGCGCACTCGGGGCCGACCCCGAGCCCACGTTGCCCCAGCAACGCTCCCGTGCGTATCAGCTCCGTGCGTCCCAGCGCAGCTACCTGCGCTTGCGGCGCGTGGCGGATGTATTGCTGGCCGGGACCGGCCTCGTGGTCGGATCGGTCCCTATGGCCATGGTGGCGTTGGGAGTGATGGCGACGATGGGACGCCCGGTGATCTTCACGCAGGACCGGATCACACGTGACGGCAGGATCTTTCGACTGCGCAAGTTCCGCTCGATGCGCAGCGCGGGACCTGACCCAAGCGCTGAGGGCGACGCCGATCGGCTCGTTCCCTTCGGCCGATTCATCCGGGCGACCAGCCTGGACGAGCTGCCGAGCCTGTGGAACATACTGCGCGGGGACATGAGCCTGATCGGGCCGCGCCCGCTGACCACCGACTACCTCGGACGCTTCAGTGCTGAGCAGTTCACGCGGCACGCCGTCCCGGCCGGGCTCACGGGCTACGCCCAGGTCAATGGACGCAATGCGGTGGGCTGGGACGATCGTCTGCAAATGGACCAGGACTACGTGCGCCGGCTCGGTCCCCGGCTCGATGCGCAGATCTTGCTCACCACGGTGCTGACCGTGCTGCGTCGTGACGGCGTCACCGATGAGGGAGGCGTGAGCATGGCCGACTTCCCGGGCCCCCAATCCACGTCGCAGCTCGAGCTTCAAGGTCTCGACGCCGACGGGGAGTGGGTATGCCACGACCGCGCAGATCAGATCGTGCTGCATGGGGCGCTGGAGCTCGACGGCACCGCCGCGAAGCTAGAACTGCGCCCCGGGGGCGGCCCGAAGGCCGGTGATCCCGAGCTGGTGGACGATGCGCTCCTCCTGGTGCTCAGCCGCCTGCGCGCTCACCACCCGGTCGACTGGGCCTGCATCACCGCCAGTTCGGATCTACCGGAGGAGATCGCCACAGCGCTGCGACGGCTCGGGTTCGGCAGAGCCTCATCCGCGGTCCGCTGGACCCGGACGAGCCCGCCTCCGGGCCGGGCCCTCGACGGGGATGCTGCTCTCGTCGGGTTCATCGGGTTCCCCGATGAGGTTGCGTCGTGACCGCGATCCAGTCTGCGCCGCTTCCGGCCATCCGACCTCCGCAACCCGTGACTGACCGTTGTGCAAGGGGGCCCGGGTTCCGGGACTGACCGCCGCGGGGGCGCGAACTCGTCATCAAGGAAGGTGCTCATGCTCAAGGAAATCCACAGAGACATCTCTATCCGGCCCGCGACCGCGGTCGTGGAGCAGGATCCCGCCCGGAAAGACCCCGCCGCGGGTGGCGGCGAAGGCGCTGTCGTCGTCTGGGAGGCGGCCGACCCGAAGGGCCGTCTGGCCTGGCAGGAGGCGTGGAAGGAGAGCGGCGAGGGAGAGGTGTTCTCCCATCCTGCCTTCGTGTCCGCAGTCGCTGCCCCCGGAGAACGTCCGCACTGCGCGTACCTGCGCACCACCGACGGCGAGAGCATCCTGTACGCCTTCATCCTGCGGCCGATCACCCAGGACGCCGAGGGCAGGGCGGTCGAGGACGACCTGTGGGACATCTACACGCCATTGGTCTACGGCGGCCCCATCGGCCACGGCGTTTCTCAAAAGGCCCTTGACACCTTCTGGGTCGGGCTGCACTCCTGGGCACGGCGCCACGGGGTCGTCAGCGAGATCATCCGCTTCACGCCCGTGGACCGGCACCGCCTCCCGTACCCGGGCACACTGCGCGAGCAGGCACCGCACATCGTCGTCGAACTCGAGGAACTCTCCGAGGACGAGGTGATCGCGCGCCTGCGTAAGAGCACACGCCGCGCCTACCGGAAGGGGCTCGAGTCCGGACTGTCCGCACGGCTCGAGACCACCGACCGGGGGATCGAGGACTTCCTCGCCATCCACACCGAGACCATGGACAGGGTCGATGCACACAGCAGCTTCTATCTCGAGGAGGGATTCCTGAGGACGCTGCACCGCTGCCTACCCGGACGGCTCGCCTACGTCTTCGCGCTCCAGGACGACCGCCCGGTCTCGGTCGAGCTCATCCTTTTCCGCGACGGCACCAGCTACGCCTACCTGGGCGGCACCCGGACAGACGCCCTGAAAAACGGGTCCACGACAGTTGCCTCCGTCGCCGCGATCCAGGAGGCACACCGACGGGGGATGCGAGAGCACGTCCTGACCGGGGGTGTCACCAACACGAGCGACGACCCGCTGCTCACCTTCAAGAGGGGATTCACACGCGACGGCGACCGCCGCTATTTCACCGGTGAGCAGGTGTTCCTCCCGGAGGCCTATGAGCAGCTGTGCTCCGAGGCTCCCGGCAGCAACCTGCCGCCCAGCGACTTCTTCCCGTACTACCGGGCATTCGCACGGAGTACGGAGTGAGCGCGGCGACATGGCGCCCCGTGCCGCCCGACGCCAGGAAGAAACATTCTACGAAGGGTGGTTCTGACGTGAACACACACCGTGCGCTGGATCCCGGCTCCCGTCGGGTCGAGGTCGAGACCCCGGCCGAGCCCCCGGTGATCGGCGTGCTCACCTCGGTCGGAGAGACGCTGGATGCGTTCTTCGTCGAGATCGCTGACCGGTGGCGCGAGCTCGGCGCGGTCGTCAAGCCCGCCGCCGGCACGCTCGCGGAGGAGTTCACCTCGCCGACAGTGCTCAGCTCGGTGACCCGCAAGCCCTCGCCGCGGAACTGGAGAGCCGTGCGCGAACTGCGCGACTGGGTGCGGGATGAGCATCTTGACGTGGTGATGACGAACACCGCCACCGCATCGACCCTGGTACGAGTCGCCGGTATCGGCGTCCCGGTGATCTACTTCTGCCATGGTCTGCACTGGAACGGGCAACGCCTAGTCGACCTGCCCTTTCGGGTGATCGAGCTGTCGTTGCTGTCCCGTACCGACGCGATCGTGTGCATCAACTCCGCTGACGAGGACTGGTTCGCTCGACACGCCCCGCGCATCCCCCGCCTGCGCCTGCTGGGCGGCGTTGGCCTGGACATGGATCGATTCGTGCGACGCCCAGCGCTCACGTGGGAGGAAGGGACGGAACCCCTGCGGCTGGTGTGGTGCGGAGAGTTCTCGCCACGCAAGAATCCTGCTGCCGTCGTCGAACTCGCGACCATCCTCCACCGCCGCGGCATAGACGTCACTCTCGACATGCTGGGCGAGGGTCCGCTGTTCGATTCTGAGGAGGCCCGCAGCCCCGTCCCGGGCCTGGTGAACCGTCACGGGAAGCAGGATGTTGTGCCGTACTTCGAGCAAGCCCACGTCCTGGTCCAGACCTCCCGGTGGGAGGGCCTTCCCCGGGTCGGGCTCGAGGCGATCGCGATCGGACGCCCGGTGGTCGGGTTCGATGTCAAAGGGGTGCGCGATCTGCCCGGGGTTCTGGTGGTCCCGTCCGATGACATCGAGGCCCTTGCAGGCGCAGTACTCAGCGCTGCACGGGGAGAGGGGCCCGTACTTCCGGACGCCGCGGCCCTGTCGCATGTGCATGCGGCGGATTCGCTGTTCGAATTCGCCGTGTCCGTCGTGACGGGGAGCTTCCGTCAGGGCCGAACATATGCCGTCTGATCTCCGAGCCCATCCGCTTGTGACGGTAGTGGTAGAGCAGAACACCTTGATCCCAGAATCGTATGGTCGCGGTCGTCGAAACAGTAACCGCACGCTGGCGCCAACACACGGAGAGGTGTGACGGTATGGCGCCGTACCTCATCCCGGGGTTGTCGTCACATTCCTTGCTGCCATCAGTCATCGAGTCAGTCAAAATTGATGACGCGCATGCAATCTTCTGGGTCGCAACGATCCTGACGATTGTTCCGGTCCGTGTCGCCATCAAACACCTGATCCCTGGACCCAGGTTTCGCAGTGGCATTATGTGCCGCTTTTAAATACGCCTCTCTTTTAATGCGCTGAGTCAATGTGGGATTGCCGCCAATCTTTTCCTGACCTGATACATCTCGGCAAGACGGGCGTTTTTTGTTCTGGGAACTGGCGCTTATTGCGGTCTCATTCCATATGACGGCGATGATGGCGGTGGCCGTACTCGGTTTCGTGCCCGATCGGATCTTCCGCAACCGCGATCGAATCATCTCCATCTTCTTGATCCTGGCTGCCCTGGCTGGGTGCTTCATCCTGGACATCAGGGCATGTTGCTCGAGGTTGGGATCTCCTGGGTGGTCGAACGAGTGTCAGTACCTGTGCCTGTGGACGTGTCCGTGCCTGTCTCCCCGGTGTCCACGCCCCGGGGATGCGTCAATCGCCTCACGTGCTCCGTGCTGCGGATACTAGGCATCCGGTTTTGGCGCGTAGGTGTAG
>DWZH01000012.1 GCA_019118275.1 Candidatus Brachybacterium merdavium | reverse complement strand
GATGAACGGCGGCGGCCTGTTCGAGACCGGCGCCGGCGGTTCCGCGCCCAAGCACGTCCAGCAGCTGGTGGAGGAGGACTACCTGCGCTGGGACTCCCTCGGCGAGTTCCTGGCCCTGGCCGAGTCGCTGCGCCACCTCGCCCGCACCGCCGACAACGCGCGCGCCGGAGTGCTGGCCGATGCGCTCGACCGCGCCACCGAGACGCTTCTGCACGAGGGCAAATCCCCCCAGCGCAAGCTCGGCTCGATCGACAACCGCGGCAGCCACTTCTACCTGGCCATGTACTGGGCCCAGGAACTGGCGAAGCAGAGCGAGGACACCGAGCTGGCCACCGCCTTCCGCCCCATCGCGAAGGAGCTCACCGACGGTGAGGAGCAGATCGCACAGGAGCTGATCGCGGTCCAGGGCAAGCCGGCCGACATCGGCGGCTACTACCGCCCGGACCCGGTCAAGGCCGACGCGGTGATGCGGCCCTCGGCCACCTTCAACCGCATTCTCGAGGAGATCTCCGCGGCTCTGTGACCGCTGTCCTCCCCGAGGCACGACCCACACGGCGACGGCGGCCCGGCACTCGTAAGTGCCGGGCCGCCGTCGCCGTCAGGGATGAGCGGGGAACGGCATCAGCCGACGAGGAGGATTGTCACCTCGAAGACCAGCATCCCGATCGCGTGCATCGATCCGAGGCCGCTCCAGGAGCTCGGTCGCAGCCCGTCGTAGGCCATGCAGCCAGCATGCCTCGGCCATGGAAGACTGCTGACATGCCAGTGATCCCTTCCCCCAGTGATGGCATCGACCTGCGCTATGACGTCGCGGGCACCGGACCACCACTGGTCCTGCTGCACGGCTCGGTGCTCTCTCGCGCGATCTGGCGCGGCCTGGGATATCTGGAGCCGCTCACGGAAGTGCGCACCGTGATCCGCATGGACCTGCGCGGTCACGGACGCTCCGGAGCTCCCCACCAGGAGGCTGCCTACACGCAGGAGCGCTTCGTCGCGGACCTGCTCGCGGTGCTCGATGCGGAGGGGCATGACCGGGCGGCGCTGATGGGCTACTCCCTGGGGGCGCGTATCGCGTTGTCGGCCGCGCTCCGGCATCCCCGCCGCATCACCCATCTGGTGAGCCTGGGCGGCTCGGCCGCGCCGCAGCAGGGCCAGGTGGATTCGGTGTTCTTCCCCGGGGTGATCGAGGCAGTCCGCCAGGGTGGGATGGAGGAGTTCTGCTCCCGTCAGGGCCTCGGCCCCGAGGTCGACTCCCGCCGCGGCAGAGCCACCCGCCAGGCCTTCCTGGCCGCCGATCACCTGGCGATGGCGGCGCTGCTGGCTGCGACCGACGCCACTACAGGCATCCCCGATGAGGAGCTGGCCGCGTGCCAGGTGCCGGCGCTGTGGATGGCCGGCACCGAGGATCACCCCCGTTTCGAGCAGTCCCAGCGAGCCGCGAGGCTGATGCCGAAGGGACGCTTCGTGCCGTTGCCCGGGCGGGTTCACGGCTCGACCCTGTCCCCGCCCGATGAGGTCCTCGAGCAGGTGCTGCCATTCCTGCGGTGATGGCCACGGAAACCCGCCCAGGATGCCGGCTGGGCGCCGATACCGGTGAGCGGGCTCGCGGACGCGCGGCGAACCCGGACGTGTCAGCGGGTCACCAGGTCATCCGCCTCACAGGTCAGCCGGTGAACTGACGGACCAGAGCGAACAGTGCGACGACCACGATCACCCCGCGCAGCACCGCATCGGGCAGCTTCTTGGCCAGATGAGCGCCGAAGTAGCCACCCAGCAGGGCCCCTAGGGCGATCGCCGCGGTGGCGACCCAGATGATCTCGGCGCCGAGCGCGAAGTAGGCGATGACGTAGACGATGGCGGCGGCCAGGTTCACCACCAGGCTCGCCAAGTTCTTGACGCTGTTGACCGCACCCATCGAGCGCCCGGTAGTCGCGCCCAGCACCCCGAGGTACAGGATGCCCTGGGCGGCGGTGAAGTACCCGCCGTAGATGGAGGCCGCGCCCATCGCTCCCAGCAGCCCCGGCGAGCGGTACGGGCTGCGCTCGCCCGCGGCCGCCTCCTCCAGCGTCTGCCGGCGTCGCCGGGCACGGCGCGCGGCCCGGCGCTCACCGACCGCCTGCACCATGCCCGTGATGCGCTTCTGGAAGATCACCATCACCAGGGCGAGCACGATCAGCACCGGGACCACCACGTCGAGGGCCTCGGAGGGCGAGACCAGCAGCAGCACGGAGCCCAGCGTCGCCGTGACCGCGACCACGACCATCAGCGGGCCGAGATCCTTCTGCTCGGCGGCGATCTCCCTGCGGTACCCGACCACCGACCCGATGGTGGAGAACAGGATGCCGACGGTGTTGGAGCGCACGGACACTCCGGGCGGGATGCCCAGCGCGAGCAGCACCGGCAGGGTCAGCAGGGAGCCGGACCCGACGGCGGCGTTGATGGCACCGGCGAGGGTGCCCATCACGAACAGGATGATCAGCGAGACGGGTTCCACGACCGGTCACCCTACTGCTCGGCAACCAGCGGGGCGCAACGTGCCGGCAGATGGGCCCGCTGCGCTCAGACGTCGAGGGCGTCGAGCGCCTCCCGCAGCACGCGGGCGTGGTTGTGCTCGACGTCCTTGGCGGCGTAGACCAGCACGATGGTGCTCGCCTCCGCATCGGCGGCGGCCTCGAGCAGCCGGCGCGGAGCATCGGAATCCGACAGCTCGCCCAGGTAGTGCTCCCGAAACTGCTCGAAGTCCAGTTCACCGGCATGGAAGGCCTTGCGGAGCTCGGGACTCGGAGCGATGTCCTTGTCCCAGGCGTCATACGCCAGACGTTCCTTGGCGATGCCGCGCGGCCACAGCCGGTCCACCAGCACCCGGTGCTCGCCGTCGGCCGATCCGCCGTCGTCGAGCAGGTCCCGCACTCGTCCGAGCTCGATCCGCATGGTGCTCAGGCCAGCGCAGCCTTCGCGGCGTCGTAGTCGGGTTCCTCGGAGACCTCGGCCACCTGCTCGGTGTACACGACCTTTCCGGCCTCGTCGGTGACCACCACGGCGCGCGAGAGCAGACCGGCCAGCGGGCCATCGGACATGGTCACGCCGTAGTCCTCCCCGAAGCTGGAGCGGAAGGCGGAGGCGACGACCACGTTGTCGATGCCCTCGGCGCCGCAGAAGCGGGCCTGGGCGAAGGGGAGATCCTTGGAGACGCACACCACGACCGTGTTCTCGAAATCGGCGGCGAGCTCGTTGAACCTGCGCACGCTCATCGCGCAGGTGCCCGTGTCCAGCGACGGGAAGATGTTCAGCACCACGCGCTTGCCGGCGAGGTCGGCGCTGGTGACGGAGCTGAGATCCTGCCCGACGAGCTCGAAGCCAGGCAGCTGGGCCCCCTGGGAGGGCAGCTCGCCGACCGTGGAGACGGGGTCATTCTTGAAACTGATGGAAGCCATACCTCCATCCTCGTGCCACAGCCATGTTCGCACAAGCTGTGTCCACCCCAGCCGGGTGCTCGCGTGCCCGAATCCTCCGCAGGCGGGCGCCTGCGGGCCCGACCCGCCGACATCCGACGGCGGTGTCCTGCTTGACGTTCTCCCGGGGCAGCGCCAGGGTCGACCTCATGACAGTCCTCGCGATCACCAACGCCCATGTCCTGCCCATCTCCTCCCCGGCCTTCGACGGCACCGTCGTCGTCGAGGACGGCACGATCATCGAACTGGGTCCGGAGGTGGTCGCCCCCGAGGGTGCGCGCATCGTCGACGCCGGCGGGAACTGGCTGCTGCCGGGGTTCATCGATGCCCACGTGCACCTGGGTGTGGCCGAGGAGGGTGAGGGCTGGGCCGGTGAGGACACCAATGAGATGACCGATCCGGTGATGGCCGCCGTCCGGGCGATCGATGCCGTCAACGCCACCGAGGTCGGCTTCGACGACGCGGTCATCGGCGGCGTGACCGCTGTGAACGTCAATCCCGGTTCGGGGAATCCGATCGGCGGCCTGACGGTCGCGATCCGCACCCATGGTCGGGTGGTCGACGACATGGTGCTGCGCGAGCCCTCCGGGCTCAAAGCGGCGCTCGGTGAGAACCCCAAGCGGGTCTACGGCGAGCAGAAGAAGACCCCCTCCACCCGACTCGGGGTGACGCTGACGATCCGCCAGGCCTTCGCCAAGGCCCGGGCATGGATGGATGAGGACGAGGCCGATCGGGACGTGGACCTCGTCTCGGAGGCGCTGGCCAAGGTGCTCTCCCGCGAGATCCCGTGGCGCCAGCACGCCCACCGGGCCGATGACATCGCCACCGCGCTGCGGATCGCCGAGGAGTACGGCTTCGAGCTGGTGCTGGATCACGGCACCGAGTCCTACCTGATCGCCGACCGGGTGGCGGCGACCGGGGTGCCGGTGCTGTACGGGCCGCTGATCGTCTCCCGCTCCAAGGCCGAGGTCCGCCACCGCACCCCCAAAGCGCCCGGCATCCTCGCCGGCGCCGGCGTGAAGGTCTCACTCATCACCGACCACCCGGTGGTGCCCATCGAGTTCCTGGTCCACCAGGCGGCGCTGGCGGTCAAACACGGCATGGAGCCCGACGAGGCGCTGCGGTCGATCACCATCAACCCGGCCGAGGTGCTCGGTCTGGGCGAGCGCCTGGGCACCCTGGACGTGGGCAAGGACGCGGATCTGGTGCTGTGGGACGGTGATCCCCTCGACACCCGTCACCGTGCCCAGCGGGTCTGGCAGGCCGGCCGCGAGGTCATGCACCTGGACGCCGAGGGCGAACCGGTGATCGCCGCACGCTGAGCGGCCGGCCGCGCCGCGCAGCAGCGGCCGCTCCTTCTGGCCGGAGGGAGTGGCCGCTGCGGTTGCTCGGGGCGCGATGAGCGGATACCCGAAGCGCTCAGCCGCTCGAGGGCTCGATGCCCGTGGCCCGGAGTCGTTCCGCGGTGGCTGTCAATCGTCGATCCGGGTCTCGCCGGTCTCCACGTCCACCTCGACCTCGACGTCCTCGCCGTCCTCGCGCTCGATGTCGATCGTGTACTCGATGCGGCCGTCGTCGGAGTCCAGCTCCCAGCCCTCGACGCGCCCGTCCTGCTCGCCCAGCGCGATCTCGATCGCCTCCTGGTACGTCATCGGGGAGGTGATGTCGACGGCCGGCTCCCGATCGTCATCGGCCTCACGGTCGTGGTCGGTGACCTCGCCGGTGGTGGCATCGATGTCGAGCTCGTGCTCCTCGCCGTCGAGTTGGATCTCGATCTCCCACTCCCAGGACCCGTCGTGGTCGTCGATCTCGATGGAGCGGACCTCGCCCCCGCCGGTGGCCTCGAGAGCGATGTCCCAGGCGTCCTCGGCCGTGACGGGCAGAGTCTCGGTGGCCAGGTCCGCATCACCCGGAAGGGCCTCGACGGTATCCGTCGTCCCCTCGTCGCCACTGTCGGAGGAGCCGTCGGCACCTTCTCTCTCATCAGACGAACCGTCCTCGTCGGAGGCGCCCTCCTCCCCAGAGGCGCCGCCCTGGTCGGAGGCGTCTTGCTCGTCCTGCTCGATACCGGGCTCGCCGACGGGGACCTCCTGGCCCTCATCGGTCCCGGAGCCACAGCCGGCGGCCAGAGCCACCACGGCAGCGATCCCGGCTGCGGCTCGCACGGCGGGGCGGATGCGGGTGCGGATCATGACCGTCCTCCTGTGGGGTTCAGCGTCGGGCATGGGCTCAGGATACGAAGCTCCCGGGGCGCCCCCCAGCTATCTGAGAGCTCTCTCATCGCGTGCTCACCGCGTTCTCACCTGAGGCTCCGCTGTCCCCCGAGGCTCGAAGGCGCCGAGGATCGGGACCGTTTCCCTCCCCCAGCCGCCCCGGAGGCAATACTGTCGAGTCATCGGCCCCTCTTCCGAGGACCGCAGACCACGCGAGGAGATCACCGTGAACACCGTCCCGCCCTGGCCCAACGCTCCTGCCCACGCTCCCACCGATGAGGAGCTCATGACCCTCCACGCCTGGTGGCGTGCCGCGAACTACCTGTCGGTCGGGCAGATCTACCTGATGGATAATCCGCTGCTGCGCGAACCGCTGCAGCGTGACCACATCAAGCCCCGTCTGCTCGGGCACTGGGGCACCACTCCCGGCCTGACGTTCCTGTATGCGCACGCGAACCGGGCGATCCGTCAGCGAGGCCTGAAGGCCATGTACATCACGGGTCCCGGTCATGGCGGTCCGGGGCTGGTGGCCACCAGCTACCTCGAGGGCACCTATTCCGAGGTCTACCCGGAGGTGAGCCAGGACGAGCAGGGGCTGGCCCGCCTGTTCACCCAGTTCTCCTTCCCCGGCGGGGTGCCCTCGCACGTCGCCCCGGAGACGCCCGGCTCCATCCACGAGGGCGGCGAGCTCGGCTACTCCCTCTCCCATGCCTACGGGGCGATGTTCGACCGTCCCGACGAGATCGCCTTCACCGTGGTCGGGGACGGCGAGGCGGAGACGGGACCGCTGGCCACCGCCTGGCACTCCAACAAGTTCGCCAACCCGCTGACCGACGGAGTGGTGCTGCCGATCCTGCACCTGAACGGCTACAAGATCGCCAACCCCACGGTCCTCGCGCGCATCGACGAAGAGGAGCTGGTCTCCCTGATGCGCGGCTACGGCCATACGCCGCTGCTGTTCACCGCTGGCTTCGACGACGAGGACCCCATCGCGGCGCACCGCCGCTTCGCCGAGGTGCTGGATGAAGCGCTGACCATGATCGCCGACATCAAGCGCCGTGCCCGCGAGGATGCCGCAGCCGGCCGGCCGACCCCACGTCCCGCCTGGCCGATGATCATCTTCCGCACCCCCAAGGGCTGGACCGGACCGAAGGAGGTCGACGGCCAGCCCGCCGAGGGATCCTGGCGCTCCCACCAGGTGCCGCTTTCCAGCGCCCGCGACAGCGACGAGCACCTGGCCGTTCTCGATGACTGGCTGCGCTCCTATCGGGCCGAGGAGCTGTTCGATGAGCACGGGCGTCTGCTGGAGTCCGTCGCCGCAGCCGCTCCCGAGGGGCACCTGCGGATGTCCGCCAACCCGGCCACCAACGGCGGCAGCCTCCTGGAGCCGCTGCGCCTGCCAGATTTCCGCGACTACGCCGTGGACGTCCCTTTGCCCGGGGCCTCGGTCTCCGAGGCGACGCGCGTGCTGGGCACGTGGCTGCGCGACGTCATCCGCGACAACCCTCACAACTTCCGGATCTTCGGACCCGACGAGACCGCCTCGAACCGGCTGCAGTCCGTCTACGAGGCCACCGACAAGCAGTGGAACGCACTGTTCGAACCGCACGACCACCAGGAGCACCTGGCTCCGACCGGGCGGGTGATGGAGGTGCTGTCCGAACACCAGTGCCAGGGCTGGCTCGAGGGCTACCTGCTCACGGGCCGGCACGGGATGTTCGCCTCCTACGAGGCGTTCATCCACATCGTCGACTCGATGGTCAACCAGCACGCGAAGTGGTTGAAGGTGTCCGAGGAGCTGGAGTGGCGCCGACCGCTGGCTTCGCTGAACTATCTGCTCAGCTCGCACGTGTGGCGGCAGGACCACAACGGGTTCTCGCATCAGGACCCCGGGTTCATCGATCACGTGGTCAACAAGAAGGCCGAGTTCGTGAGGGTGTACCTGCCGCCGGACGCCAACACCCTGCTGTCGACCTACGACCACTGCTTGCGCTCACGTCACTACATCAACGTCGTGGTCGCCGGGAAGCAGCCGAACCCGAACTGGCTGACGATGGACGAGGCGGTCGTCCATTGCACCCGCGGTCTGGGAATCTGGGAATGGGCCGGCACCGAGGAGCCCGGGCAGGACCCGGACGTGGTGCTGGCCTGCGCCGGGGACATCCCCACCATCGAGACGCTGGCCGCCGCGAAGATCCTGAGGCAGCAGGTGCCCGGGCTCAAGGTGCGGGTGATCAACGTCGTGGACCTGATGCGTCTGCAGGACGACTCGGAACACCCCCACGGGCTCTCGCAGGCGGATTTCGAGGGCCTCTTCGGGCAGGACATCCCGGTCGTGTTCGCCTACCACGGCTATCCCTGGCTGATCCATCGCCTGGCCTACCGGCACGACCGCCACTCCCGGATCCATGTGCGCGGCTACAAGGAGGAGGGCACCACCACCACGCCCTTCGACATGCTGATGCTCAATGACGCGGATCGGTTCCACCTGGTGATGGACGTGATCGACCGGGTCCCGGGCCTGGCCACACGTTATGCCGGGCTGCGTCAGCAGATGGAAGACGAGCGGATCCGGGCCCGCGCCTATGCCTATCAGCACGGGGCCGACATCCCCGATGTGGCCGAGTGGCAGTGGGAGGAGGGCACCGCCAGCTCCTCCGCAACGGCTGCCCTGGCCGATACCGGGGCGGACAACTGATGAACGGGCGATCTGCGCTGCGCCGGGTAGTACGGGTGACCGGCCGGGTCCAGGGTGTCGGCTTCCGGATGGCCGCCGCTCGGGAGGCAGGACGGCTCGGAGTCTCAGGCACCATCCGCAACCTCCTCGACGGCGCGGTGGAGGCCGACATCGAGGGCCCGGTCGAGCCGGTCGAGGAGATGCTCGTCTGGCTGCGGACCGGGCCCTCCAGTGCCCGCGTCGAGCGGGTCGATGTCCAAGAAGCCGACCCGCGCGGTGCAGAGGGCTTCCGGGTGGTCTGAGCGCCGCCCGGAGGGTTGCCTGACGGTCCCGGGGCATGGAGCCGAGGCGGGCTCGGGGATCGGTTCTCGGGGTGCGGGCCGGCGTTCAGGCGCTGACGTCGGCCGCCTCCGGTGCTGCAGTGCTCGCGGTTGCGGGCGTGGTGAGCATGTACCGCGCGATCACGATGACCGCGACCGCGAGCATCAGGATCGATGTGCTGACCATCGCGCCGTATCCGGCCGCATCGAGGATCTGTCCGCCGATCAGGGCGCCGACCGCGATCGACGCATTGAAGGCGGCACTGTTGAGTGCGGTGCCCTCCTCGACGACCTCACTCGCCTCGGTGCCCACGAAGGACTGGATCGTCACAGAGGCGGCTCCGGCGAACAGCCCCCAGATCGTCACCACCGCCAGCGCGCTGGCGGGGTCACGCACCACCAGCAGCAGTCCCAGCAGAGAGACCAGCATCCCGGTCACGATGGTGAGCACACCGGCCGGCGCCGAGCGCCGGATGATCGCGCCCACGGCGAAGTTGCCGATCAGGCCCGCGATACCGAAGCCGAGCAGCATCAGGCTGATCTGTCCGAGTGGGACCTCGGCGCGATCGATGAGCAGGGGGCTGATGAAGCTGTAGGTGATGAACTGGGCAGTGATCACCAGTGCCGTGAGCGCCAGGGCGTGGCGGACGCCGCGGGTGCGGGCGGCGGTCAGCATCATCCGCGGTGTGACGGGCACGCTGCTGCGAGCGGGGGTCACGATCACGGTGATCACCAGTGCGACGAGGACCGCGACCGTGCCGGTGACCGCGAAGGCCGCACGCCAGCCCAGGTGCGCCCCGATCCATGCGGCGACGGGCACACCCAGCACCAGGGCCGCCCCGACCCCGCCGAAGGCGACGGTCAGCGCACGGGCGGCGTTCTCCGGCATCTGGGCCACGGCCACGATCGGGAGCACAGCCCAGTACAAGCCGATCGCCACACCCGCGAACAGGCGTGCCACCAGGAGCATCGCGAAGTTCAGGGCGATGACGCTGAGCCCGCAGGAGATGGCCACGCACAGCAGGGCGAGCGCCAGCACGAGCCGACGGTCCAGGCCGCGGACGATCACGGGGGTGGCGACCGCGACCACGCCGGCCAGGACGCCGGGGATCGTCACGGTGAGCCCGGCGATGCCTTCGCTGACTCCCAGATCGGGGGCCATCACGCTGAGCACACCGATCGGCAGCTCCTCGATCGTGATCAGGGCGAAGATCCCCACCGCCAGCGCGATCAGGGAGATCCAGCGTCGTACCACGCGAGCCTTCCTCCTGGTGAGTCCTGGTTCGTGACCAGATGACTCTACGAGCAGGCTCTCACCTGAGGCCATCGATGGTGGCGGGGATCGCCGCCCGAGACCTCAGCTCAGCGCGTCGAGCGCCTGATCGATCTCGGTCTCGCCGTCGTTGAAGGCGATGAACTGCCCGATGGTCTGCGAGTGCTCGAGGGAGGCGGCGATGACGCGGGCGACGTTGGCCCGGGAGACCTGTCCGCCCTCGCTCGCCTCGGTGTCGATCCGGCCCGTGGGCTCCTCGAGGGTCAGACGCGAGGGGGCCAGGATCGTCCAGTCCAGTTCGGTCCCGCGCAGGTGCTGATCAGCAGCTGCCTTCGCCTCGGCATAGGGGAAGAAGGAGCTGTCCGCGGCGACACCATGATCAGGCCGGGCACCGAAGTAGCTGACCATCACGTAGCGGCGGGCACCGACCCGCCCCGCCGCGTCCATCGAGGCGATCGCTGCGTCACGGTCGACGCCGTAGGTGCGCTGAGGGTTTCCTCCTCCTGCGCCGGCCGCCCAGATGACGGCGTCCTTGTCGCGCAGCAGATCCTCCCAACCGCCGGCATCCAGGGTCGCGATATCGGCCAGCACCGGCTGTGCTCCCGTGGCCTCGACCTCCGCCTGCTGCTCGGGATTGCGGATCACCGCGTGAACCGTGTGTCCAGCCTGGGCCAGCAACGGCTCTGCGAGCAGCGCGACCTTGCCATGTCCTCCGATGACTGCAATATCCATTCCCCCAGCATCCCACCCGTTCCTGGGCACGTCGATGGGTCCAAACGGATGGTCGGGGGCGCGACGGGCGCGCTCTGCCGCCGGCCACCTCCCGCCCCGTCCGACACGAGGCCGGAGCGCTCCGGCCTCGGCGGGGCGCTCTCGTATGCTCGGCGGCAACGGTCCGGCTCGGCTCGCTGATCACGGACGACTCGCGAAGAGAGGACGGGCGTCGATGGACGGGACCGACAGCGACCAGGGCGCTCTCCTCACGGCCCCGATCGGGCACATGCCCGCCTATGGCTTCGCGCATGTGACGGCGCTGGTCGCTATCGTCGCCCTCTCCGTCGCGGCCGTGGCCTGGGCCCGGCGCGCCGACCCGGGCCGGGTGGGCCGCATCCTGCGCGCGGCCGGCTGGGCCCTGCTGCTGAACTCGATCTTCTGGACCGCCTGGGGGTTCATGCCCTGGGCGTGGAACCTGCAGGAGTCGTTGCCGCTGCACTTCTCCGATGCGCTGCGGTTCCTGCTCCCGATCGCGCTGATCACCCGGGCCCGCTGGGCGATCGTGCTCAGCTATTTCTGGGGGCTGACCCTGAACCTCCAGTCGGTCCTCACCCCGGACCTGAACTACTTCGTGTGGATCCCGCTGGAGTTCGCCCAGTACTGGGTGGCGCACACGAGCGGGCTGGTGGTGCCGATCATGCTGGTATGGGGCCTGGGGCACCGGCCCACCTGGCGGGACTACGCCATGGCCTTTGCGGCGACCCTGGGCTGGGCGGCGCTGGCCTTCCTGGTCAACCTGCTGGTGGGCACCAACTACGCCTATCTCAATCGGGCCCCGGCCGGGCCCAGCCTGCTGGACGTGATGGGGCCCTGGCCGGTGTACCTGCTGGTGGAGGCCGCGGTGATCGCCGCGGTGTGGGCGCTGATGACCTGGCCGTGGACGGTGATCGGCACCCATGCCCACCCTGCCGCCACGGCTGCCGGTGGCCGTGGCAGGGCCGGCTCAGGCCAGCAGCTCGATCTGGGCCAGCCGCAGCGGGCCGGTCGCGGTGGTGATCACCAGTCGGTGCCGGGTGCAGGCCCGCGGTGACCGGATGAGGAACGGGCGGGTCTGGCGGCGCCAGCGGAACGTCTGGGCCGAGCGTTCGTCCAGCACCTCCCAGTTCTCCCCGTCGGTCGACCCCTCCAGGTGCCAGGCGACCGGATCCCCGCCCTCCTCGGCGCCCGAGGTGAGGGTCAGGAATCTCGCGGTGTCCAGCAGCTCCAGCTCCGGCAGCTCGATGACCGCGGTCGTGCCGGGCCAGGACTGCTCGGTCCGTGCGTCGTCATCGAGCAGCGGGTCATCCTCGCGCCGAGGCAGCAGATCCCGCAGCGGCTGGGGTGCATGACCGGGAGCAGTGGCCGACGGCGGGACCTCGCCCCAGCCTCCGGGCTGGTCAGCCAGGGTGAACTGCAGGGTGCCGTGCAGCTCGGAGTGGTCCAGCGCCGCCACGGTGTGCTCGCGCCCCTCGACCGTCAGGGCGGTGACATAGGGGCGGTCCGGTGCCTGCCCCTCGGCGATCACCGTGAAGTCCGGGCCCCCCAGGGGGCGCACCTCGGCACGCTCGAACAGCGGCGCCACCAGGTGGTAGCGCCCGGTGCCCAACTGCAGCGGGTACAGGCCCAGCGCCGTCAGCAGCCACCAGGCGCTCATCTCGCCGTTGTCCTCGTCGCCGGGATAGCCCTGTCCGATCTGCTCGCCCACGAACAGCCTGCGCTGAACCTCTCTCACGATCTCCATCGCCCGATGCGGGGCGCCCGCATGGTGGTAGAGGAAGGGGATGTGGTGCGAGGGCTGGTTGGACATCCCGAACTGGCCCATCCGCACTGCGCGGGCCTCGTCCATCTCGTGGATGACGTGACCGTAGGTGCCCTTGAGGTCGGCTCGCTCCGGGGTGGAGAAGAACTCGTCCAGCTTCGCCCGCAGCTCGTCGCGGCCCCCGTGCAGTGCGGCCAGCCCCTCCCCGTCGTGGGGGACGTGGAAGGCGAAGTTCCAGCCGTTGGTCTCGGTGAAGTCGCCGCCCCACACCCTGGGGTCGAACTCCTCAGGGCTCTGCGCGAACTCGCCGGTGCGGCGCCGGCCCTGGAAGAAGCCGAGGAGCCCGTCGAACAGCAGCGGGTAGTTCGCCGAGCGGGCCCGCAGGTAGGCGGCTTCCTCCTGCAGCTGCCGGCGCTCCTCGGGCGCGGTGTCGGGCGCCTCGGCCAGCAGCTCGGCCTGCGCGGCCAGGCCGTGATCGTTGATGTACGCCTCGAGCGCCCAGGAGACCGACTCGGGGGTGTCGGTGTCGACGTACCCGGTGAACACGGCCCGCTCGTTGCCCGTGCGGCCCACCTCGAGGAAGGGCGGGGCGACCGTGGCGTTGCGCAAGCCGGACTCGTAGGCGGACCGAGGATCTGGGAGCGCCACGCCCTTGACGTGCGCGTCGGCGAAGGCGACGTCGGAGCTGGTGCCGGTCATGCAGTCCGCGTAGCCCGGTGAGGACCAGCGGGCGATCCAGCCGCCCTCGCGGTACTGCTGGACGAAGCCGTCGGCCAGCTCCGCGGTCAGCTCGGGATACAGCAGCACGTAGGCAGGCCACGCCGTGCGATAGGTGTCCCAGAAGCCGTGGTTGACATGGATCCGGCCCGGAAGCACCTGGGCGTTGGTGCGGGTGTCGGTCGCCTCGCCCCTGACCGGCCGCACCGGGCTGGCGTGGACGGGCTCGGGCCGCTGGGGCGTCCCGGCGTTCTCCCACTGGGAGTTGGGGTACAGGTTCAGCCGGTACAGGTTGCCGTACAGCGTGCGTCGCTGCGGCGGGGTGGCGCCGACGACCTCGAGCACGCTCAACCGGTGGGTCCATTCCGCATGTGCCGCGGCCCGCACCTGCTCGAAGGACCGGCCGTCCAGCTCCTGTGCGAAGGTGCGCTGGGCCTGCTGTATGCCGATGAAGCTGGTGACCATCCGCACGGTGACCGAGGTCGTCCCGGGCGCGAAGGTCAGCAGGCTCGCTCCGGCACTGGCCCCCTCGGCGCGGCCGACGGTCTGCGGGGCAGGGTCCACCTCGGCCAGAACGAACATGCGCGTCGCCCCGTCGGCCCGGTCGTAGCCCTGGGCGACCGCCGAGTCGACCCAGCCCCGCAGGCGGCCGTCGAGGACCGCCCCGGCGGCGTCGATCCGGCAGTGCTCGTCGACGCCCTCGAGCAGCAGCTGGGGATGCTCGAGGGCGGTGGGGAAGTCGAACTCGCTGATGGCTCCGTGGTCGGTCGGGGCCAGCCGCATCCCGATCCCGCCCTCGAGCGCGACCTGGTACAGGTCCGGGCGGGCGAGCTCCTCGGCGTGGTCGAAGGCGAGCGAGCGCGCCGCGGGAGAGGCATCGCTCTGCTCGCCGGTCATCGGCATCAGCACGAACTGGTTGCGGTCTCCCATCCAGGGGCTGGGCTGGTGGGAGATGGCCAACCCCTGGAGGCGGGGGCGGTTCTGCTCGTCGCCGGCCCGGTGGTACTCGTACAGCCAGCGGCGGGTGCGGGCGTCGGTGACCGGCGTGAAGAAGGCGAAGCCGTTGGGCCAGGCGGTGATCGGGAGGGTATTGCCCCGGGAGAAGTCACCGGAGGCGTAGGTGCCGCGACGGGTATCGACCCAGGCCACCGGATCCTGTGCCGGCGGATCTGCGGGAAGGCGGGCGGAGTCGCCGAGGTAGGGGCCGTCGATCCAGCCGATCAGCTCGTTCTGCTCCTCGGCCGCGTCCCCGGCAGCCTCGAGGTCCTTCTGGGCCGCGGGATCGCCGGGCTCCACGGGGTCCTCGTGTTCCGGCTCCAGGTCGGTCCCGGTGGGCAGACTGTGCGGGTGCGGATCGGTGGCGGTGGGAAGGGTGTCCGGGCGCGGCAGGTCCGCGGTGAGCTCGACGACCGGCTCGCCCTCGGATGCGCCGCCCTCGGGTACATCGGCATCCGTCTCGTCGCCGGGGACGTCGGCGACCAGCAGCACCTCGACGATCTCGCGGCCGGCGGCGGCGCCGAGCTGGACCTGTACGTCGTTCCACTGGTCGGCGTACAGGATCTTCCCCTCGCCCTGGCCGCGAGCGGTGGCGGGCACCCCGTACTGGTCGACGGGCTGGAGCTCGGACAGGCGGCTGCCGTCGGCGAAGCGCAGGTCGAGGGCGACGCAGGTCGCTCCCCAGGTCTGTGCGGCGTCCAGCCGAGGGTGGATGAACACCCGTAGCACATCATCGGCCTGCACGGTACGGCCGATGAGGGCGTCGGCCCCCTCCAGCGCGGGCAGGGCCGCCTCGGTCCGCTCGCCGGCGGTGAGTGTGTAGCGCAGCGTGGACCTTGCCCAGAATCCGGCGCCGTCCTTGCTGGTGGGAGATCCGACGGGGCCCGGGTCGGCGGTGACGATCATGGTCTGAAGATTACCGATCCGGCAGCTCGGCACGCGCCCAGCACGCCGTGGGCGGGATGTGAATCCGGTCGGCGGTGGGCCCCGGGCAGCTGTCCTCAGCACTCCGCGGGCGCCGTCCTCAGCACGCACTGTGCGGATCGCCGCCCGGTGCGGGATACTGCAGCTCCCGGATCCTGCCGCCCAGAAGGACGCCATGACCTTCGCTCCCGCCCCGCGCCCCGGCTCTGCCGGGCCGCCACCGCCCCGTCCCCAGCGCCCCCTGTGGCATTGGCTGCTGCTGGGCGGCGCGGGAATGGCACTGCTGCTGGTCGCGCTCATCGTGGCGCTGATCCTGCTCTGGCAGATCCTGGGCCGGGGCGACCCCGAGACCACGCTGGATGACTTCTACGACTCCCTGCAGACCAGCGACTGCGCGCTGTTCGAGGAGACCACCACCCCGGAGTACCGGGACGCGACGGGACTGACCAGCTGTGACGTGTTCGAGCAGGCCACCTCGGACATGACCGGTGTCGACTACGAGGTCACCGATCGGGTCAACCGCTTCGGCTATGCGATCTTCTACGTCACCGAACGATACGAGGACCGTGGCGAGACGATCGAGGTGCCCTTGCGCTACTTCGTCGAGCGCAGCAGCGGGCAGTGGGGTCTGGCCGGAATCGAGCCGGTCGACGAGAACTCCCCCGACCTCATCACCGGGTCCTGAGCGGCACCGCCGCGCCCGACCCAGGGCGGGGCATCCCCTGGTTCCCTGCGGCACGAGCCGGGGTCAGCCGGTGCCCTGTCCGCGGTGGTCACGGCAGCGGGCCTGGTAGATCTCGGTGCCGCCGATGTTGGTGGCCAGCAGCCGGACGGCGTCGCCGGCCTCCCCGCCGCGCAGACGGATGTGGAAGGGGGCATCGCCCCCGCACAGCGAGCACACCGCGGTCAGCTTCACCACCTCCTCGGCCACCGCCATCAGGGCGGGCAGCGGCTCGAAGGGATCGCCGTCGTAGGTGACGCAGAGCCCGGCGACCTCGACCTGCACGCCGGCCGCCAGCAGCTCCTCGACCACGCCGGTCAAGTCGCTGCCGAAGAACTGGGCCTCGTCGATCGCGATGATGTCGGGCAGATCGCCCTCGGCCGCGGCCAGGTCGAGCAGCTCAGCGGCCTCGGACATCATGCGGGCAGGTTCGCTGCGACCGGTGTGGGTCAGCAGCTGGGCGTGATCACCACGGGTGTCGATGGCGTGGGAGACGACCTCGACGTCCAGCCCGGCCAGGCGAGCGCGTCCCACCCGGCGCAGCAGCTCCTCGGTCTTGCCAGCGAACATCGGGCCGACGATCACGTGCAGGCGGCCGGCGAAAGTGGCGGACATGCACCCAGGGTACGCGGCCGCCCGTCGTCGGTACGGTACGCCCATGGGAACGACCATGCCGTCGCCGAACGTGCCCGCCTCGGGCAGGACCTCACGGCAGCTCCCGAGCTATGCCGCAGGAGCCTTCGACGTGCCCTCCAGGATCCTGGGCGGTCAGGAGGTGATCTCCCAGGACACGGTCTGGGAGGAGCACTCCCACCCCACGCATGAGCTGCTCTGGAACGAACGGGGCGCCTCGACCGCGCGGATCGGGTCACGGATGTGGACGATCACCTCGAGGATCGGCCTGTGGATCCCGGCCGGCCTGCCGCACAGCGGGTTCACCCCGGCTGGGACCTGGCACTGCGCCGCCCAGCTGTCCATGGCCCGCACCCTCCCGCTCGCCCCCGGCCCCATCGCCGTCGAACTCACCCCGCTGCTGCGCCTGCTGATGGACCGACTCATCCACCAGACGCTGTCCGAGCGCTCCCAAGCCCTCACCGAGGCGATGATCCTCGACGTCCTCACGCCGTGCGAGCATCAGCTCGCCCTCCCGATACCCGAACATCCGCTGCTCACGCCGATCGTCGATGCAGTGCGTGCCGATCCCGCCGACGGCACCTCCCTGGCGCAGTGGTCGCACCGCCTGGGCGTCTCCACGCGCACCATCACCCGTAGCTTCGAGACGGAGACCGGCATGACCTACCGCACCTGGGTCGCCACTGCTCGAGCGCAGCATGCAGTCGAGCTGCTCGCCCGTCAGGTCCCCCTCGAGCAGGTCACCGAGTCCGTCGGCTACCGCTCGGCGAGCGCCTTCATCACCGCCTTCCGGCGTATCACCGGTCTGACCCCGGGCCAGTTCCGGCGCATCGAGGCGCACAGCTCGGCCTTCTCCGCGCGCACGCTGTCCGATTGACGCATTCGTCTGTCCATAGTGCGCGATTGCGCGCAACATCGGTGTTGTCTATTTTGGTTAGGCAATCCTAAGGTCCGCGTCGGGGCGGCCACGGCACTTCCTGTCCGTCGGTCCGATCGACCAGACAGCGGTGCGGTGGACGCGCCGGCCGCGAGATCCCGGATCGCTTCCCTGACCCGTGCACGTCCCGCGCGTTCCCCGTGCGCCCCGGTGCGAGGACAGAGCTCACGGGCGTGCTTCTCCAGTGAAAGGCCCTTCCATGACCCGCCTCTCCCGCCGTGCCTTCGCCGGCACCTCCTCTGCAGCGCTCCTCGTCCTGCTCACCGCGTGCTCCTCGAGCGAGGGTGAGGCCGACGACTCCGGAGCCGCAGGCAGCTCGGACTCCGGCGGCGCGACCGGCGCGGACGGAGCGATCACCGTCGAGCACGCCTTCGGGACGACCGAGATCCCCGCTGCCCCCGAGCGCATCACGACCGTGGCGTGGGCCAACCACGAGGTGCCCCTCGCACTGGGCGTGGTCCCGCAGGGCATGGCTGCCGCGACTTTCGGTGATGACGATGACAACGGGTTGCTTCCCTGGGTCGAGGCGAAGCTCGAGGAGCTGGGCGGTGAGGTCCCGGTGCTCTTCGACGAGTCCGACGGCATCGACTTCGAGGGTGTGGGTGACACCGGGCCCGAGGTCATCCTCGCCGCATACTCGGGGCTCACCCAGGAGGACTTCGACACCCTCAGCGAGATCGCCCCGACCGTGCCCTTCCCCGAGATCGCCTGGGGCACCTCCTGGCGCGAGATGATCACCATCAATGCCACCGCCATGGGCCTGGCCGCCGCAGGAGAGGACCTGGTCGCCGAACTGGAAGCGGAGATCGAGGAGGCGGTCGCTGCTCATCCCGCGATCGCCGGGAAGAACGCCATGTTCCTGACCCATGTGGACACCAGCGACCTCTCGACGGTCAGCTTCTACACGGCCCACGACACCCGCACCCGGTTCTTCGAGGACCTCGGCATGGTGATCGCCCCCAGCGTGGTCGCCGCCTCGGAGGACACCGCGGAGTTCGCCACAAGCATCAGCGCCGAGCAGGCCGATGCCTTCAACGACGTCGAGATCATCGTGACCTACGGCGACGACTCCCTGCTCGAGGCGCTGCAGGCTGACCCTCTGCTGTCCCAGATGCCTGCAGTGAGCAGCGGCGCCGTGGTGAACCTGCCTGGGGACAGCCCTCTGGGGACGGCCGCCAATCCCACGCCGCTGGCGATCTCCTACATCCTCGAGGACTACCTGGTGGAGCTGGACCGCGCCGCCTCGTCCTCGTCCTGACCCACGGCCGCCGCATCCTCATGGCCGTGACCACTCCTCCCGTCGTCGCCGGCGGGCTCGGACGCTCCTGGCGGCGACGCAGCGCCGGTCTGCTGCTGAGCCTGCTGGCCCTGACGGCACTGATGGCCATCTCGGTGACGATCGGCTCCCGGGCTGTGGCCGCCGAGGACATCCTCTCCGCATTCGGCGGCTCCACCGACGGTTTCGGTCCCGCCGCGGTCGCCAAGCGCATCCCCCGCACCCTGCTCGCCGTCATCGTGGGCGCCGCCCTCAGCGTCTCCGGAGCCGTCATGCAGGGCGTCACCCGCAATCCGCTGGCCGATCCCGGGATCCTCGGCATCAACACGGGCGCTTCCCTCGCGGTGGTGATCGGGATCGCTCATTTCTCGCTGACCAGTGCGTCGAGCATGATCTGGGTGGCGATCCTGGGAGCCGGGACCACCGCCGTCCTCGTCTACATCCTGGGATCCCTGGGCCGGGGCGGTGCGACGCCGCTCAAGCTAGCGCTCGCCGGGGTGGCGACCGGTGCCGCTCTGACCTCGTTCATCAACGCCGTGGTGCTCTCCCGGGCCGACATCGGCGACAGTGTGCGCTCCTGGCAGGTCGGTGGGGTCGGTGGCGGCAGCTACGCCTCCCTGCAGCAGGTCGCACCGTTCCTGCTGATCGGGTTCGCGATCTGCGTGCTGCATGCCCGGGGGCTGAACTCCCTGGCGCTCGGTGACGATCTGGCGGCCGGACTCGGCGAGCGTGTCGTCATCACCCGCGCTCTGGCCTCCCTGGGGGCCGTGATCCTATGCGGTGCCGCCACTGCGGTGACGGGCCCCATCGGTTTCGTCGGACTCGTGGTGCCCCACGCCTGCCGTCTGCTGATCGGCGTCGACCATCGCTGGCTGTTCCCCTTCTCGGCGGTCACCGGCGCCGCACTGCTCACCGCTGCGGACATCCTGGGCCGTCTCGTCTCGCGACCCTCCGAGCTGGACGTGGGAATCGTGACCGCGCTCCTCGGCGCTCCCGTCTTCATCGCCATCGTGCGCCGACAGAGGATGGCCTCCCTATGAGACCACGGACCCTCTCCGCGGGCATCGGATCGGCGAAGGGCGGTCCTCGCGCCGTTCCGGCGCCGCTCCCGTCCCGCCCGGCCCCTCCCACCGTGGCGCTGGTGGCCGCAGCACGCCGACGGCGACGAGCACGTGCCGGGCTGGTGATCACGCTTCTCACGATGGCGATCGCCGCGACCTTCTGCGTCTCGCTCACGGTCGGCCGCACCTTCTACCCGCCCGATGACGTGTTCCGGGTACTCGCCGGTCAAGAGGTGTCGGGAGCGAGCTTCACGGTGGGGCGGCTGCGCCTGCCCCGTGCAGTGCTCGCCGCCCTCGCCGGGATCTGCTTCGGACTGGGCGGCGTCACCTTCCAGACCATGCTGCGCAACCCTCTGGCCAGTCCCGACATCATCGGTATCTCCTCCGGCGCGAGCGCCGCCGCGGCCTTCGGGATCGTGGTGCTGGGTCTGTCCGGTCCGACCGTCTCACTGCTGGCGATCACGGCGGGGCTGGGCGTCGCACTCATCATCTACCTCCTGTCCTACCGGGGCGGCGTGATGGGGACCAGGTTGATCCTGGTGGGTATCGGGGTGGCGGCGATCCTGCAGTCGGTCACCGACTGGGTGCTGTCCACAGCCGGGCAGTGGGATCTCCAGGAAGCCCTGCGTTGGTTGACCGGCAGCCTCAACAACTCGTCCTGGGACCAGGTCAGGCTGGTGCTCGGGGCCCTGGCGGTCCTCGCCCCGGTGCTGCTGTCCCGCGCGAAGGACCTCCGCGTCACGCAGCTCGGGGACGATGCCGCCTCGGCTCTCGGGGTGCCGGTGGCGACCACCCGACTGCTGGTGATGGTCGCGGCCGTCGGGCTGATCTCCTTCGCGACCGCTGCCTGCGGCCCGATCGCCTTCGTCGCCTTCCTCTCCGGACCGATCGCCGCGCGTCTGATCGGGCCCGGCTCCTCCCCCATGATCCCGGCGGCCCTGGTCGGAGCGCTCCTGGTACTGGTCGCCGACCTCGTCGGCCAGTACGCGGTGGGCGCTCGGTATCCGGTCGGGGTCGTCACCGGAGTGCTCGGCGCTCCCTACCTGATCGTCCTGCTCATCCGCACCAACCGCCATGGGAGCGCCCTATGACCACCGCACACAGCCTGCTCGCCCGCGAGCTCACACTGGGCTACGGCGATCGCACCGTCATCGAGGACCTCGACCTCTCCCTGCTCCCCGGCCGGGTCACCGCGATCGTCGGCGCCAACGCCTGCGGCAAGTCGACCCTGCTGCGCTCCATGTCGCGCCTGCTCACGCCGCGTCGCGGCCAGGTGCTGCTGGACGGGCAGCAGATCCATCGGATGCCGGCCAAACAGCTCGCCCGCCTCCTGGGCCTGCTCCCGCAGACGCCCCTGGCCCCGGAGGGCATCACTGTCGCCGATCTCGTCGGGCGGGGCCGCCACCCGCATCAGGGCCTGCTGTCCCGATGGGGCCCGGTCGACGACCACGCCGTCGCGACGGCGCTGGACCTGACCCGCACCGCGGAGCTCGCCCAGCGGCCAGTCGACGAGCTCTCCGGCGGGCAGCGCCAAAGGGTGTGGATCGCGATGGCCCTGGCCCAGGACACGGACGTGCTGCTGCTCGACGAGCCGACCACCTTCCTCGACGTCGCGCACCAGATCGAGGTACTAGACCTGCTCACCGACCTCAACCGCGTACGAGGGACCACCATCGTGATGGTGCTGCACGACCTGAATCTCGCGGCTCGCTACAGCGACCGTCTGGTCATGCTCTCCGACGGTCGCGTGCAGGCATCCGGACCACCGACACAGGTGCTCACCGAGGATGCTGTGGAAGCGGTGTTCGGTCTGCCCAGCCGGGTGATCACCGACCCGGTCTCGGGGACCGCGCTGATGGTACCGATCGGGCGGCACCACGGTGCCGGACAGGCCCGCCCGCGCTGAACGTTCGCGATTCGCCCGTGTTGCAGGCCTGATCCGGGCATGGAAAGGTTGGGACCCCGCGGCATCGAGGCCGATCGGCACGGTCGGTCGCCGCGTTCCGAGCACCTAGGAGGTCGCTGTGAAACTGCCTTGGCTCAAGACCGCGCTCGAGACGGACGGACCGTTCATCACGGTCCACCTCGACACCACACGCACGGACCCGCAGTCGGCCGCCGCGTTGGCGACCCGGTGGGCGCAGATGCGCTCAGGGCTGGCAGACGACGGCGCCCCCGATGATCTCCTCGAGCAGATCGAGGAGACGGTCCTGAGCCCCTCCCCCATCGGCGGCCGGCACGGCCGCACCATCGTGGCCACCGACACCGAGATCCTCGTCGACCGGGTGCTGCCCGTCCCCCCGGAGCAGGAGTCCGCTCAGCGCGGGGACGCCCCGGTCCTGCTGCCCTTGCTGCAGCTGACCCGTTTCGCCGTGAGCCAGCTGCTGATCCTCGTCGACCGCTCCGGTGCCGATCTGCATCTGCGGGCCCCGGAGAACCCCTCCATCCGGCAGAGCCCCAACGGGCTGGGCGAGGACTCCACCGTCGAAGGTGGCCATGACGTGGTGCATAAGGCCAACCTGGGCGGGGGCAGCCCGCACGGCTGGAGGGCCAACAACTACGAGGCCCGGGTGGAGGACTCCTGGGAGCGCAACGCCGACGCGGTCGCCGAGAAAGTCGATGCGATCGTGCGTGAGCGGCTCCCGGACATGGTCCTGCTCAGCGGTGACGTGCGCGCCCAGGGCCTGCTCAAAGCGGCGCTGGGTCAGGAGGCGCAGGAACGGCTGGTGGAGATCCCCGGCGGCACCCGCTCGGTGGCGCTGGAGAGCGAATCGTTCCGGGCCGAGGTCGCCGAGGCGACGGAGGAGTTCGTCCGCTCCCGCCAGCATGGGCTGATCGAGCGGTTCCGGGAGAGTCAGGGCCGCGACGGTGCCTCGGTGGGCGGTGCGGCCGAGGTCGCCCAGGCCCTCGACCGGGGACAGGTCGAGGAGCTGATCTTCGTCTCCGGCCAGGAGCCGTCGGCGATCGAGGATCTCTTCCGCCAGGCGCTGGGCACCGATGCGGGGATCTTCGCGCTCGGCCAGGAGGAGGACCAGGACGACCTGCCCGAGGGGATCGGCGCGATGCTGCGCTGGAGGGATGACGCCACCCCCTCCAACCGGGTCGGCTCCATGACCGGTGACACCGAGCGGCAGGAGGCCGTCACCCCGGAGCGGGACGAGCCGTCACCGCACGCTCAGGAGGAGCAGAGCCTGCGCACCTGAGCGCCGCAACCGGACGGTCCGCCGCCTCGACCGCTCGCCGTTGTCATCCCAGGATGGGGGCACGGGTGCCTCCCGGCACCCGCTCCACAAGGGATTGGCACGGAGAGGGGTCAGGTCATGCCCGAGGCTTGGAACAAGAAGCGTGAGCGCCAGTACCAGCACGTCAAGGACAGCGCCGAGGACCGTGGCGAGAGCGAGGACACTGCCGAGGAGATCGCGGCCCGCACCGTCAACAAGGCCCGCGCGCAGCAGGGCGAATCCGAGGAGGCGAGCAAGGTCTCGACGAAGGACAAGTCGCCGTCGGAGCGCGGCGGCGAGCGTTCCCACTCCGGCGCCCAAGGACGCACCAAGGACCAGCTGTACGAGGACGCCAAGCGACAGGACGTCGAGGGGCGTTCGACGATGACCAAGGACGAGCTGAAGAAGGCCCTCGACGACCGGGAGTGACGGGTGATCGGGCCGTGAGCCGGGTCGCCGGTGCGTCCCGGCTCCATCGGCCCGCCTCCCGGCACGCGCGCCTATGCTCGGGGGCGACGCGCGCCGCCCATCCGTTCCCGAGCTGAGAAGGACCGTATGACCTCGAGCTTCTCCTCTCGTGCGGCCGCTTCAGCGATGGCCGTCGCCCGGGACGCGGTGCGTCGGGCGGCCTTCGAGGCTCACCTGACGGAGTTCCTCGGGGATCGCTTCACGGTGCTGTCGGAGCGGGCCAGCCGCCACATCCACCTCGACGTGTACGTCTTCGAGCCATCGGCGGAGGTCCCCCACATCACGCTGGTCACGGCCGGGATGTCGGATCTACCGATGCCCGTACCCGGCTCCGGCGCGCAGCTGCGGATGGAGCTGATGCTCGCCCTGCCGCGCGGCTGGCCGGGACTGGACCCTCTGGAGGGCGAGGCGCTCGCGCGGGAGGAGAACTTCTGGCCACTGCGGCTGCTGAAGGACGTCGCCCGGTACCCCAGCAGCTTCGATGCCTTCCTGAGCTGGGGGCACACGGTCGACGGCAGCGCCGGCGACCTGGATCGGGGACCGTCGCCGTTCGCGGGTGCCTTGATCGGCCCTCCGTTGGGGTACCCCGCCGAGCTGATGCGCGCACCGACTCCGCGAGGGGACGTGCAGCTGCTCGCGGTGATGCCGCTGACGCCCGCCGAGATGGCCTTCAAGGCATCCTTGCCCAGCGGCGGCGAAGCGCTCGTGGACCGGATGCTCGAGGCCGGCGCCGACGCCGTGATCACACCGGGCCGGGACTCGGTGGTCGAGGGGCCGGCCCCGTGGGCGGTGCATCTGCTGATGGCTCGGCGTCACCTGGACCTGGGCAGCGTGCTGTCGGACGCGCTGCCCGAGCTGGCCGCGCGGCTCGGCGAGCAGGAGATGGCCGAGCACGTGCTCGAGGCGGGTGCGGGAGAGCAGGTGCGGATGCGCGTGGGCGGGCGCCTCGAACCGGCCACGCTGGAGGGAGCGCTGGGGGCCGGCCCCGGCGCCGGGACCCTGCGGCCCGAGGTGGCCGAGCACGCCTGCACCGTGACGCTCACACCGGTCAGGCCCGGGACCGGGGCCCCGGTCATGGCGGTGATGGCACTGGTGATGCTGCTGATCGAGCACTCCGATCCGGTGGCGCTGTGGTTCCCTCATCAGGACCACATCACCTCTCCCGAGGCACTCGCCGCGGATGTCGCAGGCGGCGTGCTGGTCCACTATCGGGTCCATCCCACCCGGGCTCCGGCAGGGATGGAGGCAGCCAGCACGCGCGGACTGGCGGCCCTGGGCGGCCTGGAGGTGCTGGCCCGCAGTCGGCACCTGTCCCAGCATCAGCTGGCCCAGCGCATCCACGCGGTGGTCGAGGGGGTGCCCGGGCAGGGGGCGTATGCGCTGCCCGCGGCCGGCGCATCCGTGGCCTTCGGCTCCGAGGAGTATCAGCTGGTGGAGGCCGTGGATCCGATCAGCGGCGCGCCGGTGCTCGAGCTGCGAGCGGGGCCCGGGGCCCAGCGCTGAACGGGCTGCGCCACCTAGCTGCCCGCCCATGCGTGGCGTCGGCGCGGCCGGCGGTCGGCTAGATCAGCGGCCAGGGGAACATCATTCCGCTCGGGTCCTCCGGGAGCTCGCCCACCGCGGCCAACCAGCGCGCTCTGCCCTGCAGGGCCTCGACCTCATCGGGTTCCAGCAGCCCGGCCACTTCGGAGGGCACCTCCTCGATCAGCCGCCACAGATCCTCGATCAGCGTCTCGTCCAGCTCGTGGCCGGCGAAGTCCCAGATCACGGTGCGCAGCTTGAGATCGGAGGAGAAGCACAGCCCGTTGTCGATGGCCCAGATCCGCCCATCGCCGCTGCGCAGCACGTGCCCGCCCTTGCGGTCGGCGTTGTTAGTGACGATGTCGAAGGCGGCCATCCGGCGCAGCTGCTCGTGGGACTCGGGCCGATCGGCGTGGAGGGTGAAGTAGTGCTCGGCGGGGTCGTGATGGATGAACAGCTGCAGGGATCCCTCCCCGAAGGGGCCGTCGGTTCGCAGCACTGTCGGTGGCACCAGGTCCCAGCCCAGATGCCGGCTGATCAGGTACGCCGCTCGTTCCCGTCGATGCAGCCCCGGCGGGAAGTCGCCCAGGGGCCGCTCCCCCAGCTCCGGTTTGTACACGGCGTGGGTGAGGGCCGACGAATCGCCCAGCCGCACCAGGAAGGTCTCGTTGCTGGAGCCGACGATCCCGCCGATCAGCTCGATCTCCTCCTCCGCCAGCCGGGACAGGGCGGCCTGGTCGAAGTGTTCCGTCGAGGGCGGGCCGTGGCGAGGGTCGGGTAGAGAGCCCTTCTCGGGATCCGCCGTCACTGGGCCGTCAGCTCGGCCAGAGGCTGGCTGCTGGAGTTGGTCAGCAGCACCACCGGGTTCGCCGCGTCCCGGTAGAGAACGGCGGAGACGGAGCACGGGGAGACCGACAGGCGCTGCATCGAGTCCAGCGGTCCGCCGAGGGCGTGGGCGAGCAGGCTGCGGATCGGGTCGGCGTGGGAGAAGCACACGACGGTGCCGCCGGGGTGTGCGGAACGCAGCCGGTCCATGGTGGCGACCATGCGGTCCTGCATCTCGAGGAAGCTCTCCCCGCCGGGGAAGCGGAAGGTCGAGGGCGAGGACTGCACCGTTCGCCACTCCGGCAGGGCCGAGAGCTCGCTGAGGCTGCGACCGGTCCACTCCCCCACCTCGCATTCCAGCAGGCTCGGCTCGATCTGCACCGGGAGCCCCAGAGCCTGGGCGCTGGCCTCGGCGGTCTCGTGGGCTCGCTCCAGCGGGGAGGAGTACAGCGCCCGGATCGGCTCGCGCGCATGCCGTTCCAGCAGCCGTTCACCGACCCGCCGGGCTTGGTCGCGGCCGGCTGCAGCCAGGTGCAGGCCGGGGGCACGGCCGGGCAGCACACTGCCGGTGGTGGCAGTGGCTCCGTGACGCACCAACAGGATCACGGTGGCCCGCTCCTCGGGGCAACCGGAGCTGTGAGCCGCAGCGGGATCGACGGCGACATCGGCGGCGGTATCGACACCTGCGGCGGCGGTATCGGCGGTGAAGGACTCATCAGTGGGGGTCATCGATGCCAGGGTACGTCGCGACCTGCCCAAACGGGAGCCCGGCGGGCTACGGTGGAAGGGTGAGCGAGATGCCGAAGATCCAGACCCTCGGCGAGCTGCGCGCCGCCGGATACACCCATCGGAGCCTGCGGGAGGAGCTGCGGGAGAACCTGCTGTCCGCCCTGGCCGGAGGCACGGACCCCTGGCCGGGCATGCATGGCTTCGAGCACACCGTCATCCCCCAGCTGGAGCGCGCGATCATCGCCGGTCACGACGTGGTGCTGCTGGGTGAGCGGGGGCAGGGCAAGTCGCGCCTGCTGCGCACGCTGGTGGGGCTGCTGGACGAATGGGCACCGATGATCTCGGGGTCCGAGCTGAACGAGGATCCGCTGGATCCGATCACCCCCGCCGCGCAGGCCCGCGTCCAGGACGAAGGCGAGGACCTACCGATCAGCTGGCTGCACCGCAGCGAGCGGTACGTGGAGAAGCTGTCCACCCCGGACACCTCGGTGGCGGACATGATCGGGGACGTGGATCCGATGCGAGTGGCCGAAGGGCGGCGCCTGGGCGACCCCGAGACCATCCACTACGGTCTGGTCCCCCGCGCCAACCGCGGCATCGTGGCGCTCAACGAGCTGCCGGACCTGGCCGAGCGGATCCAGGTGGCGCTGCTGAACGTGATGGAGGAGCGCGACATCCAGATCCGCGGCTACGTGCTGCGACTGCCCCTGGATGTGCTGGTCCTGGCCTCGGCCAACCCCGAGGACTACACCAACCGCGGGCGCATCATCACTCCGCTCAAGGACCGCTTCGGCGCCGAGATCCGCACGCACTACCCCCTGGAGATCGCCGACGAGATCGCCGTGATCCGCCAGGAGGCGCAGCTGACCGCGCGGGTTCCGGACGTGCTGCTGGAGATCCTGGCCCGCTTCACCCGCGCCCTGCGCGAGTCCGCGGCGATCAATCAGGCCTCCGGGGTCTCGGCCCGCTTTGCGATCGCCGGCGCGGAGACCGTGGCGGCCGCGGCGCTGCATCGTGCCACCGTGCGCGGCGAGGACGAGGTCGTGGCTCGCCGGGTCGATCTGCAGACCACCCTCGAGGTCCTCGTCGGCAAGGTCGAATTCGAGTCCGGCGAGGAGGGACGCGAGCTGGAGATCCTCGAACACCTCCTGCGCACCGCCACCGCCGAGGCCGTCCGCACCCACTTCCGCGGCTTGGACCTGGCCCCGCTGGTCGAGGCCTTCGACGGGGAGCGCACCGTGACCACCGGCGAGCGCGTGACCGCGGCCGAGGTCCTGGAATCGCTGCCTCAGCTCCCGGAGCCGGGCCTGTACGAGGAGATCGCCGAACGCCTGGACGCCGAGGGTGACGGCGAGCGGGCCGGCGCCATCGAGCTGGCCCTGGAAGGGCTGTTCCTGGTGCGCCGGCTGTCGAAGGAGAGCGGCGACGGGGAGACCGTTTATGGCTGATCGACGTACTGCGAGCCTGCGAGCGGTAGGAGATCAGCAGACCGACAGAGACTGATGGAGGCGCCGCGCGGGACCAGCGGCAGCAGATCTACCGCTGACACCCGCTGAGCAGAGTGGACGAGGAGGGTTCATGGCCAGAGCACCACGCTCCTACTACGGCCGCTTCACCGGTGGTCCGGATCCGCTGGCCCCGCCGGTGGACCTGGCCGAGGCGCTCGATGCAGTCTCCGAGTCGGTGATGGACGGCTACTCCGCCGATTCGGCGCTGCGCGAGTTCCTGCGTCGCGGCGGACGCGACCAGGACGGCCTGGACCAGCTGGCGGGACGCATCCACCGCAGGCGCCGCGACCTGCTCAGCCGACATCGCTTGGACGGCACCCTCCAGGAGGTCGACCGTCTGCTCCGGCAGGCGGTGCTCGCCGAGCGCGGCCAGCTGGCCCGCGACACCGAGATGGATTCCACCGACCGCACCCTGCGCGAGATGACCATCGAGAATCTGCCGAGCTCGACAGCGGCGGCGGTCACGGAGCTGTCCGAGTACGACTGGGCCTCGCACGAGGCCCGTCAGGCCTACGAGCAGATCAAGGAGCTGATGGGCCGCGAGATGCTCGACCAGCGCTTCGCGGGGATGAAGCAGACGCTGCAGGGGGCCACCGAGGAGGACCGCGCCCAGGTCACCGAGATGCTGCGCGATCTCGGCGACCTGCTGGAGGCCCATGCCCGCGGCGAGGCGACCGAGGACGATTTCGCCGAGTTCATGAACCGCCACGGTGACGCCTTCCCCGAGAACCCGCAGACCATCGACGAACTGATCGATGTGCTCGCCCAGCGCTCGGCCGCCGCCCAGCGCATGCTGCGCTCGATGACCCCGGAGCAGCGCGAGGAGCTGATGGCGCTGTCGGCCCAGGCCTTCGGCTCCCCGGAGCTGATGCAGCAGCTCGCCCGGATCGACACGGGCCTGCAGAGCCTGCGCCCCGATCTGGACTGGAGCGGATCGGAGAGCTTCGAGGGCGAGCAGGGTCTGGGGATGGGCGAGGGCGCGGGGGTGATGTCCGAGCTGGCCGAACTGGAGTCCCTGGCCGAGCAGCTCGCCCAGTCCTACGCCGGCTCCTCCCTCTCCGACCTGGACATCGAGGCGCTGGGCCGCCATCTGGGCCCGGAGGCGGCCATCTCCGCCCAGGAGCTGGCACAGCTGGAGCGCGCGATGCGCGAGTCGAACCTGCTGCGACGAGGGGCCGACGGTGAGCTGCGACTGTCCCCGGCGGCGATGCGCCGGCTGGGCACGACCCTGCTGCGTGATGCCGCCGACCGGCTGTCCGCTCGGCCCGGAGCCCGCGAGTCCCGCCTGGCGGGGGCTGCCGGCGAACCCACCGGTGGGAGCCGGCCCTGGCAGTTCGGGGACACCGAGCCCTGGGACGTGACCCGCTCGATCACCAACGCGATCACCCGCACCGCGGCCGCGGGCGGCGATCCCCGTAGCGGACTGCGCCTGGAGGTCGAGGACGTCGAAGTGGTCGAGACCGAGGCCCGCACCCAGGCCGCGGTCGCCCTGCTGGTCGACACCTCGTTCTCCATGGCGATGGAGGGCCGCTGGGCACCGATGAAGCGCACGGCCCTGGCCCTTCATCACCTGGTGGCCACCCGCTTCCGGGGGGACGCGCTGGAGCTGATCTCCTTCGGACGCTACGCACAGACCCGGAAGGTCGAGGAGCTGCTGGCGCTCGAGGCCGTGCATGAACAGGGCACCAACCTCCACCACGGCCTGATGCTGGCCGGGCAGTTCTTCCGTCGGCACCCCGGGATGCAGCCGGTGCTGCTGGTGGTCACCGACGGGGAGCCCACCGCCCAGCTGCTGCCGGACGGCGAGTCGTGGTTCTCCTATCCGCCCGAGCCGGCCACGGTCGCCGCGACCGTCGCCGAGCTGGACCGGATCAGCCGTGCCGGCGCTCAGACGACCTTCTTCCGACTCGGCGACGATCCCGGCCTGGAGTCGTTCTTGGAGGCCATGGCACGGCGCGCCGGCGGCACCAGCGTCGCTCCCGAGGTCGACGATCTGGGCGCGGCCGTGGTCGGGGAGTTCCTCCAGGCCCGCTACGGCCGCGAGGATCTGCGCTGAGATCGGGACGCGTCCCACCGAGCGTCTCCCCCGCAGCGGTGCGGCGCCGAGGAGGCCATGTGTAGACTGCCTCCAGCAACGGGGGAGTATCCGCCGCTCTGTGCACGTCAACACGCGAACCACCGATGGTTCTCCGGGCACAGGGGCCTGCCGCTCGCGGCAGGTGGAGAGACCCGGGTCGCTCTCATCTAGCCGGAAGTGAACCCGTGGCAGTCTCCCCTTTGATCTGGCTCATCACCATCATCGCGATCGTCGCGCTGCTGGCCTTCGACTACTTCGCGCATGTGCGCAAGGCGCACATCCCCACGCTGCGTGAGGCCGCCGTCTGGTCGGCCATCTACGTCGGCATAGCCCTCGTATTCGGTCTGATCGTGCTGTTCGTCGGCGGCTCGGCGATGGGCACCGAGTACTTCGCCGGCTATGTCACCGAGAAGGCGCTGTCGGTCGACAACCTGTTCGTCTTCCTGATCATCATCTCGAGCTTCCGGGTGCCCCGGGAGGATCAGCAGAAGGTGCTGCTGTTCGGCATCGTCTTCGCGATCATCGCCCGCACCGGCCTGATCTTCATCGGTGCCGCACTCATCGACAACTTCTCCTGGATGTTCTACATCTTCGGCGCGATCCTCATCATCACCGCGATCAACATGCTGCGCGGCGGCGAGAGCGACGAGAGCCAGAACGTCGTGGTGCGGCTGGCGAGTCGGTTCCTCCACACCTCGGAGCACTACGATGGCGACAAGCTGACCACCATCGAGAACGGCAAGCGGGTGCTGACGCCGATGCTGCTGGTGATGGTCGCGATCGGCGGCACCGACATCCTTTTCGCGCTGGATTCCATCCCGGCGATCTTCGGTCTGACCCAGAACACCTACATCGTGTTCACCGCGACGGTGTTCTCGCTGCTGGGCCTGCGCCAGCTGTACTTCCTGATCGACGGCCTGCTCGAGCGGCTGATCTACCTCTCGCTGGGACTGTCCACGATCCTGCTGTTCATCGGCGCCAAGCTCATCCTGCACGCCCTGCACGAGAACGAGCTCGGTTTCCTCAACGATGGCCAGCCGGTTCCGGTCCCCGAGGTCTCCACCGGATTGTCGCTGATCGTGATCTTGGTCGTGCTGATCATCACCGTCGTCGTCTCTCTGGCCAGCCCCAGGGGCAGAGCGGTCGCGAAGTCCGGCGCGGCCAGCTCCGAGATCACCCACCACGGGCCCGCGACCGATCCCGCTGACGACGGCTCGGACAGCGAGAGCCGCGAGCACGACACCGGCGACGGCACGGGCGGAGACGGTCGCTGAGGCCACGCGCCCCGTCGATCTACAGCATCGGCCCCTGCTCCGCGGGCCCCTGCCCCACAGGGCCCGCCTGCGCAGGAGCCTGCTGCGCCCGGTGCCGGACCGCCATGATCAGCAGGGTCTGCGCGGTGATATAGCTGCTCATCCCCCAGAAGCCCTGTCCGGGCAGCGTCATCACCCCGAAGGTGTCCAGGGCGATCAGGGCGTCGGAGGCCACGAACACCACCGCGCCCGTCCCGGCCAGCCGGCCCAGACCGGTGGCGAGGACCGCCATGGCCACGATCACGGCCGCATAGACCGCCACCGCCGGCAGCAGCGCCCCGGTCTGTGGCGCGCACAGCACGACGATCAAGATGCCGAACGCGCCGTACGGCACCAGGGCCGCCGGTCTGCGCAGCAGCGAGGCGTGCCGATAGGGACACAGCGCCACCACGTAGACCAGCTGGGCGATCAGGAAGAAGCCCACCATCAGTAGGAACGAGGTGTCGCCGGTGGTGAACCGCGGCACCGAGTCCCCCAGCCAGGAGAACAGCAGCGCCACCAGCACCAGGTGCACGAGCCGTCCTCGTGGCGCCGTGGTGCCGGCCAGCAGCACTCCGGCCAGCGCCGGCATCAGCAGGACCTGCGTAGAGTGGGCCAGCAGTGTGGGCCCTGCGAGCTGCCCGGTCAGGTGGACGAGGGCGACGACCGCAAGGATCCCGAAGGCGATGCGCATGAGCGAAGCGTAGGCGGGCCGCGCCTACGGCGCTCCGCGACGGATCCTGCCCATCGATCCGCAGTCTCGTCTCGCCTCGTGGGAGAATGCTCGGATGACCGCGTCGACGCAGTCCGCTGACCATTCCGAGATCATCCGCCTGGCCGCCGAGCACGACCTCGAGGTCGATCCCGAGTCCCTCCAGATCACCGACCTCGGCCTGGACTTCCGGGTCGCCATCGTCCGCGTCGATGGCGGCGAGCGCTGGGTGCTGCGGATCCCCCGCCGTCCCGACGTGCTCGAACGCGCGGCCACCGAGGGACGGCTGCTGTCGATGATCGGCCCGAAGTTGACCGTGGCGGTGCCCGACTGGCAGGTCCACAGCCCGAGGCTGATCGCCTATCCCCTGCTCCCGGGCGAACCGGCTCTGACGCTGGCCGCCGATCTCAGCCCGCAGTGGCACGTGGACATGGCCTCGCCCACCTATTCGGCGTCACTGGGCGAGTTCATCGCGCAGCTGCACAGCATCGACACCGAGCAGGCACGGACCACCGGGATCGACCATCACGAGCCCGCGGAGACCAGAGCGCAATGGGCGCAGGACATCGACCGGGTCGCGGATGCCTTCGACGTGGCACCGGCTCTGCTGGAGCGGTGGCGCGCCTGGGTGGCCGAGGACAGCTATTGGCCGGACTTCTCCGTGCTCACCCACGGTGAGATCTATCCGGCGCACACCCTGGTGGACGGGGAGCGGGTGACGGCCGTGCTGGACTGGACCACCGCCGCGGTCGGCGACCCGGCACGCGACCTGCAGTTCCAGCATTCGGTGTCCCCGCCGGAGGCTTTCGAGGTGCTGCTGGACCACTACGTGCGCGGCGGCGGACGAGTATGGCCCCGCCTGGGCGAGCACTGCACCGAGATGTTCGCGGCCAGCCCCCTGGGATACGGGCTGTACGCCCTGGAGACCGGGGACCCGGACCATCGGGAGGCCGCCGAGGCGCAGCTGAATCCGCCGCGCAGCTGACCGAGTTGGTCGCTGTCCCGGCGGGCAACTACCGGCTCAGAAGAGCGCCTTGTGCTCGGGGGTGACGGCGTCGATGTGGTCGGCGTGGTCGTCGTGGGTCTCGACCCACTTCTGGACGTAGGAGCACATCGGCACCACCCGCTTGCCCTCCGACACGGCCTGGCCGATCGCCTCGCGGGTCAGGGTCGAGGCCAGGCCGCGCCCGCCGAACGCCTTGCCGACCTCGGTGTGGAACAGGATCCGCTGCGCGGTCCCCTCGGTCTCGGTGTCGAGGTACTGCGAGAAGCCGGCGAGCTGCCCATCTACGGTGATCTCGTAACGGGATTCCTCCGGATTGTGGTTCACAGCGGGCACATCGGACATGGACGCTCCTTGCTCATGGTGGCCGCTCTGGCGGCGACGGTCGTGCCGGGGCTCTTCGACGACGGTACCGCCGACTGTTCCCGTCGAGTGCACGGGCTCGTCGAGCGTCCGGAGCCGTGTCAGCTGCGAAGTGGACCACCTCTGCCGGTAAAGGCCCCGTGATCGCAAGCACACTTCAGTGCGTGATGACCACCATAGCCAGTAGGCCAGCACCAGCCCCAGGTCCGGCCCCGCGACCGGCTCCTCGGCATCGATCCTGCTGGTCACAGGATGGTAACGGCGGCTGTTGTGAGCTTTTGACCTCGACATTCACCGGGTCAAACCTTCCCCAAGTCTGCGCCGACCCCCTTGCCCGCACCGGGGAGCAGGTCCGTACTGTGGCGATCGTTCCGTGGCCGCGACAGTGGCCGCACCCCCACGATCGAGAGGAGCCCTCTTCATGGCGACTCACAAGGCGACACGCACCAAGCGCACTCCGGCCAGCATCATCGGCCGCACCGCCGCAGCCCTCGCGGGCGGCGCACTGATGACCACCGGGATGCTGGCCACCGGCACCGCCGCGAATGCCGCGAGCGGCTGGGACGAGGTCGCTGCGTGCGAGTCGGGCGGCGACTGGTCCATCAACACCGGCAACGGCTACTACGGCGGTCTGCAGTTCTCGCAGGAGTCGTGGGAGGCTGTCGGCGGCACCCAGTACGCCGAGCGCGCAGACCTGGCCAGCAAGGACCAGCAGATCGCCGCGGCCGAGGTGCTGCTGGCCGAGCAGGGCCCGGGCGCCTGGCCCACCTGTGGCGTGGCACTGTCCGGTGGCGCCGACACCGGGGGCGCGCCCGAAGGTGGCGGCTCCGAGGACGAGGGCCAGGATCAGCAGCAGGAAGAGTCCCAGCAGCAGGAGCCCGAGCAGCAGGAGGAGTCCCAGCAGCAGGAGGAGTCCCAGCAGCAGGAGCCCGAGCAGCAGGAAGAGTCCCAGCAGCAGGAGCCGCAGGGCTCCGATGATGAGGGCCAGGCCGAGCAGCGTCCGGAAGAGGACCAGGCCAACCGCAGCGAGCAGCGCGAGGCACCTCAGCCCGAGAACTCCGATGAGGGCCAGACGTCCGAGCAGGATGCCCAGGAGCCCGGCCCGAAGGCCAGCGGCGGGCTGTCCGTCGCCGGCACCCTCGAGGTCGACGGCAAGATGGGCCCCGACACCATCACCTCCCTGCAGGACTGGCTGAACATCGAGCAGACCGGTGAGCTGGACGAGCCCACCGTGCTGGCTCTGCAGGACTGGGTCGGCGCCGAGCAGGACGGCAAGATCGGTCCCGAGACGATGGCCGGCCTCCAGCACGAGGTCGGTGCCCACCAGAACGGTGCGGACGAGATCGACGACGAGGACACCGTCGAGGTCGTGCAGGCCTTCCTGAACCTGTACTGATCCCTCAGCGGCGCACCGCACCTCGGTGCCACCGCAGCATCACGAAGGGCCGGGCCACCCGCGGGTGGCCCGGCCCTTGGCTATCGTCGGGGGAGGACAGCGATCCATCGCCCTGGACGTCGGCATGATGCTCGCGCTCAGCAGACCCTTCCTGCTCGAGGGCGGCGCTGATCCGCGCTGTCCTCGCGGGGGCCCCTACTCGAGGGCGACACGAACCAGCGCCGCAGCGAATCGAGAGCGGTCCGAGGGATCGATGAGCGCATCGAGCTCGTCGGCGTCCTCGGGCAGACCGGCCTTGCGCGCGCCGTCCAGGGCCTTGGTGTCGAAGCAGGGCGCCAGAGCCGGCCAGACGTCCTGTGCCTCGCGGGCGAAGATCGCCGCGCCGGTGGGACCGATGCCCGGGAAGTCCTGCAGCCTGCGGAGGATGCCCGCGGTATCGTCGGCGGCGTCGCGCAGGCGGCGCAGGTCCCCGCGGTAGGTGTCGAGCAGCAGGCGAGCTCCGTCGCCCAGGCGCGTGGCCGTGCTCTCGTCGTACCGGCGGTAGTGGCCGCGGCCCAGGGCATCGACCCGCTGCTGCCAGGTGGCATCGACCATCCGCTGCGGCGTGCGCATCTTGGCGCTCGAGAGCTCACGTGCGGCCGCGACGGCGATCTGGGCATCGATCCGTGTCGACAGGAGCGTGGACAGCACCAGCAGGCGGTACAGGGGCGAGGGTTTGTCGGTGAGGGTGATCCCGGCCTGTTCCGCGTACGTGGTGCCGTGCTCGCTGAGCAGCTCGGCTGCCCGTTTCCGTTGCGTGGATCGTGGCATCCGGTGCCTCCCGGTGGACGGCCTGGGCAGATGCTCCCAGGCTAGGGGCCGGACCGTCGGCCGTCCACGGCGGGGATCGATCGGACCGGTCCCCGCCGGTGTGCGACTTCGGCCGAGGCGGCCGCCCGGGACCAAGCGCTCAGATCTCCCCCGTCCTCAGAGCCTCAGTGAGGTGCTCCGCCTGCTGGTTGACCAGGGACACGATGGTCAGGGTCGGATCAGCGGCGGCACCGCTGGTGAACTGGGAGCCGTCGGAGACGAACAGGTCGGGCACCTCATGGGCGCGGCCCCAATTGTCGACCACACCGTCCTCCGGGCGCTCGCTCATACGGCAGGTGCCGAGGTTGTGGGTCGAGGGGTGCGGGGCGGTGCGATACGTGCCGACCGCACCGACCGCTCGGTACAGCGTCTCCGCTGCGGGCGCCGAGGACCGTCCGCGAGCCGATCAGCATTCAGCGGGTTCCGGGGACCCTTCGCCGCGAGCCGGTGACCCAGGAGACGACCATCGCCCCGGCCGTGACGAGCCAGGCGGTCAGTCCCACCCAGATCCAGGCCTCGCCGATCCTCTCGACCAGGGGGAGCTGGTCCGCTCGCCCCAGGGTCATGCAGGCGGCGGCGTACATCCCCAGCGGGAAGACCATGGACCACAGAGCCGGGGTGTAGGTCAGAGGGATGCGCCGGACCCAGTGGCGCCACACCCCCACGGCGAGCAGGGCCGGTATCAGCCAGGTGGCGAAGGCCCACAGCACCACGGTCAGCCCCTCGGCCAGGCCCCGCACCGCATCGACGGTGGGCGCGCTCTCCATGGCCACGATCCGTGCACCAGCCACGATGGTGATCGCGATCGCTCCCATCGACACCCAGTAGGGCGGATCCAGCTCGCGGGGCTCGAGCGGATGGACCATCAGGCGCAGCACCACCATGACGGCCACCGCGACGTACAGCATCAGGCCCACCGACCACGCGAAGACCGCCAGGATCGACAGCGCATGTCCTGCCCGCCCCGCGCCGGGTTCGAGGGTGGAAGCGAGCACGGCCACCGATTGGGCGGCCACCACCCAGATGAACCAGGTGCCGTTGGCAGCTGCCGTCAAGGGCCGCTGGGCCCGGCCCAGGACAGCCGCCCACGGCAGCGCATACCCCATCAGCAACCAGCTCACGGCAGCCACGGCCAGCAGCACGGCCGCCGGTCGGAGCCGGCCATGGACGGCCAGGGCGGAGGCGAGCACCCCCGTGCCGGCGACGAACGTGAAGGCCTGGAAGGCCGTGCGCGGGTCGCGGAGATCGGTGGCGACCGCGTCACGATGGGCAACCAGCCGCCAGAGCGTCAGCACCACCAGCACCGCGTAGGCGACCCCGGCCAGCACCAGCAGGATCAGCGACGGGATCACCCAGCCCCGCTGCGAGGAGGCGATCGCCAGGATTCCGGTGGCCATCACCACGGCGAAGTACCCCGGAGAGAGCTCGCGAGGAGAGAATCTGGAGGCGGGCACAGTCCGATCCTAGGCGCTGTCCCTCCTTCTCCTCGCCAGGCGACCGGATGCCACCGTCAGGCCCACCGATTCTTGTCCCCTGAGAATCCGGCTTCCGGAAGCGGCCCGAACAGGGCAGGCTGGGAGCGACCCGTTCACCGTCGACCCGTTCGGAAAGGACCCGAGCATGATCCTGATCAACGTGAAGTTCCCCGTGAAGCCCGAGCATGCCGACGACTGGCCCGAGATCGTCCGCGAGTTCACCCAGGCCACCCTCGCCGAGCCGGGCAACAAGTGGTTCGAGTGGTCGCGCAGCATCGAGGATCCCAACACCTATGTGCTGATCGAGGCCTTCACCGATGAGGGTGCCGGGCCGCACGTGAACTCCGAGCACTTCCAGAAGATGCAGGAGGAGTTCCCGCAGTACCTCTCGGCGACCCCACAGATCGTCTCCCACCAGGTCGAGGGCGAGGGCTGGGGCCCGATGGGCGAGCTGCAGGTCGACTGATCACCATGTGCGGTCCGCCCAGGCGGACCGCACGCCCGTCGATCGGCAGCTCAGGATCTATCGGCATCGGAGCATCGGCCCCGGCGCGCTGATCGCCGATCGGTTCATGGAGGGGCCGATCAGGGCACGATCACGGTCTTCCCGGCACCGTGGCCGGTTTCGACGGCGGCGATCGCCTCCGCGGCCCGTTCCAGGGGGAACGTCATGGAGACGTGCGGGTCGACCAGTCCGTACTGGACGACTCCTGTGATCTTCTCCAGCGCTCCCTCGGTCCGCTCCCGGCCGGCGCCGCCGAGCTCCGTCGCGGTGTCGGCGTCGGCGGCGGAGACGATCCTCGATGGCTCCTCGGCCAGCGGGGCCAGCTCGCGCAGGGCCTGGCCGCCGACGAGGTCCACCAGCAGGTCGACGCCCTCCGGGGCGAACTTGCGAACGCGCTCGGCCACCCCCTCCCCCGAGGGCACGAAGGTGGCCCCGGTGGCCTCGACGAGCTCGCGCTTGGAGTCGGAGGCGATGCCGATGGCACGGAACTGGCGGACCTTCGCGATCTGCAGCGCCATGTGGCCCACTCCCCCGCCCGCGCCGAGGACCAGCAGCGTCTGGCCGGCTTCGAGCTCGACCTGATGGGTGAGGTCGTAGGCGGTGGTGCCGGCGATCGGGATCGTCGCAGCGTCGGCGAAGGAGATCTCCTCCGGCTTGGACACCGTCTCGGCGGCCTTGAGGACCGTGTGCTCAGCGAAGGCGCCCAGGCCGCGGGCCGGGGCTCCCAGCACCTCCTGCCCGACGGCGACGTGCTCGACCCCCTCCCCCACGGCGGTCACGACCCCGGCCGCTTCCAGGCCCATCGCGGCCGGCACGGACCCGCGCGTGCCGAAGACGCCTTCCCGGCGCTTCCAGTCGGCGGGGTTCACGCCGGCGGCGCGAACCTCGATGGCGATCTCGCCGGACCGCGGCGTGGGGGGCCTCGCGCTCCGTGAGCTGCTGGCCCTGGGGCCCGCCATAGGTGGTGAAGACGAAGACTGCAGACATGAGGGACTCCTTCTCGAGGGCTGGGAACAGTGTGGGGCACAGGGCCGTTCAGCGGCGGCCCGGCCAGACCACGGAGGGTCGGCCGGACTGATCGGTGCCGAGGTCAGACGGTCTGGCTTGCGCCGACTGCCTGCGGTGTCCGGTCATCGACCGAGCCGACAGGACGGCTGCCTGCCTGCTCACGGCGTCGCATCAACCGCATGGCGTTGACGATCACCAGCAGCACGGAGGCTTCGTGGACGAGCATCCCGATCGCCATGGTCACTCCTCCGGTGACCACGCCGGCCAGCAGCGCCACCACCGTGATCAGTGCGATGGCGATGTTCTGCCGCATCACGGAGATCGTGCTGCGGGCCAGGCCGATGGCCTGCGGGAGCTTCAGCAGGTCGTCCTTCATCAAAGCGATATCGGCCGTCTCGATGGCGACCCCGGTGCCGGCCGCTCCCATCGCCACCCCGATATCGGCGGTGGCGAGCGCCGGGGCATCGTTGACGCCGTCGCCGACCATCGCAAGGGTGTAGCCCTCGCTCTGAAGCTGCTGGACGACGGTGAGCTTGTCCTCGGGCAGCAGCTCGGCACGGACCTCGTCCACCCCGACGTCTGCGGCCACGGCCTCGGCCACCCGACGGGTGTCGCCGGTGAGCATGACGACCTTCTTCACACCGTTGTCGTGCAGTCGGGAGATCATCTCCTTCGCATCGGTGCGGAGCTTGTCGGCGACCGCGACCACGCCGATCACGCTGCCGTCGAGAGTGACGACCATCGGGGTTCGGCCGAGCCCGGCGAGCCGGTCGACCTCGGCGGATCCGCCGTGGTCGTCGGTGATGGCTTCGAGATCCAGCAGCGGCAGGTTGCCGACGGTGACGCGGTGACCGTCGAGGGTGGCGACGATGCCCTTGCCGGGGACCGGTTCGGTGGCTTCGGGCAGCCCGTCGGTCGGCAGTCCCTCCGCCGCGGCGGCCTCGATGATCGGCCGGGCCAGAGGGTGCTCGGAGCCGGCCTCGGCACGGGCGGCCCAGCCCAGCACGTCGGAGCAGTCCAGAGCGGGGTCCAGGATGGTGACGTCGGTCAGGTAGGGCCTGCCCTCGGTCAGGGTGCCGGTCTTGTCCAGAGCGACAGCGGAGATCTTCGCGCTGTTCTCGAGGAACTCGCCCCCCTTGATGAGGATGCCATCCCTGGCGCCGCGCCCGATACCGGCCACGATCGCGACGGGGATGGAGATGACCAGCGCTCCGGGGCAGCCGATCACCAGCAGCGTCAGGGCCAGGACCACGTTGCCGGTGACCAGCCCGGCGATCAGGGCCAGCAGGATGATGCCGGGGGTGTACCAGCTGGAGAAGCGCTCCATGAACGACTGGGTGCGAGCCTTGGCGTCCTGCGCCTCCTCGACCCGGTGGATGATCCGCGCGAGGGTCGTGTCAGCCCCGATGCCGGTGGCGCGCACCTGCAGGATGCCGCCGCCGGAGATGGTGCCGGCGAACACCTGGTCCCCCACGGTCTTCTCGACCGGGATGGATTCGCCGGTGATCGGTGCCTCGTCCAGAGCGCCGGTGCCACCGATGACGATGCCGTCCACGGGGACCTTCGCCCCGTTCTTGACCAGGACGGTCTCCTCGGGCTGCACCTGGGCGGCGGAGATCTCGACCTGCGCACCCTCGCGCATCACCACGGCGACATCGGGGGCCACGGCGACCAGTTCGGCGAGCGCGGAGCGGGTGCGGTTCATGGTGCCCGCTTCGAAGGCGTGGCCGATGGCGAACAGGAAGGTCACCGCGGCGGCCTCCCAGTACTCGCCGATGATCAGCGCCCCGATGGCGGCGATCGAGACCAGCAGATCGATGGCGATGGTCCTGACCATCAGCGCGCGTACGGCCTTGAGGATGATCGGGATGCCGGCCACGAGAGCCGCAGCGATCATGAACAGGTCAGAGATGATCAGAGCGGTTGGGCCCTCGAGGGAGAAGCTGATCTCGTGGTGCCCGGCACCGAAGGGATTCACCCCCGCGGACAGCGAGATGATCGCGGCGACGACGATGAGCAGACCCGAGGCGATCGGATCGGCCCAGGGGCCGCGCAGCCAGCGGGACACAGTACTCATGGGAATGCCTTTCGGGACGAGAGAGGGGGCTGAAGGACAGGACCCCGGGGGAGGGTTCACGGTGCGGAGCTCCCGGTGTTCCCGGACGGGTGCGGGCGGAGGCCTCATGCGCCGGCCGGGCTGTCCTGCCCGCCGGCCGGAGGTGATCAGAAGACGGAAAGGGTGGCCGTGTAGCCAGCCTTGCCGATGGCCTCGACGATCTCCTCGGTGCTGGTGAGGGAGGGGTCGTGGTCGACGGTCACGCGTGCGGAGGCGAACTTCACCGACACGTCCGTGACGCCCTTCAGCTTCCCGACCCGCTTCTCGATCTTGGCCACGCAGGAGGGGCAGCTGAAGCCCTCGGCACGGAAGATGCTGCGGGTGGTGGCGGGAGTGGTGGTCATCGTGATGCCCTTCTTCGATCTGTGGTCCTCGAGGCTTTTCCCTCGATGTGTGTCCACAGTAGAAGGCTCCGCCCCGAGGCGACATGACGGCGATCAATCAACCGCAAAGTGTCATGACCTGCGATGACATCTGGTCAACGGGAGTGAGGAGAGCCCGTGGCCACTCAACCCGGCGGCGTGCGGGAGGTCCGGCCGATGGACGAGGCGTTCGAGACGATGGACCCGCGCGGCGAGCTCCATCATCAGATGCTCACCGCCCTGGTCGCCATCGACACGGCGTGCGGCAGCAGTGATGTCGGCGAGCTGCCGGCGCGGTCACCGCCGGCCGGCGGGATCGACGCTGCTGTCAGCGCCGGCCTGGGGACGGGCCTCGGCCGTGCTGTCCTGCAGCACAGCGAAGTCGGCGAGCTCGTCGCGGCCTCCGCGCATGGCCCGCAGCGAGTTGGCGATCGCCACGATGTCCACGACCTCCTGCAGCAGCGCCCCGATGATCGCCGGGATGATGCCGAAAGCGGCGATGAGCATCAGCACGATCGACAGCGCGATGCCCACCCAGATCGACTCCTTGGCCACCCGCAGGGTGCGCCGCCCCACGGACACGGCGACCGCCGCCCGCGAGATGTCGTCACGCACGATCACCACGTCGGCCGTCTCGGAGGCGGCCGTGGAGCCGCGCGCGCCCATCGCGATGCCGACGTCGGACACCGCCAGGACGGGTGCGTCATTGACGCCGTCGCCGACCATCATCACCGGCCGGGGCTCGACCTCCTGGACCAGGCGGACCTTGTCCTCGGGCAGCAGATCGGCCTGGACCTCGTCGATGCCGGCCTGGGCGGCGATGTGCCGTGCGGTGTCCTCCGCGTCACCGGTGAGCATCACCCTGCGGCCCACCCCCTGCCGCTCCAGCTCGGCGAGGGTCGCCGTGGCATTGGCGCGCAGGCGGTCGGAGAGGATCAGGGTGCCGGCGAACGCGCCGTCGATGCCGATGTAGACCGCCGATTGGCCGGGTTGCAGCTCGGCGAGCTCCACTCCCGTGGTGTGCGCGTTCACGTAGGAGGACTTGCCGACGATGACGTCGCGGCCCTCGATCTCTGCCTGTATGCCGTTGGTTGCTTCCTCGCGCGCTTCGGAGGCAGAGATCAGCTCCAGGCCACGGGCCGCGGCCGCGGCCCGGATGGTGTCGGCCAGCACGTGGACCGAGTACTGCTCGGCCGAACCGGTCAGGCGCAACAGCTCCTCCGGCGAGACGACGGGACGGCCTCGGGCATCGGTTGCGGGGCAGATCGAGAGCAGCTCGGGACGGCCATAGGTCAGGGTGCCCGTCTTGTCGAAGGCCGCGGTGCGGACCCGGCCCAGAGTCTCCACGGTTCCTCCCGACTTGACCATGACGCCGTTCTTGGCGGCCCGGGACATGCCGCCCAGGAACGCCACCGGCGGGGCGATGAGCAGCGGACACGGGGTGGCGACCACCAGCACCTCGGCGAAGCGCACCGGGTCCCCCGCGATCGCCCAGGCGATCCCGCCGATCGCGTAGGCGGCGAGGGTGAAGGGCACCGCGTATCGGTCAGCCAGACGCACCATCGGTGCGCGGGACTCGGAGGCCTCGCTGACCAGCTCCACGATCCGCGCGAACTGCGAATCCTTCGCAGCGGCGGTGGCCTCGACGACCACGGCCTGTTGGCCGTTCAGGGCGCCGGAGAGGATCTCCTCGCCCGTCCTGCGGGTGACCGGCAGTGACTCGCCCGTCAAGGACGATTCGTCGAAGTCGGCCTCGACGGTCTCGCCCTCCGGGCTGTCGGACAGAATCCCGTCGACAGGCACCACCTCGGCCGGGCGCACCAGCAGCCGGTCTCCGATCTCCACCTCCTCGAGGGGGACGTCGACGGTCGAGCCGTCGTGCTGGAGGCGGTGGGCGACCTGTGGAGCGCGCTCGAGCAGGGAGGACAGGCTCTTCTTGGCCCTGCTCGCGGCGTAGTCCTCGAGCGCCTCGCCGCCGGTGAGCATCAGGCACACGATCAGTGCGGCGATGTGCTCGCCGACCAGGATCGTGGACAGGATGGCGGTGACAGCCAGGATGTCGATGCCCCAGTGGCCGCGCATCAGGTCCTTGACCATGCCTACCGAGACCCAGGCCACCACCATGAGCCCGTAGGCCGAGGGGAGCCAGCGGGCGGTGTCCTGCGATCCGGTCAGCTCCAGGACGAGGGTCACCACCAGCGCGAGCAGGGTGGCGACCACCCACGGGTAGGACCTGATGATCCCGAGAGCTCTCATGTTCTCCTCGGCCTCGCTTCGGACGGCCCGACGATCTGATCGGCCGGCAGTTCCCTCGCCACCCCATTCTCGAGCAGATTCGGCATCTCCTCCAGCCAGGGAAGCCTTCGCTCACCGCAGCCGGGACGTGAGGGCAGTGTGGGCGCCGCCGGACGCGATATGCTCCTCGGTCACCGTGAACCCGGCGCTCACCAGGAACTCGACGAGGTCACGCACCGGCCATGAGCAGGTGGTGCCGACGGGATCAGCGTGGCCGGTCGCCGAAGGGTGAAGAACGACAGGAGCATGGTGCCGCCCTCCTCGAGAGCCACGTCCGGTCCGTGCGGCGCCTGCGGAGCCCGTGGGCCGCCGAGGCGCCATGAGAGTGACACAGACTACCTCGCCGCCTGCCCATGGGATTCGGCCTTCGGTCCGGATCTCGAGTTCTTTCTGCGCCGATGACCAGGGGCGCAAGGCTCGTCCGTGGTGAGCCTGAACGTCCACTGGGCACACCCCCCTAGGCCTGTAGATCACGAAGGTGTAACGTCGCCCCGGCCGTCGACCGTAGGAGACACGCATGAAGATCAAGCACACGCTGGGCGCGCTCTCGCTCGCAGCAGTGGTGACGCTGGCCGGATGCAGCGGAGGAGGGGACTCCCAGGATCCCGCCGCCCAGCCGGACGGCCAGCCCGCGGCCAGTGACGGGGGTGGTCAGCAGCCCGGGGGCGAGATGCCCGAGGCCGACCTCAGCGACGTGCCCGAGGTGGTCGCGGAGGTCAACGGGGATGAGATCTCCAAGGAGGAGTTCACCTCCTTCTATGAGCCTCAGTTCCAGCAGCAGGCCATGATGGCCCAGCAGGGCGGCCAGGAGATGGACGAGACCGAGCTGAAGACCCAGGTCGCCGACCAGCTGGTCGACAACCGGCTGCTGATCCAGGCGGCCGAGGAGGCCGGGGTCGAGGCCACCAACGAGGACGTCGACGCGATCCTCGAGGACGTGGCCCAGCAGAACGGTCTGGAGTCGGCCGATGAGGTCATCGCCGCACTCGAGGAGCAGGGCCAGTCCGAGGACCAGATCCGCGAGGACGCCGCCACCCAGCACAAACTGGACACCTACATCGCGCAGGAGGCCGACATCGACGAGCCCAGCGAGGAGGAGCTGCGCCAGCAGTACGACGAGATCGTCGAGCAGCAGTCGCAGGCCGCCTCCGACGGCGGCGGCGAGGGCGCAGGCGAGCAGGCCGAGGTCCCGCCCTTCGAAGAGGTCCGCGACCAGCTGGCCGAGGAGGCCACCGCCGAACAGGAGAACGAGGCCGCGAACGAGATCGTCACCGAGCTGCGCGAGAGCGCCGACATCACGATCCACCTGTGAGGGGCACGGCCATGCCACCTGTGAGGGGCACGGCCCACCCGCGAGGAGCACGGCGACGACCGTCCTGACGGAGCGGTGATTCCTCCGTAGGACTCTGCATGCAGGCGAGTGCCCGGGGCACGGACCAGAAGTCCGGCCGGGCGCTCGCCGGCTGCGGTCGCGTGGTGAGGAGCGGTCAGGCGGTGGTCGGCGTCTCCCGGCGCTCGCCGGCCCCGCCCGTGTCGCCACCACCGGCGCTGCGCCGGATCGCCTGCAGCAGCACGACCAGTGCCGCCAGGGCCAGTCCGATGGCCGATATCCAGATCACGGGATAGACCATCAGCACGCCGCCGACGATCAGGGTCGCTCTCTCGACCTTCCTGGCCCTGCCCAGCAGGTATCCGGCCAGTGCCGCGGCGATCGCGGTCATCCCCAGGATCAGTGTGACCAGAGCCGGGATGAGCTCGCCGATCGACCCTTCGAGCAGGAGCGAGGGCTCGAGGACGAACACGAAGGGGATGAGGAAGCCCGCGATGGCCAGCTTGATGGCCGTCACCCCGGTGCGCAGCGGGTTCGAGTTCGCGATCCCGGATCCGGCATAGGCGGCCAGGCACACCGGCGGGGTGATGTCGGCCAGGATCCCGAAGAAGAACACGAACATGTGCGCGGCGATCAGCGGGACGTCGAAATTGTTGTAGAGGATCGGCGCGGCGACGGTCGCGGTGACCACATAGTTGGCGGTGGTCGGCAGTCCCATACCCAGCACCAGGCAGGCCAGCATGGTCATCAGCAGCACCAGTAGGAAGTTGCCCTGGGCGATGTCGATCACCGAGCGTCCCAGCCGGCCGCCCAGGCCCGTGCTGGTCACGGTGCCGGCGACGATGCCCGCGGTGGCGCAGGCCGCGATCACGGGCAGCGCGGTGCGGGCACCGGCCTCGAGGGTCTTGACGATGCCGGTGAAGGACAGGCGGGTGGATTTGCGCACGAAGCTCAGCAGGAAGGCCACGGCCACGCCCCACAGCGCCGCGCGGGCCGGGGAGAAGCCGTCGAGCATCATCCACACGATGACCACCAGCGGCAGGATCAGGTCTGCCCGCCGGATCAAAGACATCCAGGAGGGCAGGGCCGTAACGGGCAGCCCCCTGACCCCGTTGCGCTTGGCATCGAAGTGCACCGACAGGAAGACTCCGAGGAAGTACAGCGCCGCCGGGATGATGGCGATCACGATGATCTCGCTGTAGGGGATGCCCGTGTACTCGGCCATGATGAAGGCGGCCGCGCCCATGATCGGCGGCATGAGCTGCCCGCCGGTGGAGGCCGTCGCCTCGGTGGCGCCCGCGACGTGCGGCTTGAAGCCGGCCTTCTTCATGATCGGGATGGTGAAGGAGCCCGAGGCGACCGTGTTGGCGACCGACGATCCTGAGATCATGCCCTGCAGCCCGCTCGCGGCCACGGCAGCCTTGGCCGGGCCGCCCGTGTAACGGCCGGCCAGGCGGAAGGCCAGATCGTTGAAGAAGACACCGATGTTCGTGCGGATGAGCACCACCGCGAACAGCAGGAACAGGAAGATGAAGGTCGAGGAGACCTGGATCGGGGTGCCGAAGATGCCCGAGCGGGCGGTGAAGAAGGTGCCGACCACGTAGTTCTGCCACGACTGGCCGACGATGAGGATCGAGTATCCGATCGCGCTCAGGGCGATGATCACGATCGGCAGCCCGACGCACCGCCGGGTGGCCTCGAGGACCAGCACGATGCCGAGGGCGCCGACGATGTAGTCGATGTCGCGGAAACCCATGATCTGCACGAGGTTGCTGGTCAGATGGGAGTACTCGACGACGATGAAGAGGTTCACGCCCAGACCGAGGACGGACAGGACGGCGTCGTACCAGGGCACCCCGTTGGTCAGGCTCAGCCTCTTGCTGGCGGGGTACAGCAGGTAGATCACCGAGGTGGCCCCGCCCAGGTGGATCGCTCCCTGGATCAGCGAGGTCCGCGATCCGAAGATCCCGGTGTAGAGATGGAAGACCGTCAGCGCGACCGACAGACCGCCCACTATCCAGGCCCACAGGCCGAGGTTGGTACGGAAGCGGCTGGCGGTGTCGTGCTCGCGCAGCAACTCCTCGGTCTGCTCCTCGGCCTGCTTGGCCTCCGCGGCGTCGACCCCGAGGTCGAGCTCGGAGCCCTCGGACCGAGGAGCAGACTGATCGTCGGCTGAGCTCATCTCAGAGCAGTCCCTGTTCCTCGTAATACTGCTCCGCGCCCGGATGCAGCGGCACGTCCCCCTGACCGAAGAGCGCGTAGTCGTGAGTGATCAGCTCGCTCTGCGGCAGCGTGATCTGCTCGGCCTGGTCGAAGGTCGCCGCGGTGATCTCATAGGCGACGTCAGGACTGACCTGGCTGGTGGAGGCCACCAGGGCGGCCGCCACCGACAGGGTCGTGACCGGTTCGGTGAGGAAATCGTAGGAGTCGGGCTCGATCGAGTACACGTCGTACAGCGTCTCGTCGGCGATCTGCTGCGCCGTCTCCTCATCGAGGGAGATCAGCTTCACGTCGTTGGTCGCGGCGAGGTCGCCGAGCGCGCCCGTCGGAGTACCGACCACGAAGATCGAGGCATCGATGTTGCCATCGCGCAGCAGGTCCAGCGAGCTGGAGAAGTCCTGCTCGAAGGGCTCGTAATCGCCCTCCTCGATGCCGTAGGCCGCCAGGATCGCGTCGGAGGCCGCACGGGTGCCGGAGCCGACGTCACCGACGGCGATCCGCGCCCCTTCCAGGTCCTCGACCGACTCGATGCCGCCGCCCTCGAGGGTGACCAGGTGCGCCGCCTCGGGGTAGAGAGCGGCGATCCAGCCCAGGTTGTCCACCTGCGCCCCTTCGAAGTCGTCGGCGCCGTTGACCGCGGCATTGGCGGTGTCGCTCTGGACGATGCCGAGCTGCCACTCCTCCTGGAAGATCATGCCGATGTTCTCGACCGAGGCCCCGGAATCGGTGTAGTTGACGGTGAGGTCGTCGATGTTGTCCTCGTAGATGCCCGCGTACTCTCCGCCGAGCGGGTAGTACACACCGCCGGTGCCGCCGGTGCCGAAGGTCAGATCGGTGACGAAATCGCCGTCACCGCCTCCGTTCCCGCCTCCGCCGCCATCGCCGTCTCCCCCGCTGCTGTCACCGCAGGCAGCGAGGACGCCGAGCCCCAGGATCGATCCGCCCAGGGCGGCAAAACTCCGTCGTCGCATTCGCATGGCTTCTCCTCATTGAGCACTCGTGCGTGAAAGGGGGCCGGCCCGATCCGGTCGATCCCGGTACTGCCGACGCCCTCCTCGTCGATCCCCCCTGATCCTATTCGGAACATGATGGCCCGGGGCCGCGTTGTGCCCATATCGTTTCCGCGCCGTGACCTCGCGCAGCGCGCAGTCACCGGGTGGGGGTGATCCCGCCGTCTCCGGGCACAGCGAGTCTTATCACGCATCAGAAGATTGCAGTCGATGCAACTTGCGTCTACCGTGCTGGAGGCAGAGAAGACAAGGAACAGGAGTGCGCCGAGTGCCCAGTGATCCGCGTGGATCGAACCCGGTCGAGACCCCCGTCAATCGCAACATCATCATGGCGGTCCTGCTCTCGGGCGCCTTCGTCATCATCCTCAATCAGACGCTGCTGAACACGGCGCTGCCCGCCTTCATGAAGGACTTCGGGGTCAGCGCGAACGCGGCCCAGTGGGTCACCACGGTGTTCATGCTGGTCAACGGGATCATGATCCCGGCCACGGCGTTCCTGATCCAGAGGTTCACCACGCGCACGATGTTCTTCGGCGCGATGGGCCTGTTCACCGTGGGCACCGTCATCTGCGCGCTCGCGCCGGTATTCTCGGTCCTCCTGCTCGGCCGGGCGATCCAGGCCGCCAGCGGGGGGATCATCATGCCGCTGATGCAGACGATCCTGTTCGCCATCTTCCCGATCCATAAGCGCGGCACGGCGATGGGCACCTTCGGCCTGGTCATCTCCTTCGCCCCGGCGATCGGCCCGACCCTGTCGGGCTGGATCGTGGATCATCTGCCGTGGCAGGCGCTGTTCGTGATGATGCTGCCGATCGCGCTGGCCTCCATCATCTTCGCCAACTTCACCCTCCGGAACGTCACCGAGCGCACCCAGCCCCGCCTGGACGTGCTTTCGGTGGTCCTGTCCACCTTCGCCTTCGGCGGGCTCCTGTTCGGTCTGGGCACCGCGGGGGACGCGGGATGGAGCAGCCCCCAGGTGCTGATCCCGCTCTCGGTCGGCACGGTGTCGCTGATCTGGTTCGTGCGCCGCCAGCTGCGACTGCCCGAGCCGCTCCTCGAGCTGAGGGTGCTGCGTTACCCGATCTTCACCCTCGGCACCGTGCTGGGCATGCTGGTGTTCATGGCCATGATCGGCGGGATGCTGCTGCTTCCGCTGTACATGCAGAACATGAGCGACTTCACGGCGATGGAATCTGGCCTGGTGCTCCTGCCGGGCGCAGCCATCATGGGGATCATGTCCCCCGTGACCGGACGGATCTTCGATCACTTCGGGGCGAAGCTGCTGGCCCTGGTCGGCTTCACGCTGGTCGCGGCCATGAGCTTCATGCTCTCGGTCCTGACTGTGGACACAAGCTTCGCCTATATCGCCGTGGTCAATGCCGTGCGGATGCTGGGCACGGCGATGGTGATCATGCCGGTGACCACGGCGGCCCTGAACCAGCTCCCGCAGCGCCTGATCCCTCACGGCACCGCACTGAACAACACCCTGCGGCAAATCGCGGCATCGGTGGGCACCGCCACTCTGGTCACCGTGATGACCTTGGCGGCCCGCGATCCGCAGGAGTACGGCCCAGCGGGCCAGGTGCACGGCGTGAACGTCGCCTTCATCGTGGCAGGGGTGATCGCCTCTGCAGGTGTGGTGGGCGCATTGTTCCTCCGCAATTCACGGCCCGTGGGTGAGCCTGCGGATCTCGACTGACCGGCGAGCGTCTCCGACCTGATCCGCGGCGAGCGCGCCACCCGTCCCGGCCGACTCGGCGCCTGTCCCGGCTGGCACGGCGCCTGTCCCGGTCGGCACGCCGCCTGTCCCGGTCGGCACGCCGCCGGGGACCTCCCGCAAGCCACCACGGAGCCCCTTCGCACCCCTCATCCCGCTGGCGCGGTCTCGACCGTTGCGTTATCGGGGTTCTGAGCTCTCAGAACCCCGATAACGCAACGGTCGAACAATTTCTGGGCGAGAGCACGCGGCCCCGAGCCCTGCGCGCCACGCGGCTCGCGCACCCCGCACTCACGCGCCTCACGCGAGGCGTCCGGGGCCCTGCGCCACGCGGCTCACGCCCCCTGGCTCCGGGCACCACGCGCCTCACGCCCCCGGGCTCCGGCACCACGCGCCTCGCGCGCCTTCCAGGATCTCGCTTGCGGCGCGGGTGGGTCAGCGGGTCGCGTCGATGAGGAGCTTGCCGTTGGCCTCCCCCGCCTTGCTGACCTCGAGGGCCGCGGCGGCGTCGACCAGTGGGAAGCTGCGGTCGATCGCGACCTGCAGGGTCCCGGCGGCGACCTTCTCCAGCAGGGTGCGCAGTCGGGGGCCATCCGGCCGCACCCATACCCAGCGTCCCCCGGCCTCCTCGACCGTGGGATCGGCGATCGAGACGTGGCGTCCGCCCTCGGCGAGCAGCGCCAGGGTGTCCTCGCGGACTCCGCCCACGAAGTCGGCGGCCGCGGTGACGCCGTCGGGGGCGAGCTGCCGCACGCGCTCGACCAGGCCCTCGCCGTAGGCGACCGCCTCGGCACCGATGTTCTCCAGCTTCTCGTGGTTCTCGGTCGAGGCGGTGCCGATCACGCGCGCGCCGGTCTCCCGTGCCAGCTGGGCGGCGGCGAAGCCCACCCCGCCGGAGGCGGCGTGGATCAGCAGCGTGTCGTCCTCGCTCAGCTCCAGGGTCTCCAGGCAGCGCAGGGCCGTCAGTCCCGCGAGCGGCAGGCCCGCGGCGGTGTCGGTGTCCACGCCGTCCGGGATCGCCGCCACCGAGGGGGCGGGCAGCGTCACGTATTCGGCGAAGGTACCGCCCTGGATGACGTCCTTGCGTCCGTAGGAGGCGACTCGGTCACCGGGGCTGAACTCAGGGACATCGGGACCGACCTGCTCGACCACGCCGGCCACGTCCCAGCCGGGGATCACCGGGAACACGGCGTCGATGAGGGGGTCGAGGCCGCCGGCCATCACCTTCCAGTCGACCGGGTTCACCGAGGCCCGCTCCACCCGGATCACCACCGCTCCCGGGCTGGCCTTGGGCATGGGGGCATCTGTCAGCTCGAGGATGCTGGGCTCGCCGTATTCGGAGTAAGTCATTGCACGCATACGGGGACAACAAAGCGAACGGCGCGATCATTCCCGCCCGAGCCCGCCCGAGCATGAACCGCCATCGCGGTCCCGTGCAGGACCGCCACGGTCTCGCGCGGGGAGCGGGCTGCCGTTCCGTCATCTGCGCCACAGCCCAGGGCCCCTATCGTCCCCTTTTGCCTGATCTGTCAGGGGTGCGGGGCACTGTTGTCGATATCGGGTGCCGACCTGGAGCACGTCCGGGACAGGTGCCCGCATCCCGCGCCCCTGTGTCTGTGATGCCGGGCCACCGTTCACTCCTGAGGAGGGTTTTGCGATGTTCCCGAGCGACCACAGTGCCGAGGCATTCTTCGATCGGCTCGAACGCGATTGGATCCGATGCGCCCTGGTGGCGGCGCGGCCCGATCTCGAGGACGCCATGGTCCTGGAGGGTGAGCGGCCGATGATCCGGATCCCCTCACCGCATCGCGGCGCGATCCTCGTTGCCAAGACGGACGACGGGCCGACCGCACAGTGGATCGTCGGTGTTCCTGGGCGGCCCGACCCTTCGATCCACGAGCCCGGCTCTGGGGAGGAGCTGGTGCGGATCGTCCTCGCGGCGCTGGAGGGGCCGGGCCCCCACCAGCAGCACGCGCCATACACGGAGGGCATGTAGGGCACCTGTCGCTGACTTGGTGCAGTTCGCGAGTGACATGCTGCAGCTCGCGAGGCCACGCGCGCCTCGGCTGTCCTCGCGGTCCTGCAGCTGTGCGAAGGGTGACGGTCGTGGTCCGATCGAGTCGCAGGGCCACCCTCCCTGAGGTCCACCCCCTGAGGCCCCCTCCCTGAGGTCCACCCCGCCTGAGCGAGCCGGGCCCTGCGCTCCATCAGCTGTGGTCGCTCAAGCCTGTGTCCCCTCCGGTGGAGCCGCGCCCGTCGCCTCCAGCGCCGCCGCGACCGGGTGTTCCGGCGAGCCGCGGATCCGCCCTCGATCTCCACCGGCAGCTCCGTTCGAGCAGGTCACCGGCGGGCCCTGACCGATCGTCGGCCGCCTGTATCGGACCGGAGGTACGCGTTCGGCTCGTCGACGACACCGTCTGCAAAACCGTCTGCAAGACATGGCAACAGATTCCCGCCGGAGTGAACGCCCGTCAGGATCAGGACATCCGCTCCCCCTATTCGGGCGATCCGGAGCCAGGTGGCAGCAGCACATCGACCGTCCACTCACCCATCCGGACCGGCTCAATGATGAGACCAAGGAGAGTGCAATGACCGCAGCAGTCAGCACCGTGACGAAACTGGAACAATCCCCGGACGGCCGTGCCCAGGCCCCGCGTCCCTTCGGCTGGCGCGACAAGTTCGGTTACATGTTCGGGGACTTCGGGAACGACTTCACGTTCCTGCTGCAGTCCACGTTCTTCTTGATCTTCTACACCAACGTGATGGGCATCAGCGCCGCGCACGTCGGTACGCTGCTGTTCGCTGCTCGCATCCTCGACGCCTTCACCGACGTCGGCGCGGGCCGGCTGATCGACGTCCTGCCCCTCGGCCGCAGCGGACGGTTCAAGCCCTGGCTGCTGCGGATCATGGTCCCCGTGGCCGCGGCGGCGATCCTCATGTTCTCCCCGTTCCTGCAGGACGGCGGGTACGGGGCCCGCCTGGCCTGGATGGTCGTCACCTACATCCTGTGGGGCTCGGTCTTCTACACCCTGATCAACATCCCCTACGGGGCGATGGCCTCGGTCATCTCCCGCGACCCGGGTCATCGTGCCTCGCTGTCGGTCTTCCGCTCTCTCGGCGGCACGCTCGCCAACATGGCGATCTCCGTGGCGCTGCCCGCGGTGGTCTACGTCCAGATCTCCGGCCAGTCGGTGCTGTCCGGGGAACGCATGATGCTCGCGGCGATCGGTTGCGGCATGCTCGCGGTGGTGTGCTACCTGCTGTGCTTCGTCAACGTCGAGGAGCGGGTCCAGACCCCCGCGAAGGCCCCGGAGCAGCGCATGGGGCTCGTGCAGACCCTGAAGACCCTTGTGACCAACCGGGCTCTGACGGGTCTGGTGCTGGGCGCGCTGTTCATGCTGATCGGGCAGATGCTGCTGACGTCCATGATGGCGTACACCTACAACGAGTACTTCAACGACGGCCAGCTGCTGAGCCTCGTGAACTTCATCGGGCTGGCCCCCACCCTCCTGCTGGTCCCCTTCGCCGCCAATCTGACCAGGATCTTCGGGAAGAAGGAGGTGGGCGTGACCGGCCTGACGCTCGGTGTGGTGGCCGGACTGGTGCTGTTCACCATCCGCACCGACGACGCCTACGTCTTCATGGCCGGTTACGCCGTGCTGATGCTGGGCATCGCCGCCCTGAACATCCTCATCTGGGCCTTCATCACCGACGTCATCGACTGCCAGGAGATCCGCACCGGTGAGCGCAATGACGCCACCGTGTATGCCACCTACTCGTGGGCTCGCAAGCTCGGTCAGGCCGCGGCCGGCGGTCTGTCCGGCTGGGCGCTGGGATGGATCGGGTACCAGTCGAGCGCCGGTGAGGGCATCGTCCAGCCGCAGTCCGTCCTGGAGGGCATCTATACCCTGACGACCCTGGCTCCCGCCATCCTGCTGGGCATCTCGGCGCTGTTCCTCGCTCTCTGGTACCCCTTGTCCAAGAAGCGCGTCGAGACCAATGTCGCGACGCTGAAGGCTGCGCACGAGGACACCGCGCAGCCCTGACCGGCACCCGCCCGCCTGGGGCCCTCGCCCCCGCTCGACCTCATCCACCACAGACAGGAGACCCCATGACGGAGAAGAACGTCCGCCTCGGCATCATCGGTTTCGGCGCCCAGGGCACCACCTACGCAGGGTTCATCGCCGACGGCAGGGTCGAGGGCATGTCCCTCGGCGCCATCTGCGACATCGATGCCGAGAAGAAGGCCCTCGCCGCCGAGAAGCATCCCGGCGTCCCCTTCTACGAGGACTACATCGCGATGCTCGACTCCGGCGACGTCGACGCCGTGGTCACCGCGGTCCCGCACTTCGACCACCCGGAGCTGACCATCACCGCGATCGGCAAGGGCATCCACACCCTCACCGAGAAACCAGCCGGCATCTACACCACGCAGGTCGAGGAGATGAACTCCTTCGCGGCCGAGCATCCCGAGACCACCTTCGCCATCATGTTCAACCAGCGCACCAATCCGGTCTACACCGATCTGAAGGCGCTGATCGACTCGGGCGAGCTCGGTGCGCTGCGCCACACCTCCTGGATCATCACCTCCTGGTGGCGTCCGCAGGGCTACTACGACCAGTCGGAATGGCGAGCGACCTGGGGCGGCGAAGGGGGCGGGGTGCTGGTGAACCAGGCACCCCATCAGCTGGACCTGTGGCAGTGGCTGGCCGGGACCCCGAAGAAGGTCTTCGCCAAGCTCGCCTTCGGATTCCAGCGCGATATCGCCACCGAGGACGAGGTCAACGCCATCGTCGACTTCGGCGAGGGCGTGACCGGGCATTTCATGACCTCCACCAATGACCTGGTCGGCACCGACCGTCTGGAGATGCTGTTCGACCAGGGCAAGGTCGTGGTCGACAAGTCCAGCACGGTGACCATCACCCGCCTGAAGCAGCCCGAGCGCGAGCTGTCCGAGCAGATGTCCATGCAGGATGTGGCGCGGCTGTTCCGCGGCGAGCTGGACTCCTCCGAGGTGTACACCACCGAGGAGAAGACCTACGAGTCGGTCTGGGGCAAGCAGCACATCGATGTCCTGACCAACTTCGCCGCCCACATCAACCACGGCACCGAACTGATCGCTGATGGCGCCGAGGGCATCAACGGCGTGCGCCTGGCCTCGGGCATGCAGCTGTCGGCCTGGACCGGCCGTGAGATCGACCTGGTCGACTACCCGGCCGAGGAGTACCTCGCCGAGCTCAACCAGCGCATCGAGGCCGAGGGGAAGTTCCCCACCCGCTCCTGAGCCGCCGAGCAACAGATCGCGCCGGCTCCTGAGCATCGCCCGCCGGGCCGGGGCGGGGCGACACTGCGCTCCGGCTCCCGGCCCGCTGCAGCTTGGGCCCCTGCCGACCGGGCCTGCAGCCGACAACGGGCTCGCTGCCGGCAGCGGGCTTGCGCCGGCGACGGGCTCGCTGTCGGCAGCGGGGCAGCGGCCTGCAGCCGGTCACCTCCGTCGGTCGATGGGGGCGTCCTCCTGTGAGCGGTCGGTCTCCGCGTCGGCCCGATCATCGGCAGTCCTCGGGACGGTGTCACCCGGTGGGCTCGTCCCGGCGCCCGTCGGCCCGTCCAGCACCACGCCGCGCCGGATCGAGAGCGTCACCGCCACGGCGATCGCGGCCACAGCGACCGCCGCGATCACGAACCGCAGCGGGCTCTCGTCGCCGCTGAGCGCCGACATCCCCACCACGGCCGGTGCGATCAGCACCGCAACCAGATTCATCACCTTGATCAGTGGGTTGATCGCCGGGCCAGCGGTGTCCTTGAACGGGTCACCGACGGTGTCGCCGGTGATGACGGCCTCGTGCGCCGGTGAGCCCTTCCCACCGTGGTGGCCGTCCTCCACCATCTTCTTGGCGTTGTCCCAGGCTCCGCCGGAGTTGGCGAGCAGGATCGCCATCAGCACCCCCGTGGCGATGGCGCCGGCGAGGTAGCCGGCCAGCGCCGGTGCCCCCAGTCCGAAACCGACCGCGATGGGGGCAGCGACGGCGAGCAGGCCGGGGGTGGCCAGCTCCCGCAGGGAATCCCGGGTGACGATGTCGACCACCCGTCCGTACTCGGGTTTGGCGGTGCCCTCCATGATGCCGGGAAGGTCCCGGAACTGCTGGCGCACCTCCATCACCACCGCCCCGGCGGCCCGGCCGACGGCACTGATCGCCAGGCCGGAGAACAGGAACACGACCGCGGCGCCCACGATCACCCCGACCAGGGTCTGGGGGGCGAAGACCGCCGACCGGTCGAGGAAGTCCTGATAGCGCTCCCCCAGCACGCCGCGGATCGCATCGGTGTAGGAGCCGAACAGGGCGGTGGCCGCGAGCACGGCGGTGGCGATCGCGATGCCCTTGGTGATCGCCTTGGTGGTGTTTCCGACCGCATCGAGCTCCGTGAGCACCTGGGCACCCTCGCCGTCGACGTCGCCGGACATCTCGGCGATGCCCTGGGCATTGTCGGCCACCGGCCCGAAGGTGTCCATCGCCACGATCACGCCGACGGTGGTCAGCAGACCGCAGCCGGCCAGCGCGACTGCGAAGAGCCCCGCCACCCCGGCCCCACCGAGCAGGAAGGCCCCCAGAACGGCTGCGGCGATCACCAGAGCGGTGAACACCGCCGACTCCAGCCCCAGGGAGAAGCCGGACAGCACCACGGTCGCCGCGCCGGTGCGCGAGGTCGCGGCCACCTGCTGCACCGGGCGGTCCTCGGTGCCGGTGTAGTAGCCGGTCAGGAACAGGATCAGCACACCGAGCACGATGCCGATCACCACGGAGGCGGCGGCCACGATCCGCGGGTCGTCCACCGTGGCGGCCACATCGCCCACGCCGAGCTCGGTGAAGCTGCCGGGCAGGTAGACGAACGCCACGACCGTGCAGAGCACCGCCGAGGTGAAGGCCGAGATCAGGAACGAGCGCTGGATCGTCACCAGCGCGCTCTCCCTGCTGCGCGGGATGATCAGATAGATGCCGATCAGCGCGGTGACCACCCCGATCGCCGGAACCACCAGCGGGAACACCAGGCCTGCCTCACCGAAGGCCGCTTTGCCCAGGATGAGCGCCGCGACCAGGGTCACCGCATAGGACTCGAACAGGTCCGCCGCCATGCCGGCGCAGTCGCCCACGTTGTCGCCGACGTTGTCAGCGATGGTCGCGGCGTTGCGGGGGTCATCCTCAGGGATGTTCTGCTCCACCTTGCCCACCAGGTCCGCGCCGACGTCGGCGGCCTTGGTGAAGATCCCGCCGCCCACGCGCATGAACATCGCGACCATGGCCGCGCCGAAGCCGAAGCCCTCCAGGACCAGCGACGCGTCGCTGCGGAACAGCAGCACCACTGCGCCGGCCCCCAGCAGACCGAAGCCGATCGTGGCCATACCGACGCAGGCTCCGGTACGGACCGCGATGATCATGGCCGGATCCCGGCCGGCCCCCCGGGCGGCAGCGGCCACCCGCAGATTCGCTCGCACCGCCAGCCACATGCCCAGATACCCGATCAGGGCCGAGAACGCGGCGCCGACCAGGAAGGCCACCGACCGGGAGAAGCGCAGCAGCCATTCGGGCAACTGGGGATCCCCGTGGATGGGCAACAGGAGCAACAGCACGACGGCGATCACGGCGAAGACACCGAGGGTGCGGAACTGGCGGCGCAGGTAGGCCACGGCGCCTTCCTGGATCGCCCCCGCGATCGCGTTCATGCTCTCGGTGCCGGTGCGGGCCCTGAGCACCTCGGAGCGGAACCTCAGAGCCATCGCCACAGCCACCAGGGCGACCACCACGATCACCGCCACCGTGGTGAGACTCGCGGCCGACAGCTGGATCGATTCCGGGATCATCACGTCCTCCGCACGTCATCGTGGGCACCGAGCACCTTCACCGCGCGACAGCACCAAGTGAGCGTCATCACACGTGCCGGGCACCCTAACGGGAAACGCTCCCCGACAACAGCCCCCGGCCCCCGCCAACGGGGCCGACGTCGCCACCCGCTTCAGACGGCCCGTGACCTGGCTTACCGTGGAGCCATGCTCCGACGCCTTGCAGCCCGTGCGTTCTGGGCGCTGAGCCCGTGGTCCCTGCAGACCCGGCCCGCACCGGATCGGCCCACCGTGCTCGTCGGGGCCCCGCACACCTCCAACTGGGATTTCATGCTGATGCTCGCCATCGCCTGGCGCCTGGGGGTCAAGGTGCGCTGGCTGGGCAAGGACAGCCTGTTCACAAGCTGGCGCCGCCCTGTCATGCGCGCTCTGGGCGGCATCTCGGTGGACCGTTCCGCTCCCGACCGAGTGGTGGCCGATGTGGTCCGTCAGATCCGGGACGGCACGGTCTTCGCCCTGGTGGTCACCCCCGACGGCACCCGCAAGGGCCACTCCCACTGGAAGTCCGGCTTCTATCGGATCGCGCGAGAGACCGGGATGCCGGTGACCCTGGGCTATGTCGACCGCACCACCATGACCACCGGGCTCGGCCCGACCATGGAGCTGACCGGTGACGTGGCCGGGGACATGGACCGCATCCGCGCCTTCTACGCGGACAAGTCCGGCTACCTGCCCGAGCACCGGGTCGAGCCTCGCCTGCGGGACGAGACCGGACAGTTCTGAGACGGGCCCGCCTCCCGTGGCCGGGTCCGCTTGCGGCAGACTGGCGGTGTGGACGATCTGCACGTGGCTCCCGGGCCCGGGGCGCCTCGCGGTCTGCGGGTGCCGGCCGGGGAGCTGACCGAGCAGTTCTCACGGTCCTCCGGTCCGGGCGGGCAGCATGTCAACACCGCCGACTCCCGGGTCCAGCTGAGCCTGGATCTGGGCACCACGACGGCGCTGGATGAAGATCAGCGCCGACGGGTCATCGGCCGTCTCGCTCCCCGACTGTCGGGCACCGTGCTCACGGTCAGCGCCGAGGAGCATCGCTCCCAGCACCGCAATCGCACCGCGGCCAGGCGGCGGCTGACCGAGCTGCTGCGCGAGACGGTGATGCCCGAGGCCATCCGGCGTCCGACCAAGCCGACCAGGGCGTCGAAGCGCCGGCGGCTCGAGGGCAAGCGCCGGCGAGCCGAGATCAAGCGTCGTCGGCAGCGCCCCGGAGCGGAGTGAGGTGCTAGCGGCGTCGGTGCCGCGTTCTGCTCGGGCCGGGCCTCAGCTCCGCCCTCAGCTCAGGTCGGGCCTCAGCTCAGGTCCGGGCTCGGATCCGGCGCTGAGGGGCTGCGCGATACCGGCTGAGGGGCAGATGGATCCAGCCCTCGAGACGGGCGGTGCCGCGCAGCTCGGGCGGTGGCGCCTGGGTCCGTCCGAGGTGCACTTCGCAGGCGATGAGCGCGGCCAGCACGGCATCGAGCGCATCGTCGTCGGTCGTGCAGTGCTCGCGGTGCCCGTTCCAGTCCAGCCAGGGAAGCGCCCGCGACAGGGCGGCGACCAGCTCGGTGCGCGGCCCGAGGTTCGCGGCTCCCTTGTAGCCGCGGTGCGGCAGCGACCAGCAGCGAAGTGCCGCCGCCGGATATACCTCGGCCAGGCGGCCGGATCCGTCGCGGGCGGTGTCGATGCCCGACTCCCGCAGATGCGCCTCGATCCCCGCCCAGCGCAGGGCCGGATGGGCGATGCGGTCGGTGGACACGCTCAAGGGGGTCAGGCCGGTGCGACGGTGGACCTCCCGGTCGGTGGCGCGCATCGCCAGGTCCCGCCGCCACTCGGGACCGGTCGATGCGGGCGCGGGCAATGTTCCGGCTGCGTGCAGGCTCAGGAGATCGACGAACCGCTGCGGCCATCCGAGGGGGACGTCGATGCCGACGTAGTCCGCGGCCTCGACCGTCTCGACGATGAGGGTGTCGTCGGCGCCGACCGTCACCTGCTCGACGAGGACGGTGCCGCCGCTCTCCCTCAGGGCGGCCAGCCCGGTGCGGCGGGGATCTGCCGCGAGGTCGATGCCCAGGAACATCGGGCTCCTGTCTTCTCGATGATGGTTCCAGTGCAAGCACCGTCAGAGGATGCTCGGCCGGACGGTGCCGGCTGCGCGGCGGCGTCCATTCGTTCCGCGGGCTCCGGCTGTGCCGGCGCGGTCCGCGCATGCGGCCCTAAGCCGCGGCCGGCGCATGCGATGAGGCCCGGGCTCACGGTCTTCGCATGCGATGGGGCCAGGAGCCGCGGTCAGCGCATGAGGCGTCGCAGCAGCCTGCGCACGCTGCGACGCCCGACGCGCTTGCCCACCGCTTCGGGTCCGCGGCGCGCCGCGCGCACATCGCCCCGCACCCGCCGTGCCCGCAACAGCCAGTTCAGCATCTGCTTCTCCTCGAGGTCGTGTGCGTCGACGATAACGGTCCTGCGGACCGTCGTGGTCCGCTCCGACCACCCGGACGGCTCAGTGGGCATCCGGGAGCTGACGGCCGCGGAGAACATACCGTTCGGTCGCCCAGCTGCTGGATCCCACCGCCATCGGAAGGTGGCTGGTCTCCGGCCTGCTGCCGGCACTCCTCCTCGCCGTAGACCTCCGGTTTTCCTCCATCATCCAAGTGGGTTGCCCCCACTGCGCGAACCCGAGTGCCTGCCTATCGTTGACGACATGACGAACTTCTTCGATTCCCTGCGTGGTCTCGGCTTCCGCCGCGGCCCCGAGCGCCTCTTCGCCGGGATCGCGGGCAGCCTCGCCGCGACCTTCGGGGTCAATGTGTGGCTGGTCCGCCTGCTGGTGCTCGTCTCTTTCCTGCTCCCCGTCCTGGGCGTCGGCGCCTACCTGGTGGTCTGGATCCTGACTCCCTGGCAGGACGGCAGCATCCCCCTGGAGCAGGTCCTCGGCGGGCCCAGCCGCCCATGAGCCGGTGACCGCAGCCGCGCCGGCGGCAAGGGCGCGAACTGGGCGCTCCGCACCGGCGTGGGCCACACTGGGCAGATGGATGAACAGCCATCTTCCTCCGCGGCCGCCGCACCGGAATCGCGCGCCGAGCAGATCGATGCCCGCCGCCGCACGGTGCTTCAGCAGCTCGGCGAGCTCGATGAGGAGCTCGATGCGCTGCGGCGGACCCGGGCAGGGATCAGCGACGACGACGAGCACGATCCCGACGGCGTCCCGTTCTCGGCGCAGTGGTCACGGCTCGAGGGGCTGAAGCGGAACAAGCTCGACGCGCTCACGATGATCGATGAGGCGGAGGCTCGGCGGGCCAGCGGCGAGGACGGCCGATGCCGCCTCTGCGGCGGCCGCATCGCACCGGCACGGCTGGAGGCGCGCCCGGAGGCGACGACCTGCATCGACTGCGCGAGCTGAGAGAAAGCACTGTCGACCTCGAGGTGGTTGCAGCTGCGTCCGGGCCCGCCCCGTCACCCCGGCGCGGTCGTTCAGTGCGCTGGTGTCCGGACGCCCCGGTCGCTCGCGCATGATGTGGGTCCCCGGCCCGCTGCGCGCACCGCCCCGCGTGCCGTCAGCTCGTCTCCACCATCGAGATCGCCATCCCGCAGCCGCTTCCGGCCTGGACCGGTCCTGACAAGTGTGATCCAGTCAGCGCATGAAGATCGAACGTATCGCTCCCATCCTGACCGTCGACGATCTCCCCACGGCCATCGCCGAGCACACCAGCGTGCTCGGCATGCACGTGGTGATGCACATGGACTGGGTCGCCTTCCTCGCTGACGGCACCGGTCGTCAGATCGGGCTGGTGACCGCTGATGCAACGGCCTCGGTGAACCCGGACGTCTCGGTCTTCGTCGATGACGTCGAGACCGCCCATGCCGCCGCGCTCGCAGCCGGCGTCGAGATCGTCCATCCGCTGTCCACGGAGGAGTGGGGCGTGCGCCGGTTCTTCTACCGCGACTCGTCCGGACGCGTGATCAACGTCGGCACGCACACCTGATCGGCATGCCGCAGCTGCCCCGGAGAGTGAGGCTTGGCTCGCTCAGCCCTCGAAGGCTGTCTTCATGCAGCGCATGGCCGCCAGAGTCTTCGGCACCCCGATGTATGGCATCAGGTGCACGAAGCACTCCGCGACCTCTTCCTTGCTCATCCCGGCGACGTCGACCGCGGTCCTGATGTGACCGGTCAGCTGTGGTTCGGTTCCGCCCATGGCCGCCAGAGCCGCCATGTTGAGCATCTGCCGGTCGCGCAGCTCCAGGCCCTCGCGCTGATACGTGCCGCCGAAGACCGCGCCGACCACCCAGTCCGATGCACCCGGGGCATACTCGTCCAGCTGCTGCTTCCAGGCCGCGGCGCTTTCTGCCGACTGCGTCCCCTCCACGAACTGGTTGCCCTTGGCCATGCTCAATTCCACAATGCCCTCCTCATGACGGCAGACCTTGCCCGCGCCAGGCTAACAGCAGGTCACCTGCCCAGATCCTCCGGCCGCACACCTCGCATCGGGCGGTGAGCCGTCCCGGCACAGCCGCGCCGGCGCGGGGTGGCATCGGCTCGGAGCAGAACGGGACGCCGCGGCCGCGCGGGCAGGAGGCGGGAAGGAGAGGGCCGCACGGAGCCGAGCTCCGTGCGGCCCTCGATGGAGGCAGGGGTGTTCAGCCCTCGGGGATCTCCATGCTGTGCTCGGCCAGCGTGATCGACTCCGGGTCCGGGCCGCCGCGCACCCCGGTGTCGAGCCCGTCGATCTCGGCGAGCTCCTCCGCGCTCAGGGGCGACGTCGAACAGGTCGAGGTTCTCGGTGATCCGGCCCGCATGCGCGGACGTGGGGATCACCTGCCGGCCCTGGTCGAGGTGCCAGCGCAGCATCATCTGCGCGGGCGAGTTCCCGTGCCGCTCGGCGATCCGGCGGATCACCGGGTCCTCCAGAGTGCTGCGTCGGTCGTCCAGGGCGGGTCGCCTCACGGCCGTAGTCGGGCAGCCAGATCATCGTCTCGAGGAACACCTCGTCACGGTCGCTGCCGGAGCGGCGCCGGCACTCGCCCACCTCGCGCTCGTTGAAGTACGCGGCGGCGGTGTCGATATGACGGTAGCCGGTGCGCAATGCCGTCTTGACGGCGCCGGCGGTCTCCTCGGGCGTCGCCTGGAAGACGCCGAAGCCGAAGGCGGGCAGGGTGACGTCGTTGTTCAACGTCAGTCGTGGGATGTTGTCACTCATGAGGGTTCTCCTGTCGGACGGATTCAGTCGAGGGTGCGCAGCAGCTGGAGCATGCGCGGGTCACGGTGGTCGAAATCGTCGCCGTGCCGATCTGACCGGCGTGGACATGATCCTCCTGCAGGTCTCGCTCACCGTCCTGGCGAAGGTGACCCACGGCCGCAGCGAGATGGTCGGCCGGGACGACCTGCCGGAGCTCTACCGCCGCTACCTGTGGATCTTCCTCGACGGGATCCGTCCTGAGCGTGGGGGCACGACGACGCTGCCGGTGCCGTCCCTGACCACCCAGCAGGCGCATCTCCTGCTCGGCGCCCCGCCGCGCGAAGAGCAGGTCTGAGCCGACCCCGCAGCAGTCATCTCCGGCAGTCGACGAGGAGCTTGCCGGCCGGCCGCCGGCGGTGAGCACGCAGCGCGTCCGGCAGCCGGGACAGCGGGACCTCCTGCGCGCAGGGGGTGAGCAGCCGGCCAGCGCGCAGGTGCTCGAAGACCGGCCCGAACAGCGCGGGCAGCTCGTGGCGGGGCATGGAATGGACGGTCTCCCGCAGGTGGAAGAGCTCCACGCGGGTGCCTCTGCGCCCGTCGAAGCATGCCCGGGGCAGCGGCTCCCCCGAGAGCAGGCCGTAGTGCACGAGCACGCCATCGGGAGCCAGGAACTCCATCAGCAGCGCGCCCTGCGCGCCGCCGACGCAGTCGAGGACCACGTCGGTGCGGCCTCCTGCCACATGCCGGAGGCGGTCCGGCCAGGCGGGGTCGCTGGTGGCGAGGACGTCCCGCCACAGCGAGGGCTCCGCGACCTCACGCCCCGGGGTCCCGCGGACCAGACCGATCGGGGTGATGCCCCGGGCGGAGAGCAACTGGGCCAGATGGCCGGCGATGGTCGAGGTCGCTGCCGTGATGACGACCTCCCTGACGCCCGCGGCGCAGAACCGCTCGACCATCAGCCAGGCGGTGAGCGGGTTGATGTAGGCGGTTCCGGCGGCGGCGTCGGGAAGGTCCTCGGGGACCGGGATGCACCACGACAGAGGGGTCTGCTTGCGTTCGGCCCAGCAGCCGGCCGATCCGATCGGGAGCACGCGACGGCCGATCATCTGCTCGGGCACGCCCGGGCCGGCCCGCTCGATGACGCCGACGCCCTCGAAGCCGGGGACGAACGGGAACGTGATGCGCGAGGCGTACGCGCCCGAGACCGTCACCGCATCGGAGGGGTTCACCGCGGCGGCGATCATCCGCACGCTCACCTCGTCCGGGGCGAGGCTCCCCGCCCCGGGGACCTCCCACACGGCGAGCACCGCTCCCAGAGGACCCGGGCGCTCCGCGACCGCTGCTCGCACCGGCTCCCCCGCCCTTCCCGATCGGACCCCGGCACCGTCCGGTGGTGCAGGTGGCGCGTCGACACCGCCCGCATCGCCGCTCCCCGGTGTCACCCCTCGTACGTCGCCGGATGCGGCCCCACCCGGCCATCCGCCCCGCGATCCAGCGCGGCGATGGTCTCCATCTCCTGCGCGCTCAACGTGAAGTCGAAGACATCGAGGTTCTCCCGCATCCGCTCCGGTGACGCGGACTTCGGGATGGAGACGTCGCCGAGCTGGACATGCCAGCGCACGATCACCTGAGCCGGGGTCCTGCCGTGCTCGGCGGCGATCCGTGCGATCTCCGGGTCCGACAACGGCTCACGATTGTGTCCCAGCGGGGCGTGCGTCTCCACCACGATCCCCAGCCGCTCGCAGGCCTCGCGGGTCTCGTGGTTCTGGAAGTAGGGATGCGATTCGACCTGGTCGACCACGGGCACGAGCCCGGTCTCCTCGACGATGCGGTCGAGGTGCTCGGGCAGGAAGTTGGACACCCCCGCACTGCGCAGTCGCCCGTCGTCGACCAGGGCCGCCACCGCCCGCCAGGTCGACACGAAGTCACCGTCGTACAGGGTCGGCAACGGCCAATGGATGAGGAACAGATCGAGATGATCCAGGCCCAGGCGCTCGAGCGTCTGATCGAAGGACCGCCGCACATCGTCCGGGCGGTGATGGGGGTTGGCGAGTTTGCTGGTCACGTACAGCTCGTCCCGGGCGATCCCGGACTCGGCGATCGCCCTGCCCACCCCGCGCTCGGTGCCGTAGGACTGCGCAGAGTCGAGATGACGGTACCCGGCCCGCAGTGCCTCGGCGACGACCGAGGCGGTGATCTCCGCATTGGCGTCGCTGTGCTCGCGATCGGGTTGGAGATCGAGCGTTCCGTAGCCGAGCTGCGGGATCGCCGTGCCGTCGCGGAGAGGGATCAGCGGCACGTCCTGCTGAGCACAGGTCACTGGTCACTCCTTCCGGATCCGGCTCCACGTGGCGCAGCGCCGGACCCACGACGGGATGGGATGGGCCGATCCTACTTCGGGTCCACGCGCACGGTCGCGGCGCGGGTGCGCTCGGAGACCATCGGCGGCAGGTACGGGTGCTGCGCGTACTTCTCCTCGTAGGCGGCATCGATGCGGTCTTGGATCGCGCCGTCGACGGGGGTGAAGGTGACCTCGGTCTCGATGCCTCCTGCCCGGATCCGTCCGGCGTGCTGGGTCATCGCCGACTGGTGCCATCGGGACGCGGTGCCGTTGTAGGCGCGCACGTACACGTCGCCGTCGACGACGACCGACCAGATCCAGGTCGGGGTCCCGGGCGTCGTGCCGTCCGCCCGGTACGGGGAGATGTGGAAGTCGTCGGTCGCACGGATCGCATCGAGCTGCTCAGGGGTCCAGGTGCTCATCAGGACATGTCCTCTCCACGGTGGGTGGGCTGCCGCGGGTGGCAGGCCCCGGTCGGGGCCGGGCGCGGCATCCCGGGTCACGACCGAGCCTGCCTGGCGCTCCCCCTCGGTGCCAGGCCCTGACAGGGCCCCCCAGGCACCCCTCCCGTTCACGAGCGTCGATCCACCTGGACGACCGCTTTGATGTCCGGCAGCTCCTCGCGGGCCGGCTCCAGCCTCTCCACCGACAGGTGGTTGACCGATCGTCGTCTGGCACGGGCGCCGGCAGTGCTCGGCCGAGCTCGCGCCCTCCCAGCCGGATCGCCCGCCTGCCCGGGGAACGCGCGGACCTGACGCGAGGCGGTGAGTGCTCCGAGCTCGGTCAGCAGCGTGCCTCGTCACGGTCGTCGGGCTCCCACTCCCTCACTCGGCATAGACATCCTTCGCCATGCGAAATGCCGCCCAGGCCTTGGGCCAGCCGGCGTAGAACGCTGCATGGGTCAGGAGCTCGGCCATCTCCTCGGCGGTGACACCGTTGTCCTTGGCGCGCTGGATGTGGACCTGCAGCGCGCTGTCGAGCACGCCGCTGGCCATCACCGCGGTCACCGTCACCACGCTGCGATCACGCTGGGAGAGCTGCGCCTCCCGGGACCAGACCTGCCCGAACAGGACGTCGTCGTTGAGCGCGGCGAACGTCGGGGCGAAGTCGCCCAGCATGTCCCGGCCTGCAGTCACTGTCTCTGCCATGGTCTCTCCTCTCAGTTCCCGCTGTAGACGGGGAACGCTGCGTGCTCGCCGTAGTCGCGAGCCCTCAGGCTCCGCAGCGCAGCCATGTCCTCGTCGGCGATCTCGAAGTCGACCTGCGCGTTGGAGCGCATGTGTTCCGGATTTGCAGTCTTGGGCAGCGACACGGTGCCCAGCTGCAGTGTGTAGCGGATGCACAGCTGCGGGACCGTGACGCCGTACTTCTTCGCCATCGCCCGCACGTCATCGTTCGTCAGGATCGCGCCGTGCGCGATCGGCGAGTAGGCCTCTACGAGGATGCCGCGGGACTCGCAGTAGGCCAGCAGCTCGCCCGGGGTGTTTCCCGCGTGCACGAGCAGCTGGTTCACCTGGGGCGCGACCGTGGCGGTCGCGAGGAGGTTCTCCAGATCCTTCTGCTGGAAGTTGGAGACGCCGATCGAGCGCAGCGTGCCGGCGCGGTGGGCCTCTTCGAGCGCCCGCCAGGCTTGGCGGTTCCCCTCGGCATAGTCGCCGCCGCGGAAGTCGTCCCACGGCTGCGGACTATGGATGAGCATGAGGTCGATGTGATCCAGGCTCATCCGCGCAAGGGACTCGTCGATCGCGGCGACCGCACCGTCGTAGTCCTTGATCTCAGCGGCCAGCTTGGTCGAGACGAAGAGGTCCTGGCGCGGAGCACCAGCGGTGCGCACGCCCTCGCCCACGCCACGCTCGTTGCCGTAGGCCTGGGCGGTGTCGATGTTGCGGTAGCCGATCTCCACGGCGTCACGCACAGCCTGGGCGACCGTGTCGTCGTCGATGAACCAGGTGCCGAGCCCCAGCTTGGGGATCTCGACGCCGCCTGCCAGCGTGTGGGTCTCGTTCAATATGGTCATGCGCCCTCTCCGTTCTGGGGCAGCCGGTCGTATTCCTCGTCGGAGACCGGCTCCAGCCATTCGTTGTCGATGTCCTCGCCCGGGGTGATGAAGGCGAGGTGGGAGAACCACGCATCGCCCTTCGCCCCGTGCCAATGCTTCGTGCCCGCGGGTACGCGGATCACCGTGCCGGGGACCATGCTCACCGGTTCCTCGCCCTCGGCCTGGTACCAGCCGGAGCCGGCCGTGCACATGAGGATCTGATCGCCACCGCCAGCTGTGCCGTGGTGGATGTGCCAGTTGTTGCGACATCCCGGTTCGAAGCTCACGTTGCTGACCGGGACGCTCCCTGCGACGAGCGGGGCCAGATAACTCCGTCCGACGAAGTACTGCGCGAAGGCCTCGTTGGGATCGCCGAGCGGGAAGGGCTGCTCGAACTCGTTCTGCGGCATGCTTCTCTCCTCAGGCATCGATGTCGATGTCGTTGTCGGGGTGGTCGTTGGTGTTGTGGTCGCTCGAATCTCGCGGTCGAGCACGTGAACGGTGGTGGCCTGGGAGCCCGGACCCGGGCTGTGGTCACGTCCGCCCCTCCGTCACTCCCGGGTGGTTGTGCTTCCTCCGTGCGTCGCCCACCCCTTCATGGTTGCTCGTACAAAGGCATCCGGGCAGGGGAAGGAATCATCCTGGGAGGGAACCCTCCCCCTCACGCGATGGAGTGATCGAGTGATGTGGGGGTTGCCGGGACCGATGCGAGGACAATGGGGACATGACCCGCGACGCCAAACAGAACGAGCTCGGCACCTTCCTCAAGGCCCGCCGCGCCGAGCTGACCCCGCGCGATGCCGATCTCCCCGAGGGCGGTGGACCTCGCCGGGTAGCCGGGCTCCGCAGAGAGGAGGTGGCACAGCTGGCGTCGATCAGCACCGACTACTACACCCGGATCGAGCAGGGCCGCATCCGCGCCTCGGCCCCCGTGCTCAGCAGCCTCGCGGAGGTGCTGAAGCTCGACGACGACCAGCGCCGCTATCTGTTCAGCCTCGCGGAGAAGACCTCGACCAGGGCGCCGCGACGCACCGTGCAGAAAGTCAAGCCACCACTGCAGCGCCTCCTCGACGACCTGGCCGCGACTCCCGCCATCGTGATGGGCCGACGGATGGACGTGCTGGCCTGGAATCAGCTTGCTGCAGCGATGATCACCGATTTCGGCCGGGTTCCGGCCAAGCATCGCAACTACCTGCGCATCTTGTTCACGGACCCTGCGATGCGCACGCTCTACCAGGACTGGGAATCTGTCGCCAGGACTGCTGTGGCCCAGCTGCGGATGGAGGCCGCGAAATACCCCGATGACCCGCGGCTCATGGCATTGGTCGGCGAGCTGTCCGTGCAGGATGGTCAGTTCGCCCGATGGTGGGCCGCCCGCAACGTCGCCAGCCTCTCGACCGGCACCAAGACCCTCGTCCACCCGATCGCTGGAAAGCTCGTCCTGGACTGGGACACCCTCGCCGAGACAAGCGACGCCGAGCAGCAGCTGGTGGTGTGGACCGCGGCTGAGGACAGCCCTACACGCAAGGCGCTGCTCTCGCTGGCATCCTGGAGCGATCCCAGTATTGCCAGAAGGTAGTCAGCGACCTCGGCCCTGGCCACGCTCAGGGAACCGGCTCTGTTGCGGTCGATCGAGATAGCGCCCGTCCCCGGCCGTGGCACTGGGCTACAGCGTGGTGCGGTTGCCCTCGGTTCCTCTTCGCTTCCACTCGCTGTGCGTCACCCGGTACTGGTGGTAGACGGATGGCACGCCCGCGAACGGTTCCTCCGCGCCCCTGCCGATATCCACCATTCCGAGCCGTTGAAGTATTCGTACGGACGCAACGTTCGCCTCGAGCGCCTCTGCCCAGATGGATGAGAGCCCGAGCTCTTCGAATCCATACGCGAGCCCCGCGGCCGCAGCTGCCATTCCGAGCCCTTTGCCCCAGCGTTTCGAATCACCGATGGCGAACCCGAGCTCGGATTCGTCGTCCGAGTCACCGTGGAGATCCACATAGCCCACGACATCTCCATCGCAGACCGCCGTCATGCGAAGCAGCGTCGGGTCGGGGTTCTCGATCAGAGCGCGCCACCAAGGCACGAGTTCGTCGATGTCCGATCGGGTTGTCCAGCCGGCGTGAGCGCAGAACCGCGAGTCAGCCGCCCAGGATGCGAACACGTCCGCGTCGCTTGCGAGCATGGCACGCAGTACCACTCCCATCAATCGGTCCTCTCCTGAGACGTACGGGGCGAAGCGCCTGAGACGTACCGGGCGAAGCGGCCGGTCACAGACCGGCTTTCAGCAGTTGCTCCCACCGCCGCGGAATCGGCGCCCTGACCACGAGATCGGTGCCGTCGGGTTTGGGTATGACCAGCTTGGCGGCATGCAGGTAGAGCCCGGCACCGCCACGACTTGCGACCCGACGGTTGAAGCCCTCGTCCCCATAGCGGTCGTCACCGGCGATGGGGTGCCCCGCATGCTGCAGATGGACACGGATCTGATGCTTCCTCCCGGTCAGCAGTCGCGCCTCCAGAAGGGTGGCCCGGCTCCCGATGCGCCGCTTGACGCGGACGTGGGTCTCGGCGCGCTGGCCGGCCGGGTCAACGACGACCCGGGCGGCTTCGCGCCGCAGCGGCGCGTCCAGGACCTCCCGCTCCGACGGCCAGGATCCGGCGACCAGGGCCACGTAGTGGCGCTCGATCTCCTCCTCCCCGTCGCGAAGCAGCCCGTGGAGATATCGCAGCATCGAGGGCCTCTTCGCCACGGCGAGCACACCTGAGGTGTCGCGGTCGAGACGATGGCAGAGCTCCAGCTCGGGCAGTTCGGGCCGGAGTTCGCGGAGCGCTTCGATCACACCGGCGGGGACGTCGGTGCCCTTGTGGACCGCCACCCCGGCTGGCTTGTCCACGATCAGCAGGTCCTGGTCCTCGTGGAGAACGGCATTGCGCATCTGCTCGAGCAGGGTCGGCGGGACTCCGCATTGCGGCGCTGCGGTGGAGTCGATCCGCAGTTCCGGGATGTCGATGACATCACCGGCTCGCAGACGGTGATCCTGCGGCGCCTTGCGTCCGTTGACGCGCAGTCGGCCCTGGCGCAGGAGGCGGAAGATCAACCCTGCCGGCACTCCTTTGAGGCGGGAGCGCAGGAACTTGTCCAGCCGTCGGCCGGCGTGCTCGCTGTCGATGGTGATCGTGCGGGCCGGCTCCCTGCGGGTGGTGCCTGTCTGAGAAGAGGTCCGTTTCTCCGACCTGCCCTGTCTGCCCCTGTCGGGACGAGAGTCTGCCTCAGACACCATTCACTCCGCCTCGTGGCCGCGCCCGATGGTGGGGCCGCGGCATCAACGTCTCCGATGGCACGGTAGACCATGTTCTCTCACCGCGGCACAGACCGACCCGGGCCGGGATGAGGTCTGCTCCCGGGGCGAGCCTCAGGCCCGGAGGGCTGTCACCGGCGAGCAGGTGCGGCGACGATGATCGGGACCGGTGGCTTACGCCTCGAGCACGTAACGCAGTGTCTCGACTACCTGCTCGGTGGTCGTGCACCAGGCCTGAGCTTCGGCGTCCACCTCCTTGAGCGGATGGACGATATCTGCGTCGTGCAGGGTCATGTAGGGCTTACCCAGCGCGGCGCAGTAGCCGGCGTCGAAGGCTGCGTTCCACTGTTTGTACTTGTCCCCGAAGCGCACCACCACCAGATCGCTCTGCTCGATCAGGGTGCGCGTTCGGATGGCATTGACCTTGGCGGACTGGTGATCACGCCAGAACTGGCTGGTGTTCGAGCCCAGATGGTCCCCGGCGGCGTCGCTCGCAGGATGGTCGGTCACCGGCGAGGTGAATTCCACGTCGAGCCCAGCCGCCTCCGCACCACGTTGAATCTCATCACGCCAGTCGGTGTGGATCTCGCCGGACAGATACACAGAAAAACTCATCGCTGAATGCTCCTTCATGACGACCGGACGGGGCCGGCCGGCATTCTACGTCACCATGCTGGCGGCTCAGAGGAAAGATATGCCCTCCGGCAGGGCACCAGGTGGCGGGAGGACGCACGATGATCCCGACGCATTCAGATTTCCGGGCCGTTCGCACTCTCCAAGAGGGCGCCACCATAAGGCGTCGCCGGTAATTCTGATCAGAATTGTTCGACGTGTCCGATCGATGTGCCCGACAGCCTCAAGCGCCACGGATGCGACCGTGCCAACGACATCGCAGGTGCCCTCAGCCATGATCGCTCGCCCCCTTGCGGTGGGCGGGCGGCGGCGAAATGAGATCGAGACGCGCTTCGTCCGAGCGCGCTTCCTGCCGCTGCATCCAGTGAACCGCACCTGTCTCCCTCGCGGCCCCTCCCGGGCACGCCACCGCCTGCGCCCTGGGCCGCTCGGTGTCCTGGCTCTGCTCACGGTGACATGGCGCGGATCAGCACCTGCCCACAGACCCCGCCCGCTGTCGGTGAGGTCGTCACAGTGCGTCCTTGTTCAGCCTGCCGAGCCATTCGATGAGGAGCTGCGTCTCGGCTCTGCCCAGGACTTCGGGATGGGC